>JANXWB010000098.1 GCA_025351345.1 Synechococcales cyanobacterium GL140_1_metabat_312
ATTTCTAAGCGTGACTGAAAAGGACCTACTCGGTTGGTTTACGCATTGTTGTTACTGTACAGAAGAAAACTGGCAAACCTTACTAAATGAGGGCTGATTGACGTCCTGATTAGTGCCTAACTAGATTGGGAATGGCTATATCAAGCTTCAGTAAACTAATCTACAAACCCTGTATCTGATAATCAATAGAGAAAACCCATGCAAATCACGATCGACCTACCCCAAGACCTCGAACAAGACCTCATCCACCAAGCGGCAGAATCTAATATTCCACTCCAAACCCTTGTTCTTCAAGCCCTTCGTCAACTCATCCAGCCCAAATCTGTAACGATCGCACAATGGCCCGACGCAATCTTAAATTACCAAGGCGATCCAGACTTCCCCGCCTTTGAATCCTACCGCGTCGAACTTCCGTCCCCCAGAGAACCGGAATTATTCTAATGCGCTACTTGCTCGATACCTGCGTCATCAGCGACTTCATAAAAAATGAACCAGGCACCCAAATCCGCCTCAAACAAACCCCACCTACAGCGATCGCCGTTTCCTATCATTACCGTCATGGAACTGTATTACGGCCTTGCCCTCAACCCCCAACGTGCCCAGAAAATCGAATCTACGATCGCCCAATTTCTAGCCACAATCACAATTGTTCCTTTCACCCACCCAGAAGCCCAACAAGCCACCCAAATCCGTGCAAAGCTCAAAACTCAAGGCCAACCGATCGGTCCTTATGACATTCTGATTGCAGCAACAGCACTTGAACATCAACTCATCATGGTTACAGCCAACCAACGAGAATTTGATCGAGTCTCTGGCTTACAGACTGAGAATTGGCGACAACCCTAAAAAACTGAGTTAAATTTTAAACGATCGTTAAACTTAATCAGATAAAGCAATTGGGATTTAGGTGCAGACCGATCGCATCCATCACTACTTAATCTCCGATCGTCGATTTCGGCAACGAGCGGAGCAGTACTTCACCTCATCCCAACACTTCTCCCACTTTTTGCGCCAGGTGAAAGGAAATCCACAAACGACACATGTTTTGCTGGGGAAATCAGATTTTTTACGTTGGCGTGGCATAGTGTTGAATTGAGAATTTAAGAGTTAAAGAGTTGAATTGATGGGATTAGTGCTGTGGGATTAGAGTCTATCCGTATTGTACTGGTTGAACCAGCGGGAGAGCGGAATCTTGGATCGGTGGCGCGGGTGATGAAGAACATGGGATTGCGGCAGTTGGTGCTAGTGAATCCGCAGTGTGATGTGCGATCGGAGGATGCGCGTCGTATGGCAGTTCGGGCAGCGGAGATATTGGATGAGGCGATTGTTGTCCCAGATTTGGCTTCGGCTCTAGACGGGTGTCATCGGATTGCTGCGACCGTGGGCCGCGAGGAAACCCAGGCAGAATCCTTACGATCGGTTGTCCCCTGGCTACTTCCCTCAAATTCTGGTGCTTCAATCCAACATTCTTCAACTCAACAGTCTCAATTCCAAACCGCGATCATTTTCGGACGCGAAGATCATGGACTCGGGCGTTTTGAGCTGAAGTATGCACAGCGGCTGATCACTATTCCGTCTAATCCTGATTATCCATCGCTCAATCTGGCGCAGGCTGTGGGGATTTGCTGTTATGAGTTGCACCAGCATTTGCTTGATGCCGCGCCAAGTCTGGCCGCTCCGATCGCGGCTCCATTTCAATTAATTAACGCGTTTTATTTGGGATTGGAAGAGCTGTTGCTAACGATCGGCTATCTCCACAACCACACGGCTGAAAGTCGGATGAGGCGGTTTCGATTGCTGCTCGATCGGGCCGTGCCATCGATCCATGAGATGACGATGTTAATGGGAATTTTGCGGCAGATGCGATGGGCAATTCAAGAGAAGGCAGCCCCACCCAAGAACGCTGAACAGAAGGCTAGCAAAGCTGTCAAAGAGACTCCTACGGGAAGCGAATTTGAGTCGGATGCAAACTAACGAGTCATCAGATTTTTGTTTGAACTTAGTGCGATCGATGGAAAACGCTGAACTCGAAAAATAACCCGTCGTAAAAAAGTTCTTTAGGATAGAATTCCTGTTACCTGGCTAATTCTTTTTTTGCCAACTCTTTTTATCAATTTTCTGTTCAACGACCGCTCCTCTCTCACGCCAATATGGGTAGACCAATGAAGAAATCAGGTGGATCATCATTTAAGTTTTCGTCAGGCCGATCCCGCAAGCCTCGTCGTTCTTCGCAAACCCACAATGGTGCTCCAGACTTTCTTGCCCCAGAACTTCGTCCAACTCCTAACCCGTTGCCCAATCCTGCACCGAAATCATCTGTGGCCGATCGTCGTGCCCAACTTAAGCGTAATAAATCTCAAGGGACTTCCTCAAAAGGCTTCTTAGCATTTCTGCCGAAGTTTGGAAAAAAACGTTCGACCAAAGTTTCGACCAAAGTAGCGCCTCGTTCTGAGCCAGTGGGGGCACGGGTAGTCGAATTTCCTAAAAAGCCGCAGCGCCCTAACTTGGAAGAATTACGATCGAAACGTCGGGAACGCGCACCTCGTAAACATGCACTTTTTTCTCCGCCCGATAACCCGATTCGGATTCCCCGCCCTCGTAACCGTTCTCAAGCAGCGTTTCTGTCGGTCGTTCGGCTGTTGATTTTGGGCGTTGGGTTGGCCGTTATTTCAGGCACAATCTTGTCTATTTGGGATCCCACCACGCATCTGACGGCGAGAGCGAATGCGCCTAGTGCGGAGGCCGATACGCCTGCTGTGGCTCAAGAAGATCCTAATCCACTGCCCCTAGGTCAAGAACTGGCATCATTAAAAACTCAAATTCAAACCCTCATTACTCAAAATGCCAAACTTTCTCCCAGTGTAATGCTGGTGGATTTGGATAGTCATGCTTATGTCGATTTTAATGCGGAAGAAGCAAGGGCGGCGGCGAGTACGATTAAGTTGCCGATTTTGATCGCGTTTTTTCAAGATGTTGATCAAGGTAAAATTCAGCTTGATCAGCCGATCGTAATGCGTAAGGATCTAGTGGCATCTGAATCGGGTGAAATGCAGTATCAGCCTATTGGGAGTAAGTTTTCAGCCATCCAAACTGTGACGAATATGATCACCGTGAGTGACAACACCGCAACCAATATGTTGATTGACTTACTGGGTGGTTATGACGCTCTAAACCAGCGTTTTCAGTCCTGGGGATTAACAGGAACGATGGTTCATAGTCCCTTGCCGGATATCCAGGGCACCAACATGACGACAGCGAAAGATATGGGGATGGTGATGAGTTTGCTGAGTCGAGGTAAGTTGATGTCGTTTAAATCGCGCGATCGGGTTCTCGACATTATGCGACGGGTTGAAAATAATAGTTTGCTGCCCCAAGGATTGGGCGAAGGAGCAACGATTTCCCACAAAACCGGGACGATCGGTACGATGTTAGGAGATGTTGGCTTGGTGGATACGGTCATGGGACGGCGTTATGTGGCGGCAGTGTTGGTGAAACGTCCCCGCGACGATGAACGAGCTAATTCATTGATTCAGCAAATTTCTAAACTGAGCTATCAAGCCTTTAATCAGCAAACTCCGTCTGTAGCCGCGCCTCCGATCGGAAAAAATGTTCCCAAAGATGAATCTCTCGGACGATCACGAATTGCTCAACCCTAGTGACAAAGACAATGCAAAAAATAATATGAATTGGAAAAATTAGAATGCCATAGGCTAGAAAATTTGGAATGCTGTTGGTAATGGTCAAATGAACGATCGCACTTATCAAAACATACAGAATCAACAATGCGGTGAAGTTGTATATTGAAATCCGTCTGCGATCGTTAGTCATACTAGTCTCGCTTGTTATGTATTCAAGTTATTTGATTACACTTGTTATTTGACTACACTTTATTTGGTTGCATTCGATCGGCTGAGTGGAATGCCGTAGTCGTCCAACGCATTCTCATTATCAAAGTCCAGAACACTCCAGACCTTGCGCATTAAAACGTCTAATCCCAATCGACTCACGCCAGAAATCAGAAACACCTGACTTTGGCTAGCGGCTTCGAGCTGTTCCGTGAGTTCTGCAATGATCGGATCTTCAGGATCTAGCGCATCTAGTTTATTAAATGCGACGATTTGTGGACGCTCAGCGAGTTCAGGGCGGTAGGCGGTTAACTCGTGCTGAATGGTGGTGTAGGCTCCGATCGGATCGTCGCTGGTGATATCTACTAAATGCAGCAATACTCGGGTCCGTTCGACGTGACGCAAGAAGTCGTGGCCTAGTCCAATCCCCATATGTGCGCCTTCTACAAGTCCGGGAATGTCTGCAAATACAGTCCCGTCACCGGAGGGTTTACGCACCACGCCCAGATTCGGGACGAGGGTTGTGAAGGGATAGTCTGCAACTTTGGGACGGGCGGACGACAGTGCAGAAATTAGGGTTGATTTTCCAGCGTTGGGTAAGCCGATGATCCCGACTTCGGCCAAGAGCTTGAGTTCAAGCCGAAGCTGACGTGAGGTGCCCTCTTGTCCGGGTTGCGATCGTTCTGGGGCACGGTTGCTGTTGGTTAGGAAGGCTGCATTGCCGAGTCCTCCTTTGCCTCCTTTTGCAACTGGGAGCAGCTCGCCGTGTTCGGTCAAGTCGCCGATGAGTTCTCCGGTTTCCGCATCGAAAATCATGGTGCCACAGGGGACTTCTACAATCCGATCGTTTCCCGAGGGTCCGGTGCAATCTTTAATTCCGCCTTTGGTGCCGTCTTCACCTTTGATGATACGTTGATAACGAAAGTCGAGCAGGGTCTGGAGATTTTCGTTGGCTTGCAGGATGACATCGCCGCCCCATCCGCCATTACCGCCGCTGGGTCCGCCTGTTGGCACATATTTTTCGCGCCGGAAGGACACCATTCCATCGCCGCCGTTGCCTGCGATTACTTGGATTTCAGCTTGGTCGATGAATTGCATGGGAGATGGTTTTTGAGAACGGTTTTAGTCTGGCATCATATCGGATTTTGTATTATAAAGGCAAAAATATGAGATCTTTTGGGGGAATTTGTTAAGGATCTTCTAACCCACCCACCTTTACTTCACGATCGCAGACAACTCCTCTAATGTTTTCACTCTTAGGATAGGATTTAGCCTTAATCTCCCAAGTCGGAAACCTAAAACTCTTTCCAGCTTGTTTACATAAAGCCATCTGGAACTCTATTGCTAATCAATTCATATCCCAACTATTCCTACCAGCGCTGTAATTATCAACATTTTTGCGTGAAGCTACTATGAATTATTCCATAAGATAAAAGGCGATCGATACGGCATTTGCAATAATATTGAGTCCATACGTATATATTTCTATCTTTACAAAAAGAAATAGAGATGTACTGTTTCGAGTAGCAGTTACCTGAATGAACCAAACTTCGTCTGACCTAAAGCCTGCGTTGAGGCTACATTATCTTGATGGTATTCGGGGTTTAGCGGCTTTGTATGTGGTATTCCACCACGCTTACTTACAAGTCACAGGACCCGAAGAATCGAAAGTATTAACAGAACAGATTCCTCCACTTGCTCTCATGAGCGTTAGATGGCTGGAGTATGGCAGCTTTTCAGTGGCTATCTTTATCATCCTTTCAGGCTACTGCCTCATGCTACCTGTGGTTTCAAGAGGTATTTTGTCAGGCGGCTGGATTGAATATATTAAGCGGCGGGCCAAACGCATTCTTCCGCCTTATTATGCAGCGCTCGGATTGTCATTGTTACTCGTCTTAATTTTTCCATTTTTAAACAAGCCGTCCGGTACGATTTGGGATGTGACCGGGGATGCCTTTTCATTACAATCAATTTTGTCTCATTTGTTTTTGATTCACAATTGGAAAGGTGCGTGGGCCGCGAAGATTAATTATCCGATGTGGACTGTCTCGACGGAGTGGCAGATCTATTTCTTGTTACCTTTGATATTGCTTCCGTTGTGGCGAAAATTTGGGCTGTGGGTAATGACGATCGCGGCTATTTTTATTGGCTTTGCACCCCATTATTTACTGAATGGTTTTCTCGATCGGGCGAAGCCTTGGTATTTTAGTTTATTTGCTTTAGGTGCGGCGGCGGCAGTGATTAGCACCTCCACTGAACCCAAATATATCAAGCTTCGTCAGCAAATTCCTTGGGGTATTGTCGCGACCTTTTTTGTAGCATTGCTTTCGGTTATTGTGATTCCTCAGGAGCGAAGTTGGCTCGATACTCATGAAATGGTGTCAGATCAGTTGGTTGCGGGGATGGCGTTCTGTGTCTTGGTGCAATGCACTCAAACGGCAATGAATGGCAAAATGATTGAGTCAAATAGCCCACGAACTTGGTTGCTAAAGCTATTAAGTCATTCTTGGGCGATCGGTTTGGGTGCATTTTCCTATAGCTTATATCTGGTTCATGCTCCAATTTTGGCGTTGATTGACCTACCCTTAAAGGCCGCACATGTTTCATTGACCTTACGACTTGTCATTGGATTGGGTGTAAGCGTTCCAATCTCTGTCGGTGTTTCTTATTTGTTCTATTGGGTTTTTGAACGGCCTCTGATGCGACGATCGAATACAACGAATAAATCAAATGTAAATGGGTAAGGAGCGAGGATTTAATAAGATCGACATTTTCAATTAAGACATTAACACTCAAAATCTTCTCATTGGGTTTAGGACACGGCAGGCCATGTCCCTACAGATCTAGGCTCCAAGTCCCGTAGGGGGATGGCTCGCCGTGCCCCAAACCTAATGAAGAAATCGAATAAACTTTACAATTTATTTAATCCTCATTTCTAAGGATGTTCTGATCGATAATCTTTTGAACAACATTTCATTTCACGATCGTAGACAACTCCTCTAATGTTTTCACTCCAGGATAATATTGACCCTTAATTTCCCAAGTCGGAAACCCAAAACGTTCTCCAGCCTTATTTGCAGCTTCTTTACATAGACTCACCTGTGCATTTTTACCATCTTTAGCACATTCAATTGGGGCCACGATTGCAAAGGCATTTTTACCAAACATTTCGCCTTGATCATGACAATGGGGACACCAATAAGCGGTATAAACTTTTGCGTTTGCTTTTTTGAGAGCTGCGGCCAACTGCATAGCCTGAGGTGTGGAAGTATTTTTCAAAACCAACTGCTTCTCTACTTTCGATCGCGCCTTACCATCCATTCCAGTATTGACAGGTTCAACAGCAGTAGTAGGACTTGAAATGCTACTCGGAGGTATCTCTATCTTATTGGTGCAGCCTGTAAGACAAAGAATAGCTGCGATCGAATAATGGCGGACGTTCATCGGAGTACCTGTGAGAAGCGTTAATATGTTAAATGAATTATAAGTGTGAATCATAAGCAATATTTACCTCGATCGCTAAAATAAGATTCTCATTAAACTCTCTACTCTGCTACACCGAATTTCAATGTCTGACTTTGCCGCCCTCGATCTCAAAATTATTCAAATTAACCAACGCTTGAAAGTCGCGCAGCTTGGTGTTCAACTTGAGCGTCGTGGTAATCGGTTGACCTTACGATCGACTCTTCCCCCGCGTCCCGGAAGCCATCGTCTGCGACCGACTCAACAGCGCCTCAGCCTAGGGATTCCCTCCACGATCGCCGGACTCAAGCAAGCGGAGCAAGAAGCTAAAGTATTGGCGCTGAAGTTGATGCAAAATTCGTTTGAATGGCGAGACTATGACCATGCGATCGATGGAAAACGTCTGACTAATCTGGAACTGTCTCAGCAAATTGATGCCTTTGAACGAGAATTCTTCGCCGCCCCTCACCGCACCCAAAAGCCTGCCTCAGCTCGAACAAGTTGGCGGGGTGCCTATGAACCCTATCTGCGAAAACTAGAAGCGATCGTCCTTGAAAATCCATCGTTTTCATTGTCTGAAGCCATTGGTAAAACATTACAATCTATTGACCCTCAATCTCGTAGTCGCCAAATTGGAGTGATTGCCCTGACCGCGTTTGCAACATTTATGCAATTGGAAATCGCGGATGATTTGAAAGGAAAATATGCGGGAAATCCAGGACTCGATCGGTTAAAAAAAACGCGCGAATTACCCACGGATGATCAAATTTTGCATCATTGGAACCAAATCCCAAATCCCAAATGGAAATATGTTTATGGGGTAATGGCCGCTTTTGGATTGCGAAATCATGAAGTATTTTTCTGTGATTATGGTGACTTAGTGAAAGGTGAAAACCAAGTACAGGTCCTATCTACGACGAAAACAGGAAGTCATGAAGTTTGGGCCTTTCATCCCGAATGGGTAGACCAGTTTGAACTACGATCGCCCCTATTACCGGATGTGAATACCAGTCTTGAAACTACTACCTTACAAACCGTTGGTCAGCGGGTCACGGCTCAATTTCGGCGATATAACATCCCCTTTTCGCCCTACGATTTGCGTCATGCTTGGGCAGTGCGAACCATTCATGTGGGATTGCCCGATACGGTAGCGGCGAAAATGATGGGCCATTCGGTCATAGTTCATACTAAAACGTATCACCAATGGCTAACAAGACGAGATCAGCAAGCGGCGGTTAATGCGGCACTCAGCCGATCTATCTCTAATTCAATCTAGCTAAACTAAACCAAATCATTCTAATTTTGCATCATTGATACCATACAAATCAGATTCCTTTAATTTTCCATCCAGAAGACAGCTTACCGTCATATCACCCATAACATTAATGGCGGTGCGGGCACGGTCCAAGAACCAATCTACCGTGATTAATAAGGCAATATATTCAGTCGGTAATCCAACGGACGAGAATACTAGCGTCATCGTTACAAGACCTGCTTCTGGAATGCCAGCGGCCCCGACTGATGCAACAATAGAAGTTAACATCACAGTAATTTGTTGTGGAACACTGAGTTCATAGCCTAGCAATTGCGAAATGAACAATGCCGCCATCGCTTCATAGAGTGCTGTGCCATCATTATTGAAATTACTGCCGACCAATGAACCCAACGATGCTGACGATTCTCGGAGTTTGAATTTATGAATTAATGCCTCATAAGTAATGGGCATTGTTGCGGTGGATGATGCGGTTGAAAAAGCGGTAATTAATGGATCAGATCCGTGACGCAAAAACTGCATCGGACTCACCCAAGATCCTAGCTTAATACGCACTAGATAATAGCAAGCTTGTAAAAACAAACCGACCAATACCGCAATTACCAACGCGCCTAGTTTTTTGAAGGGTTCAAATCCTTCCAATGCGATTGTTCTCGCGACAATTCCAAAGACCGCCAACGGAACCCAATTAATCACCCAATGCAAAATTCCGATTACTGAGTCAAAGAGGATTGAAATGGTTTGCTCGATCGGTTTGTAATCCGTCAACCCTTCTTCAATTTGTTTGGCTTTGATGCCGCGCAGAACTATTCCAAAGGCCAAGGCCACAAAAATTAATTGCAATACATTGTTGTCAACGAGTGGCTTCACAACTGAGTCCGGTACCATATCATTCAGCAAGCCCCACGGATCCAACGACTTGCCAAGAGTTTGAGATGACGGTGCTATTGCCACCTTGCCCCAATGACCGGGCTGCATCACATTTGCAACGCCCAATCCGATCACGATCGCGGCCAGTGTATTGGTAATCAATAATAAGCTTAGTTTTCGACCGGAGTTCCCTGGAATAGAGGCAGTCATAAAGGAATGCAACACGGCCAACAAAATCAACGGAGTCGCTAGGGTTCGGAGTGCCTTCAAAATCAAGCTTGATGGCAGTGCTAACTGAGCAATCGTAGTTCTCATCTCAGGACTTGCGTTGCCAGCACCTAATGCAATTCCTAAGACGATCGCAAACCCTAAGGCAATCACAATTTGAAGATAGAGCGGGATCGATCGGACGTACTTCAGCAACTTGCCCATGGAAATTGACCTAAAATGAGGATGATTGAGGAATGTATAAGGTTAGCAGAGGTTTCCAAAACCCTTGGCTGAGGATGTGCCTTTGGTTTTTTTCTTAAACTGGCGGATAGCGGCATCTAGGTCCGATCGAGTAATTTCCCGCATCCTCCTTGTCGTAACGCCGCCCTCATTCACAACTAATGAATCACTCAACTTAAGCGTCCAAAATCTGAACAATAGTTCAATAACGGGCATTTTTTCGCGAAAAACTTGGATATCTTTCAAACTATCTATCTCTTTAGCTACGTCTTCAGATTCAGAAAAGATGAAGATCGTAGCTTTTTCTCCAACAGATTGTGTACGATGGACAAGCGTACTTTTAATCCAAGCCCCTGAGCCATCTTGAATTAGGTAGTAATGGGAATGGCTGAGATTGGCGTTAACCCATTGGGCTAAGGCGATCGCAACATTCTCCACAATTTGTTTTGTTCCATCCTCTGCTGGGGCATCATCGACTAGTGCTTTAATTTGCGATGTCAAATCCATCCTTAATTACCACTCATTACTCGTGTATTTGTTATACACGGTTTAACTTAACCACCGTCGTCACTTCTTTAAACCCTTTCCAGACCTATTTCTGAGGGCAGTCTCTTGACCTACCAAACACTATCTACTGTGGGGGATGTCTGCCAGAGCGTGGATACGATCTATCACTTGCTGCTCGGAGAATTCAAACAAGCTACGACTAAATCTGAACGATTCTGTGGAGATGTGGCCCAGCGATTGAGTCAGGAAGTTGGGCGAATTTGTTCTGAGAGTCAGCGAATTCAAGACTCTGGAGAAGTGGATACTTGGGCTGTCACGTTGGCCCGCCATCGTTTGGGTCAGTGCCTTCACTATTACAAACTCGGTTCAAAACGGGGTCGGATCGATCTCCACAGTACCCTCAGCGCCGTGGTTTACCGCTACATCACCGCCTCAAAAAGTAATCAAAGCTACCAAGCGCGGCTTACTTTAATTGAGGATTTCTTACAAATTTTCTACATGGAAGCGCTCAATGCCTTCCGACGTGAAACCCAACTGGGACCGCAATACCAGCCCCGATCGCTTCTGCAATTGGCCGAGTATATGGCCTTCACCGAGCGCTATGCAAAACGCCGAATTCCATTGCCCAGTCGTCGCAGCCAGCAACTGATCATCCTCCGTGCCCAGACCTTTTCTCGGCAGCAACCCAATGAGGCGCTAGTTGATATTGAGCGGGCGGCAGATGGTAGCCTAAATGAAGGTGAAGATGCCATTAGTCTCGCCTCGATTAAGCAATTGCGTGAATTGATGGTGTCCCAAGAGCCAGAGCCTACGGAAGACGGCCTCAGGGAAAGCGTTGTGGGTGAACTGATCGCCTATCTAGAAGAGCGTAAGCAACAGGATTGTATTGATTATTTTGCGCTGCGGCTTCAGGATTTTCCCGCCAACGAAATTGAAGCGATCTTGGGCTTAACGCCTAGGCAGCGGGATTACCTACAGCAGCGGTTTAAATATCATCTGGTGCGGTTTACCTTCACTCATCGTTGGGAGCTAGTGCATCAGTGGCTCGAAATCGATCTAGATCATCATTTGGGCTTGTCTAAAGTGCAGTGGGATACGTTTAACAAAGTAATAACAGCTCAACAGCGCAAAATTTTAGCCCTAAAGCAGGAGAAGCGATCGGATACGGATATTTCTCACACTATTGGTTGTACGCCAAATCAGTTGCAGAGACGATGGTTTAAGCTTTTGGAACAAGCTTGGGATCTACGAAATTCCTAAGTATCCGGAGCAAGCTCAATACAGGATGAATAAGGACATATCACGATGGATTTTGACTCAGACGATATTCAAAAAACCTTTTTAGATTTGATCCGACCTTGGGATGTCGAATTAAAAGGCTCTTTGGCTGTGCCCCCAGTTCCTCCAAAGGATGATGGTTCTAAGTCGGTTCCGATCGTCCCCGCAATCCGCGAGGAATTTACCCCGAATTCAGGAGATATACCTGCTGTGCAAGAGCGTTTTGAAGCGTTGTTAAAAAGTCGCCTTTCCCTAGAAATTGAACAGAATCCCCCCCTTTTTCCTTGGGAAGATGAAGTTCTAGAGTATCAGTCCGATCGGGTTGACAGTCCGGGTATGGCGGATAATGTTGCATCCGGCTTGAATAAATCGGGATCGCTGTGGCTAGCCCAACTCCGTCGATTGGCTATTCCTGTGGCCCTTCCAGAGACGATGTTGGCCAGTCTTTTGTCGGCCTGTGAATCAATAGTGCAGACCTCGTTGCGTGAAGGCGTGAAAGTAGTTAAGGTGGCGGAATCGTTTTTTCCTGAAAGCTTCCTGCAACTGAACGAATTGGCGGGTATTGTGATGATGTCTCCTGCCCGTAATGGCTATGCCAGTCTGCAATCTCGGTTGGGTGAAGACGTACCGACTACCTATGAAGCAGCTAGCCCGACTCAGCAAATGGTGCTCTCACTTTTAGCGGCCCGTGAGATGATTGCGGCGTTGACGCTGACATTGAAGGCGGGTGTGGGTTCGAGCTATCAGTGGATGACTGAAATTGGAGCATTGACCTTGCAGCTTGACTATCGGGTTAATGGCGATGATGCGGTGCTGCACATTCAAGGTCAATTGCCCTCTGGCGGCAGTTTGTCGTTGGCCAATGGTCCTAGTCTGTCGATGGCTCAGCGGCCTGAAGCGGGCCTGTTGAGTGTCGAACTTGCAGATTTGCGACCGATGCAGCCGTTGCAACTTGAGGTTCAGTTAGGATCGGATGATTCTATTGTATTTGCTATTGTATTGATGTCGTAGATTGATCTAGTAGATTGATGCCATCGATCGGGGTTGAATAAGCGATAATGGAAGACTGTTCGACAGGATTTGATTGCTTATGTCGCTTCGATTTTTATCTCCATTTACTGCCCTTCAGCAGCGGATTAAGTCTCGATCGGTGACTTCTCTTGAACCGCCAGAGGAGTCGATCGGGTTGCGGGCTTTGGCACAGTCATTGGTGATTGTGGGGATTGTGGCGACAGATATTGCGGCGGAAACGTCTTTGTGGATGTGGGCGATTCCGTTGAGTGTGGTAGGTGCGATGTGGAGTTGGCGGCAGCGTCATCGTCGGGCGATCGGGACTAAGTTTTTGCTAGCGATCGGGATGATTGCGGCGTTGATTTTCTTTTTTGTTCACTCTTTTGCCCGTCGCGAGACCAATGATTTACGATTGGTTTTAGTTGAGTTGATGGTGCAAATTCAAGTGCTCCATAGTTTTGATTTGCCCCGGCGCAAAGACTTGGGCTATTCGATGATGATTGGGCTAATTTTATTGGGCGTGGCGAGTACACTCAGTCAGACGATGGCATTTGGTGGGATGTTGTTGATCTTTTTGGCGATCGCTTTGCCTGTCTTGATGTTGGACTATCGATCGCGTTTGGGGTTGCGATCTGACTTATCGTTGAAGAATTTATTTGAGCAGCCGAACGCATTAAGGCAAAGTGCTGGAAAATTATTGGGATTGTTTGCGATTACGTTGGCGATCGGGTTGACTGTCTTTGCCTTGATGCCGAGGTTGCCGGGATACCAATTGCGCAGTTTGCCCATGAGTGCGCCCATTGATACACCCAAGACGTTTGATAATCAGCGGGTGACGAATCCGGGGTATTCCAAAAATGGCAATCAAGAGGGCGGCGATCGGCTTGGTCGTAGACGCGGGACTTCTCCGCCGACGGGAGCAGGGCAAGTGGATGATGAGTTTTATTCAGGATTTGGCGATCGGATTAATCAGAATTTGCGAGGGACATTGAAGCCGAAGACCGTGATGCGGGTGCGATCGCAGGCGGAGGGATTTTGGCGAGTGCAGGCGTTCGATCGCTATACCGGGCAAGGCTGGGAGTTGTCTGACAATGACAAAACTCAAACCTTAAATCGAACAGGTTGGGCCTATCAATTTTATTTGCCAACGAATGGTCTAATAGAGCGGACTAAAGAAGTGGTGCAGACCTATAGCATTTTGTCGGAATTACCGAATTTAATTCCTGCATTGGCGACACCTCGGGAGTTGTTTTTCCCGACGCAGCAGGTGGCTTGGGATAGTCAATCGGGAATCCGTGCGCCTGTGCCATTGTCTGAAGGTTTGACTTATACGGTCATTTCGGAAGTGCCATACCGCGATCGGGCCGAGCTACAAAAGGCAAAAAGCAAAGTTCCAGAGATTAAACCTGGTTCCAAGTCCAAGTCTGGCAAATTAAAATCTGTCGCCACTAATCGATCGAATCCTTATTTGCAAGTGCCAGAAAAATCAAGGGGCTTGCTGAAACAAGAGGCCGATCGGTTGTTATTGACGGCCAGCAGTCCCATCACTTCCGACTACGAGAAGGCGTTGTATTTAACCCAAGCGATTAAGCAGCGGTATTCGTTGCAACAGGATTTGCCGTTTTTTACAACAGATGAGGATATGGTGACAGCGTTCCTAACGAAATACAAAGGTGGTTATCCCGATCATTTTTCAACAACGCTAGCGGTCATGCTTAGAAGCATCGGAATCTCAACGCGATTGACAACGGGATTTTTGCCGGGACAGTTCAATTCGTTTACGGGTATGTATGAAGTGAAGAATACCGATGCGTTTGCGTTGGTGGAGGTGTATTTCGATCGGTATGGTTGGTATTCGTTTGATCCAATTCCTGGCCATCCTTTGGTTCCGCCATCCGTTGAATCAGATCAGACGTTTACAGTATTGAAGCAGTTTTGGAATTGGGTTGCAGGTTGGATGCCATCTCCGGTGATGGGGATTTTTCAGGGTTTATTTAATTGGTTGGGCAATCTCTTGGGTGGGATTGTACGATTGTTTGCTCAAGGGATTTTGGGCTGGTTGACGTTGTTGTTGGCTGGGACGAGTTTTGGGTTTTTGCTGTGGATTTTATGGCAACAGATTCGTCAATTTAAACGTCGATCGCAATTGAAAAAGCTACCCAAAATGGAATGCCTCTATCAACAAATGACCGATTGGCTACAGGAGCAAGGCGTTAAGCACCAGTCCGCATTAACACCGTTTGAATATATTCACCATGCGCAAAGTAGCGTTCCGTTTCTACGATCGATTCCAGGTTATCAAGTTTTAGATTCTATTGTGCTTCACTACGTAGAATGGAAATATGGTGCGGTTGAGAGTGATACTACAACGCTGGACCGATCGTTTCTGAGATTGCAGCGATCGGTGCGACAACAATCGCTGCGAAAAATTTTCAGATTAAGAAGATAGTACTAAATCTTAGCGGTCTGAGCCGTTTCCCAAACTTGGCTGATTAGGGATTCTGTCCGATCGCGAAGCTCTGTAATAAATATGCCTTCGTGATCATTTGCGGCAATCCAACGTCCCGAAAGACTGATTTCAACCCAGTCTTCATCGACCGTACAAATCTCGATCGGAGTTTCTGTTTCCGAAAGAATCTGTTCGACTAATATATCAAACACAGGATGATCAATAGAGATCAAAAAGGAGGCTCGACCTGGTTCAATATGAAACACTTGTCTAACCCGCAGAGCAAAGACCGATCGTTGAACCGTCCACTCTTCAAGGCTTCCTGACACCTGCTCGCCCTTCAATCCCAACTCAGAGTATATTAACTTCAACATTTTTTTCTTCTTCTCCTTCTTCTTCTTTTGCGATCGAAATCATTTGCCATTTAACTTGGATTCATACAATTTTGCTGAGTACGACTTAATCTGAGAATGTTTACGCTAAGGGTGTTTCAACTAAAGGTAAATGACTTGCTTAGAAATTCAAGAGTTCAGGCCATAAACTAAAAGCCCGCACCTGATCAACTTCAGAGCGGGACACAAGCGACTTAAAGGCTTGGTTTTTAAGAATGCTGGGGAAGTCGTCCGAGCATCCGGCTCTGAAATATCTGAAATAGTAGGGAATGCAGTCGAATAAGTCGTGTTAGCCGCAAACCGAGGCTGCCGCAAAGCTCTGCGCGTAGGGGCGCTGGAGTTACTTGTGCGATGAGCGATCGGTTAAACATGACGGACTCTCGTGAAGGTGGGACAGTGGAAAATTTCTATTGGAAAACTAAGAGTACTACATGTGTAATATGATTTCTGAACTTTGTCAACTGTGTGATGCCTGTCATAATTCAGGTTTTATGGTTAGAGATTGGCTTGAAGTTCTTGCAGATCTTCGAGTTTGAGTTGGGTGGCTTGGCTGATCGGGCCTGAAATAATACATACAAAAATCAAATACAGTATTGCCAATCATTAAGTCAGCATTCAAGTTTCGGTGGGGAATCTTAGCAAAATCGTAAAGGGTGCATTTAAATTTCCTTATAAAGGTTAGAAGATCCAATATTCTGGGCGCTGAATATCGATTACTGAAGCTCCAATTTGGGTGAAGTCTTGGCGCATCCAGGCTCGGTGCATTCGAGTGAATAGTTCCGATCGTTTCTCGGCAGGTGTTGATGGGACGCGCAGGGCTAGGACAGCGATTGCACTCCAGGGATAGCTTGTGCGGAGGGCTTTAAACCAGTAGCGTTTGAGTGATTGTTTGGTGAAGGCGGTTTTGAAGGAAAATCCTTTCAATAGATCGATTTGAATTGCTGTCATGGTGGTATGTGGTGGCTGAATGTTTGAACTTGAAGGTTACCTAGCTCGAATGTGTGAGAACGATCGCTACATATATGAATATATGGATGAGAAGAGTACTTTTGATAACGACGACGGTGTATTTGACCTAGTTTATTCAGTTTTAGTTTTAACAGAATTTCGTAACAATAGTTATTGTACCAGGCTAAGTCAGTTCTGTAATTGCGTTTGAAATTTGCTTCTTACCCTATACGGTTCACTGATCTGCGTATGAATTCTCAGAAGTCGAACGGTTCTCAAAAAATCTAAATGAAAAATAATTCTGATTCGGGTTGCTGGTACGATCGCTTAGAAATTCTGCACTTGTCTTAGTAGCGGGCTAGTGTGGGTGGCCGTTGCCTCGTATACTGGTAAAGCTTTTGAAATCATTGGCTAGTCCCTTGGGTATCGACCTTCGCAGTTACGTCTATATCGATCGTCTCCAGCGCCAGCACGCGGCCTATCTCGGCACTGAAGCACAGGGTTTTTTGCCATTGCCCGGTGACACATCGCTCTGGATTGAGGTGAGTCCGGGGGTTGAAATTAACCAGATGATGGATATTTCTCTCAAGGCCGCCCAAGTTAGACCGGGAGTGCAAATCATTGAGCGGCTGTATGGATTAATGGAAATTCATGCGAGTAACCAAGGCGATGTTCGGGTGGCGGGCGAGGCGATTTTGCGATATTTGGGCGTGGAGCGATCGGATTGTCTGAAGCCACGCGTGATTTCTAGTCGAATTATTCGCAATATCACAGCTCACCATACGCAATTGATCAACCGAACTCGACGAGGAAATATGATTCTCGCGAGTGAAACTTTGTATGTGTTAGAAATTGAACCAGCAGCCTATGCGGCCCTCGCAGCGAATGAGGCGGAAAAAGCGGCTTCGATTAATATTTTGCAAATTTCTTGTGTAGGAAGTTTTGGGCGCTTATATCTAGGGGGTCAAGAGCAGGATATTATGGCGGCAGAGAAGGGAATTTTGGATGCATTGGCAAGTGTGGCGGGGCGGCCATTCCCAGATGACATGCGGCGGGAGTAGATGATGGCCAAGTTATCCCATCTGCAAATTTTGTCTCAGGGTGCGATCGCGTGGCAGCAGTTTCGACGAGAGTTGTGCTTAAAATCCGATCAGTCTATTGATCTGTCAAATTCAGATTTGTCTGAGTTGAATTTACGCGGATTAGAGTTGTCCGGGGTGAATTTGCGTCGATCGGATTTGACTCAAACTAAATTAGTCGCTGCAAATTTGACAAATGCTGATTTAACAAATGCTGATCTGACAAATGCACAATTGAATGAAGCGACATTGCACCGATCGAATCTTCTTAATGTAGTGGCTCACAATCTTGATGCAACGGGTGCAGATTTTAGCTTTGCAAATTTGATGGGAACGGAATTAGAATTTGCGAATTTACAAGATTCGAGTTTCCATTGTGCGAAATTAAGCCGATCGTTGCTCAGTTATGCAAATCTAAGGAATGCAAATTTGGCCGAGTGTGATGCGAGTGTATCTGTTTTTTTTGAAGCAGAATTGCAAGAATCTCATCTATATCAAACTAATTTTACAGGTGCAAAACTAATTCGATCGCATTTAGTTCATATCTATGGTGTGATGGCAATTTTTAATAATGCATTGCTTTGGGGGGCAGACTTGTCTTGGTCAAATTTGATGCGATCGGCCTTTGTGGGTACGGATTTGAGTGATGCAAATCTACGGGGTGCGAACTTGAGCTATGCCGATTTTCGCAATGCCAATTTGAAGGGTACCGATTTCAGAGGCGCTAATTTAAAGGGCGCAGATTTTCGAGATGTGAAGAATTTAGATTCTGCAAATTTGGATGACACAAACCGATCGCAAATTCGCTGGAATTAACAAGCTGATTGTCTGCACATAATAATTTTTTGTGCAGTCTTAACGCAACTGATTCTCGATCGCATAGCCCACGAGTTCGGCACGGTTAGTTGTATCGGTTTTGCGGAATAAGCTAGTGACGTGTTTTTCCACGGTTCTCGGACTCAAGTGAAGTTTCATACCAATTTGCGGATTTGATAATCCCTGACTGAGCAATGAAACGACTTCCCGTTCCCGAGGGGTTAACTCCAACACTTCGCCAGCTACTTTAGGGGATTGTGCCAAAGTCAAAGAACTGACGATCGTATTCGATGAGGTAGGCGACTGCGGGGATGACTGTCTCCAATCCGTAACAATCTGAGCACGATCGAGCAAATTTCGGACGATCGCACCTAGTTCATCAAGTTCAAATGGCTTTGCTAAATAACTATCGCAGCCCGCTTGATACCCCAAAATTCGATCGGCAGTATCGTTCCGGTCTGTTAAAAAAACTACAGGCAACAATCGGGTCATCGGCTCAAGACGGACCTGCCGCACCAGTTCATACCCCGACATTTCCGGCATCGAAATATCCAGCACTAGCAAATGAGGATGAATCCTATGAATCGCATCCAAAGCTAACCGACCATTCGCAGCCGTAGTCACAGCATAACCAAGCGCTTCTAAATAGTCGCCCACCGCCACCCGAATTCCTAAATCATCATCCGCAACCAGTAACGTCAACGGCATATAAATTGTACCTCCCAAATAAGCTGACAGACAAAGGCTCTCCCTTAGCATAAATCCTAGTCAGGAAACGATCGACCTCTCTTTCGGGAGAAAACATTAAAAATTTTCTATTGATCTCACTAAGCTGCTTCCAATCCCAACAATTGACGTGCATGACGGAGATCGTAGGGAAATGGGCAAGGCAAGGGAACATAGTCGCGTTCCAATGGCGCACCATGACGAATCACGGCATTCACTAATGTACAAGGCTGCGCTGTTAAATTAATCGCACCGTGAAGAACTCCGGGCGGAATTTGTGCCACAACGGGCGATTCTTCACTCAGCAATGTGTACTCATAGCAGCGATCGCGCAGCACTACCAACACCAATGCTCCCCGCACCACCAAAATTTGGTCTGTCTGGTTGCGATGGACAAACAGATCGTCAACGGTATTCCCTGGCACCGTCACTAGCATGGTCTCGTGGCTCATCTGCGGAGTATAAAATTCAGCCATACCGCCTTTTATTGACTGAAGCGGACGAAGTTCAATCTGCTTTGCAAGTCCCATAATACTTGGCTAAATCCTATGTTGAGGTGGATTTCAGGAGAAATAAGGCAAGGTCTCAAACTTATATGCCGTACCCCAACATAGCTCAATGCATAGTTCATAACTGTATTCATAAGTACTAAACATTTTTTAAAGATTCTGTGAAAGTAGTACGTATTTTCTAGTTTGAGCAATAGTAATTTTGTACTTTATTGCTTTATAACTACCCAGCCCCTATCCCCAAAAGACGGGATTTGCATACTAGATTCTGATCTGCCGATCGAACTCCATCTCGTTAGTCCCATGGATCTGAAGTAGTTAAACAAATCGCCACTCAATAAATCGCCTTCTAAGTCATTACCTCCTCAAGACGATCGCCTTCTGGCCTGTCTCAAGATTCTAAAAACTATTGGGGTGCAGAACTTACCTTAACTGCTGCGATCGCCCTTGCAAATTTACCTTAATTCAGAGACCAATTCTTCAATGTTTTATCCCCTATTTCAAGGTCATAGATGCTTTAAAAGCTGGCCGATCGCGTAGACGTTGAATATAAGCTGAGACGTTTGGGTATGGGCTGTAATCAAAGTCTTTTATTATCATCAAAACGTAGTTAAGCACAGCACCGACTGCAATATCTGCGGCTGTTAACCGATTGTCTACCAAATAGGATTGCGATGCAAAGATGCTATCTAATTTACCCAGTAGACGAGGGGTTTCTTTTTCACTGTTTTCAGCAGACAAGAGTCCATCACCCAAGGTGGAATTTCCAAATAAAATCCATTGATTGACGATCGCTTGCTTTTCAGGTGTATCAAGGTCTTTGTCATATTTTTGGGCAAGGTAAATCAAGATTGCGCCCGATTCCCACAACACTAAATCACCATCCACGATCGCAGGCACTTTCCCAAAAGGGTGAATAGAGAGATAGTCCGGCTGAAGATTTACATTTGCTTGTAAGTCAACTAGAACAAATCCGTAGGGAATTTGCATCTCTTCCAAATACCATTTAACGATCGCCGCTCGACTGAACACACCACCATAGAGCTTAATCATAAACTTGCTTAAAATTTTTAGGTTATTCTCAAATCATACTACGGCGATTGTTCTTCATTTGCTCTTTAAAGCAATCTATTTAGATATCTAATGCTTGTGCTAGCTGTAAAATCAAGACCCCAACGTTCGATCGATCATTGTTCACCCTAAGTCAATGGACAAATTCTTTTAATCATGGATCTACTTACCCAACTTCGTCAGGACTACGATCGTTTCCCCGCTGACCAAACCTATAGTCTTTACGCCGAAGATGTATTTTTCAAAGACCCAATGAACCAATTCCGGGGCATAAAAAAGTATCAGGACATGATCGGCTTTATTGCGCGTTTTTTCAAATCCCCCAAACTCGACCTCCACAATATTCAACAAACCGATCGGCAAGTCCGTACTGACTGGACACTCAGTTGGACCACTCCCTTGCCTTGGCAACCCCGCATCTCGATTTCTGGCTGGAGCGAACTAAAAGTCGATAACGCTGGATTAATCTGTGAACATATTGACTACTGGAACTGCGATCGGTGGAATGTGATTCAACAACACTTCCAAAAAAAGCAAGAACCCCGATAGAGATATGTCACAATGAGAACAGTTACAAAATGTAAATATTTCAACGTCTAAAGGATTTCGGCACATGCGTGTAATTTTGATGACAGGAAAAGGTGGCGTAGGGAAAACCTCTGTAGCCGCTGCAACGGGTCTTCGCTGTGCCGAACTGGGCTACAAAACCCTAGTGCTAAGTACAGACCCCGCCCATTCCCTCGCCGACAGTTTTGATATTGAACTCGGGCATGAACCTAAGGAAGTTCGTCCGAATCTTTGGGGCGCAGAACTGGATGCGCTGATGGAGTTGGAAGGCAATTGGGGCGCGGTAAAACGATACATTACTCAAGTTCTGCAAGCCCGTGGTTTGGATGGTGTGCAGGCGGAAGAACTGGCGATTTTGCCGGGGATGGATGAAATTTTTGGGCTGGTGCGCATGAAGCGGCACTACGATGAAGGGGTTTACGATGTGCTGATTATTGACTCCGCGCCCACGGGGACAGCACTCCGACTGTTGAGTTTGCCGGAAGTGGGTGGCTGGTATATGCGGAAGTTTTATAAGCCGTTCCAGGGAATTTCCATGGCGCTGCGTCCTTTAGTGGAACCGATTTTCAAGCCGATCGCAGGCTTCTCTCTCCCCAACAAAGAAGTTATGGATGCACCCTACGAGTTCTATGAACAAATTGAAGCATTGGAAAAGGTTCTCACGGATCCAACCAAAACCTCTGTCCGGCTGGTAATGAATCCTGAAAAAATGGTTCTTAAAGAATCGTTGCGTGCCCATGCTTATCTGAGTTTGTACAATGTCGCCACTGATATGGTCGTGGCCAATCGGATTATTCCAGATAGCGTTCAGGATCCGTTCTTTCAACGTTGGAAGGATAGTCAGCAGAAATATCGTCAAGAAATTCACGACGATTTCCATCCGTTGCCCATTAAAGAAGTGCCGTTGTATTCCGAGGAAATGTGTGGACTTGAGGCGCTCGATCGGCTGAAGGAGACGCTCTTTCACGGGACTGAAGATCCAACTCAGGTTTACTACAAAGAAACGACATTGCGCGTGGTGCAGCAAGACAATGGCTATAGTCTAGAACTCTATCTTCCTGGCATTGAGAAGAACCAAGTTGAATTGACCAAAACAGGCGATGAACTGAATGTTCGGATTGGAAATCACCGACGCAATCTAGTGCTTCCCCAGTCTCTAGCTGCACTTCAGCCGTCTGGGGCAAAGATGGAAGAGGATTATTTAAAGATTCGATTCTCTTAATGCTGCAACACTTTTCTTAAATAAAAAGCAGGACGATCGCCCTGCTTTTTTATTGGAAAATTATCGAATTCAATTCGTAACCCTAATTCCTGGTCCTAAGCATCGAACTGATTCGATCGGCGGTACTGCATATAGGCCGCAAAAAACAGACCCGCCAAGGTAATAGGAATCAATCCAACAACGATACCCAACAAAATCGGTTCAATCATTTCCGTTTGCTCCTCATGCGCTACAAGTGAAGGTAGCGATACAAATATTTTATATGTTGTATTATCTTAATCGTTTTTGAGACCCGATCGTCTTGGAGTGGCAAAAAAACTCATGGGAGACCGTAAAAAAATCCATCAACCTGTTTAAATCAATGGCTTTAGCTCTAGCGCAGAAGGTCTAGAGTTTGTTACAATTTGTATACTCAAGAAATAAACGATCGTTCGTTCTCGACCATTCAACTTTCTTAATAGAAAACCCCCATTAAATTAAGTACGTTAATCCTTTGAACGACACTTTTTCTTTATTCCCCCGCATCTTGTCCAAGATTGTCTTCCTGACAGTCATGACGATGTTTTTCGGGACGATCGTGCTTTCCATTCTGGGTATGTATGGGTTTCGGCCAGTTGATCCCTACATGGAGAAAGTTTTTGCTCTATCTGGAAACACCAAACAAGGTCATGCTATTTTTCAGATGAACTGTGCCACCTGTCACGGAATATTTGGTGATGGCCTGGTTGGCCCAAGTCTAAAAGAGGTCAGTCATCGCAAATCTCAAACTGATCTGATTCAGCAAGTCATAAGTGGAAATACTCCTCCCATGCCGCAGTTTCAGCCGAATCCTCAAGAGATGGCTGACTTGTTGAGCTACTTACAGAGCCTTTAGGCTGTGAGAGTCTTTAGTAATCAGCCCGTAGAATGCGATTATGGATTATGGTCGTTTGCGACGATCGGAGCCTATTTTTTACTTTTAACAACTAGTCTATGTACAGCAAGGATGATTTGAGCGTTCTGGATTTCGAGATAGAGTTGGATGATCCGCTCGATCGAATTGCTCCGCTGGAAGACGAGATTACAGCGCCAAAACTTGATCCCGAGGAGATGTTGCTGCTTCTTTCGTCAGAACGAGCACAAGATCGCATGACGGGTGCTAGGGCTTTTTGTGAGATTCAAGATTCCCGTGTAGTTCCCTATTTGATTCGGCTGCTGAATGACGAATGTGCATTGGTGCGGGTGAGTGTTGTCTATGCCCTCGGTCGAAATACCAGTCCTGATGCTTTGGATCCTTTGCTGTCACGGTATAACCAAGATTGGAATGGCTATGTTCGCAAGGGGATTGTGTGGGCTTTGGGTAATCATCGCGATCGGCGTGTGATTCCGACTCTTGTTGATGCGATGCGTAAGGATATTTCGGCGGTGCGGTTGTGGGCGGCGAGTGCGTTGGCTCAGTTGGCTACGCTGGGGTATGAGGCGACGATCGTGGCGATTCCACCGTTGATTGAGGGATTGCGCCGAGATGGGGTTGCGGCGGTGCGAAGTAATTGTGCCTGGGCAGTGGGCGAGCTGTGTCAAGAGTTGCCGTCAAACGTGATTTATGCGACGGCAGTGGATGCGTTGATTGAGGCGTTTGCAGAAGATGAGGATTTGAGTGTGCGGGAAGATGCAAAGACGGCAATGCTGAAGCTGGGAGATACGCGAGGGTTACAGGTTATTGAGGAATTGGAGCTAGAGGGTTGGGGATTGTAGACTAGGCACAGGTTTAGTGAATTTCGGGAGAGTATAGTAGTGCTGAGAAAAGCGTTGTTAACGGTTTCGCTAGTAATGATTGCAGCGTTGCCGAGTGTGGCGGCTGTGGAGACGCGCTGTGGTTGGTTGGATAATCCTACGCCAGCGAATTGGTGGCTGACTGATGCGGATGGTCGGTGGATTATTGGGATTCAAGGCAGTTATCAGGCTCAAGGAATTGATAAGATTCCTGACTTTAAGCCGAGCCAATATGTCAAAACCAATGGTTATCATGGCTACACTTGTGCCTGTATGGATGTGACCACTAATAGTAATCTCAGCCAGATTCGTCGAATTTATAGTGTCAAGCCGTTGAAGTTAAGCCAATGTCGTCAAGATCCAAATTTGCCCGATCGGTAGAGTGATTTGAAATTAGGCGATTCCTCGCAACGAATACACCGAAAGCCCTCCAGTCACCAATTCTGAGGGAGTAAGAGATTCCGAAGCCCCCAAGATTGGCGGTTGGGAGGCTTCTAGACACATCAATTTAAGGGGAAAGCATAGGAAGCCGATCGCCCTCAGTCATAAGTGCAACAGGTGGTTTAATCACAAACTCTAAACGTTCTGTATCGCCCACTTTGACCACAATAGTATCTCCTTCCTTGCATTCACCTTTAAGGATCTGTTTTGCAATTAAAGTATCAAGTTCACGTTGAATAACCCGTTTGAGTGGACGCGCGCCGTAGACTGGATCATAGCCTGTTTGTGCAATGAAATCGATCGCAGATTCTTCCATTTGTAAGGTCAATGATTTTGCTTTCAATCGTTTGGTTAAAGACTTTAGGCGAAGTTCAACAATGCCGCGAATTTCGATTTGGCTGAGGGCATGGAAAATAATGGTTTCGTCAATCCGATTGAGAAACTCTGGACGGAAACTCGATCGTAAGGTTTCGAGGACTCTCGATCGCATTTCTTCGTATTTACTTTCATCACCCACAACATCCAAAATGTATTGCGACCCAAGATTGCTGGTCATAATAATGACGGTGTTCTTAAAGTCCACAGTGCGACCTTGGGAATCCGTCACCCGTCCATCATCTAGAATTTGCAGCATGACATTGAACACATCAGGATGAGCCTTCTCAATTTCATCAAACAAAATCACCGCATAGGGCCGCCGCCGAATCGCTTCGGTAAGTTGTCCGCCCTCATCAAATCCAATATATCCAGGCGGGGCACCAATCAATCGCGATACGGATTGTTTTTCCATATATTCGGACATATCAATTCGCACCATTGATTCTTCAGTGTCAAACAAATAGCCTGCTAATGCTTTGGCAAGTTCTGTTTTGCCGACTCCTGTGGGACCGAGGAAGATGAATGATGCGATCGGACGATTAGGATCGCCGAGTCCAGCCCGCGATCGTAAAATTGAATCCGCAACGGCTTGTACGGCTTCGTTTTGGCCGATAACCCGATCGTGCAATTCGTTTTCTAAATTGAGTAGTTTGTCCATCTCTGATGCAATTAGTTTAGTAATGGGAATCCCAGTCCATTTACTAATCACGTCAGCAATATCATCTTCAGTCACTTGATTGCGTAACAATGATTTCGTTGATAATCTATCTAATTTTTTTTGCAGAATTGACAGAGTTCCATACTTCAGCTCTGCGGCAAGTTCATAATTTTCATCCTCTTCGGCTTGTTTGAGTAGTTCATTGGTACGTTCTATATCTTCTTCGATTATTTTCATTGATGTTGGCTTATCAGTTAAACGTTGTTGAAAGTCGTCTAATTTCTTTTGTAATAACGCGAGAGTCTCGTATTTCAATTTTGCGGCAAGTGTGAAGTCATAGTTATCTTCTGCCTGTTTCAGAGCATCACTTGCTTGTTTCATTTCTTCTTTTATTTTTTTCAGATCGTCTAGACCATTTTTCTCCATTTCCCATTGAGCATTCAGTGAACTTTGTTCTTCTTTAAAATTTGCAAGTTCTTTCTCTAGACGTTCTAGTCGATTACGAGATCCTTTGTCCTCTTCTTTTCGGAGTGATAAACGCTCCATTTCCATTTGCAAAATCTTACGATCGATTTCATCTAGTTGTTGAGGTTTAGAAGTATTTTCCATCTTCAATTTTGCTGCTGATTCATCAATCAAATCAATCGCTTTATCGGGCAAAAACCGATCGCTGATATACCGATCGGACAAAACGGCGGCGGCGACTAGCGCACTATCCGAAATCGTGACTCCCTCATGGTGACTTTCATAGCGGCTCCTGAGACCCCGTAAAATCGAAATAGTATCTTCTACCGTGGGTTGATCGACAAAAACTTGTTGGAATCGCCGTTCTAGTGCCGCATCTTTTTCAATATATTTACGATATTCATTTAAAGTTGTTGCACCAATGCAGCGCAATTCACCCCGTGCCAACATTGGTTTTAATAAATTACTGGCATCCATGGCTCCCTGAGTTGCCCCAGCACCGACGACGGTATGAATTTCATCAATGAATAGAATGATCTTTCCTTGAGAATCGGAGACTTCTTTGAGAACTGCTTTTAGGCGTTCTTCAAATTCTCCACGATATTTTGCGCCTGCAATTAGTGCGCCCATATCCAAGGAGAACAATTTTCTATCTTTCAGTGATTCCGGTACGTCACCATTAATAATTCGCTGGGCTAATCCTTCAGCGATCGCAGTTTTCCCTACACCTGGTTCACCAATTAGCACCGGATTATTTTTAGTCCGACGTGACAAAATTTGAATAGTTCGACGGATTTCGTCATCCCGACCAATGACTGGATCAAGTATTTTATCGCGCGCATATTGGGTTAGATCACGACCATATTTTTCAAGAACTTCGTATTTGTTTTCGGGCGTTTGGTCGGTCACTTTTTGATTACCTCGGATTTGATCGATCGCGGTTTTAAGTTTAGCTTCAGTTAGATTAAATTCAGACAGTAGGGCTTTACCAAATCTGCCGTCTTGTGCGTAACTCAATAAAATATGTTCAACAGAAATGAAGCTGTCATCGTAGTCTTTGCGGAATTTCTCGGCCCGATCGAGCAAGCTATCTGCCGATCGTCCAAAGTAGATGTTAGAACTATCGCCGGAGACTTTGGGTTGTTTGGCGATGAAGGCGGCGGTCCGATCGCGCCATTGGGACACAGAAATATCGAGTTTTCCAAGAACATTCCCCACGAGTCCATCCTGATCAAGCAGGGCGCTGAGGAGATGCTCGGATTCAATTTGCTGTTGTTGGGCGGATTTCGCAATCTCAGGAGTGCGGGCGATCGCCTCCCAGGCTTTTTCGGTGAATTGGTCAGGGCTGTTGGGTTGCATGAGGACGATCTCCCTCCTTCTATCGGTCTCCTTAGTATTGTAGAGAATCACGGAGATTTAGAGCGATCGGGCGACCGAAACGTGACAATACTGGTTGCCGTAATTTATTCCGGGTTGGAGGGGCGATCGTAACGCTGGCGATCGCGTTAGAATACCATCCGTATGCACCATCACTTGACTTCTATGAATCAGGATTTACTTCAGCAATTTCAGGCCGCTTATCGGGATTTAGATCTATTCCCCTTGATCGAACCTGATATGATCGAAAAATTGCGTGTGGAATATGGACGAGAAGTCTTGCTAAGATTGAAGCAAGAAGTTGATGGTGGTGCGAGAGACGGCAAAGTTGTATTTACTGGACATCGAGGCTGTGGGAAATCAACCTTGCTTAAACAATTCTCAAATGAGATGCAGTCCAAATACTTCACTGTATTTTTCTCCGTAGCTGATTCGATTGAGCTATCAGCCGTTACTCATACTAATATCCTGTACGCGACTGGTATTATGCTGCTGAGTAAAGCGACAAAAGCGAATATTCCGATTGACGCAACTACCAAACAAGTTCTGCTGGAATGGACAAATCAGGATAAGAAAACTTCTGAGAAAACTATAAAAAATGGTGCTGAACTAGAGGTCGATTTACAGCTTGTAACGCTCAAGCTCCAGCGAGAAGGAACGTTTCGGGATGAGATTGAGAAGACTTTCGAGAGACGGATTACGGACTTAGTGCTATGTCTCGATCGGTTAGCTGCAATGATTCAGAATACGATGAAGAAGCCTGTTTTAGTGATTATTGATGATCTTGATAAATTAGGTTTAAAGGCGGCAGAAAAAATTTATGTAGATAATCTGAAATCACTGTTCTCACCTGCGTTCAAGATGCTGTTGACGGTTCCAATTGAGGCAGTGCGAAATACGGATATTATGGCATCTTTGACGTCAGAAGGCGTTGTGCGTCCCCGGATATTTCCTGTATTGAAGTTTTACTCTCGTAACGATGTGCGTCGGGTAGAGGCGGAACCGATCGCAAAGAATATAGCCATATTTGAAGAAGTGGTCAAACGGCGGTTTCCGGCTGGGACAATAGCCCCGGATACTGCGCGTAAAATGGTATTGCTGAGCGGTGGTGTGATGCGGGAGTTAGTACGATTAGGGAGGGAGTGCTGTTTAGAATGTATGGTGCAATGTGAGCTAGAACCTGATGGAACGACCATTCAAGTGAATGATGAAATTCTGGCGATCGCTGTGCGAAATCTGAGAAATGATTTTGCTCGTCTGATTGGAGATATGGAAGAAGGTTATTCAGCTTTGACTCAGGTTTATGACACTCTAAAATCTTCACCGAAGGCTAATTTCAATAAATTACTTCATGGATTGATGGTGTTGGAATACGAGAATGATGCGATGTGGTATGACTTACATCCGATCGTGTTGGATCTTTTGAAACGTGAAGGCATGGTTGCAGAGGCATAGATTATGGATGAGGATATTGCAAAATCAAATCAACGTAATTTTCGCAGAATGGTGTTGTCGGCGAAGGCGAGTTATGGTGCGTTGAGTTTGATTGTGGCGGTTTGTGATAATCCTCGTTATCGGGATGAATTGATTGAGTCCTATGAAGCTGAGTTATCGGCGGAAGGGGTGGATTGTTTGCGGGTGACGATCGATCGTAATGAACCGAGTTTAAAACAGGCTTTGAGTGAATTGGTGGAGGAGAACGGTGAATTTTGGGAGCGGCATTGTATTGTAACAGCGATCGGCGGGGATGAGCTTTTAAATGTGCGGTTGAATGCTGAGAAGTCTGAGCAGGAACGGTTTGCTTACTCTTTGCAATGGACGAGAGAATCGTTCCGAAGGTTTAAAGCGCCGATCGTAATCTGGATGGATTCGTCTATGGTGGCAATGATTTCAGGTCAGGCAAAAGATTTCTGGAGTTGGCGGACAGGACCGTTTGAGTTTGAACGGGAGATCGAATATCAGCCGATCGATCAGCTACAAGAGTTTAAACCGTCGAAGTATAGTGATGAATCGACCGCTGATCCATTTGAACTTGAACAACAAATCAAAGTTTTATGGGTCGATGATCTCTCGTCCCCATTGCTTCCAAGTTTGTATCAAAGTTTGGGAATTGCTTATCAGAAGCGGACTGAACAGGGAAAGGCAATCGATTATGTGCAAGAACAACAATTAGGAATTGAGGCATTGGAGAAGGCGATCGAACTTCAAGAGCCTTTGGGTAAGAAAATAGAACTTGCAACGAGTCTGAATAATTTGGCATTATTGTACGAATCGATGGGACAGTACGATCGGGCATTGCCATTGTATGAAGATGCATTGGAAATCAGGAAATCGGAGTTAGGCGATCGACATCCCGATACCGCAGCGAGTCTGAATAATTTGGCATTATTGTACTACTCGATGGGACAGTACGATCGGGCATTGCCGTTGTATGAAGATGCATTGGAAATCTGTAAATCGGAGTTAGGCGATCGACATCCCTCTACCGCAACGAGTCTGAATAATTTGGCAGGATTGTACTCATCGATGGGACAGTACGATCGGGCATTGCCGTTGTTTGAAGATGCCGTTGATATTCTTGAAGAAGTTCTTGGGTCGGAACATCCGAACACTAAAGCGGGACAAGAGAATTTGCGAAGCTTACGGGAGAAGATGGACGATGAACAAGCCGATACTGCAACGAGTATGAATGATTTGGCAAACTTATACTATTCAATGGGTAAGTATGAGCAAGCATTACCACTATACGAGCAAGTCTTGGGAATTAAACAAATAGAACTGGGCGATCATCATTCTGATACTGCAATGAGCCTGAATGATTTAGCAAACTTGCACTATTCAATGGGTAAGTACGATAAAGCATTGCCATTATATGAACAAGCCGTTGATATTTTTGAAGAAATTCTTGGGTCTGAACATGAGCATACTAAAATATTGAAGACGAATTTTCAATCTGCTCGTCAGAAAGTATATTTGGTCAAAGAGAATGCTATTCTTCAAGCCCTTCCCCTTCTCGAAAAAGCCCTCGGCTCCACGCATCCGATTACTCAAGCGAAACGGCAGGAACTAAGTCAGCTACGTGAGAGAATGATGAACTGAGAATGCAAAAATCATTCCCGTTGAAGATATTGATAAGTCTCACTCTTTAAACAATCCAACAACTCCAACAGCTTCTTCAATCGATAGGTTTTAGTCACCAATTCCGTTTGAGGTAACGATCGGTCGAGATCTCCCAACATCGATCGCGTCTCACTAAAAATATGTTCACTAAAAAACTTAATCAACTTCGATCGTGTTTCCGACGCCAGTGGCACCAATTGCAACTCCGCCGTCTCCCCATCAAGTTCAAGCTGGATTGGCTGCGATCGTCCTAGCTTCGAGAACTCCGATCGGGCCAACCACTCGTAAAAATCATCAATCACTCGAATACTATGATTCGCTTGACCATTACCAGAGTAAAAACTAATGCTTAACATGGTACACCACGCAAATTATTCATCTGTAAACTCAGACAGCGGAACATTCTCGGCATACACAATTCCCGCTTGATCTAATTTTAACCGACTTGGCTGAGAAATATTTCCCGCACTGACAATCCCAATCACTGTCCCCTGTTGAATAATTAGCTCAACCTCCTTCCCATATAAATACTGCGTCTTAATCTCCACATGAGGATTATTTGCTGTCATCACCGGACGACTGATCACATCACGATCGAGATTAAACTGCGATTGCATCCTATCTAGCAATTTCTGAACTCGTGGAATATCCCCAGGATTAATAACAACGATGTCACCTTTCTCATCATTTCCGTAAGTCTCTTCACAGGGAATTCCTTGCTGTAAAAGAAGTTCGATCGTCCACAGCTTCAACGCCTTGTGTAATTGTAAAACCCTAATCAAACGATCTTCGTCTGAAAGTTCAGACATCACGGATTCCTTTCATCAATACATTGATATTCTCATTAACTTTAGCAAACATTCAATCAAATTCGCTGGCATCGCCTCCCGGAACGGAAATCGTGTTTCTGCCGCCAGTAGCACCAGTGGTAACCCTGCCGCCATCAAGTTCAAGCTGGATTGGCTGCGATCGTTCTAGCTTCGAGAACTCCGATCGGGAATTGAGTCGATCGGTCTAAAATATTTGTGCGATCGGTTTTCGGATGGGAGCAAGCGATCGAATGCGATATAGTGAATAGTAATACGCATAGCTCACAGTTGTTGACTTATGACCAAAGAATTTAATGTCGTAATTGAACGAGATAATGATGGCTATTTTGTTGCCTCTGTCCCCAGTCTGCGTGGTTGTCACACTCAGGCAAAATCACTAGATGAACTCATGGAACGCATTCAAGAAGCGATCGAGCTTTGTCTAGAGTTTGAAGAAGTCAGCAGTGAACCAATGGAATTTGTGGGAATTCAAAAGGTTTTGGTTCAGCTATGAGTCAACTTCCCAGCCTGACCGGACAAGAAATGATCCGAGTACTCAAAAAACAAGGATTTACTGTTGCACGAATCAAGGGCAGTCATCATATTTTGATTCATCCTGACGGACGAAGGACGGTTGTGCCTGTTCATTCTGGAGAAACGATCGGTAGTGGTCTTGTGTCACAGATCTTACGGGATTGCCAGATCACCAAAGACGAATTCAAGGATATGCTTTAGATAGGACACCAACATCAATCGCGCCGCCAATGGTAACGCTGCCGCCATCTAGTTCAAGCTGGATTGGTTGCGATCGTTCTAGCTTCGAGAACTCCGATCGGGAATTGAGGAGAGCGATCGATTATAATCAATCATAGAATCACGAGAACAGCCGGATGCCTCCATTTGGATTTGAGTGGAATGAAGAAAAAGCTGAAGCCAATTTGTGGAAGCACAACGTTCCCTTTGCAGAAGCAACGACCGTGTTCAATGATCCCAACTGCCTGATTATGGATGATCAAGAACACTCGAAAGGCGAAGCTCGGTTTATCATCATTGGTCAATCGATCGTCAAACGTCTTCTACTCGTCATTCACTGCGATCGTAATGACAACATCCGGATCATTAGCGCTCGACCTGCGACATCTGCCGAAAAACGACTGTATGAAAAAGGATTGTAATCATGACGACAGAACCCAAACAAATGGATAACGAAATGCTCGAAGACTACGACTTTAGCCGCGCGACTCGTGGAAATCCCTATCGCGATCGCCTTAACCGCACCGTCACGATCGAAACCACCGATGGTCCCGCTCATGTCGTTCAAATCAAAACAGTAGAACTCATCGCGACCATTGCAGAAGACGGCACTACCACGCTTAAGCTTCCACCCAACATCACCCCTGGAACACATCGCATTACGTTGCTAATTCAAGAAGAACAAATGTAGAACGTTAAATCGATCGGGCATTACCGTTGCTTGAACAAGCGGTTTTGCTCTTTGAAGAATTCCTAGGGCATGACCATGCGAATACTAAAGTGGTGCAAGGGAATTTACGATCGTTACAGAAGAAGCTAAGAAAATCATCAGGCAAAAGTTCTCGAATATTAAAGTGGCTCGTAAATTTTCCATCTTTTGACGTTCGCTTCATGGGTTACGATCGGGAATTAGATTATCCGTTAGTGCAACAGACTTGAAATTAATTAAAATTACAGTCATGGGGTCAGCCCTCAGAACGCACGATCGGCATCCAACCGCATTTTGGATAAATAGCAGCTTGGATTGTTGTTGTATCAAGACAAAAAAGTATCAAGACACCGGAAGGACCTCGACATCACGACGCAATACACAATAGACTAGGTATCTTAAATCACAATTTCATCGTAAATTGCAGCAGCTAGCAAAATTTCTTTGAAATATTTAAAATAAAATACTTATTTACTCCATGACGTGTTTGGTGAGGTTCTCCAGTGGTGGTTAAGCAGTCAGTCGCAACCCAACGAGCAACAGGGGCATTCGCGCTTCTCGATAGCTTGAAACAACACGGTGTAAAGCATATTTTTGGCTATCCCGGTGGGGCAATTTTGCCAATTTATGATGAGTTGTATAAGTTTGAAGAACGAGGCGAGCTAGAGCATTTTCTGGTGAGACACGAGCAAGGTGCCGCCCACGCTGCCGATGGCTATGCACGAGCAACAGGGGAAGTAGGGGTTTGCTTTGCCACCTCTGGACCTGGTGCGACGAATCTAGTCACGGGAATTGCCACAGCGCATATGGATTCGATTCCGCTGTTGGTGATTACAGGCCAAGTTCCACGAGCCATGATCGGGACCGATGGATTCCAGGAGACAGACATTTGGGGGATCACTCTGCCGATCGTCAAACATTCCTACGTTGTCCGCGATCCCCACGACATGGCCCGCATCATCGCTGAAGCCTTTCACCTATGCAGCACAGGTCGTCCTGGTCCAGTGTTAGTCGATATCCCAAAGGATGTGGGCGCAGAAGAATGTGACTATATGCCTGTGAAACCGGGTGACGTGAAACTCTTGGGCTACAAGTCTACGATCGATGTAGATTCCCACCTTTGTACGCAGGCATTAGACTTAATCCGTGAAGCCCAGAAACCCCTCTTATATGTCGGCGGGGGCAGTATTGCCGCCCATGCTCATGATGAAATTTTACAGTTGGCCGAACGGTTTTCGCTGCCTGTAACCACCACCCTGATGGGGCTAGGAGCGTTTGATGAGCATCATCCGCTGTCCGTAGGAATGCTGGGGATGCATGGAACGGCCTATGCCAACTTTGGGGTGACGCAATGTGATTTGTTGATTGCAGTAGGGGCTAGATTTGACGATCGGGTAACAGGTCGTTTGTCGGGGTTTGCGCCGGATGCGAAGATAATTCATGTAGATATTGACCCAGCGGAAATCGCTAAAATCCGTCGCCCGGATGTCGCAATTGTGGGAGATGTGAAGCAAGTTCTTCAGGAACTCTTAGATCAATCGAAAGATGACAAAATTGATCCTGACCAAACTCAAGCATGGCTCGCTCAGATTGACATTTGGAAAGACGATTATCCGATGGTCGCTCCTCATTACGACGATCGACTCTCTCCTCAGGAAGTCATTGTCGAAATTGGGTCTCAGGCTCCCCATGCCTACTACACCACGGATGTCGGCCAGCATCAAATGTGGGCCGCTCAGTTTTTGAAAAATGGTCCGCGCCGTTGGATTTCCAGTGCAGGACTAGGAACTATGGGCTTTGGGATTCCAGCAGCCATGGGAGCTAAGACGGCGGTTGGCGATGCTGAGCAGGTGATTTGTATCAGCGGGGATGCCAGTGTTCAGATGAATATTCAGGAACTTGGAACCCTCAAGCAGTATGGTATTGCCGTCAAAACTATTGTGATTAACAATGGCTGGCAGGGCATGGTCCGGCAGTGGCAGGAGCGCTTTTACGGGGAGCGATATTCTTCATCCCGAATGGAGCCGTCGATGCCCGATTTGGTGAAGCTAGCCGAGGCTTATGGGGTGAAGGGAATGCGGGTGACGCATCCAAGTCAGTTGAAGGCAGCGATCGCGGAAATGTTGGCCCATGATGGTCCGGTGTTGATGGATATCCAGGTCCGTAAGAATGAAAACTGTTATCCCATGGTTGCGCCAGGTAAGAGTAATGATGAAATGTTAGGATTGCCTGAACCGAAATCTCGATAATTCTGACTTAAGAGAGATCCTAATACTTGCTGCGATCGGAATTACTTCCCAATTTCAGTTAAGCATTAGGATTTCTTTGTAGCACCTTAAATCAATTCTCTTAAACAAATCCCAATGTGGCTATATAAAGTATGACTAAGCGATTTCATACCCCAGCGACTAAGTTTTTGATTGGTTACAAAGCGGTAAGTGCGATTCTTTTGTTTTGCTTTACCCTAGTACTGCTGTTCACTTGGCGGCGATATGAAATATTGTCTGACTATGCAGACGAAGCCCATGGACGAGCATTGACGATGATATTGTCACGGGCATTAAATATGCCGCCGAATAGGTTGGAATTTGGCTCAATTGCAGCCTTCTTATATGGAATCCTAGCGGGAGTTGAGGCTGTTGGGTTGTGGTTCCATAAAACTTGGGCAGAAGGGTTGGTATTAGTTACGGTGGCCCTAAGTTTGCCGATCGAGATATTTGAGTTGGCGCATCATATGACCGGAATTAAATGGCTAATTTTTGTGATTAACATCGTAATTTTTTGGTATGTATTAAAGCAATTTAGAGCCAACATTGCAAAGCATCATTAATGCTGATACAGCTTCTGTGACAGCATTTCAAGCTGGGTCTGTTACAATCGGATCAAACTCAGAATATCACTTAGTTCTTCTAGTTTGAGTAAGGTAATCGTGCCCTGTAACAGCTCAATTTCGAGTTCAGCTTTTAAGTCATTGAGTTTTGGATAATTTGAGCAGGATTCCGATCGCGCAAACTCAGAATCAGTTGATTATTCAGATTCTGAGAGTTGACGTGCGCTAGGACCGATGGCCGATCGACCATCGTTAGTCATTAAAGACTTATTCCTATTCAGAAGCCGTAGCTTTGGCTGTAGTTTTCTTCTTTGTCGTCGCTTTAGTGGTCGTTGCTTTCTTCGCCGCCGTTTTTTTAGCCGCTACTTTTTCCACAGGTTCAGCGGCAATGTCTGCTGTTACTGTTTCTTTTTTAGCGGTTGTCTTTTTAGCTGCGGTTTTAGTCGTTGTCTTTTTGGCGGTTGTCTTGTTAGCAGTCGTTGTCGTTGCCTTTCGTCCGCCTTTTTTAGCCGTCGCAGCCTTTGCATTCAACGCTTCGATCGCCATTTCCATAGTCAACGTCTCCAAGGTTTGCCCTTCTGGAAGCGACGCGTTCACCTTACCGTGCTTGATATAGGTGCCGTAGGGTCCCTCATAGAGATTCACGGGTTCCTCGTCTTCAGGATGCGGACCCATTTCCCTTAAGGGGGTAACCGATCGTTTTCCGCGCACTGCCTTGGGTTGAGCCAACAGTTCGAGGGCGCGTTCTAGGGTAATGGTGACAGGCTCATCGTCGCCTTTAAGCGATCGGTAATCCTTGCCAACTTTGCCCTGATCATGAACAACATACGGTCCAAAACGTCCCAAGCTCGCCTGAACCTTACAACCAGATTCCGGATGCATTCCTAGGGTTCGGGGCAGAGTGAGTAGCCCGATCGCTTGATCAAGGGTAATGTTTTCGGGAGTTGTACCTTTAGGCAAGGACGATCGTTTGGGTTTGACTTTGCTATCTTCAGCCATTTCGCCAAGCTGAACATAAGGACCATAGTTGCCATTTAAGACAAAAATTGCCTCGCCTGTTTCCGGATGCAGCCCAAGTTTATCCGGACCTTCAAGCTTTTGACGCAGCAACAATTCAACTTGCTCGGGGTCTAGGTCCGCAGGTGTTAATCCCTTGGGGATATTGGCTTTGATGGTCTCGCCTTCGCGATCGATTTCTAAATATGCGCCATATTTTCCAATGCGGATTTTGGCCTCTAGATTTTCCAGTTCAACGGTCTTGGCAGCGATCGGATCAATGTCGCTTTCTCGCACTTTGACCTGGGTTTCGAGGCCCAAGTCGCCCAAGTAAAAATTCTTCAGGTAGGGCAACCATTCCACTTCACCTGTCGAAATTTCATCTAGCGTGCGCTCCATTTTTGACGTGAATCCGGTGTCTACTAAATCTGGAAAATGGTTTTCCAGCAACGTCGTGACGGCAAAAGCGGTAAAGGTTGGCACGAGCGCATTGCCCATCGGCTGAACGTAACCGCGATCGATGATGGTGCTAATAATGCTGGCGTAGGTACTCGGGCGACCAATGCCTTCGCTCTCTAAGGTTTTGACCAGCGAGGCTTCGGTAAAACGGGCGGGGGGCTGGGTTTCGTGACCGATCGCATCCAAATTCGCACAAATTGGATGATCGCCGTTCGCCAAGGTAGGTAGAATCACTTCTTGGTTATCGATCGCTGCATCGGGATCATCTGATCCTTCAACATAGGCGCGGAAAAAACCAGGGAAATCAATCCGTTTTCCAGACGCTCGGAAGCCCGCATCTTCAACTTGAATTTGGACGGAAATTTGAGTCTGACGCGCATCGGCCATTTGGGTGGCGACTGTGCGTTTCCAAATCAAATCATAAAGCTGAAATTCACGCCCTGAAAGTCCCGTTTGTTGTGGGGTTCGGAAGGTGCTGCCTGCTGGCCGGATGGCTTCATGGGCTTCCTGTGCGCCCTTGGCTTTGGTGGTGAACTGACGCGGTTGAGGGCTGAGGTAGTCGGCTCCATACATCGACTCAACACAGTCACGGGCCGCCGCGATCGCCTGTTGGGACAAATGTACGGAGTCAGTCCGCATGTAGGTGATGTAGCCATTTTCGTACAGGCTTTGAGCGGTGCGCATGGTGTCCCGCGCTGACAGACCAATTTTACGGTTAGATTCCTGTTGCAGGGTGGACGTTGTGAAAGGGGGCGAGGGTTTACGGGTGACAGGGCGTTCTTCGACGTCGGTGACGGTCCACGCCTTGCCGTCGAGTCGTGCTTGCAATGCCCGCGCTTCGTCTTCATTCAGCAGAACAACTCTGCGTCCGGCTGTCACTTGACCCGTATTTTCATCGAAATCAGCACCAGTCGCGAGTTTCTGCCCTCCGAGGGTCATCATTTTCGCGTCAAATTCTACTGCTTTTGCCGATTTCCCTTTTCCTTCCGTTACACTCAACAGCGCTTTAAGATCCCAATAGGATCCCCGTTTGAACGCTTGCCGATCGCGCTCACGACGCACCAAAACCTTAACCGCTACCGATTGCACCCGACCCGCTGAAAGTCCATAGGCAATTTTTTTCCACAGCAAAGGCGACAACGTATAACCCACCAACCGATCGAGAATCCGACGGGTTTCTTGGGCGCGCACGACTTTTTCATCCACATCCCGACAATCTGCAATAGCTGCTTGAATCGCTTCTTGAGTAATCTCATGGAACACCATGCGCTTAACGGGCACTTTGGGGTTCAAAACTTTTAGCAAATGCCAAGAAATACTCTCGCCTTCGCGATCTTCGTCCGTCGCCAGAAGCAGTTCATCGGCATCTTTCAAGGCATCCTTGAGCATCTTAACGACTTTTTTCTTGTCGTCCGGAATCAAATAAATTGGATCAAAATCGCCGTAAACATCGACCCCAAGTTCCCGCACTCGTTTGTTCGTAATCTCTTTGGGAACGTCGGATGTAGACTGTGGCAGGTCGCGAATATGTCCCATGGAAGCTTCTACCCGATACCCTGCTGGAAGGTAGTTTCGGATAGTTTTTGCTTTGGTGGGTGACTCAACAATGACAAGAGTGGACATGAAGGTCTAGCGGGGAAGGTTGGGTGGACAGTTGAATGAATGTAGTCTTGATGGTGTCTCTGGCGCAATAAATACAGGTCTAATGATGCGGTGTCTTTTAACTTTGTACCTTATATAAACTGATGCTGCATTCATTAAAATCTTAAACCGATCGTCTGAATCTGACATGTCTCTGACCTTTCCATAAGATCGGTCGATTTGTCAAATTAGGTTTTTCCATCGCTTTTGACTCTACTGTCTATTTTGCCTAGCCCAATTCGAGTTCGCCCCACTCTTTTGACCAATATTCGCACCAATGTCGAAAGTCATCACCTCGATGTTCAAAACTCCGATATTGATCAAAACTGGCACAGGCTGGGGACAATAATACTTGCAGGGTTCCAGCCTCTTGTAGGAGTGATTGCGCGAGTTGGCCCGATCGTTTCACCGCGTTTTCCATGGTTTCAACAATTTCGTATTGGGTGTAGCCGATCGACTCTAACCTCGCCGCAAACTGTTTGGCCGCAACTCCAATCAGTAAAACAGCCGCAGTTTTAGCCTTAATCATCTCTAGCCATTCCCGATCGTCCCCTTCCTTAGGTTCGCCCCCTGCAATCAGAATTGTGGGTGTTTTCATGGAGTTCAAGCCCACAACAGCAGCATCGTAATTGGTCGCTTTACTATCATTAATAAAGTCGATTCCGGCCCAAGTCAAAATGTATTCTAAACGATGTTCGACTCCACCAAAGTTTCCGATCGCCTCAGCAATGTTCTCGTTACTGATCCCCGATATTTTTGCAGCAGCGACGGCCATTAAAAGATTTTGAAGATTATGCTTTCCAGGCATTTTCAATAGATTTACAGGCATCACTATTTCGCCTTGGAACAGAATATTCTCGTCTTCAATCCAAATTCCCATAGCGGGATTACCAATTAGATGATCTTTCCCTAAAACACTGGTCCAGCAAGCATTTGAACGAATGGGAAAGGCTTGTGAAATTCCTATTTTCTGTAGGGCTGGATCATCGCCATTAAAGATTTGCAGGTGCGATCGGGCGAGTAATCTAGATTTCATTTCAAAGTAGTTTGTCATTGTTTTGTGACGTGCCAAATGGTCTGGTGTAAAGGTCGTCCATATTGCAATCTGTGGGGCCAATGTCGGGGCACTTTCGATTTGATAACTGCTGAGTTCGGCGATCGCAAAATCGATCGGTTGACCTTGATTTTTTAGCGCTTGATTTTGTAATGCAACCTCACAAGCAGCATAGCCAATATTTCCAAAGGCGGGTGCATTGTATCCGGCTGTGTCAAAAATGGCGGCGGTGAGAGCAGTGGTTGTGGTTTTACCGTTGGTTCCCGTGATAGCAATCCAGGGAATGTTCATTAAGTTACGCCATGCCAGTTCCATTTCGCCGATCGTGACAATTCCCAGACTCCTAGCTTTCACTAGACTTGCGACATCCCACGGCACTCCCGGACTGACGACAATTAATTCTGGCTTCGAGGTTTCGGGGTCAAAATCATCTCCCAAGACAACGGTGATGCCCTCGGCTTCGAGTTCGGCGGCTTGGGGTTTGAGTAGAGGGCTGGTGCTACGATCGCTGAGGGTTACATCCCAGGCTTGAGATTTTAAGAGTTTTGCGGCGGCGTTTCCCGATTTGCCCAGTCCAATCACTACTGCTTTTGCCATGCCGATCGATCGCGTTAAAACACGTCCATAACTGAATCATCTGTGATTTTACTGTATCTGTGCGGCGATATTTATGGATTAAAAAATAAGAAAACCATTCTCTATTCAGTTAGACCGATCGTCAAATTTCGAGATTATGTAGACTAAACATATTCAGATGAATCTAAGAAAGCTAGTGATTTTGGTAAACGCAGAAATTTATATATTCTCATGCCAACAGCGTTTTAATATATTCTGTGACCGATGGACTGGATTAGAACTATGCTGCGACTGACTGAGATTAAATTGCCGTTGGATCATGCTGAAGAGGAACTCCGATCGGCTATTTTGAAACGGTTGCAAATTGGCGACAGCGATCTTCTGCGAGTTGAGATTTTTAAACGCAGCTACGATGCTCGAAAAAAGGGAAATATCGTGCTGGTCTATGTGGTGGAGGTGGAGGTGAAAAACGATCGGAGCCTTCTAAAACGATTTAAGAAAAATCCACATATTTCAGAAGCGCCGGATATGAATTATCGGCCCGTCATTAAGAATCAAAATGACACCACTAATACCACTAGTAGTCTCGACGATCGGCCCATTGTCATCGGTATGGGTCCCTGCGGCATCTTTGCGGCATTATTATTAGCCCAAATGGGATTACGGCCTATTGTGCTGGAACGTGGAAAATCGGTGCGCGATCGGAGTGTGGATACGTTTGGCTTTTGGGTAAAAGGACGATTGAATCCAGAGTCAAATGCGCAGTATGGAGAAGGTGGAGCGGGGACATTTTCTGATGGGAAACTCTATAGCCGAGTCGGAGATCCTCAACACTATGGACGCAAAGTCTTAACTGAACTTGTGAATGCCGGAGCATCTGCCGAGATTTTGTATATCAATAAACCGCATATTGGGACCTATCGCCTCGTGAAAATTGTGCAGCAGATGCGCCAGGAAATTGTCCGATTAGGGGGAGAAGTACGGTTTGAATCACGGGTCGTGGATATTGCGATCGATCGAGACTCATTAGAACCTGGAGAATCTGGCCAAATGCGTGGGGTTCATTTAGCCAATGGTGAGTTTTTACCGTCCAAACATGTGGTGTTAGCGGTCGGACATAGTGCGCGGGACACCTTTGAAATGTTGTTCGATCGTGGCGTTTATATTGAAGCAAAACCATTTTCAGTCGGGTTTCGGGTCGAGCATCCTCAAGCTTTGATTGATGAATGTCGATTTGGTGAACAAGCTGGTCACGAGTTGCTCGGAGCCGCCGATTATAAATTAGTTCACCATTGTGCAAATGGTCGAGATGTCTATAGTTTTTGTATGTGTCCAGGTGGAAAAGTCGTCGCCGCTACCTCTGAACCGGGACGGTTAGTGACAAATGGGATGAGTGAATATGCTCGAAATGAATCGAATGCTAACAGCGCGATCGTAGTTGGCATCACACCAGAGGATTATCCTGGAAATCCATTAGCCGGAATTGCATTACAACGAGATTTAGAAGCAAGGGCATTTGAATTAGGCGGCGGAAATTACAATGCTCCGGGCCAATTGATTGGGGACTTTCTAGCGGGACAAGCTTCAACTGCTCTAGGCTCCGTTATACCGTCCTATACTCCGGGGGTTCGGCTGTGTGATTTGGGGACAAGTTTGCCAGATTTTGCAATAGAGGCATTAAAAGAAGCGATTCCGGCTTTTGAAAAACAGATTCGCGGATTTGCTATGAATGATGCGATATTGACGGGCGTTGAAACCCGCACCTCGTCGCCGATTCGGATTAAACGAAATGATACGTTTCAGAGTTTGAATACTATGGGACTATTTCCGGCGGGCGAGGGTGCGGGTTATGCTGGAGGAATTCTATCCGCCGGAATTGATGGTATTCGAGTGGCCGAGGCGGTTGCCTTGAGTATAGTGCGCGGGTAGGCGATCGCATCGGTTTATCAGTTAGCACAGCCGAGCAATAAAATTTTCCTAGCTAAGCTTTTTCCAGAGCAGCGTTTGAAGTTGGAATGGCGTTCTCAAAGCAGATTAGAGGTGAATTTTTGGGTGGACTGAAGTAGGATTGTAAGTATGCAATCCAATTTGAGCCTGATTGCGGTATCAAGTCCTGAATCTATTAGCGGAAACCTTTTGAGTTTGATGTGTTGTGACTACGCTACAGCCACAGTTTGTATCCCCTCATCTTTCATTGCACACCGGAGGATCCGATCGTCAGCAGTTACCGTTGACGGGTGGAACCTGCTGGACGGTTGGGCGAGGCGAGGAAAATGATTTTATCTTGGGCGATCGATGGATCTCGCGGAACCACGCGATGCTTCAGAGCATGGAAACAGGTGAGGTCTACCTGATTGATTTAGGCAGCCGCAACGGATCCTTTGTCAATGGCCGTCGGGTGACCGTGCCAGTGACTTTGAGAAGCGGGGATCATCTTACTTTTGGGCAGACCGAACTCGATTTTTATGCGCCGCCGCAATGCTCCCATTTACCCTCCTCCGATGCAGAAATGCGAGATTTCACCGCAACAGCCGCCTTACATGTGCGTTGCTTGATTTCGGTATTGGTGGTAGACATTCGAGATTTTACGGTGCTGACTCGGCAGTTAGATGAACAGGTGTTGTCGGAAATGATTGGGACGTGGTTCCGCCGATCGGGCGAAATTATCCGTAAATATGGAAGCTGGGTTGATAAATATATTGGGGATGCCATTATGGCTGTGTGGATCCATGGGAGTAATGTCGTCGGGCCAGAGGAAATGGTGCCCGTATTTGAGGCGGTCCGTGAGATTTATCAAATGACCCAAGAGCTTTCTGCCCAGTTTCCGGTCCCATTTCCCCTACGGATTGGCTCCGGAGTGAATACTGGGTTTGCGATGGTGGGAAATACGGGAAGCGACGATCGGCCTGACTATACGGCCTTAGGGGATACGGTTAATGCGGCATTCCGTCTAGAATCCGCGACCAAACAACTGGGCTGTGATGTGGCGATCGGGGAACTGACCTACCGATCGCTAGCCCTAACCGACTGCGATCCCTTTCAGTTGCATAGCGTGGATCTAAAGGGGTATGACGTTGCTACGCGTACCCATGCCTGTTTATTTGGTGAATTGGCCACTTTTCTGACCCAGCAGGATGCTGAGAACTGACGAATTGAGGACATTGAGGATTAAAAGAAGGTTTCTTCTTGCAACGATGTACGCTCAGGACCGATGATAGTTGGTAGATTTAATGCTGTGTTTTGTGACTAATTGTGTTTGGGAGGACTGATTTTATGAAGCGTTTAGTTAGATGGTTGTCGGCAATCAGTATTGCCATTGTCTGCATGGGCTTCCTCGCCTACAGCCAGCCTGCGATGGCAGCGATGGATGGTGAAGAACCTATGCGAAACACAGTCGCGGACAAGATGTCTACGGCCTACGGTAAGAAGCTGGATTTGAACAATACGAATCTTCGTTACTTCCGGGTGCTGCAAGGTGTGTATCCAACGTTAGCCGGGTTAATCGTCAAAAATTCTCCCTATGCTGAGGTTGAAGATGTGTTGAAGATTCCTGGCTTGACGGAAGCGCAGATTGCGACTCTGAAACTTCACATGGACGAATTTACCGTAACTGACGTTGAAGAATCGCTGACGGCAGGGGCCGATCGGATTAATAATGGCGCATATCGGTAGAACGATCCCATCCCTAATCTTTGAGTAAAGAACGGGGTTCGGGAATGGAGAATTTTTGATTTTAGTCTAAGCACTCTCTGGGGAACTCGTTTTTGAGTGACGGGGGGTGCTTTGCTTTTGGGGCTTTTTAATTATTTTTTAGGATGACCTTCTGATGGTGGATGCTCGCAGAGTTGACAATAGATTTGATGTGATTGTGGTGGGCGCGGGGGCTGCGGGCTTATACAGTGCGCTCTGTTTACCAAGACATCTGCGGGTAGGATTGATTAGTAAGGATAAATTGTCACGATCGGCGAGTGGTTGGGCACAGGGCGGGATTGCGGCGGTGGTGGATCCTGAGGATTCGACGGAGTTGCATTTAATTGATACGTTGCGGGCGGGCGTAGGGTTGTGTGATGAGGCAGCGGTGCGTTTTTTGGTGGAGACAGCTCCTGCATGTATTGAGCATTTAATTGCTTTGGGTGTGGCCTTCGATCGGACTCCCGAGAACACTATTGCCTTGACCTTGGAAGCGGCCCATTCCCGTCGTCGGGTGCTTCATGCGGCAGATACGACAGGCCGAGCGGTGGTTACGACCCTGACGGAGCATGTGCTGGACCGATCGAATATTGAGATTTTGTCGCCGGGATTTGTGTTGGATTTGTGGATGATTGACGGCGAGTGTCAGGGCGTGCGGTTATTGTTTGATGGGGTGATTGAAAACGTCCGATCGGGTGCGGTGGTGTTGGCGACGGGTGGCGGGGGCCAAGTCTTTTCGCAAACCACCAATCCTCGGGTAAGTACGGGAGACGGGGTTGCGATTGCCCATCGATCGGGCGCAATAGTCCGGGATTTAGAGTTTGTTCAGTTTCACCCGACAGCGTTAACAGTGCCGGGTGCGCCTCGTTTTTTAATCAGTGAAGCCGTGCGGGGCGAAGGGGCACATTTAGTCGATTCATCCGGTCGGCGATTTGTATTTGACGATCATCCGTCGGGAGAATTGGCGCCCCGTGACATCGTGAGCCGATCGATTTTTCGACATTTACAAAAAACAGGTGCGAAATCGGTCGGATTGGATTTGCGGGTAATCGATCGCGATCGGGTTCTCTATCGATTTCCAAACATTGTGCAGGTCTGTAAGGATTGGGGGATTGATGTATTTGAGCAGCCTATTCCAGTGGGTCCAGCAGCCCATTATTGGATGGGCGGGGTGACGTGTGATGCTCTAAATCGGAGTTCGATATCAGGGTTGTATGTGGTGGGTGAGACCGCGAGTACGGGAGTTCATGGTGCAAATCGGTTGGCGAGTAATTCGCTACTGGAGTGTGTGGTGTATGGATCGCAGTTGAAAGCTATTGAATTGATAAACAATATAGATACTAGGTCTAGAGATAGTGTGTCTAATCAATTGGGACGCGTTATAGCAGGCTCCGATCCGGCAAGTTTAGTGGTGAATGATGCCGATCGGTCTTTGGTATTGGAATTACGAGAACTACTGCCGGAGTTAATGTGGAATGCTGCGGGAATTGTGCGGGAGAGGGCGGCGCTGGAGTTCGCGATTGTGCAGGTGAATAGTTTGATTGAGCAGTTTGATGGATTGGCTTTATCCCACACCTTGATGGCCACAGGACCGATTCTAATTGATGACCAATCGTTGGTGCGAGAGTGGGGAGAATTACAAAATTTGTTGACGGTGGGCCGCTTGATTTTGCGAAGTGCATTGTTTCGCGAAGAGAGTCGGGGCGGCCATTTTCGGGCAGATTTTCCCGAGACCCAAGACGAGTGGGCGGCACATTCGGCAGTGGTGGGCGATGAATTGTGGTTGATGAGTTAATGGTAATAAATTGATGGTAATAAATGAGAATTAAATAAATCCGTAGAGTTTGCTCGTTCTCTTTATTGGGTTGGGGCACAGCGAGCCACGCCCCGACTAATCCCTGAAACCCGTATCCGTAGGGGCATGGATACCGTGCCTTAAACCCAGCGCAAAGATCCCAAGGCTTTCAGAACCGTTATCTAAAAGGCGATCATCTTATTTAATCCTTGTTCCTAATGAACTGATTTGAACGCATAAAGAAAGGAATACCGAGGCATTCCCTAAGTTGAGGAGGACTTTAAATTTAGGCTAGGTTTAAACTAGACTTGTTGAATTAAACAACTACTAAGCTACTAACGTATCCGAGCGAAGATCTGACGGAACGTGATCGGGAATAGCCAAATCGGCGCAAGTTAGCGTATCTGAGAGAATTGCGCTGGCCATCATTCCGGTATGAATTTCGAGATGAGCGTCCCCTGGAGCGGCGAAGAGAAGGCGCTGACCCGGAAAGACCACTCGCTCAAAATACCAATTTGTAATGTTGGTAATCCGGACAACTTGAATTTGGCTAGTGTAATTCAGATAGGTGCAGGTCAGGCGATCGGGACGGTCCTGCGGCACGGGGTCAAGAATTTGCGGCATGGTTCAGGAGGGGTGTAGGGAGGAATCACTGAAAAGTCTAACAGCCCCAAATGAGGTAAACTGTCAACATCGTTACGAATGTATTTTTTCGTATAGTTTTTCACGAACAGTGCGGAGTTTTTGGAGCTGAAACCCTGCTATTTTCGAGGGTTCGGTGCTATCGTAAAGATATGTGAAATGTTTCTCACTTCTTCGGTTTCACGGGTCTATCAGTCATGAATCCTCGCATTCTCTACGTTCGTCTTCCATGCAATCCAATTTTTCCGATCGGGGTTGTATACCTTGCGGATCATGTTCATAAGTTGTTCCCTGAAGTAGAACAGCGGATCTTTGATTTGGGGACCGTGCCGCCATTGGATTATTCCAGAGCATTGGATCGGGTTATTGATGAGTTTAGACCAACGTTGACGATATTTTCTTGGCGCGATATTCAGATTTACGCACCCGTGGGCGGACGTGGCGGCAATCCATTACAGAATGCCTTTGAGTTTTTCTATTCTAAAAATTTACTATTGAAGCTTCGAGGGGCGCTGGGCGGGGCGAAGATGTTGGCCTGGTACTATGGCGAATTGTGGCGTAATCGTCGATTGATTACGCGTGGGGTGAAACGGGCGCGGCGTTATGTGAAAACGGTCACCACTGTAGTGGGCGGCGGGGCAGTGAGTGTGTTTTATGAGCAGCTTGGGGATAAGTTGCCGAAGGGGACGATCGTGTCGGTCGGCGAGGGTGAGTCGTTATTGGAGCGATTGATTCGTGGGGAGAGTTTGGAGACTGAGCGCTGCTATGTGGCGGGGGTAGAAAAACCTCGTGAACGATTGATTCATGAATTGCCGAAAAACATTGAAAAATCGGCTTGTGAATACAGCTATACCGAGTCTATTTGGCCCGAGTTTAACTATTATTTTGAATCCGATGATTTTTACGTCGGGGTTCAAACCAAACGCGGTTGTCCTCATAACTGTTGCTATTGCGTGTATACGGTCATTGAGGGTAAACAGGTTCGGATTAATCCAGCCGATGAAGTCGTTCATGAGATGCAGCAATTGTACGATCGGGGCATTCGGAATTTCTGGTTTACCGATGCGCAGTTCATTCCGGCTCGTAAGTATATTGAAGATGCCAAGATATTACTCCGAAAAGTTTTAGCAGCGGGAATGCAGGATATTCATTGGGCGGCTTATATTCGGGCTGATAATATGGATCCTGAACTTGCAGATTTGATGGTTCAAACTGGAATGAATTATTTCGAGATTGGTATTACCAGTGGATCCCAAGAGCTAGTCCGTAAGATGCGTATGGGCTATAATTTGCGGACTGTTTTGCAAAATTGTCGAGATTTAAAGGCGGCTGGATTTGATGCGATGGTGTCGGTGAATTATTCATTTAATGTGATTGATGAAACATTTGAAACCATTCGCCAAACGATCGCCTATCATCGAGAACTAGAGGCTATTTTTGGGGTTGATAAGGTAGAGCCTGCAATCTTTTTCATTGGGCTTCAACCGCATACGCATTTGGAAGATTATGCGTTTGAAACTGGAGTACTGAATCGCGATTATGATCCGATGAACCAAATGCCTTGGAATGCGATGAAGCTATTGTGGAATCCCGGCAAAATGGGGGATTACTTTGGGGATGTTTGTCTTCAGGCTTGGCGCAGAAATTCGGCAGATTTTGGACGGGAGGTGATGTTGGTATTAGAGGAGCAGTTAGGCCGATCGCCCCTTGAAGAAGCGCTGACTGCTCCGGTGATAGAGAAGCCCCGCGAAATGATTCGGATGTAGTTGTTGGGCCGATCGAATTTGATACTTATAGCCATTACTGGTCTAGTGAGGTACGCTATTAATCAAAATCATAGTTTCAGTTTATAAACAGTTAATGCAGCCTTATTCATTAGACTTACGTCAGAAAATTGTTGATGCTTATGAGAAAGGTGATGTCTCGCAAC
>JANXWB010000099.1 GCA_025351345.1 Synechococcales cyanobacterium GL140_1_metabat_312
ATTTCTAAGCGTGACTGAAAAGGACCTACTCGGTTGGTTTACGCATTGTTGTTACTGTACAGAAGAAAACTGGCAAACCTTACTAAATGAGGGCTGATTGACGTCCTGATTAGTGCCTAACTAGATTGGGAATGGCTATAAGCTCTTTGTTCCACAGCTTTAGTTTCGTGTTCTAATTAAAGTCGTTCAGGTTTTTGGCTGCGTTACAAGAGGACGATCGCTATTACTCGGAATCTGATCTTAGAGAAACTATTATGTAAGTGAAAAGCTTTTGACTAAGACATAATGCCATTATCTGGAAAGGTTTATACTGAATTTCGGATTTGGCACTATGAAACCCACAGTAAGCATTCTTGCATCTGGACTAAAACTATTATCGTTTCAAGGAGTCACGACCTTTCAGGATGAGATTGTGGTGGCTACAGTTGAGGGGGATCTGATACGTGTTGAGCCGGATGGAACCTTGATAACCTGGGTGAATGTAGCCCGGTATGGCATTCCTACCGGAATTGTGGGCTTGAAGGATGTAATTGTCGTGGCACTTTCGGCACAGGAGTCCGGGCACTTTCTGATCCAGGTGACCAAACAGGGCGAGTTATTACCGTTGGCAGACTTATCCATCCTTGCCGGAGAATTTGGCGCACCCTTTGCAGTAGCCGCTCATGAAGGATACTACCCCTACTATATGGTTGCCATTTCTACTGATGTGGTCGGGTCTGGGGGGTTGATTGCTCGAGTGACACCTTCTGGCAAAACCACGGTCTTAGCCACGTTAGCTAACACTTCTTTTGGCGTTGGGATTTGGGAAGATTATGTTATCGCCACTCAGGAAAAAGGACAGGTGGTGAAGATTTCTTCTACAGGAAAAGTTCGCACGATCGCTACCTTGGAACAGACCTCCCTTGGCTTCCCTCTTGATATCACTCGCTTTGCAGAGGATTGGATAATTACCACCACTACAGGCTGTCTTGTAGCTCTAAAGCCGGATGGAACATTATCTCCTTTGATCAATATCGCTGAGCTTGGTCATGGGTCGCCAACAACACTCACAACTTTTGAGCATCAACTCGTGGTTGCCACTCAGACCGGGAACTTACTACGAGTAGTCCTGTAATAGTGTGCCTATCGCCTACGATCGCCACTCCGCAAGAAACCAGCATTTTGTGCGATCGAACCTCAATTTCTATTCAACAAAAAACCAGATTGTGCGATCGGACTTCAATTCTTATTCAAAGAAAGAGTGGGCGATCGTTCTTCAGATTTTACCCGATGAAGAACAATTGATCTATCCAAACTAATCTTCCCCTCTCAAGAAACTAGTATTTTTTGAGACCGAACGACTTCAATTGAGATTTAGAAGTCTGGGACAGCTTTCTTGCGCCAAGTTTCAATAGCATTTCGATATTGACTTTCTAATTGATGATTGACGGTAGCTAAGGATTGCATCCTCTTCTCTAGCGTACCTATTAGGTCCACCTAATAGGGCTGAAAAAATAAATATTGGAAGAAAGAAAGTTCCAGATTATGCTATAGAACCTGTTTGATATCTTAGATTATATTAAAAGGAATATTAAAAAGTCGTAGACCTCTTTCCTAGGGACTATTCTAGAAGTTTACAGGAAGGAGGACCGCGATTTTTCTACATTTATTTCACTATATCCTAAGATGTCAAATGGACTTATAGTAATGAAGACAATTCATATAATCGCCGCACTCCTGCCAATACCTTATCGCCATAGTCTGTTGCAGGCTGCCAACGCCCACTCAATTGCCCGACTAAAGGTGCAATGCCCCGTGTAACGAATCTAAATCGTGGATTAATACTTTCTTGAACTAATGGTTCCGTACTAGCATAGGCTTTTAGTAATTGAATGTGGGCACGCACTCCCAGCCGTGCGCTGCCAAAAGACGCCCCTTCAGGTCCGCCACCAGGAGTTCCGAGTCCGGCAAAATTGTTCTGACTGGCTTTTGTGATTCCGCCAAAGCGCAGGAAATTAGTTTCAAAACACATTTGAGAAAAGGCAATGTCGTAGTCTACCCCTTCTATTGCGCCTTCTTCTCGGTATAGTTTGCCAATTTCCGGGAAATCTTTAATCCCCAATTCATTGTTAATTTTCAAAAACATCATCAATTGTAATTCCGTCGTTTTACCATGGTCCATAATCCGATCGAATGAACCGGGGCAAATCTTTAAAATAGTTTTCAAGATAACCGTCCGAGTCGTCGCATCCCAGCTCACGGAAATATTATAATCCCTTAATTCAATGGCTTTAACAAATACGACACTGCGATAAGCAAACCGACGAACGTCTGGTAACACTGAAAGATCAACGCCTAAACGATCGACTAAATCAATTGGGATATAGGCATTCCCATTAACCAGAATTCCTTTCTCGCCATAGGTTTGACCATTCAAGTTAATATTAATGATTGAATAGACATCACTCGAAGCGGGACTGGCTAAATCATTCAGCCAACTTTGCAATCCATCCGCAATTCCGATCGCGAGATCTTTGCGTTGATTTTGTAGAATATACCGATCGTCGGGATTGGTCAAAAAACCAACTTGTAAATACAATGACGGCGTAATCAATTGACGACAAAATGCAAGATTCCCAACGCCGATCGTGGTATCCGGTTTTGCACCTCGGTTGGGCAATGCAGGCAACCGTTTGCCAATGCCCAAAAGTAATAGGTCCGCATGACGTTTGCGCTGATCATTTTGATTAATATAAAACGCACTGCATCCACGCACCAACGGATTATTTGCAGCATCACCATGTAACTCAAGCGACACATCATCATTGCGTCCACGTTGATTGATCCAGTCGAGGGTTTGCTGAAAACTCAAATCATCCGGGACTGAAAGTACTTCCATATTGCGCGATCGGAGTTCGGCTTGGAGCAAATCTCGCAGTAAGATCATTTCACGAGCTTCAGTAGTGCCCGTAATAACGGCCCCCGGATCAATAATTCCGTTCTCTACGCCGCCATGTGCTGCGGACAGAAAAATGCGTCCCATACCAAAACTTCACCTATGATTCCTGATTATTATGGACGATGATTGCAAATTTGAAGCTCCTAAACTCCGATCGTCCGCGTTAGACTTGAAACCCTAAGGCTTAAAAAAAGCTTAAAACTCTTTCACTAAAAATTTACTACTACAAATCACCATGTCCCAACTTTCCCTGCCCGAACTCTCAACTGCCCTCCAACCCTTGCCTCATTGGCAACATCGCGGCAACAAACTGCACCGCGAATATAAGTTTACCGACTTCATCACGGCCTTTGGATTCATGACCAGTATGGCGCTCTATTCTCAAGAGAGTGGCCACCATCCTGAATGGTCCAATACCTACAACCTCATCACCGTTGACCTTACAACCCACGACGCAGGCGGCATCACCCAAAAAGATTTGGATTGGGCGACCAAAGCTGAAACGCTAATCTAAGATATTTTGGTCTAATTCGTTGATTACGTGATCCTACGGAAAAATTCGTCTTCAGCTAAAATTCTCCGGAAAATTCGTCACTCTTACGAAGAATAACCTATCAGCGTCATGGGTTATTTAGGGTCACGTCGTTATGATTTCACAAGAAATGGTTTTCGCGGATACGAAGTCTGCAACGGTAGAAACTACTCCCGACCTTCTTCGATCGGATTGTTGGAGTAGGATTGTCGCCCAAGTTGAATCAGCATTGTGTCGTGAGGATCGATCACGTCACGCCCTCGACCAGCTTCAACAGCTTGCCACCGACCAAGGAGCCAACACCCAATTTTTACTGAAATGTGTCATTCGGGAAACCATTCGGTTCACTCTGGAATGCTTTGGTGATGCGACGGATATGCTTAAGCGGATTGAACTATCGCCTACTAGGGAAGTGATTGAGGTGGCTGAGGCGGCTGAAAACGTTACCCTCCCACTTACTCCAGAACAACAACAAGCCCAAGACGATGTCGCCCTTTTCGCCTCGATCGGTCGTGTTCTTCAGCCCGTCAAACCGGACAAATCTTTGATCCATCGGAGGCGTCTCCAGTCTGCGCCGACCAAACTTACCCCTGAAGCCCTACTTCTCGCACAGGTTGAAGCCCGAGATACTCAACTCTTAGAAATCTGCCGTCAAATCCGTCAGCACCGATCGGCCTTAGGACTTAGCCTCAACCAAATCCATTCCAACACTTTTATTCCGTTGCATCATTTGCAATCATTTGAAGACAGTAAAATCAATCGCTTGCCTGAAGATGTCTATCTGCGAGGCTTTTTGCGTCGTCTTGAAAAATGCTTCGCTCTTCCAGAAGGTCAGCTCCAACTCCCTTCCTCCGCTCAAGTTCAGCGATCGATCGTTTCCAAAGCCCCATCTATCTACAGCTCACTTCCCAGCCTTTCCCCGAACTATTCCTACATTGCTTATGCTGCTCTGATGGCAGGCGGAGTCTATTGGATCACTCAACAAGGTTCGCCAAAATCAACCCTGCCAACGCTCCAAATTGATAAGCCTGCCCCGACTAGCAGTTCTCAAAAGGTCTCTAGTCAGCAAACTCAATTGGCTTTGAGCCAAAATATTTCACGTCCTGAATCCTTTGCTTAGGTCTCTTCGCTAATCATTATTTTGACTTAGCAACCGTCTTAAATCAAAACGATCGCCCGCAGATGTCCTGAAATCCAACGCAAGGCGTCTGAGAATATCTACTGAACACTTGACGAAACTGTCACTCTTGTAACAAAGTATGAATAGTCCTGTGTCCCATTGTTAGGGATATTCCCGGTTCTTTTCGTCACGCTCTTTACAAAATTGTCGTGCGAAATGCAGCCTTAAGGAATTAACAGCGACTATGTTAAAGCTGACATTGTGTCGAGGGTTCGTATCTTTTGGTTAGAGCGCATAAATGTGTTTTAAGAAAACGATCGACGACCCGGATGTTTGGCAGAAACAATCCCTAAGGATTTTAAATCAATATGATCGAAGCACCCGCGCAATTGAAGTACGACGTTAAAGACTTGGGTCTTGCAGCCTCTGGTAAACAGCGCATCGAGTGGGCGGGCCGTGAGATGCCTGTTCTTAAGCAGATCGCTGAACGTTTTGCGATTGAGAAGCCTTTCGCAGGAATCAAAATCTCGGCTTGTTGCCATGTCACGACTGAAACGGCTCATCTGGCGATCGCCCTGAAAGCAGGTGGCGCAGATGCAATTTTGATCGCAAGTAATCCTCTTTCAACTCAAGATGATGTGGCCGCTAGCCTTGTCGCAGATTACGGCATCCCCGTTTATGCGTTCCGTGGTGAAGACGCAGCGACCTATCACAAGCATGTCCAAATTGCTCTCGACCATCATCCTCAAATCATTGTTGATGACGGTTGCGATGTGGTGGCAAGCTTAGTTAAAGAGCGTCCTGAGCAAGTTAAGGAGCTGATTGGGACGACAGAAGAAACCACGACGGGCGTTGTGCGTTTGAACGCGATGTTTGCGGATGGCGTGTTGACGTTCCCGGCGGTTAATGTCAACGATGCTGAAACTAAGCATTTCTTTGATAACCGTTACGGTACTGGCCAATCCACTCTGGACGGCATCATCCGTGCGACTAATGTTTTGCTTGCGGGTAAGACCATTGTGGTTGCTGGGTATGGCTGGTGTGGTAAGGGTTGTGCAAGCCGTGCCCGTGGTCTTGGCGCTAATGTGATTGTGACTGAAATCAATCCTGTAGCGGCGATCGAAGCGGTGATGGATGGTTTCCAAGTGATGCCTATGGATGCTGCTGCTAAGTTTGGCGACATTTTCATTACGGTCACAGGGAACAAGCATGTCATTCGTGATGAGCATTTTGAGGTGATGAAAGACGGCGCTATGGTTTGTAACTCTGGCCACTTCGACATCGAAATCGATCTTGAAGCGCTGAAAACTCGCTCTGTTTCCATCAACACGGTTCGTAACTTCACTGAAGAGTACAAACTGAAAAATGGTAAATCCGTTGTCGTAATCGGCGAAGGTCGTTTGGTCAACTTGGCAGCAGCCGAAGGTCATCCAAGTGCTGTGATGGACATGAGCTTTGCTAACCAAGCGCTTTCCGTTGAGTTTTTGGTCAAGAACCAAGGCCAACTTGAGCCTCGTGTATATTCCGTACCTGATCATCTGGATAAGGAAATTGCTCGTCTGAAGTTGCAAGCAATGGGTTTCTCGATTGATTCCTTGACTGATGTTCAGACGACTTATATCAACTCTTGGACTTCTGGGACATAAGAATTGATTGGTCTGACTGGTTCAGATTGATTAGTTAAGGATTTAGATGCTAGTGAGGGCGATCGGTTGGGTAATTCCAATACGATCGCTTTTTTTGAATTTTTTTTGAACTATTTTTTGTGCACGATTTTGGTGAGAAGGGGAGATGATGAAAGGAAAGGTTTTTAGTTTTTTCCTGACTGCTGAGTAA
>JANXWB010000100.1 GCA_025351345.1 Synechococcales cyanobacterium GL140_1_metabat_312
ATTTCTAAGCGTGACTGAAAAGGACCTACTCGGTTGGTTTACGCATTGTTGTTACTGTACAGAAGAAAACTGGCAAACCTTACTAAATGAGGGCTGATTGACGTCCTGATTAGTGCCTAACTAGATTGGGAATGGCTATAAAAGATTGTTCAGGAATACATAAGAACTGAATCACTCCCATAGGACGATCAATTGAATCCAACTGACACAATTAGAAGTATTACTTTAAAGGCTCACCACTTTTTTAAAGGTTCACCTGACAAACCACGGCAACTAGGGCGATCAAATCTGTTCCCTGAGTAACTCATTTCTCGACATTTTTCATAGTCTGTCTTAGAAGGTACACAGCTCCGAAAAACTACACCCGCCATCAATAAGCTCATAAAAACTGTTATCCAGGTAAATATAAATCTAACAATACGTTGAGGGTGTAATATGCTCCTTTTTAATCCACGTTTTTTATAACCAGACCGAATAATAACTTCAGTTAAAATAGTACCGATAACAAGTATCAGAATTCCAATAAGGTTTTCGAGCATAATTTGCTGGTCTACATTTAAATTTTAAGGGACTAACTTAGAATGCCCACCAGTGATTTACTCAGGAGCATTCCACTTGAAATCAATTTCAAGAATACACTGTTTGCAACGTCCCGGATTTTACCCCGCTATCTTACTCCGATTCTTCTTTACCCAATTCCCCATCTAGATTCACTGCACCGATCGAATCTCTAGAATTTTCCTGCGCCATTTCAACGCTCTCAAAGAAACGTGCTGCATTCGCTTCACTGCTAAAAAAATAAAACGTCTCGATCAAACTCAAAAAATCTTCATCCGTCGTCGCATTCAGTAACCCAAACTTCAAACATTCCCGAGCCTTCGGATGCGTGATCGATTCCAAATCTACTCGCAAAATTTGCCGAATATAAGGTTTCGGATCAACCGTCATTGGCAACATTAATATGATTTTGCCAATCTCGATCGTCTTCCCCAGACCCACCACATCCCCAATCAATACCCCCACCGCGTTTATTCACATGTTGCGCCGCAATCTTCACCGCCGCAGTCTGAAAATCAAACAATCGATCGCGAAACTCACGGGGAATTTGATATTCAGAAATCCCAGTCCGAGCCTCTTGGGAAAGGTGATACGCAATTTTCAAATAGATATGATAAGGCGATACTTGTGTTACCCAACTTTGATCAATAACCTGAATCAATTCCTGCGAAATATCCAAACAATATTTATCCACCCACCGATCGTCAAACCACCTTTGCAACTTCTCCGTCGCATCATGATCCAACACATCCACATTCAGCTCACCCTGATACCGCAACCCCGAAAGCGTCAAATTGCTACTTCCTAGGAATCCGATCGCAGGTAAATTTTTCAATCCCTGATCAACCAAATACAGCTTGGCATGAAGTTGATGGCGCAAAAACAACTTAACCACCAGCTTCCCAGACTTAATCTGCTGACTGAGCCGTTGCAATCCAACCTCGTCCTCATTCGTCGGCGCACCACAAACCAACTGATCCCGAAATTCTTGCGCCACTTGCTTTTTCCGACGAATTGCATCCTGCATATCAATCTCATTCATCGATTCAGAAAGAGAAAGAATTTCCTGAAGCTGCTCACGCGGTGTCCGATGCATCCCAATCATTAAGCGACAGCAATCACCACTCTTCCCCGCAAAATTCTCAACATATCGATCGAGTTGCCGCCAACCTCGGAGATTAAAATATCCCACACAGAAATCAGCCCGCTTTGCTGTCTCCAGACTATCCTGCAAACTGGGCAGCAGTTTTTGATCAATATTGTCAAAAATTCTAGGCATTTCTGCGTTCCTAACCCGTCTTTACAAATCCATATTTCAGCAATCCTCGCAGTTAGCCGAACTTTAATCAATACCAACAAAAATGCGATCGTATTTCTGACCTTGATCTTGTCAAGAAATTCAAAACTGAAAAAATCACCGCAATGCCTCAATAAAACAGTGTCGATCGGTAATTTACCACTGATAACAGTAGGATCAATCTTAAATTACCGATTCTAGATGCTTAGCTTGATCATGCATTAGCCATCCCAACGATATTGAGCGGGCATACTCTGAACCTTCGTGAATTCACCACGACGGGCACAGTGTCCTAAGGTCACTCCAATTTTTTGACGAGTCTTCGGCATCACATCTGCATTGACTACGCCATAAATTCCAGCAATTACTTCATCTACATTAAAGATGCAACCGGATGCTCCCTGCAAAACTTGAACGATCGCTTGGGCTGGAGTTAAGTCTGAGAATGCCGATTCTAATTTAGGCGATGCAGCAGCATTCTTTGATTTAGCACTCTTTAATTTAGCACCGCTCAATTTGGTTTTCGTTGCGGCTTTTGTTGCAGTCGATTTGGACGACATAGCCTTACCTTTTGGAGCTTTGGGGAAGAGGGCGATCGTATCTACTTTAGATGGACGAGTATAGGCTTTCTTCGTCGGGGTCGCGGCGGCCTCCCCTAACAGCGCATTGATATGAGAAATATTTTCATCTACAGTTTGAGAGGCTTGGGCAACCGCTGCTTTCACAATGCCGTCGCGTTCCTTGAGCAATCGACTGCGCTGTTGTTGGAGTTGTTTTTTAAAATCTGAAGTTAGAACGCTAAAATCCATAATAGATAAATCTTCTAAAAGAATGATTCAGTATATCGGGGATTTTAGAAATGAGATCAATTTTTCAAATTAACCATTCTCTATGCCTAAATTCATATTGTTTGATTGACCTAACTAAATACATCCCTAACCTTTAGTAATTCGATTAGTTCGGAAGGTGACATTGGCGCCTTCTTGCGTTTGTTCAAGTAAGACTCGGGGAGTTGGTTTTGCGGCTTGGTCCCAATACATATTGGCAAGGCGACCTTGAATGGTGGGTTGCCACGAGTCATTCTCTTGACCTGGGCTAAGGAAGGTTTCGATACAATCTGTAATTTGGTTAATAGTTTGGGAGGTTGCTTGGGTCGGGAGTTTAACAATTTTGATCTCAACTCGAAATAGAACGCGCTTCGTTCCCTTAGGTAAGCCCTCAGGATGGTGTTCAACGTCAAAAATTTGATCGATTTGTCTACCCGTGCTGGCAATTCCAAGTTCGCCGTCTTGTACTTGCGTCGGTCTTAAGGCCACTGTGATTTGCTGTTTAATTTTAATTTTAACTTGGTTAACAATTTCAAACCGGAATCGCTCTTCCGACATCCGCATCCGTAGATAATCTAAGTTCACATCCCGAGAATGAATTAAGTCGGGATTCTTTTCCATTTTAGTGATGGTGCCCACTGCCAGTTCAATCCGACGGTGCATTTCTTGATTCTTCAGGGTTTCAAATCTTAGCTTCTTGGTCAGGCGACGATGTTGTAAGGCGCTCGTGATCCCCAAGGCCGAAATAGCAAGGGCTAATCCCAAGGTGCTGTACTGCCAAATGGGCGAAACCAAATCGTTCGTGTTCGCGGCTGTGTTTTTAGGGGCGATCGTAGGAGTTGCGATCGTGGCCTTGGGTTTAGAGACTTGGGCAAATACGGGATGGACTATGGAGTTGGGCATGGCAGTAGTAAGGGATGATTGTTAATGAAGCTGTGCATATCTAGAACTAATTCTAGGGGTGAATACTAGGCTCTAGATTAATACCAAGATCTAGACTAATGGTATGGATAGGTATAGGTTGCCCTATGTAGAGCAAAATTTTCACTTTCAAAATGACACATTGGCAACAAGGTCCGAGACAGGATTGGCAAGCTTCAATTGCAACATTGAATAGGTCCAGAGTTGGGTTGGTAGCGACGGATATGGATGGAACTCTGACCCGATCGGGACGATTTAGTTCCGCGTTACTACAGGATCTAGAAGCATTAGCTTTAGCCGGGATTCCGGTTGTGATTGTGACGGGACGATCGGCGGGGTGGGTGAGCGGGGTGCTTCACTATTTGCCTATTGTGGGGGCGATCGCTGAAAATGGCGGAATTTATTACCCATCCTCTGGCCCAGAGTCCGATCGGGGTGGTGCTGGCGAATTTCTAGTCCCTTTGCCAGATCATCATCGAAAACGGTTAGCGGAAACCTTTAAAAAATTGCAGCAACAGTTTCCTCAGCTTCAAGAATCTCCAGACAATCGGTTTCGGCTCACGGATTGGACGTTTGATGTGGCGGAATTGAGTCAGGCTGATTTGAAAGAAATCGATCGGCTCTGTCACTTAGACGGCTATTCATTCACCTACAGCACCGTTCAATGTCATATCAAACCGTCCTCTCAGACTAAGGCTGCGGCGTTGCATCGAGTCTTAAGTCAGCATTTTTCGATGATTTCGCCAGAGTCCGTGATCACAGTGGGCGATAGTCCAAATGACGAGACCTTGTTTACCTTTCCGCTCTCCGTTGGGGTCTCAAATCTGAATCACTACGTAGACCAGCTCGTACACCTACCCAACTATTGGACTGATGAAGAGGCCGGAATCGGGTTTGGGGAATTGGTGAGACACTTGACCCAAAGTTGACGCGAAAGTCACATAAGTCTCATTGCGACACGCATAGTCTTTCACAAAACTTGTTAGAATAGTTCAACTTGACGACTAGCCTCCTTCCTTAGATTTAGAAGATTGAGATTGCCATGACTGTAAAACCCGATTGGCTACGCGTAAAGGCTCCTCAGTGGGAACGCATCGGAGCTGTAACCGAAACCCTACGCGACCTCAGTCTCAATACTGTTTGCGAAGAGGCATCCTGCCCAAATATTGGTGAATGTTTCAATAGCGGAACCGCTACCTTTTTGATCATGGGTCCGGCCTGTACGAGGGCTTGTCCTTACTGTGATATCGATTTCGAGAAAAAGCCTCAGGCGCTGGACCCGATGGAGCCAATTCGGTTGGGTGAAGCGGTGAGTCGAATGCGACTGAATCATGTGGTAATTACGTCAGTCAATCGCGATGATTTGCCCGATGGTGGTGCGTCGCAGTTTGTCCGTTGTATTGAAGAAATTCGGGACCGATCGCCCGGAACTACCATAGAACTTCTGATTCCTGATCTATGTAGCAATTGGGATGCCTTATTCGTCATTCTAGATGCCCAGCCTGACGTGTTGAATCACAATACTGAAACCATTGCACGGCTTTATCGGGGTGTTCGGCCCCAGGGAAACTATTTACGATCGATGGAAGTGCTGAAACAAAGCCGTAGCTATGCGCCTTGGGTCTATACGAAATCTGGGATCATGGTGGGTCTGGGTGAAAGTGATGAGGAGGTACGAGAAACCTTGCGAGATTTGAGAGCCGTCGATTGCGATATTGTGACGATCGGACAGTATCTCCAGCCGACTCAAAAGCATTTGGGCGTGAAAGACTTTGTTACGCCTGCTCAATTTGATGAGTGGCGCGTTTATGGCGAATCGATTGGTTTTTTACAAGTTGTTTCGTCACCCTTAACCCGAAGTTCGTACCATGCAGGTCAAGTTCGATCGTTAATTGAACGGTTTCCCCGCATAAAGCCGAGCCTGAATCCATCACCCGTTAAAATGATCACGGTTGCAGTGCGATGAAAGTCACGGTGATTGGCGGTGGAGCTTGGGGTTCGACCTTAGCGGAGCTAGTCAAGGAAAATAATCACGATGTAACCCAGTGGTATCGTCAATCCCCTCTGTCGCTAAAAGATGCTCTGGCGGACTCCGAACTGTGGGTCTGTGCCGTCTCCATGAAAGGAGTGCGGGAGGTGGTCGAGAAAATTCAGGGATTAAATCTGCCGCAGGCTAGTTCATTTCTCTCCATTGTCTCTGCCACCAAGGGATTAGAAGCTTCAGTACACAGTAGTTTGGAGCATTTACCTAAACGACCTTCAGAAATTTGGCAAGACGCATTTCCGATCGCTGCCCTGACTGTTCTTTCGGGTCCAAATCTCTCAAAAGAAATCCAACAGAGACAACCTGCGGCTACGGTGGTCGCCAGTCACAATGACAAGGCCGCTCAACAGGTCCAAGCCTTATTTAACTCGCAGCGGTTCCGGGTCTATACCAATGCAGATCCAACCGGAGTCGAACTGGCGGGTGCCTTAAAAAACGTGATTGCGATCGCGACTGGAGCCTGTGATGGTCTTGCCCTCGGGACTAACGCTCAATCGGCATTAATTACCCGTGGCCTAGCGGAAATGATTCGGATTGCAGGCTATTGGGGCGCGAAGGCCGATACGCTGTATGGGTTAGCGGGGATGGGAGATTTGATGGCCACCTGTAGTAGTCCACTCAGTCGCAATTACCAAGTCGGTTACCGTCTGGCCCAAGGTGAAACCATTGATCAAGTTCTCGCCACCTTAGAAGGCACCGCCGAAGGGATTAATACTTGTATGGTTCTAATCCAACTCGCCACCCATGCCGCGATCGATTTGCCCATCACCCAACAGGTTAGTCGTTTGCTCAAAGGCCAAGTCACGCCCGTGAATGCTCTTAATATTTTGATGTCCCGAGTTAGTAAACCTGAAGAAATACGGAGTTAGCTGGAACTTTACCCGTGTTTGCCTCGTTTAAGAATAAAGCTAGAAAGAATTTTTTTGTTGGGGGGTGCCACTTTGGTAAAGAGATGTCGGAGAAAACGCATAAGTTACGGATAAGCCTGGAATCTGAGAGAAAGTAGTGGTAGTAAACCTACGAGACTTAACTCTACGAGACTTATAAGTTTGTTGAGTCTAGTCCTGACCGATTACAACGGATCTGTTAATTCAGACTGTGATCTCGGGCAGTCTAGATCTATTCCTGAAATGAGCTAACCGTCAAGACGGGGGCTATGGTTTCCTAGTTTTGGAGTCATTACCTACCGTCCATATCAGAGTTTTCCTATGGACAATCTTTCTGTGCTAACTCAAAGTTTTGAATCCACGGATTCCTTGCCTGAGCCATTAATTATTGATCTTCAGGACTCGGACTTTCAAGAGCCGATTTTCCAGGACATTGATTTTCAGGCGCCTAATCTTCAAGATATTGCCCTAGAAATAGGTGATTTAGATTTGGATGAAGCGATCGAACTTATTCCTGTTGTCGGACGCAGCAGAACTACAGATTTAGTGCGGATGTATCTGCAAGAAATCGGACGTGTTCCGCTTTTGGGTCGAGACGAAGAAGTAACGGAAGCCCAACGTGTTCAGCGTTATATGCTGCTGCTTGAACATCGAAATATGGAATCTAGTCTCAATAATCGATCCATTGCTCAGTATGTCAAGGTGATTGAGGCTCGCGATCGGTTGACGGCGATTCTGGGTCATCGTCCATCTTTAGAACGTTGGGCTTCCCAATGCGTTCTTGCGGTTACAGAACTAAAATCTGTAATGGCGGAAGGCAAACACGCTTGGGCTAAGGTTGCAAATATTCCTGTAGAAGAGCTTGAGAAAATTCAAACTGAGGGAATTCGAGCAAAAGAACACATGATCAAGGCGAATCTTCGTCTCGTGGTATCTGTGGCGAAGAAGTACCAAAACCGTGGGTTAGAGCTGTTGGATTTGATCCAAGAGGGCACTTTGGGCTTAGAGCGGGCGGTGGAAAAATTTGACCCGACTAAAGGCTATCGGTTTAGTACTTATGCATACTGGTGGATCCGTCAAGGTGTTACGCGGGCGATCGCAACCCAGAGTCGTACCATTCGGCTTCCGGTTCACATTACTGAAAAACTAAACAAAATTAAAAAAGCTCAGCGAAGGATTGCTCAAGAAAAAGGTCGTACTGCATCTATTGAAGATGTTGCTCAAGAGCTTGATATGAGCGTTGAGCAGGTGCGGGAAGTGCTACTAAAAGTGCCTCGTGCGGTGTCGCTAGAAACCAAGGTCGGCAAAGAAAAAGATACAGAACTCGGGGATTTGCTGGAAACAGAGGATTTGTCACCGGAAGATTTGTTGATGCGTGAATCATTGCGCAAAGATTTACTGTTGCTGATAGCAGATTTGACTGAACGCGAACGCGATGTGATTCAAATGCGCTTCGGTCTGAATAATGGTCAGCCTTATTCATTGGCGGAAATTGGTCGAGCCTTGGAGCTTTCCCGCGAACGGGTCCGACAGATTGAGGCAAAGGCGCTTCAGAAGTTACGTCAACCCAAACGACGTAATCAGGTTCGAGATTATCTAGAAGCACTCACTTAAGTGATTTTGGCTAGTGGATTTTGGTGATTCTAGATTAATACCAAAAGAGGGCCGATCGTGATTGCGATCGGCCCTCT
>JANXWB010000024.1 GCA_025351345.1 Synechococcales cyanobacterium GL140_1_metabat_312
TTAAAGTTCTGCTTGCCATTATGGATTTTGCCATTTTTGACGATATGAATTGAGTTGCAAGCAGGGCAGGGCAGTTGAGGAATCAACATCTTTCAATTAGGGTAACTTCATCTTTCCTATCCTTACATCTTTAGGACTACCATAAACTGAAACTATGATTTTGATTAATAGCGTACCTCACTAGACCAGTAATGGCTATATTTGCCAATGATTTCGCGTTTGATTTGATAGACAAATTAATTAAGATCTATCTATCAAGCTAACCGACAATCCCAACCAATCACGCACATTCGTATTACATCTATCTAAGCCACGGCCTCCAGCGCCATCAAAAGCGCTCAATTATAATGTCACCTCAAAACCCACCGATTCGATCGCGGCCCTAATCGTCGCACTTGACTGAACTGTTGTTACCTGGACCTGCTTGGTTTCAGGATTTGCCACAACCACAGCATCCCCATCGCCCCCCATCACAGCCGCCGTAATCTTCTTCCCACAAGAGCCACACATCATATCCGACACCAAAAAACTGAGTGGAACAGCTTGAGTAGTCATAGTCATACCTTAAGAATCTGATGATTTAATCTTAGCGATCTCTAGGAACAACGGAATATCAATCGGAAGAGAGAGATTCAGCAGGCGATCGATCCTGCAATGGCTGACGCAATTTTCGATCGACAAACGTAAATACTGCGATCGCTCCCGATCGAACCCTCGGAGTGGCCCAATCTACACTCAACGCTAATCCTAAGGTTCCAATGATCATGAATGGTAAGGACTCACGATAAAGATTGAGATCGTGATGGACCCAAAGCCGAATGGTCCGATCGATTACAAAGTTATGAATTAAAAAGTAACTATAACTATGCGATCCAAGCCAAATAGAACAGCGCGCGAGCCAATCAAACCGACATAATCTGCGGAACGCCACCATACAAAGTAATGACAATCCGATCGCAATCAAAAAATCATTCACAACCCAGCCAAATCGGTAAAATTGTCCCACAAACCCGCAACTATAGGCCGGAATTGCTAGTGCCAATACTTTGAAATCACTCCAGAAAATCACCCCCATTCCCACTTTGAACTGCTGCGCCACCGTCATTCCCAAGACAAACGTACTCAGCTTCGCCAGCATTGACAAAAATGGAAACCAGCTCGCTGTTGCCGACACAATAACGTAGGTCGGATGGCCGTCAAATACCCAGACCGCTAAAGCCCGATACCCAAAGGTAATCAAACAGCTTACCCATAACAAATTTCTCGCTCCCCAGCGTTGCAGCAACCACCACAAGGCCGGAAACGATAGGGCAAAACTTAAGATTAAAGGAATAAACCACCAAGGTCCACTCGTCGAGAGTAAAAGTCGTCCTCCGTAGTCAAACAACAATGGGAACGTTAGCCCCGCAAAGACATGCCAAGCATCGGGAATATAACTGTGGGTCCACCATCCGATCGCCGCTAATAGTGGATACGCGATCGCCGCCACCGTCCAAAACGGCAACAATATTCGCAGACATCGCTGCACCACAAAAGACCCCGCCGACTTATGCCCCTTCAGCGACAACACCAAACTAAATCCACTGACCAGAACAAACACATCAACGAACTGATACCCAAACCACATCGCCGCTGTTACCGCCCGAGACCATACATCCGTCGCCAGTTCACCACTTGCCGTCCATAATAAAGACCCATTAGCAATAAGCCCCGTTGGCTTCGGCGTATAGGCATAGTCGGTAAATAACAACTGTGCGTGATAGAGCAACAGCAATACCGCCGCAAAAAAACGGATTCCCTCTAGCCAAGCCAATCGTCTCGTCATGCCACGCCTCGATAAATAGATGGATAAACATTATGAACATACATATACCTTTGAGGAACTATTTCCCAGCTCTTTCAGACAGATAGGATATTCATAATTTCAGGAATCATAACCGATGAATTTGAAGGAACTAAAGTCACAGTTCTCCACGGCATTCGTAGAATAGCTAGTCCATCTTCATGAAAATCATACTTAGTTTTTACGTAGATCTACTAGCCTCTGCTCAAGACTTCTCAGCAGTGGGCCGCATTCTTACAGTGTGGAGTTCTCTAGAAATACGGTTGAATTTAGTCAATATTACAAATCGTTATTGGTAAACCATCATGATCCTCGAATTTAATCCTAAAGATCACGCACGTCTAACCCAGCGCCGCATTAAGCGACTAGCTAAACTTTTTCTCAATCCATTGGGATTGTGTCATCTTGAGGTCAAACTCGATCGGTTAATTGTTCATTGCACCGAAGCTTGGATGATTGATAGTTTGATGGATGATTTGGACTACATCTCTGAAGCAGCCCGCATTATTTTGGGGGCACAGGCAATCAGCTTGTACTTTGCTAAGGAAGAAGTTTACCAAACCGCCACTGCACCCCACCTACCGATCGCCAGCTAGATTTACGAGTCCCATAACCTTGACTAACGAGCCAAATCAGGCGGAGCCGGAGCGTCTGGCAACGTGCAACCGATGATAATTTCCTGAGTTTTGGGATAACTATGCAGCCGTTGCAAAAAATATTCAGCGTTAAAACTTCGTGGATCAATGCGAGTTCCTGAACGATCGACAATTTTATGGGTGGTAATGCGATCGTCCGCAATCCCTGTTTTCGAGACCAACCAGGCCAATGCTTCATACTGATTTTTAGTATAGCCACCATGAGTCGCCTGATTATTTCGTCCCTCGGCAGGGGTCACAAGTGATATGTGATATGCAAAATTATTGACCGATGGCGGATTTTTTCCATTGGTTTGAACTGTTTCTTCTTGACGATCGGCATTTATAAATACAGAATCTCCCGCTCCGTAGGCACGATATTCTGGCGGCACAACGTAGACAATTGCGCCATTTTCCTGAATCAAGGCGTGATAGCTGACCTGATCATCATCATCAGGATGAGATTCACTGAACAAATTGATCACCGATTCAAACGACCCAACTGTCTCGTGCAGCACCACAATGGGTTCATGTAAGGCCGAAGCTCCGAACCAATCCACTAAAAATCGCCAACCAAAGTTTGTGAAATGAGCCACCGCCGATCGCTCTTGAACTGGTCCACTAATTTGATTCGCTGTTGCGCGAAAACGAGTTAGGGGCAGCGTCAATAATGCCTTAAGGTCACTGGGATTGCGGGGTTGTTTTGGATTAGCGCTACAGTTTGAAATATCAAGGAGTTGGGGCGATCGCTGAGCAACGGTCTCTGGCAACCGACGAGCAACGGATGACGATCGGCGGGGCATTCGAGCAGAATTAAGGACGTTGTTAGTCTGACGCAACGCAATTGACGACGGGGTGATGGTGGCGATCGCAAACTGCCGTTGAACCGCCCTCGATAAGGTTGAGCCAAGCAAAACGCCACCAACAGCACAAATGACGATCGCTAACCACAATGGTCTATGGAGCAACCTGTGAAGCAATTTACGGAGCATTTTCGGGCATAACTCCTGATTCCATGAATTGTTTAATCACTCTAAACCTGCGTGAGGTCATCAATATTTATGCAATCTTACTGGTAAACTATGCAAAGTGTAATTTGAATGGAAATTAAACGATGGCAGCGCAGCCCGGAAATTGGTTTGCAGCGGGAGGGGAGGTTATGTGGCCCCTACTTGGATTCTCGATTTTGGCGATCGCTTTGATCTTGGAACGCCTCATCTTTTGGTCCAAAGTACTAAAACGCACCGATCGTCTAGTTCGTGAAAGCTTAAATCTTTACCGTCAAAATTCTCAAGCCTGCTTTGGTTTACTTAAAAAGCACACCGATTTACCGATCGCCCGAATCTTTCTTGCTGCTCTTGAACTGGACCAAGCCACACCGGAAGAGTTTCGGCTAGCGTTGGAAAGTTCGGCTCAAGCTGAATTGCCCTTGCTCAAACGTTTTAGCACCGTATTTGAGACCATTATCAGTCTGGCTCCGCTGTTAGGATTGCTGGGGACAGTGTTAGGACTGATTCGATCGTTTGCATCATTGACCCTAAATTCAGTCGGGGGCAAGAATACTTTAGAAGTGACAGGCGGCGTGAGTGAAGCGTTGATTTCGACCGCCAGTGGACTCGGGGTTGCGATCGTCACCTTACTGTTTGCCAATTCATTTCGCGGATTATACTTGCGGCAACTGGCAATAATTCAGGAATATGGTGGACAGCTAGAGTTACTTTATCGGCGGAGACTTGATACTGGAGGCGCTCGATATACTCCAACTCAGAATCCTCGATATTAAATGTGTATACCATCTGTACCCGATATCCATAGACCTATCAAAATAGTCCAGTTTAAAAAGTGCTAACAAACTGCACCACATTTTATCAATTAGGCCGCAGACTGGTAAATAATACAAATTGGATATTGAATTCTGCATTACTTATCAGTTCGTATCATCCTATAGTAAATAGTACATTATGCGTCCTAGTTATTTAGTCTTTTCTCAGCATGGCATGGTCGATACTCATCACGCCATGGAATCGCTTGCTAAACGGAACTCTTCTAATTTAAATTCTCGTATCGTTGCACCTAATCTCGGCTTTCTTAATACCTTATTTAACATTGAGCCGCTGATTACAAAGGTAGAAAGAATAGCGATTCGCGAGATTAAGAACTATCCCGATGTGCCCATTCGGATCATTGGTTGTTCACTGGGCGGAGTGATTTGGACGGAGATTTTAACGCGGCATCCGGAATGGTGGCCGAATATTGAATCATGGGTATTGTTGGGTTCTCCCATTGGTGGTGCCCATTTAGCAAAAATGGCGGACCCATTGAATTTGGTGCGTTTTGCCATCGCACAGGAATTGGGGGTCGATCGTCGGCCTTTAGCTGAAGTCATTGCTCGTCAGGTACCAACGTTGATTGTGGCTGGGGATAGTCACTCAGGGAGTGACGGAACAGTTTTAGTCCAAACTACGCAATTCAAACACGCCCGTTTTGTTTGTGTTCCAGGAGTTAATCATTCCGGATTGAGATTTAGTGAGGGAGTGGATAGGCAAATTCAGAATTTTTGGGCAGAAAATCCAAAAGATATTGTGTTTCCAGAGACTCGATCGATAATGGAGACCATCACCCAATTACGATCGGTGCCGGGAATGACAGACGCACATCCGAAAAATTTTGCACGATCGCAGCCAATCATGACCCTCAAAGATGGAACAATTGTAAGAACATGGAACGACTTGTTAGGAGTCAAACATATATTCTTAGAGAACGATCGGGGTGAATGTGAGTTTGGCGGCTATGTCGGTTGGGTTCATCGTGACGGACTCGATCGGGCAATTCAAACTGTAATTCAATCCTAAGAAATCCAATTGATTTTAATTACTCATGTATTGATTTCGCGAGATAAACATATGATAGACAGACTACGATCGCTCAATTCTAATAATATTTCTGCAACTGCTGCTGACTCAAATCTCACCCATCCGATCGTTTTCTTTGATGGGAAATGTGTAATGTGTAATGGCTTTTTAGATTGGATGATGACGATCGATCGGGAGGCCAAACTTCGCGTATCACCGCTTCAAGGAGAAACAGCACAAAGACTTTTACCACCGTTGCCCCATAATCCAGAAGAATGGTCAATTTATTATCTTGACGAAACAGGACTATATTCTCAATCTGAAGCTGTTGTTCAAATTTTGCGCCGATTGGGTGGGATTTGGGCCATGTTCAGTATTGGCGGAATGGTGCCATTAGCATTACGAGATACTATTTATCGGATTGTCGCTAGTAATCGCTATCGTATATTAGGAAAGCGGGATACTTGCCGGATTCCAAGTGGAGAGATTCAATCACGCTTTTTACCGTAATGTCCGATCGAACATCAGATGTATGCCATAATTTTTCAATCCCTATACTCAATATAATATGACTATTGTTTTTCTTGCTGGAGCCAGCCGTGGCGTTGGTTTTGAGATTGCACGCATTCTTTCTCAGCAAAAGATTACTACGATCGCACTTTTACGTAATTCGGAATCTCAATCCAAACTCGAAGCATTGAATATTCAAGTAAAATTTGGCGATGCTATGAATGAGACTGAGTTAGCCACAGCAATGAATGGGCAGTCAATTGATACGGTTATTAGTACAATAGGTGGAACGTCTCCAGAAGGGGTGCGATCGGATTTCATTGGTAATCGCAATTTAATTGATGCAGCAGTAACTGCGGGCGTAAAGCATTTTATTTTAATTACGTCGATCGGGTCTGGCACTAGTAGTAATGCCATTCCAGCTAGTGCATTAGAAGCGTTGGGTGCGGTTTTGAAAGAGAAGGAACAGGCTGAAACGTATCTTTGCCAAAGTAGTTTAGCCTACACTATCATTCGTCCCGGTGGCTTGAAGTCTGAGCCTGCGACGGGGAATGCTGTGCTGACAGGAGATTCTACAATAGGTGGAATCATTCATCGCGCGGATGTCGCAGAGTTGATTTGTAAATGCATCGGAAACGATCGGACCCACAATCAAATATTTAGCGCTGTGGATAAAACAATGGTTTACGGTGATCGTTCATTTGAAATAGTTGAAATATAATCTTTAGATGACGATTGGACTTGCAGTATGTTCAATCGTCTGGACCTTGTATAAATGAGGTGCAGTAATAGTAAATCCATTGATCTATATTCGCAAGACGATCGGCTTGACTTACTAATTCAATATCATTTTTCCAGGAATAGATTTGAATATCTTTGAAGTGCTGAGATAATTGATCGATTTGTTCTAGAGGCCGAATATAGTAAGTATTGAGACGAAAATTATGAGATTCATCTTTCACGATTTTATAAGATGAATTTTTGATCTCAGCGAGATTCATAGGACGGTTCAGTAGCCTTAAAATCCCTGTAACCACTAAGTTTGTATAGGTTACGATCGGATTCCAAGACCATTGCGATTTAAAACTAAACGTACGTTCAAAGCTTTGTAGATTATGGCTAGAGAAACAAAAGATTCCACCGGGTTTACTGACGCGATGAATTTCTTTCAGAATGGTGAGCCGATCGACGTGATCAACATAATCAATACCATTGAAACTAAAAAGAATAAAATCAAACTGCTGATCTTCAAAACAATGCAGATCTCGTGCATCACAAACTTGGAATTGTCTTTTAACAGTTTCGGGGAAACGTTGTTTGCAGGCATTAATCATTTCAGGTGAATAATCAATACCAATATAATGGGCGGTCCGATCGCAGAAATATTGGGTAGTCCGTCCGGCCCCGACACCAATATCCAGCATCTTCATCGTTGGCAAATGTGCAGAAAGCCGATCGAGTATCATTTGCTCAGCGGGCTGGAGATCATTTATTTGTTCATAGTATTTGATAATATTTGCAGATTCATAAATTGCTTGATTCTGACTCGCAGGCGTAACTATTGAATTATTCTTCAAGGCTTTAGACCGAATTCCTCAATCTAGGATACCTTATCTAAAATCATAGTTAGTAGATTTTTAACTTGATTTAGATCATCTCCTAATAATTTCAACTGACTTTCGATCGATTCTAATCGTTGAGGAACAGAAGATTGTTCAGTATTTAAGGGGGAAATGCTTATTGACTGATTTACTTTATCTATAAGCACGGACCAACTATTAGCTTTTAAATTAAAGTGTTTCTTGGCTTCACTCAATGTCTTAAACTGCTTTTTTAGTTGATCAATAGTCACTCTTTCCCCTATTTCAACTGTTGCTTCCTGAGCTAAGTCTTCTTGGATCATTTCGCTCACTTGATCAATTAATCGATCGTGATTTTGTGAAATCTGTGCTGCTGCGCCCAAGATACGCGATGTTACTTTAATTTGCAACTGTGTTTCTCGTTTCAATTGATCAGCAACGTCACGAATACGATCGCCGCATGTGGATTTTTCATTTTCTGCCTTAGAGGGGTTGATAATCATCGAAATTACTCCGCTAGAATTTCTTTTATGGCTTGCCACATTCGTTGTAGTTTTTGCACCATTCCGATCGGATTAGTTGCTGGATCATCATCCACCAAATCGACCATACGTTGAATCCGGTCCATCCGCTCAGCGACAGAATATAGGCTATTAATGGCTTCATCTTTACGTTCCATAGAATCCCGGAGAACTATAGCCATCTCGGAAATTTCCTGCTTCAATTTTTGATTTTCTTTCTTGCGACGAGTTTCCCAACCCTTGACCCCTGCTTTCGATCGGCGTTCAGTTTTAAGTTCTGATTGGGTTTCATTGTATAAAGTCAAATAGCGATCGCGGTGTCCTTGAACTTCATTCAATTGAATTACCAATTCATCGCCTCTAACTTTTTCTGCCTCATACATTGTCAGATAAGATTGGGTTTGAGTTTGAGAATCCTGATGAAGCCTAAAATAAGATTGAGCTTGAGTCTTTGCTGCTTCAAGTTCATCAATTGCCGCTTTTCCCTTTAGTCCCTTTCGTTGCTCTTCAGCATAAAGAGTGAGAATCGATTTATACTGAATTTTTACTTCATTCAACTGAATTCTTAACTCATCACCTTTAACTTTTTCTGAGTCATACATTGTCAGATATGATTGGGCTTGAATTTTTGCCCCTTGAAGTTCTGAGCTTATTACTTCAACGTGTCTCGTTTTTTCTTCAACCTTCTCATTAGACTTATCTAGTTCTACCTGAGCCTCATCACGCTGGATTCTTACGTTTTTTAGTAGCTGTTGAAGCTCTTTATCAGGAGTGGGTTCTTGTCTGCGAGAAGTAGGGTTCTTTTTTGCATTATCATCAGATTCAGTTCCCCGATCGCTTCTCTTCATTGGCATTGTCGTTCCTCTATTTTAGAAACTGATAGATCTATTGGGCTTACATAATGTCTTTATACACAGTATAAAATACTTATTCCGGAATCTGGCTAAAATTCGCTATTGAATAAACCTATAATCCTAATTGTAAAATTCACTATATTTTTGTGATCCCGATCGGCTATCAGACCATTCTACTCATTCCGCCTAAAAGAGCGCTAAACTAAAAGCAGAATTTCATAGGATATCGATCGATGAACACCATCCTTGTCCAACTCAATCCTGATATTCAATTAACCGATCGGCAATTTCAAAAGCTTTGCCAAAACAATCGCAACCTCAATTTTGAACGTAGTGCTCAAGGAGATCTAATTATTATGTCCCCTACAGGAGGCAGTACCGGCAACCGTAATGGTCGTCTTAATCAACAACTTTTTAACTGGAGCGATCGCGATCGCTCAGGGATTGCCTTTGACTCATCAACAGGATTTAAATTGCCCAATGGAGCCGATCGATCTCCTGATGCTGCATGGATCACAAACGATCGGTGGAATGCCTTAACCCTAGATGAGCAAGATAGATTTATTCCTCTCTGTCCTGATTTCGTAGTGGAATTGATGTCGCCGAGTGATAGCCGATCGGTGTTGCAATCTAAAATGCAAGAATATCAAGACAATGGTGTGAGATTGGGAATTTTGATCGATCGCACAATCAAACAAGTCGAGATCTATCGAATTGGAAAAACAATACAAACGATCGATCGGCCTGAAATAATTTCCGGTGAAGACGTTCTACCAGGATTTGAATTAAAAATGAATTTAATTTGGTAAATAATAGCTAAATGTTTGGTTCATCCAGAATTAATATCTCCACCATGAACGAACCAAACATCTTTACTCTAAGCGCGAACCTTAGCTGAACTATCACCCAGATTAAACAGAAGCGTTAACGTATCCATTGCTTGACGACGGGCTTCAATATCTTTTTGGGTTCGCAATTGCACCATCGGTTCATGCAAAATCTTATTCACAATTCCACGGGTCAACGCCTCTACAACTTCTTTATGTTTGTCACCAAAGTCAGTCCCTAATCGAGAGAGTGCTTTTTCTAGTTCCTGAGTCCGAATCGCTTCGACTTTATTACGCAAATTACTAATCGTTTCTACTGCATCGAGCGATCGTAACCAATTGTCAAATGATTCTACTTCCTGATCCAGCAGAACTTCCGCTTCCATAGCCATTTGGCGACGGCTTTCTTGGTTTTGGGCAACCACCGCTTTTAGATCATCTACATTGTAGGCTTTGACATTAGACAGTTCTTGGACATCTGAATCGACATTTCGAGGAACAGCAATATCGATAATAGAAACTCGTCGATCGGGATCAAGAATACTTTCCAATTTGGCACGATCGAGAATAGGTTCCGTCGCAGAAGTGCTGGTGAACACAATATCAGCTTCGGCTAACTGCGCCATCATTTGATCCATTAAGCCTAGTTTTAGATTGGCTTCGGGGAAATCTTTCGATAGTTCTTCAGCGCGCTTCATGGTGCGATTTAGAACCGTTACATTCGTGGCACGTTTGGACACCAAATGCTTCACCAAAAGGCGCGACATCTTACCCGCACCCAAAATCAAAATTTTATAGGGAGCCAAATCTCCAATTTTCATTTGAGCCAGTTCGACTGCCGCCGAACTAATCGACACCGCACCTGTCCCAATGCTCGTTTCAGTGCGAACCCGTTTTCCAGCAACAAGCGCTTGCTTAAGTAATTGATTCAGAATGCGCCCGACGCTATCACATTGCTGGCCTGACTGATGACATTGCTTGACCTGTGCCAAAATCTGGCCTTCACCCAACACTAAACTATCTAAGCCTGATGCAACCCGTAAAAGGTGCATGACCGCATCTTGGTGCAACAACGTGAATAAATAAGGCCGCAACCGATCGATCGGCAATTTACTATGAGCCGACAAAAACTGCATGATTTCGCGAACACCAGACTCAATGTCTTCCATAACAATGTAAATCTCAAGACGGTTACAAGTACTGAGGACCGCCACCTCAAGGACACTAGGACAGGCCCGGATTTGAGCTATTGCACCTTCGTATTCAGGCTCTGGAATGCTAAGTTTTTCCCGTACTTCGACGGGCGCTGTTTTATGAGTCAGTCCAACAACCGCAATATTCATACTTTAAATGGTTGAGATTTATGTCACAGATTTCGAGAAAAAAGTGGTGATGGAATCATTGCAAGCATTGCCCATTTCCCATCACCACTTTCTATTTTAACGCTACAGGAATTGTGAATAATCACAACTTATATGACGTATTTATTAATCATTCAGATCGATTCGTAGCACCCAACGTTCGGACTCGCTTAGGGACTAGTTGACCAACTGAATGGTTTTACCCGGTTCCCACATGTGAATCGTATCGACGAATCGTGCAGTTTTTGATTCGCTGGAGACCACAAGAGTCTGAGTCCGTGCGCCGCCAGGGAAGTAGCGAACGCCTTGGAGCCAGTTACAGGACGTAATCCCAGTTCCGACAAACATTACTTTGTCACCAGAGGCAAGTTCATCTGCCGTATAAATCTTGTCAGGATCGGTAATACCCATGCTGAGCATCCGAGCAATGTTGGCTTCCTTGCTTTCGCCGATCAAGCCTGTCTTCACGATCGCCGGATCATAGATCAACTGACCTTGAAAGTGAGCGCCCATGCATTTCAGCGCAGCCGCACTGATAACACCTTCAGGTGCCGCACCAATTCCCATGAGGGCATGGATTCCAGAATCCGAGAAACCGCAGTTAATGGCCGCGCCGACATCACCATCGCCGATCAATTGAACCCGAGCACCCGCAGTCCGAATTTCTTTGATCAAGTCATTGTGACGTTCGCGCTTCATAACGATGACGGTGAGGTCATTGATAGGAATATCAAGGCACTGGGACAAGATTTGAAGGTTTTCAGTCGCAGATTTGCTGATGTCTACTTTGCCTTTAGCGGCTTGAGGGGCGGCCAATTTCTTCATATAGAAGTCAGGCGCAGCAAACAATCCACCTTTTTCAGCGATCGCCAACACGGCAATAGCACCCGCTTGACTGTAAGCGCAAAGGTTAGTCCCTTCACAAGGATCCACAGCAATGTCGATCTCTGGGCCTGTGCCATCTTTGTGGCCAAGACCCACTTCTTCGCCAATGAAAAGCATTGGCGCGTCATCTCGCTCACCTTCACCAATAACGATCCGACCGCGCATAGCGACCTTATTCATCCGTTCCCGCATGGCTTCCACAGCAGCTTCGTCTGCGCCATCTTTGTCACCCTTTCCGGTCAAACGGGAGGATGCGATCGCGGCGGCTTCCACAACTTCAATAATCTCTAAACCAAGCTTGCTTTCCATATCCACTGCGTCCTCAAGAATACTGATGTTCAGCGCAAAAGGATTGCGACTTCAGTTACATAGTCTACCAATAGGCGTACCGATCGCCTGAATCTGAGAGAGTGACTTCAGTGTTAAGTTTTGTAGTCTTGTTCTAGAGGGGGTAGGGGCGTGATTTTATTTTGTTGGATCCAAGACTTGGGATGCGATCGTTTTCAGCCGATCGTCGAGCCTCAGTAAAAGTCTCCCTAGTCTTTTTGTTGACTAATCGAGAAGCAAAGAATTTTATTAACCGAGACAACGCAGAATGATGATTTCTTTATTATTTGCAGCACTACTTGACTTTTTAATTGGCGATCCTTGGTCTTGGCTACATCCGGTCCAGGTGATGGGCTGGATCATTTCGATTTATAGTAAATTTACACTTAAATTCATTCAAAATTCAATTCTTCAAAAGATTGCAGGAATTGGCTTAACCTTATTACTCTTATTCGGCAGTAGCGGCATTGTATGGACAATGATTAGCATTGCAAAATTCATTCATCCTGGGATTGCGATCGTCACTGAATCTATTATGCTTGCCAGTTGTTTTGCTGGAAAAAGTCTTCGGGATGCCGCAGAAGATGTATTGGCACCATTTAAAGATGACAACATACAACAAGCCCGATCGCGTCTTTCTCGGTATGTAGGCCGCGACACTAAAAATCTAAATGAACCCGAAATTCTGCGTGCTGTATTAGAAACGGTTGCGGAGAATAGTGTTGATGGCGTAATGGCACCTTTATTTTGGGCGATCATTGGACTTGTTACTCCCATTGGTCCTGCACCCTTTGCGATCGCCTACAAAGCAGTCAACACGCTTGATTCGATGGTGGGTTATATTGCGCCGCCTTATACTCATTTGGGCTGGTGTAGTGCAAAACTAGATGACCTGTTGACCTATATTCCCTGTCGATTAATGGTGATGACGTTAGGTATTGTTTCAAGACATCCGATCGCACTTTGGAATCAATGTCGTCAGGAAGGTTCCCAAGATCCTAGCCCAAATTCTGGCTGGAGTGAATGTGCCTATGCGGTGGTACTAGGGGTGCAATTGGGTGGATTGAATACCTATCGTGGTGTGGTGAAATTAAAACCAATTTTGGGAATTCCACGGCGATCGATTACACCAGACATTATTCGATCGGCTTTAGATTTGAATCGACGGTGCTTTTTAAGTTGGATGTTGATTGCGATCGGGATAATCGAATTTCAGTGGCGAACTATTTTGATTTTTGTCAAAGGAGGTTGATTGAGCATTGTAATTCATAGATATTTAAAGTTGTGTACGATCGATAGGACCGCTTGCTAACTCGATCGGATTGTTGAGTAAATCGGATTGTTGAGTAACATAAGGGGCAGTCTCAGCTATCTATCCTAATCAGTCTGTTTAATCCATGAATCCTCAACGTAATCTTTTACCGATCGTCCTGTCCCTCAGCACTTTGGCGCTCACACTAAGCTCTGTCCAAAGCTCCGTCCAAGCTAAAGAACCTACTGTTAAATATGTTCCTAAGCCTTTCATCATTCCCCGAACCCCGCTTGAAACCCTAAAATCCGATCGGCTCTTGGACTATAACCCCCTGCAAACATTGCTGCGATCGGGCAAGTGGAATGAGGCGGCGGCTATGACTTCGACCCTGATGCTAAAGACGGGCGGGGGATTGGAGCAAGGTGTTTTGACTGAAACAGATACGAGATACTTTCCCTGTAACGATTTGCTGACAGTGGACAAATTGTGGCGTTATTACAGCGGCGATCGGTTTGGGTTGAGTGTACAGTCGAACATTTGGGTATCGATCGGGGGACAGAATGAGAAGAACGTAGGCCGCTTTGAACGAAGGGTTGGTTGGGGGCAAGCAGTAGAACCTGTAAGCGATCGGCTTCAAGTTCCATCCGGATATTTTCCACTTCGGCCAGCGGGGAATGGTGGTTTGACCGAGGCTTGGGTGGGTCAATGGATTGCCGAAATGCCAAAACGTCTCGTTGTCTGCCAATCTCCGCCGAAACCTACAATTAAACCTGCTGTTAAACCTGCTGTTAAACCTAAATTCCCAAAGAAAATTAAACCAAAACCATAGCATTTTCATAGAGTTTCTCGATCGCTCCTTTAAATCTCACACTAGCGATTGAGGTGGCGATCGAAAATTTATCTTTAGAACTATTTGATATCACTTCCCTAATTTGAATCCTACGGCAACCAAGGATATTGACTAAAATCAGGTTGACGTTTTTCGAGAAATGCCTTTTTCCCTTCCGCCCCCTCTTCTGTCATGTAATACAGCATTGTTGCATTACCCGCCAACTCTTGAATACCCGCCTGCCCATCACAATCTGCATTAAAAGCTGACTTAAGACAACGAATTGCGATCGGACTTTTTTCCAATATCTCCTGTGCCCATTGAATGCCTTCTGCCTCTAATTGATCGATCGGCACCACAATATTCACTAGCCCCATTTCCAGCGCCGCCGCCGCATCATACTGCCGACATAAATACCAAATCTCCCTCGCCTTCTTTTGTCCGACAACTCGCGCCATATAGCTCGCACCAAAGCCGCCATCAAAGCTTCCAACCTTCGGACCTGTTTGCCCAAAGATGGCATTATCAGCGGCTATTGTTAAATCACACAGCAAATGTAATACATGACCACCGCCGATCGCATACCCGGCAACCAATGCAATAACAACCTTAGGCATCGATCGAATTAACCGCTGCAAATCCAATACATTCAAACGTGGCATTCCCGTCTCATCAATATACCCGCCCTCTCCGCGCACACTTTGATCACCGCCCGCACAGAATGCATATTTCCCGTCAGTATGCGGTCCCGCCCCTGTGAATAGAATCACTCCAATGCGAGTATCTTCGCGGGCATTGGAAAATGCTTCATACAACTCCATTACAGTTTTAGGCCGAAATGCATTACGTTTGTGGGGCCGATTAATTACAATCTTCGCAATGCCATTCACTTTAAAATATTGAATATCTTCGTAATCTTTAACAGATTGCCATTCTATTGTTTTATTCATGATTAAAGATTGTATTGACTCCTAAAAATTATGAATTGAGTTTGTAAGTATATCGCCAAGTTTTACGATCGCGCAATTTGGCGATTTTACCTTGAAAAAACAAACTAATTGCGGTGCGTGTTCTCACAAAATCTAACATTACAATTGAGCCACTTGGAGCCACAATGTTTTCGTACACAGGACCATACCGTTGTACCCGACTACAATAAATGCCTACGCCTTCGACCGTCAGCACAGCCGGAGTCCATTGGGGAATTGAAGCTGGAATAATAAAAACACCAAAGACTTGATGTCGCCCAAATTTAGGATTGACACTTACTTTTTCAGCAGTGACCGTAACCATTTTTTCGGATGAAGTCATGAATGCTTCCGTATCACAATTGGAATCACTATTTTGACCCAACGAATCTGCCCAAATTAGAACAGTTGCGATCGATAACACTATAGAAATAACCACCGATCGTTTTTTCAAAGGCATTAGTTTATTTCAATAGATAAGAATTCCCGTAGCCCCCTTATTAAGAAGCCTACGGGAATCCCTATTTGAGTTCTACTTCTTCCACTTCGGAACCATATTGGTCGTTCCAGCATAAACCGCTGTATCGCCTAATTCATCTTCAATGCGCAGCAATCGGTTGTATTTCGCCACCCGTTCACTACGACTTAATGAACCTGTTTTGATTTGACCCGCCCGAGTCGCAACCGCCAAATCTGCGATCGTGGTATCTTCTGTTTCCCCAGAACGGTGGCTAATGATCGATCGGAACCCATTGCGGGCACCGAGGTCGATTGCTTGCAATGTTTCAGTTAATGACCCAATTTGATTGAGCTTAATCAAAATAGAGGTCGCTGACTTCTCGTCAATGCCGCGCTGCAATCGTTCGACGTTGGTGACAAACAAATCGTCGCCGACCAATTGAACCCGATCGCCAATCCGAGCAGTGAGTTCTTTCCAGCCCGACCAATCTTCCTCATGCAAGCCATCTTCAATGGACACAATTGGATAGATTTCCGTCAACTTAACCAAATAATCAATGGTTTCGGTTGAAGTATGCGCTTTGCCGTCAAAGGTATAGGTGTCATCTTTATAGAACTCACTGGCGGCCACATCAAGCGCGATCGCAATCTGGGTGCCCGGTTCGTAACCTGCATTTTTGATGGCGACCATCAGCAAGTCAAGGGCCGCTTGGTTGGAGGCCAAGTTTGGTGCAAATCCACCTTCATCGCCCACGCCCGTCATTTGACCTTGTTCCTTAAGCACTTTGCTTAATGCATGAAACACTTCCACACCCCACCGCAGGGCTTCGCTGAAAGTCGGTGCACCAACAGGGACAATCATGAACTCTTGGAAGTCCACATTGTTGTCCGCATGGGAACCGCCATTGATTACATTCATCAAGGGCACAGGCAACAGATTTGCCAAGGGACCGCCGAGATAGCGGTAAAGCGGCAGACCCAGTGAGGCCGCTGCTGCTTTTGCTGTCGCAAGAGACACGGCCAAAATTGCATTGGCTCCGATGTTTTTCTTATTTTTATCCGTATCCAAGGCGATCATGGCCCGATCGATCCGTTCCTGCTGAGTCGCATCCATATCCAAAAGTTCGGGCGTGATCAATGCCTCAATGTTTTCGACTGCCTTCAGCACTCCTGCCCCGCCATAACGCTTAGGGTCGCCATCTCGCAATTCATGGGCTTCAAAGGATCCGGTAGAGGCTCCACTGGGAACCTGAGCCAGTCCTTTAGCACCTGAGAGCAGCGTCACTTCGGCTTCCACAGTCGGACGACCTCGGGAATCAAGGACTTCACGGGCAATGATCGAGTCAATCGCAGTATCCGGTACATCAAACATAGAAAGAAATCCTCTGAACTCGGTAGTAAGTTAACGCTAGACTTCCATAATCCAACGCTTAGAATACGTTGGAATGACCCGTTAGGGAAGATTGGATAACGATCGTGAGTAAAATAATATTTGAAGGTTGAAATTTATGCGGTTATTGCACACGATGTTACGCGTTAAAAATCTAGACCGATCGCTTTCTTTCTACTGTGATCAGCTTGAAATGACACTCCTCCGAAAGACGGATTATCCAGGCGGCGAATTTACCTTGGCGTTCGTGGGTTATGGCGACGAATCCGATAATGCGGTTCTAGAACTAACTTACAACTGGGGAAAAGAAGACTATACCTTAGGAAATGCTTACGGACATATTGCGATCGGTGTGGATGATATCTATGCGACTTGCGCGGGGATCAAGGGCCAAGGCGGAAATGTTACTCGCGAGCCAGGACCCATGAAGCATGGAACAACGGTGATCGCGTTTGTGGAGGATCCCGATGGCTACAAAGTCGAGTTGATTCAGACGAAGGCGAGATAGCTTTTAGTCGGAGTTTTTAGCCTGAGGGTTTGTGGGAGTTTTCTACACCCTCCTAGACTCCTACCCCTCTTAGACTATGGGTAACTATAAATCCTCTAATGACGCGCCAAAAACCTCGTCTTCCAATTCCATACGTTGTTCCATCTGTCGCAAAAAATAGCCCGTTAACATCGCCGAAGCCAACAACCCGGCCAAATTCTCACGATCGGTCGTCACCCGCACGTTGAAGCCTTCACTAGGCAACACACCCAAGAGACCTTGCACATTGTGGGAAACAATTTGTTTGGCTTGAGAACTGACGGATCTAGCTACTCGGTCCAAGACTTCTGGCGATTGAAGTTGTAAATATTTTAGTAATGAATTTGTATCCATCGACTCCACATCACTGCGCAGAAAATTTGCGTTGTCTGAATTAAATGACATTAGACCTTATCCAAGACAGTAAACGACACTGTTGAAACGACATTGTACCCAATCTATGCACGAATTACAGGCTGACCTGTGACGGGTTTGTACGGTTTTCATCAGTTTTCCCGATAGCCGCGCTAATCGCACCCTCATTTAGGGTCATTTACTTATTATTTATTTTTCAGTTAATGCCCACGATCCATTCCAGTCATCCGGCGGCGGATTGGTTAGCCAGTGACGACAGCGTTCGATGTGGAGGGCGGCGGCTTGATCGTGACGATCGATTTCCAACACCGTCGCAAATTCGCCAATGGCTTGAGCAAATCGACGTTTTAGGTACAGATCTCGGGCGATTTGGTAGTGTTCTACGACTTGCTGTTTTTGCTCAGAAATCGTCTCAGTTCTGAGTCCCAGCAGTTCATAAATTGCTACGGGCTGAGTTTTTCCCTTGACTCGAATGTAATCTAATTCCCGCGCCCAAAGCCGATCGGCACAGGGGCGGTACGTCGTCTCGCTAATCAAAATATCCGTACCATACAGTTTGCTCGTACTTTCCAAGCGCGCACTCAGATTGACCCCATCGCCGATCGCCGTAAATTCCATTCGCTTACTGGATCCAATGTTGCCGCTGATCACCACATCTGAATTGATCCCGATGCCAATTTTGATATCAGGCTGTCCACGACTAGCGCGTTTTAAGTTGAAATCCACGAGTCGATGACGCATTTCAACAGCAGTCTGCACCGCCATCCACTGATGATCTGCTAAGGGCAGTGGCGACCCAAATACGGCCATCAGGGCATCACCAATGTACTTATCTAAAATTCCTCGATGGGCAAATACTGCGTCTACCATCACCTCAAAATATTCATTCAGCATTTCGACGACATCCTCAGCAGCGAGGGTTTCGGTCAAGGTGGTGTAGCTGCGAATGTCCGAAAACATTACGGATACCTCTTTACGATCGCCCCCCATCTTGGCCGCGTCAGGGTTTTCCAGCAACTGCTCGGCCAGTTCTTGAGTCATGTAGCGATACATGGTGCTTTTCAATCGCTTGGCATCACTGATGTCGTCCATCACTACCAGCACGCCCAGAATATGGCTCGGGTCATCTGGGGCCGCCATTGTATTTATGGCTAAATTGACGCTGTGTTGATGGCTACCATGGGCTGGAAGAAGAGTTTGGTCGGGGTAATATTGCTGGCGATCTTTTTCAAGTCGTGGATTTAGGGACATGCTAATCCAGCGGCGAAAGTCAGCTCGCTCAATCTGAATTATATCCGTCACAGGCAACCCAGCCAAGTTGCTGCTATCCATACCCAACAGTTTTTTTGCACTTTCATTCGCCAAGACAATGTTGCCCTCACGATCGGTGGAAATCACACCATTGGAGAGCGATCGGAGAATGTCACGCTGGAGTTGTTCTTGTTGCTTGATGGTTTCAAACAGCTTTGCATTCTGTAAGGCAATGCCCGCTTGAATATTGAAGGTCTGCATGAATTCCTGATCGCTGCTGTTAAAGCTTGCCAACCAACATTCGGGAGCTTGGGGCCAGTCTCGGGGATCGTACTTAGGATAGTCTCCTTGGCGACGTTTATTGACCAGTTGGGTCACACCAATGAGTTCGCCTTCGGGATTGTGAACGGGCATACAGAGAAGCGCGCAGGTGCGATACCCGGTAGCTTGGTCGGTTTGTTTGGCAGTTTCGGCACCGGGATTATCGTATAGGTCAAAGGAAATATTAATCGGTTCACCCGTGGCGGCGACTTGACCCGCAAATCCGGTTCCGATTGGAATCCGAACTTCTTTTTCGCTCCCGTCCACAACAGTCATACGGGTCCAGATTTCTCCCGCCTCTTCATCCATCAACCAAAGGGTGCTGCGATCGGCATTCATAAGCTGTTTAGCTTCATCCATCACCCGTCGCAAGGTGTCGCCTAAATCTAAACGGCTCTGGCTCAACGATTGGGTCGCCATCATCAACGAATGGGCGGCTCGTTGACGTTGTGCAGCGATGTAGAACGATCGGGAGGACTCTAAAATTAGCCGAATGCAGGGCGCAAATTCTCGGAACATTGACTCGTCTTCTGCGGTAAACCCGCCATAGTCAATCCGATCGGTTAGCAATTCTGCTGGGGTTAGTGATTCTTTTAGCTTATTAGTTTTGAGCTTATTAATCAGTTGGACCACTGCCACCAGCTCGCCCGTTTCACTCAACAATGGCAGGGCAAGCATCGTGTAGGTTCGATAGCCAGTTTTTTCATATTGCTGTTTAGCTTGATGCGATCGTTCATCATCAAAAAAATCAAACGGAATATTAATTACTCGCTTACTCTGAGCCACTTCTCCAGCAATCCCTTGATGGAAGCCAATGCGAATCTCACGGGGGCGACCATTGCTTCCCATGACCGTGGTATGAAGTTCGTTTTTAGATTCGTCTAACAGATAAATTGTGGTCCGATCGGCATTCAGCAATTCGCCCGTTTTTTCGGTGATGGAGGTCAGCATTTCCTCCAGAATCACATCAAATCCCTGAATATCAAGGAGCGATAAGGTTTGGTTGACAATTTTTAATTTATATTCGACATCACTGACCACTTCCCGAAACCGATCGGGAGTTAAAGGGGCTAAGAATGATGAAAAACTCCGTTCAGACGTTAATTCATGATTTCCCTGAGTGGCTAATTGTCCTAGATCCGAATCGGGTAAATGCGAATTGGAATGGTTCATACACGTTTGGAATACTCACATCTTAAGGCACCCAGACTGCTCAGAACCCGCTCTATTCGGGCTTAATCATTTCACTTAGCCGTCGATATACGGTTGCGAGGGCCAGGGGATCGCCGACATTGCCCGGAAACAGGACGACGGGTAATTCAGGAAACTGTGGATGAGTTTTCTCTGTACACACCATGGAAACTCCGGGGCTGACTTGACCTAGCAGCCGAACTGTTCGCAATGACAGTCCTTGACTGAGAGTATCATTGGAGGTGATGCCGCCTTTGCTAATTAGGAAGCCCAGGGTTGAGGGTAACTGCTTGAGAATTTCCATTAATAAACTGGAAACGCATTCCCCAAAGCGCAATCGGGTTTCTGCATCCTCAAAAGTCAATTCCTCGCGACTAGTATAAATCACCGGAGTTTGCCCTGCGGTATGAATTGTAGCTGTTTTCTCCACGATCTCCGCCAACATCTGTTGGAATTCTACCGATATTAGGGTGGGAGCCGAAACTAGTCGCTGGATTTCTACTTCGATCCCGATCGCACCGGGAACTTTGAGCAGTTCTTTCAGTTGTTCGGTAGTTTTTGCCACATGAGATCCGACCAGTACGGCACCGGGTTTCCCAAAGCGCACATAGGTAGCCATTTCGTCGGGGGCGATCGGTTGGGGGGGCAGCTTGGCTAAGGCTGTGAGAATGCTGGCTGCACTACGAAACAAAAAGCGTTTTCCGGACTGGGCGGCGGCTAGGATGTCTGCGGCAAAGTGATCTAAATCTGATTGCACGCTGCCATCTACGCAAGCACACTGATTGTTCGTTAATGCTTTGAGCCGATCGATTACGCCCACCCGAATGTCTTGCAAGATAAACCGATCGACTTGGGACGCTTTAATCCGACCTGCTGTTTTTTCCTCGACATAATCAGGTAAGTAGCTATGGCTGTAGTGAAATACAGAGTCGTTGGCAAATTCGGTTTGATGAACTGGGGTATCAATTCCGTTGACGTTGAGATAGTGAATGCTATCAATTGTAGTGCGGCCTCCTTCAAAAAAGGCAGGAACTAAGAAATGGGCGTCAAATGGACCCAGTTCATCGGCAATCGCATCTGTTTCTACTGGGTAATGGCCGCGCAACGTCGAATCCGATCGACTTACTACTAAGAAGTCTTTTACCTGTTCGAGTTCGATCGCCTGTCGCAGATTTTGGCAAACTTCACGAGTGATCGTCCGAGCATGGTCGGGTGTGAGCGATCGGGTATTGGTCAAGACGAAAAAAATCGGAGCCGAATCGCGCAATCCCAGTCGCAGCGTCTCCACATCCCACTGCATTAATAACAAACAGCTATGAACTGTCTGAGATCCCGTTGGATCGTCATCAAGTACGATTATTTTTGGAGCAGGGGATTGGAGACTCATAAGCGGCGCATAAACGATAAGTTCTATCCTATCCCGATTTTTATAGCCATTGGATCATAAAAATGGAGACCAGATTAACGATCTCCAAGTCTTTATCATTTTCTATCCAAAATCAGAGCCTATCGGCGCTATCGATCGATGTGTTCTACTTCCCGATTTTTTTAGCCATGTTCCGGAACATATCCATACCATCGTTCGGTTGACCGCGCTTTTGAGGCACTTCGTTGAACACAGATGAGCTTTCCGTTGGGGCTGTCTCTGGAGACTTAGGTGCTGAATACGTGGGGGCAGTATAGGTTGACGAGGCTGAAGAGAAACTCGTTGCGGGAGTGTAAGAGGTCGAAACCTGCTTCTCCACACGTTTCGGAGTGAAGTCGTTCCGACTATCGCTGACCGACGAGTTAAGAGCCGAAACTGTCACCGTTCTCTCAAAGTGCCCTGCTCCTCCACCTGCCGGAAAAGTCCGACGAACAGCCTTAGGTGCTTTCATGTATTCCGTATCACCCATAGATTTTGCCGACTCATCGTCGAGGAAGAAAGCATCCTTAGGTTGAGGATCTTCTTCTTTTTTACTAAACAGACCGAAAAAGCCAGCCATTTGAGAACGCTCCTAAAGACCACGTAACAATTTATTAGAATACGTCTTTAATCTTATCAATAAAATGTAAATCCTTGAAGGGCTTGGAGTTTCTATTCTGAATTTTTCATGGGGGATCGTCATTATTGCCGTTCAAATTGGGGTCGCGCTGTCTCAAACTCCATTCAATATGAGAATTGTTAAGTAATATAGCCATTATTGTCGCCGTTCCCAACATTATATGTAATGACGATGTAATGACGTTATGTGTAAGGAGGCTCCGCAGAGTTATCAGAGCTGAGATAATAAGACTAATCAGAGGCGTTGACTAAGATAGATAGATTGAAAGGTAAACACTGTTTAAATCTGTCAATGCTCAGCTCGAATAAATCCCTTTAACCTGAATGGGGTGGTGGATTCTATGATTCTGAATACTGTGTCTAGTGCAACGAACTCGATCGCAACAACCCTGGTGAACCCGATCGTCCGATCGGCTCGCTTCAATAGTTTCCGGAGTATTTCACTCGGGTTAGTCGGAATCACCGCCGCAAGTCTTACGCTTCAAGTCGCTGACATCCAACGCTTAACGGCAGAAGTCGTGAATCGTCCAGTTCTTGAACAGCCCGAACCTGTCCGCCAACTTTTAGAAACCGGAAAATGTCCAAGCTGTAATTTAGCCGGGGCTGACTTACGTAATGCTCATTTGATCGGAGCAGATCTGCGCAACGCATCTTTAGAAGGTGCGAATCTGACGGGTGCAAACCTGGAAGGTGCAGACTTAACTGGAGCCACTTTAAAAACAGCAAATCTTACCGAAGTCATGCTTAGTAATGCAGATTTACGGTATTCAGATATGACCGATGCCAATTTAGAACGAGCGATCGCGTATAACGCCGATACTCGGGGAGCGACTTTGGTTAACTTAAATCTGGCTAATGCGCAAATTTGGAATAGTGGGATCAGTGTTGGTGGTGATGAGCCAATTAAATAATCTTGGTTATTAGTTAGTTATTAATAGAACTGCTCCCGAATCAATATTGAAGGACGCAGTTCTATGACTCCATTGAGAGAATTTAACTGCTAATAGAATTTAACCACCCCAAATTTTTTCCAAAATCATTGAGGGCGAAATATCTGATATCTGTGGGCTAGGGGATTTAATTCCAATGACCCGATCGGTTTGAGGCAACAATACCCTTGGGTCAGATGTGCTGCTCAAAAGCGCCAGAGTAAAGGATTTCGATGCAGCGGCAAGATGCATTTCTGGTCCTTCACAACACAGAGATAAACTCGCCCCTGCAAATAGCGCCACCGTTTGCCCCAAACTTGTAGGGCTGGTAACTTTGAGGTTTGGGAAGCTCTGAGTTAAGTTGCCAATCCATTTGCTAGAGATACGATCGGCTAATACGATTGGCATATCAGGCTGCTTTTTCTGAAAATCCTGTATGATTGTGCCCCATTGTTCTGCGGGATAACTAGCCGCAGTCCCATCGCCTTGGCCCCAGATTAAGACGTAACTGCCCGCCTTTACTGCAAGCCGTCGCCGCTCGACCTCAGCCCAGCCCAGATCTTTTGCGGGAATATTGACGATCGGATCTTGGTAAGGAGCCGTAATCCCTAAGCTTTTCAAGACGCTGTAATATCGTTTCCCCGTAGACTGCTTTTCGCTGTCCAGCACCACCGAACTAGTCAGGTAGAGATCACTGGGACCAGATGCTGCCCCTACTCTTGTCGGAATACCACTTAGCCAGAGCAATAGTCCAGTAGACCAGCGATCGTCAAAGGAAAGGGCCAACTGGTACTCTCGATCGCGAATCATGCCGAGTAGATTCCCCCAATCCGCCAAACTATTTCGGCCTTTGAAATCAAAAACCACAGTATCGCGTACAGACTTACAGATGCCATACGCTTCTTTCGCACGCGGTTCAACGACCACATCAATCTGAGACTGGGGAAATTGAGCCTTAAGACCTTCGATCGTAGGAAAGAAGAGAATCTGATCGCTGATTCCGCCGGGGACGAGAGCAAGAATGCGCATAAAATTGAATTTCTAATCTGCCAAGACTAATTGTATGGGATTTATGGCCTTAACGAACGGAGGTGGCTTCGCTCAGTCGTTTTGTAATGGGTTCTGTAATAAAACTAAGGACGGTTTTCTTCCGGATGACCAATTCTGCCGTACCCGCCATGCCGGGGGAAAATTCCACTTCCTTACCATGGACCATCACAGAATTCTTACTGAGCCTAACTCGACACAGGAAGACAGGACCCGCTTCTCGGCCCTGAGCATCTTTCTCGACCACCCCATCCGCACTCACCTGAACAACTTCTCCCTCCACAATGCCAAATTCTTGGAACGAAAACGTCGCTAGCTTGATTTTGGCCCTCATTCCCGGATGGATAAATCCGATATCACGGTTTGAGACTTTGGCCTCCATCACAATTTCTTTATTCAGCGGAAGAATTGACAGAAGTTCCTCACCCTGTTGAACCGGACCTTGGGTAACTTTTTGGTTATAAATTGTTCCATCAAAGGGAGCTTTTACCGTTTCTCGTTCTTGTTGTTGCTTTTTAGCGAGATCTAATTCACCTTTTTTCTTGGTGAGTTCTTGCCGCTGGAGAATGAGCTGAGTCAGGGTTTCACTCTTACGTTGCGGGGCTATTCCTTGGGCGACATTTTGAGCCGATTGGAACGATTGCTGGGATTGATCGAGACGGGCCTGTTGGGCTTCGATTTCGCGACCTAGGGTCATAATTTGGTTGTCCGCTTCAGTGACTTGGTTGCTCGCGGTTGTAATTTGATTTTCGGAGCTGTTGACTTGGTTCCGGGCGGAGTTGACCTGATCGACCGCATTTAAATATTCAATGTGTGACACGGCGCGCCCTTCGTTTAGGATACTCAACCGTTTTTCTTTGGTTTGGGCATTTCCCAGACTCACCCTGGCAAATTCCACGGCTTTCTGAGCACTTCCTAAGGACTGTAACGCGTTAGCTTTTGTGATGCGAGCACTTTCGATGTTTTCACGAAACCGTGAGAGCCGAGCTTGGGCTTCATCGATCGCCGCCCTTTTACTGTTGGCATCGTTTATGGCTGCCGATTGCTTACTTTGCTCATCTTGTTGACGGGCGGCGGCGAGTTCACGTTGCTCTAGATTATTGGATGCGATCGTGCCTTGGTTTTCGGCTTCTAGACGCGTGATATTGTCTTGAATCTTTTGAATATCTTTTTGAATCCCACTTACGCTAGTCTCGCTGGTGCCGGGATCGATGTCCACTAAGACTTGGCCTTTTTTTACGGCATCGCCCGGTTTTACCAAGACCCTTGAAACACTTCCGGGGGAAAGCGATCGCACAGGCCGCACTTCCGTCGAAGGAATCAGCTTACCCTCCGCTGTCGCGACCTCATCAATTTGGCTGAGCTGCGCCCAAGCGATCGCCCCAAACACCACCGCACTGATGGTGCCCGCCAATAGCCGAGTATAAAGGGGTGGCAATTCTTGTACTGCTTTGCCAAGCTCGTAAGATAACGTCTCTTCAGGGTTAGCCATTTGTTGGCGAAGTTGACGAGACTGGGCCGGAGAAGCCGAGATGGAAGCTTTCATAATAAATTTAAGTCTAGACGGGTTAAAAATACGATCGGTTTTTCTGCCGACTCATTGCCGACTCATCATGATTAGGGTACCCAGTTCTCCCTGTGGCGGCTTCACTTCGCAAGATGAATCTTCCCTTAAAAAACATAAAAATAAGCGTAGCTTCAAATTGTAGAAGCTACGCTCGAATCTGTTCTATAAAACTCATTGAACTAGTCTGAACTAGAATCCGAGGACGGATATTTAGTGATGTGTTCCGCTTCAGGACAATCGTCGGAAACCAAAATATCCACATCGCCCTTGGGTACAGACGCTAGTTTTTGGGTTATGGATCCGATACTTTCTAAGCGAATCATCTCTTCCCAAGAACAGACTTCTTCTTCTTCCTCAGTTTCATAACGCACCGTGATCAAATCACCCTCAACGTCTAAGACTCTGGCGCGCTCAATCCAGCGCTGTTGGTCTCTGAGGAAAATCCAAACCTCACGACCGTCGGTACAAATTTGGTTTATCTTTCTATGCAACATGGTTAGCCCTCCTGAAACTATTTTTCTGTAAAACAACGGTGCCGCCAAGCATCTGTTGGCCATTCACGAGGTTGTACAGCATCTCATCCATTGCTTGAACATAAGAAAAACGTAGATGTGAGAAACATAAACAGTACAAGAGGACGATTGTTTGGAAAGCACCCGGCGATCGGAAGCGAACTCATAGATCGGATCATGTTTCATAGGTAAAAGGGTACTACCATTGTAGCGATCTTCAGGAAACTTGCCGAAATTAACTGCTGATTTTCGGTTAATTTCACACTCTTTTTATAATCCACCCTACTCATTACCTCAAATTTTCACCTAGATTTCCCGGCTTTTCCTAGGGCAGCCACCGAGGCAAGAGTCCCGGAATATTTAAATCTATGGGATCGATCGGTTTTGTCACGTCTTCCCCCAAGGGCAACAGCCACAATCGGCTGGTTTGGGTTGGCTTGCCATCTTGAGTTATGGCGGGCACCTTCTGATCTAATAAAATCCCTACGTTGTCCGGAGACAGGCTCATCTGCACTCCCCGTTGATCCGCTAACCGTAATAGAGGATGAATGGTCGGTAATTGAGCAGCGGCTTTGGTCGGTTGTTCTTTTTGAATAGCTGCTATGTCGATCGCGGCGATGTAGGGATTCTCTATATATTGTTCGCTACTGATTAACTCTGTTAGAAGACAAAAAAGTGTCCGGCGATTGGCAGAAAATTGCGCGTTCAAAATCGAGCCTGTAGTTTTAAAGATTTCCGTCTCGGTGCCTTGATTGTTTACGAGATAGAGCGATCGGGTGAAATCGGTATTAAATTTCAGCATTGCCGCCGTACTGCCATCCGCACTCATGCCTAGCACATTGCCAAACTTTGGCAAAAACGATAGGGATTCGCTTTTGCCGTCCTTCTCTGACGCTTGATTCAGATTCACTACCGAGATTCCTTGCCCTTGCGTCACCACTAGCGCCTGACTATCTGGCGTAATCAAAAAATCCCCCGTCGGCTGGTCAAACTTCAAGATTTCTGGCGGTTCTTCAGTGCTGAGGCGAATCACCCAAGGGGTTGATCGGGTTTTATTTTTTCGGTTGACTCGCTGCACGACGGCGGTTTTACCATCGGTCGATAGGTCAAATTTTAAAAGTTGAAACTCGCGATTGTCTAAAACTTTAGTCACTTGCTTCGCATCGGCTATCACCGGAACATCGTCGCTCGGGGTATTAATCCGTAGTCCGGTGGTGACGGTATATAGCTCTTGTTCAACTAAGGAGGTCGGTACTGCGGGATTAGCCGATCGTGCTGTGGCCGAAAACAACATCCGATCGCCTAAAGGATAGGGTTTAAAGTCAAACACGACTAGATTGGGGGGTGTCAGCACGATTTTCTGGTTTTGGGTCAGATTAAACAGCACCAATCGGCCCTCTTCTTCATTCTCCGCTCCGATGTAAGCAAAACTCCGATCGCGGGTTTTAAAGGAGGCTTGAAACGGCTGCATTGTCTCGTGATAGTTACCCGATCGAAATCGATCTTGTCCGCCTTCAACTCGCACCTGAAAATTCTGGCCGTAGGGTAATGGACGATCGAGAGTATAAAAAAGCTTACGTCCGGACCAACTCGATCGACCGGATACGGGTGTTGGCTTTAAATTTTTATCGTCACCTGTAAAGAACTTAATGTTATTCTCCACGCTCCCCAGATCCATCGGGCGATTGAAATTTAGGGTTAGCGCAGTATCTTGGGCACCCACTTGTCGATCGGTCCAGTTAAACGATCGCACTTGAGGCTTGCCGCGATAGCCCAACAGCAGCAATCCCATAATTAGTATAGTCAGGATGAAAATTAGTCCGATCGCCGCCCGATCGAGCCGCAACGGAAAGCGGCCATCATTATTAAGATTATTACGGTTCGATCGGTTGTTTCCAGAGCGCGAAGGATTCAAAGTTAGGGACACTCTCAAGACATTCAGTGCTCTTCCATTTTAAAAGATAAACGTTACTTCCAACTTCACAACCGGGCACTCTATCCACTAGTCGGCCCAAGTGTTACCAAGTATTAGAAATGAGTGAAGTACCTCGAATGAACCCAAAACTGAATTCATCACCCAATTCACGCCATCCCGCTCCCGTTGATCTAGAAGAAATTAATTGGGAAGAACACGCCCCAAAAATTTCTCTCGATCCCGCACTATGGACAGACAATAGCCTAATCAATCCGGTTGAAACTTTCTCCATGGAAGACACGCCTGCTTTTAGTTCAACTAACTTTAAATCAGAGGACTTTATATCAAAGGTAGGACAAAATCACGGGTCGATCGATCGAGCCAATTCTCCATTTATTCACCACGATCGGTCTCAAAACATCCATGCCGATTCGGTCAAACTTCAACCCCATTATGTCCAAGGAATAATTCGGGGACAGCAAGCCTACATCATCACTAATCTTTGTAATCGAGTCTCCAGCACTTTGTTTCAGCCCCAAATGACCTGGAGCATTGGCCGTAATCGTGAAGCCGCAATTCCGCTACGCGATCGAATGCTGTCCCGGCACCATGCCATATTGATGTACGTCCGAAATGTGGGTTTTAATCTTCTAGATCTAAACAGTATGAACGGGTCGTATATCAATAGCGTTCGGGTAGAAAACCGGGCTAGTCTGAAGGATGGAGATTTTGTTCGGGTGGGAAATACAGAATTTTTCTTCTTTCTCAGCAAAGGGTATCGCAATTTAGATCCGCTTCATTCAGAAGTTCTAACCCGTTTAACTAATCCCGAAGTAAAATCGCCACATCTGGACTATTCAGAACTTAAAGAAGAGATCTCCTTCAATCTCCATTGAATCTAAAGATTCAGGTTAAACAGTTACCATTCCTGAGGCCATTCTTGAGGCTAAACGCGCACCATTCTTGAGAACAAGGTACACTAGTCCAGTTATTTTCTGCCGCTGCGGGCGATTTGGGACTATGCCGTCGTTTTTATTGGAAGTTGGAACTGAAGACCTCCCTGCGTCGTTTGTGGCAGATGCGTTGAAGCAATGGGGACGTAAAATCCCGAAGAGTTTTGCTGATCTTCAGATTAATCCTACTGGTATTGAATTCTACGGAACTCCACGCAGGTTAGCGGTATTGGTGACGGGATTGCCTCTGCAACAGGCGGACCAAACCGAAGAGGTGAAGGGGCCAAACGTTCAGGCTGCGTTCAAAGATGGAGAACCCACCAAAGCCGCCCAAGGATTCGCCCAAAAGCAAGGAGTGTCGGTTGAAGATTTTGAGGTGCGATCGACGGAAAAAGGCAATTTTATTTTCGTCACTAAGCGATTAGCAGGCCGTCCCGTTTCTGACCTGTTGACGGAGCTGATTCCGACTTGGGTCATGGGTCTTGAGGGAAAGCGGTTGATGCGATGGGGCGACGGTGATATTAAGTTTTCTCGACCTTTGCAGTGGCTAGTAGCGATGTTGGATGCGGATGTGTTGCCTATCACTTTAAGCAATGGTGCAGAAGCCACTTATAAAAGCGATCGAATTTCAGCAGGTCATCGAGTCTTACATCCAGAATGGATCTCAATTCCGACTGCCGAGTCTTACGCGGAAACTCTTCGGAGTGCTTTTGTTGAAGTGGATCCCGATCGTCGTCGCGAGGTGATTGTGCGAGAGGCAACGGCAGCGGGTGCGAGTATAGGCGGTGTGACCACGATCGATCCTGAGTTGCTAGAAGAAGTGGTGAACTTAGTAGAATTCCCGTCGGCGGTGATTGGTCAGTTTGATTCTAGTTTTTTGGAATTGCCCTCTGAAGTTGCAGTGACGGAAATGGAAAGCCATCAGCGTTATTTTCCAGTGCGACAGACCGCTAAATCAAAGGATATTTTGCCGTATTTCGTCACGATTTCCAACGGAGATCCGGCCAAGGCTGACATCATCGCCCGTGGAAATGAGCGGGTTATTCGGGCTAGATTGTCGGATGGGAAGTTTTTCTTTGATGCCGATCGGACCCTGCCCTTGGACGGATTTTTGCCAAAATTAGAAACCTTAATGTTTCAGGCATCCCTCGGTTCAGTTCGTCAGAAGGCCGATCGGATTGTGGCTGTGGCACGATTGATTTGTCAGCAATTAACGCTAGATAGTGAAACAACCCGAACAATAGAACGGGCGGCGCTTTTGGCTAAGGCTGATCTTGTGACTCAAATGGTGGGGGAATTCCCGGATCTTCAAGGGGTGATGGGCGAGAAATATGCGCGTCATAGCGGCGAAGATGAAGCTGTGGCGATCGCCATCATGGAGCATTATTTGCCAAAAGGAGCTGGAGATGAGTTACCCCAAACCTTAGCGGGACAAGTCGTGGGGTTGAGCGATCGGCTGGATACCTTAGTCAGTATTTTCAGTTTGAATATGATTCCGACGGGTTCATCAGATCCGTTTGCGTTGCGTCGGGCTGCTAATGCAATTCTCAATATCACTTGGGCGGCAAATTTACCGATCGATTTATTGGCGTTGATCAATACTATTGTCCCGGTGTTCTGCGCACAATATTCATCTGTCACTAAGCTCAACCCTGAAGATCTGAAACAACAACTCAAAGACTTTTTTCTTTTGCGCATTCAAACTTTACTGAAGGATGAACAAGCAATTGATTACGATTTGGTGAATGCAGTTTTGGGAGAAAATGATGTGGAATATTCCGATCGTGCCCTGACCAATGTGATAGATGTTCGCGATCGGGCAGTTTTTCTACAAACCATTCGTAATGATGGGCGTTTAGGTGCAATTTATGCTGTGATTAATCGAGCCTCAAAGCTAGCGGCAAAAGGAACGATCGCGACCACAGAATTGGATGTAATTTCAAATGTGAAACCAGAGCTGTTTCAAAAAGACTCCGAACGCAGCTTTTTTACAGCTTTGTCGCAACTCGGGACTACGCCAAATCGTAACTATACAGAATCGATCGCTGCATTAAGTGCTATTGCTCCAAGGTTAACAAGTTTCTTCGATGGAGAAGATAGCGTATTGGTCATGGATCCGAATCCTGAGATTAAGCAAAATCGTCTTAATTTATTGGGGATTTTGAGAAATCAAGGTCGGGTTTTGGCTGACTTTGCTGCAATTGTTAAATCATAGAATCAATGTATTAACTTGATGTAGAAAGTCCGTAATTTCGATTGTAGACTATCGACGGGACTTGAGTTTGGGACGATCGTCTACAATAAGATTGTCGATGATTAGGTTTGATGTATGAATGAGATTATCTTTTTAGTGGAAGAAGATCCTGAAGGTGGTTTTTTTGCTCGATCGATTGGAGAATCTATTTTCACTCAGGCGGAGACGATCGCTGAGTTGCGTCTTTTTGTGCGAGATGCTGTTAATTGTCATTATGATGAACAGAACCGCCCGAAGCTGATTCGGTTGCATATTGTGCGGGATGAGGTGATTGCTTCATAAAGTTGCCTCGTGATTTAGATGGTGTTGATTTGGCGCAGGCGTTGGGCTAGTTGGGATAGGTCAAAATCCGGCAGACGGGAAGTCATATTCGTTTGACGACAGAGGAGAATGGTGTTCACCATGTAACGATTCCTTGTCATAGTCCACTTAAGCCAGGAACATTGAATGCTATTTTGCGAGATGTTGCAGAACACTTTGGTATGAGTCGAGATGGTGTTTTGGCTAGAATTCTAAAGTGATTGTCTAAATGAAGAAGATCTTCCATTCTCAATTCTTCATTTTCCACACTACAAAACAAATTGCTAATCCAATACAAAATAGCCGATCGTCCTTGGATTGGCTGTTGGTAGAGGGACGATCGTCGTTACACTGAAAAGAGAATTAGGTTTTGAGGCTTAGTCTTATGTCGAACTTACTTGAGCGCATTACGGTCAACCCAAAACAGTGCGGCGGACGTCCTTGTATCCGAGGAATGAGGATTCGGGTTTCGGATGTGTTGGATTTGTTTGCATCTGAGTTGAGTGCTGCACAAATTTTGGAAGAGATGCCTGATTTGGAAGCAGATGATCTGAAGGCTGTATTGCAATATGCAGCGCGGAATGCTCAGCATCCGATTTTGGTCGCATAATTATTTGGATAGACGCACATTGTTGTAAAGTGCTTTGTGCTCTACTCTACTTGATTCGTTAGAGCTTTTACGATCGGGTGAGGTTTTGGTGGAGATTCGAGGGTGTTAGATTTTTTGAAAGCGCGATCGCAATTTATTTGTGAAGTTATTTCTTAACTTAAATCCGATCGTCCCATTGTTGAGCGCCATGAATGACTGCGAGAATTTCAATTGTGGTTTCGGTAATTCGATAGGGCAAAATGAAGGGTGTTTGAGGTATGACAAGTTCTTTGGTGCCGGGGATTTTTCCGGGACGACCCATCTGGGGAAATTGCTGGAGTAGGATGACACTTTGTTCAATGCGATCGATGATGTCGTTTGCTCGGTTGGGACTGGTGTTTGAGATGTAGTCATAGGCTTGGTCGAGGTCGAATAGTGCTAATTGAGTCCAGAGGATTTTCATAGTGGATTAGGGTTTCGATCGCCACTTTGCAAAGGCTTGAGCGACTTCTTCTTCTGTTGCAAATTGTTCGGCATCGGCTTGTTGAATGCCTTTGAGAATGTGATTAACTTGCCATTGATAATTTTTTAAGTAAGCATCGATCGCTTGTTTGACGAGTTCACTTCGATCGCAGTTTAGGTCTGTGGCGATCTGGTCAAGGGCGAAATTTTGTTCAACGTCAAGTTGTAGGGTGAGGGTTGCGGGACTCATGATAGGTTGGGCGATGGAGTGATTTGATTATAGTCGATCGATCTTATAAATTGAGATTAGTGAATTAAGCTTATAAATTGAGAATAGTGAATTAAGAATGTAGGATTATTTTCCATCTCTTCTATTCTTAATTCTTCAATTTCCACACCACAAAACAAATCGCCAATCCCACACAGAAATAAAAGATTCGATTCATTGTACGATCGTCTTCAACATTACGAACAATCGGTTGATTGGCTTGTTTTTGGCGTTCATACCATTCGATCGCACTTTCCTTGGGTTCCTGGTCGATCGCTGGTGGGGAGCGACGTTCAGCGGCGATGATTTGGTTGCAGGTGCGAAGGGCTTCGTTACATTGTTTGACTATGTGATCTAGTTGTAGATCTTCGTAGATGAGTTTGGCTTGTTGGAAATTGAGGAGAGCTTGTCCATGATTGTCAAGTTTAGCTTGAGCATTTGCCATGTTGAATAGAGATGCACCAATTCCCCACCGATCGCCAATTTCGCGTTTGATTTCAATAGATTGTTGATGAAAGTCGATCGCACGTTGGTATTGACCGAGAGACTGATACGCATTACCCAAGGAACAGTAACAAGCTGCTATTTGCTGATGATTATCTTCTCGTTTTCCCCATTGTTTAACGAGAGTTTCCAAAAGTTTAACTTGCTCTCTCCCGAACCCTCGTTTAGTCAAGAAATTATCAATGGTGCAATAAATCGAAAAAGCCTTCCAATAATTACTAATCTCACAAGCATGATGAAATATCTCTAACTCCGATCGACAATCTTCCAAATTCCCATCGACAGGCTTCGCGATAATATTCGCTTCAAAATACCCGATCGCGACTTTGTGCGCAAAATTTAAGTTTCCCGAATCCCTAGCACCCAGTTTTAAATATCGTCGAATCAACGGCAAAATATCAAACTGCCACTCTTCACCCTGTCGCTGCTCTAGCAAAAAGCTCCACCGTGCTAACTTCCGCATCTCCGGTAATGTCACCGATTCATCTGGCATCATCGCCTGCGCTACCGCCCATCCAAATTGTCCTCGCAGCACACTCGATCGCCACAACAGCACCCGCAACCACTCAGGATACAACCGCTCAAAACTCAAATCCAACACCTTCCCCACACTCGCTTCACCATCCCCCCGATGCGCTTCCCGAATCTCCCGCAACAGCTCCACATCGCCCTGCCCTAGCCGCAAAATCTCAGGACTCTCAAAATCATCCTTCTCCCGTCGCTTCAACAAATTCACCGCCAACGTCAACAACAACGGATGCCCGTCCGCCGCCCTCACAAACGCCTCTAAATGCTCCACCTCCCCCACAATCTGCTCCGCCCGCAACAACGCCACACCCTGCTCCACCTCCAGCCCCCGCAACCCAATCCATTCCCACACCTTCGCCATCGGCAAATCCAAACGAAACTGACTCGTCAGCACCAAGCATCCACCGCCATTCCCCATCAACCAACCATTCAGAAACTCACCATAAGCCCTCCACAACGCCTCATCCTGAAACAGCGTCTCCAAATTATCCAACACCAACAAACAGTTCTCCGCCAACAACCGACTCAATACCTCATTCACTAATTCCGCATCATTGCACCGTTCATAGAGTTCTCGATTTTGTTCATACCGATCGTCCCCCAAAAACTGCCGAATCATCCATCGCCCAAACGTCCCAAAATCCACAGGATCCTGAAAATTCACCCAAAACTTTCGCCCAAATCCTTGCACCGTCTTAAAAACCTGAGCCGTCGTTGACGATTTCCCATAGCCCCCCGCCCCATACAACCCCACCAATCGACATTGCGCCCCTGTCAACAATTGCTCTAGCTGCCGCTCCTCATTCCTCACCTGCCACACATCACCATCGGGCACAGGCGGCAACCGATCGTTCACTGTCGTCGAAAGCGCTTGCGATCGTTGAACATAATTGATCGTTTGTACAATACTGCCAATCCGAATCGTCGTCGCATTGACATTCTGAAGTGCGATCTGTTGGGGCTGGGGCGCAATATCAGTCATAAAGATTTGCTGAAAATGAAGGTTTTAAAATCGATTTCGTCAGAGTTATCCTTGCTTCTGAGTTAAATTTTCAAACTCTAAACTTTCCGCCTCAACATCAACCAACATTCTTTGTTCCGTCGCCGCTGACGATTCCTGAATCACGTCTTTAGCTTTAATTCCTTTGGTTGTCTTAATCCCCACTAACACCTGCATCACTCGATCGGGTTCCACCGTTTGAATCTCCCGCACGATCGCCTCCAGTTCCGATCGCCAATCCTCATCCTCCACAAACTCCCCTTCCAAAACCGTCGCCACCTTCAGAAGTGCTTCTGGCGCTTGTCCCTTAGATCCTGCGATCGTCGCCAAATTCTCCTCCGTCTTCTTCCGTCCAGCAAAGCGAGAAACAATAGAGTCCCACAACTTCTCCACCAGCTTCTCCGCTGCCTTCCCCGCCGCCCCTTCCGCAAACTTCTGCGCCGCCAAACCTGCAATAATTCCCGCCGTAATTGGATCTGCCATGATGCTCACTCAAATGGTTGTATATCTATAATTCCCTCTTCATACCAAAAATATCAAATTCCGCACAGATCCCAAAACTCCAATAAAACCTAAGCCTCACCCGCATGATATGAACTGCGCACCAATGGACCCGATCGCACTTGTTTAAACCCAAGCTCTGTCGCAATTGCTCCCAAGTTATCAAACTCATCCGGGGTCCAATACTTACGCACCGAAAGATGTTCAAGGGATGGTCGCATATATTGCCCGATCGTCACCCGATCGCAAGGATTTCAGGCTTTGGGTTAAAATGATGATGTCGTAGTAGTCGAGGCATGATGCTTAGTATTTCGATCGCAGATCAGGTTCAACCATTGGTCGAGAAGCAATCAATGGCTGCGGGGTTCACTACAGTCAATGACTACATTCACCATTTAATTATGCAGGAACAAACTCGTCTGGAACAAGCTGAAGTTGATTTAACAGACCCGATCGTCCTCATGCGACTCCCTTTAGCAGAGCGTCAACGAGTCTTGACCATACAGGCTGCGAGCATGATAGAACATTATGATCAAGATCCAGAATGGCGAGATTTTACAGCAGGAGACATTGTTGAGTACGCGTAAATCCCCTCAACGCGGTGAGATTTGGCTGGTTAATCTTGATCCGACGATCGGATCTGAGATTCGTAAAGTTCGTCCGGCTGTAGTCGTGAGTTCAGATACAATCGGACGGTTGCCGATTAAGTTAATAGCGCCGATCACAGACTGGAAAGATACGTTTGGCCGCAATAGTTGGCATTTAAAACTAGAACCGAATGTTGCCAATGGATTGACTAAAGTTTCTGCCGTTGATACCTTGCAGCTTCGAGGTTTGGATGAACAGCGATTCATTCGCCACTTGGGACGAATTGAAGATGGAAAAATGAGGCGAATTGTAGCCTCGATCGCATTGATTGTGGAGTACGAAAATTGAGATGATGGAAAGCCGATCGTCCCAAGATTGCCTATTGGTCTAAAAACGATCGCATTCTCGGCGCTTTGCAAAGTTGTACAGTTGTTCTGACCCAGAACGATCGCGATCGTCCTTGCCAAACCTAAGCCTCACCCGCATGGTAAGAACTACGTACCAATGGACCCGATCGCACTTGTCTAAACCCAAGCTCTGTCGCAATTGTTCCCAAGTTATCAAACTCATCCGGGGTCCAATACTCACGCACCGGAAGATGTTCAAGAGATGGCCGCATATATTGCCCGATCGTCACCCGATCGCAATCCACATCTCTCAAATCACGCAACGTCTGAACCACTTCATCAACCGATTCACCATGGCCCAACATAATGCCCGATTTAGTCGCGATCGTACTATCCATTTGTTTGACCTGAGCCAGCACTTGCAGAGACCTACTGTACTTCGCACCTCGACGCACAACGCCCTGTAATCGCTCCACCGTTTCAATGTTGTGGTTATAACAAACCGGACTTGCATTTACAACCGATTGAATCCGATCGGTTTGCAACGTATCCGGATCCAACCCATCAAAACGACCACCCCAGAAATCAGGGGTCAACACTTCAATTAAGGTGAACGGATTAACCGATCGGATTTCGCGCATCGTGTCCGCAAACCAACTCGCCCCACCGTCGGAAATATCGTCCCGCGTCACCGAAGTCAATACCACATATTTCAAGCCTAACAACGCCACCGACTCTGCCACCTTCTTCGGCTCATCTGGATCCAAGGGCATCGGTGCATGACCCTTATCGACTTGGCAAAATCCGCAGCTTCTCGTACAGGTCGGACCCATCAGCAAAAAAGTGGCCGTGCGTTGGCTATAACACTCCCCACGGTTCGGGCAACGGCCTTCTTCGCAAATAGTGTGAATGTTGCGTTGCTTGATAATGCGTTGGACTTCCGAAATTTCGCTGGCCTTGCCGATCGTCGGACCTCTCAACCAGTCCGGCATTGCTAATAGTTCCGATCGTTGGCTAGTGGTCATCTTGGTTACAAAATTAGAGATGTGAACTGAGCATATTAGGGCACAATAACTGAGCGTCCCTCTATAATACTCAAATTATAAGAGTGGCCCAGACCAGGAGTCGTAAAAACTCCACCGATATTCGATCGTAAACTGTATTGAATCTAATATACCGAGTGCAGTCATTCGCAAGGGGAATTGAATTGTGGCAAGTCATAAAGTCTTAGTAATCGACGACAGCGCGGTCATCCGAAATATGGTCCGTGACATGCTGCCGAAGGGTAACTTTGAAGTCCTCGAAGCGAAGGATGGTGTGCAGGGTATCAACTTAGTTCGCCAAGAACGTCCGACGTTGATTATGTTGGATTTCCTATTGCCTCGTATGAGCGGTTGGGAAGTGTTCCAACAGATTCAGGCTCAGGCCGATCTTCAGTCAATTCCGTTGGTGTTGATGTCGGGACGTAAAGAAGAAGTCACTGAAAAGATCAAAGAGCCATTTGAATATTTTGAGTTTGTCCAGAAGCCCTTTGACCAAAAACAACTGATCGAAGCTATTAAGCTGTCTATGGCTAAGGCCAAACGTCGCCCAGCAGCGGCGGTTTCAAGAGCTGCTGCTCCTGCGGCAAGTCCAGTCGTTGCAGGTGGTGCTGACTTGTCCGCTCTAACCGCAACAGTGGCAAAGCTACAAGCCGAAGTCGATGCACTGAAAAAGCAACAGGCACAAATCTTGGCGTTCATCAAGGCGAAACTGAAGTAGGATTCAGAATTTTCAATTTTAAAAGCGATCGTAAAGACTTAACGCTGGACGATCGCTTTTTTGTTTTGAAAATCGGGATTATCAATCAAAATATAATTGGCCTGATTCTTCTGAGAACATCTTGGAGCAAGAGGTCCGGACAATCCCCCATAAACTGGGCACCTCTAGCGCCAAAATCCAACGATCGTGTCTGGTCTACCATAATCACTCCAGTCACGACCTCTCCATCTGGAATACAGACATAGAAGGAATTCCGACGTTTTGTATTACTGATAGGACAAACAAATGCTAATCCCATTCTCTCGTTAAATCCATCATGACTAACAACCAGTGCTGGGCGATTTCCCATTTGCTCATGTCCAGCTTGCGGATCGAAACTAATCCAGATGAAATGCCCACGCTTGGGAATATAGCTCACCAAATCTCATTCCCCATAGGCCCGCCCCAATTGACCTCAGGCTCAGGCGGATCAATGACTCCCGCTAGAAGTTCTTCTAGGGTTAACTCTGGCAGAATCTGAGTGCGAACTAACACCAATCGCCCCTCTTCTACAGTACATTCTACTGAATCGTTAGGCTTTAAATCCAGCGCTTCAACAACGTATTTAGGAAGTCGTACGGCTAACGAGTTTCCCCATTGACCTATTTGTGAACGCATGTTGAAACCTCAAACTAAAGTTTGATTTCGGGTATCCAAACTATATTATAAGCTATTCTTTCACCTATTCCAATTCTCGACGGCCTTCGAGCGCCCGCGCCAACGTAACCTCATCGGCATACTCCAAATCACCCCCCATGGGCAACCCAAAGGCAATTCGCGTGACTTTTGTAAATGGTTTGATTAAATGCGCGACATAGAGCGTTGTGGTTTCGCCTTCAACACTGGGGGCGATCGCCATGATCACTTCTCGCGCGTCTTGTTTGCTGACCCGTTGAACTAACGCCTTAATATTTAATTGTTCAGGACCAATGCCATCGATCGGCGAAATCAACCCGCCTAACACATGATATTTACCTTTATATTCCCGCGTCTTTTCCAGCGCAATCAAATCCCGCGAATCACTCACGACACAAATAATCCCGTTATCCCGCTTTGGAGAACTGCAAATATCGCACAACGGATCAGCCGATAGATGACCGCAGACAGAGCAGGTTCCGACTTGTTTTTTCGCATCAATTAGCGCTTGAGCAAGTGCCGCCACCTCGGCTTCAGGTCGCTTAAGAATGTGCAAGGCAAGCCGTTGGGCAGTTTTTGGACCAACGCCCGGTAGGTGCTGAAAATGTTCAATTAGGCGGGCAAGTGGGCGGGTATACATGAAAGAATCCAGAGAAAAATCCAGAGAACAAAACCACAGGACTAAAGCGAACCATAAGCAGAACCTCCATCAACCGGGGGGCCAAGAGAGCGATCGTCCACCCAACAGATGAATGTGTAGATGATACACGGTTTGTCCGCCGTCTTCGCCTGTGTTGATTACCGTGCGATAACCGTTGGTGAGTCCTTCGGATGCAGCGATTTCTTTGGTTTTAATGAGCAAATGACCGAGGAGGGCGTGGTCTTCGGGTGTGGCATCTGCCAGGTTTGGGATGTGCTTTTTGGGGATGATTAGGATATGGGTAGGTGCTTGGGGGGTGATGTCACGAAAGGCGAGGCAAAGGTCGTCTTCGTAAACGATGTTGGCGGGGATTTCTTTGCGGAGGATTTTACCGAAAAGGGTCAGATTAGCTTCAGCGCTGATGTCGGGGAGAGTCATAAAATTTAGAATGTTGAATTGTGAATGTAGAAACTGAATGTTGAAATGGGTCTCTTTATTTTACGGGAGTTATTACGAAACGGCTTTTGGGCATCCTAGATCAACTCAAACCTCAGAACAATCAGGATCTTATCCATGCTATCTCGAATTTGGAGTGCGTCGCTGATTGGTATTGATGCGGTCAAGGTTGGTGTTGAGGTGGATGTTTCCAATGGAATGCCTGCTACGATCGTTGTGGGTCTCCCCGATACAGCGGTTCAAGAGAGTCGGGAAAGAGTTAAAACGGCGATTAAGAATTCGGAGTTTGTTTTCCCGATGCGCCGAATCATTATTAATTTGACTCCGGCTGATTTGCGGAAAGAAGGGCCGATTTATGATTTACCGATCGCGGTTGGGGTGTTGGCATCATCGGAACAGATTCCGATCGAAGGGCTGAGCGATACATTGTTTTTGGGTGAATTGTCGCTTGATGGTAGCTTACGGGCAGTGGCGGGAGTGTTGGCGATCGCGGCGGCGGCTGAATCATTAGGGATTAAAAATTTGGTGATTCCCGCCGATAATGTGCGTGAGGCGGCGGTGGTGAAGGGCGTGAAGGTCTATGGATTCAAACATTTATCAGAAGTAGCGGCATTTTTGAATGCTCCAGAATCGGTGCTTCCCGCCGAAGTTGATGGGATGGCAGAACTGACTCAAGGCCGACACATTGAGTTTGATTTGCGAGATGTGAAAGGACAAGCCCACGCAAGACGAGCATTAGAAATTTCGGCGGCGGGCGGGCATAATTTAATCTTTGTGGGACCGCCGGGAAGTGGAAAAACAATGTTGGCGAGACGATTGCCGTCGATTATGCCGGAGATGAGTTTTGAAGAAGCTTTAGAAGTGACGCAGATTCATTCAGTGGCAGGGTTGCTGAAAAATAAGGGTTCGATCGTCGCCACCCGTCCTTTCCGAAGCCCACACCATTCTGCATCGGGTCCAGCCTTAGTGGGTGGCGGTAGTTTTCCTCGTCCCGGCGAGATTTCGCTGGCACACCGTGGGATTTTGTTTTTAGATGAACTGACTGAATTCAAACGGGATGTTTTAGAATTTTTGCGACAACCACTTGAAGATGGCCACGTTACTATTTCACGGACTCGACAATCGGTTTCATTTCCTGCCCAATTCACCTTGATCGCTAGTACAAATCCTTGTCCCTGTGGCTATTATGGCGATCCAATTCAGGCTTGTACTTGTTCTCCGATCGTGCGTGAAAAGTATTGGGCAAAGTTGTCGGGTCCCTTAATGGATCGGATTGATTTACAAGTGCGGGTTAATCGATTGAAACCTGAAGAGATTGTTCAAGAAACTATTGGTGAAGAGTCAAGTTCTGTATATGCTCGGGTTCAGGGGGCTAGAAGCCGATCGCAACATCGCTTTAAAGAAACAAATTTGCGTTGTAATGCGGAAATGCAAAGCAAACATATGCGCGAATGGTGCAAGCTGGATGATGGCACTCGAACATTGCTGGAAAATGCAATTAAAAAATTAGGTTTATCTATGCGAGGTAGCGATCGAATTTTAAAAGTATCGAGGACAATTGCAGACCTAAATGGTGATGCTGAAATTGGTGTTCCCCATGTGGCAGAAGCAATTCAATATCGGACGATCGATCGGATGCACTAATTCATTACTTTACTGTGTTTAGTTCTATAGTTCTAGAAAAAAGATTACGCCTTGAATTGATTTAGATGCGATCGATCGCCATCCTGACAAGTGGTTTGTATAAGTTGACGGACGCGGAAGGTGGGGAGCAAGAACAACGATCGGGAAACGGTTTTTGATTTTGGGTTGGAGGTAAAGACGATCAGCTCTACAAAACTTCCTAAATATTCGCAGGTCTATTCGTTATCCTATAGAGACTCCCTGTAACTGTATTAGACCTATGGAATTCGTCATTGCTTCACTCTTAGCGCTCAGTGTGGTCGCCGCAAAAGGAATCAACATCGATCGAGAATATCAACGGGGGATTATCTTTCGGTTGGGTCGCAACTATTCGGTAAAAGGACCGGGATTGTATTGGATTGTGCCGTTAGTCGATCAAAAAGTACAGGTCGATATTCGGACTAAGACCATTGACATTGAACCGCAAGAAACCGTCACCGCCGATAGTGTCACCATTCGCGTTAATGCCGTTCTCTATTACCGCATCATCGATCCGTCCAAAGCCATTAACCGAGTCGAAAGTTATCAAGTGGCCGTTTACCAGATTGCACTCACTACATTGCGCAATGTTGTCGGACAAAATAGCCTTGATGATGTGCTTCAAAAGCGAGACAAAATCAATAATGCAGTTCAATCGATCGTCGATGAGGTGACGGAATCTTGGGGCGTTGCGATCGAACGAGTAGAGATTAAGGATGTCGAGATTCCGCAATCCATGCAGCGAGCAATGGCAAAGGAAGCAGAGGCACTTCGCGAAAAACGTGCCCGCATCATTAAGGCCGCCGCCGAACAAGAGGCATCCCAAAAGCTCTCGGAAGCTGCGGCCCAAATTTCAGGCAATCCGATTGCTCTAGAACTTCGTCGGATGCAAATGCTGACGGAAATTGGAGCCGAAAATAACACGACGACTCTTGTGATGATGCCCACTGAGTTCATCAACATGGCAAGAACGATCGCCCAAGGTTCAACTCCAAGTCCCACCATAAACCCAGTCCCTGAGACTGTTCCAGTTAATGCGATCGTTCGGACGGCTGAAGAGAGCTAGACCATGAAATTACGCAGACGCGAGTGATTGTATTTCGGCTTAAGCGATTGATGAAGCGTAAACATCGATCTAGAGAAAGCTGCGATCGTTCTTGGGAAAAGATTACGTATTGAATTGATTTAAGTGCGATCGGCAAAAATTCATTATCCTAGGAGCATCTCTCCTAATCTAGTTGCATGTCAGATTTTCAATGTTATTTGGGATGTAATGTTGATAACAGTGTTTGGCTCAATACAGACTTCTCCACTAGATATTTTAGTATTAATCTTATCTTTAATAGTTGGACTAATTTTTATTATCTTACTTAGATCTTCAAGATCCTTAAAAGGTCGTTTTTCAATCAATGTATCGATTGCTTTATCTTTCATCCATGTTCCTTTTAGAGCAATTTTGATTTCTTGTTTTTGGGAGCTATTTAAATCGATCGATTTTTTAACAATTTGTGTCCCCGTAACTACTTTATCACTTTGAATAATAACTACTTTATCACTTTGAATAAAATGAATATTCTGTAGCTCTAACTTACGTTGCAAAAGTGTAGGGCAAGAAGGCGCAATCATAAATGCTAAATCATACGAATCAGAAGCTGATCCCCTAAACCCGACATCCTGTAGCCATTGGCTAAATGTATCTAAATGGCTGCTCAAAAGCTCATAATTTTTTGCTTCTCCAAAACATCTACCAACAGCAACACCATTATGAAGTAATTCCACATAGCAGTCAAAAGCATGTTTTTCAAGAATAGTTGTTGTTGAAACTTCAGATAAGGTATACGATTTCTGCGTTAAAAAATTCTTCCAATGTTGACGTGACTGAGCTGCGACCAAATCACGAGCTTTCCCTTCAAAATTCTGCTCTGGTGCTTCTTTAAAATATTTCTCATAAATTTCAAGTATAGCCCTTGAATATTCCTGACAAAAACCTCTCAAGGTTAAGTCGGATTTCAATGAGATTTGTTCAATTTCTAACCATGCAACATTAAAATCTTTATATCCTTTAAAAGCTCCTTTAATTCGATTATTTATCTTGCTCTTAATCATTTCAAATTCAGATTGATACCCAGTATTCAAATTGACAACATTTTGAGAAACAAGACTTTCGATCACTGGATCATCACGAAACAAATCTTTAACATTCTCATTAGTTCCTACTAAGTAAACAAACAGTCGTATCTCCGATTTGAATCGCGCTCTTACTCCCTTGAGCAAAGACCTGATAACAACTAGCGTTTGTTGCCTTTCCTTCGATTGATTTTCTAAGCCATCTAATTCATCAATTAAACAAACAAATACGTGATGTGGAGCGACTCTCCAAATTCCATCAAACGTATCAAATAGGAACTCCAGCAAATTAATGGGAGTTGAAGAAAATAGTTTTATAAAATTAGAACGCAAGAATTGTAATTTATTCGCTGAAACAAGTCGATTCACATCATCTGGATTGAGATATCCTCCTAAAATATTTTTAGCTCTTTCTTGTACTAAATATTCTGTCGTGTGGAGTAAATTCCAAAAAATATCAGCTAAAATATAGCAATAAAACTTTATATTAAAAGGAAAATCTCCTCCTAAGTTCAATATGTCTGTAATTGGAAATCTACTTATAATAAATTTGTTCTGATAATTAGAATTAGCTTTAATTAACTCATCCAAGTATACGAGAAGAGATGTTTTCCCACTTCCCTTCATAGCTGTAATAATTCTAAAAGTGAAGAATCCGCCATGGAAGCTATGCTTTAAGTCATCCTCAAGGAGTTCGGTAATATTATTTATTTTTCGGCCAGATAAACTTATTGCAGTTGATCCCTCCCCTAAAGATTTTGGACTTCTTATATTTCGCTCGATCCAAATATCTTCGATGAAACCTTCCCCTGAGCTAATACTCATAAGAAAGTTTTGAATATTCTTTTTCTTTCCAGCATCTTCAGGCATTACTGTTACTCAATCCATTGAACTAGTTCTACATTTTTCTCGGTCACAACCAAAATCTCACCATTATTCTTCAGCATTTCAAAATGTTGCTCTACATCTTTTAAGGAGATGGAATTCTGTTCAGCAAACTTTTGACATAGGTCATTCTTATAAATGGTAACTACACCGCAGCCTTCTTGTTCTCTTCTTTCTTCAAAGTAAAGCTCTTTAAATTTCTTCTGAAACTCGTTCCATATCATGGCTTTGGATGTAACAACTTGTCCATGAATTTTAGAAATCTCTTGAATACATCCTAATAAAGCATTGAGAACCTTATATCCTTTAGTAGATATGAATTTATACTCAGTTTGAGCTAGATTTTGAAGAAGGACTTGATTTCCTTTTTCGGTCAGGAAAAATCGACCTTTCTTTTTAGTTGGACTGCCATCCTTGGTCGCCAACGTGATCAGGAGATTATCCAGAAGAAAATTATATATCTTGGATACCTCTGCTCCTAAATCACTTATTTCTGGACTTAAGTCCCTGATTAAGTGAGATTTGACCATTCCATTAGTAACAGTCTCCGCTTCCTCCGCTTTAGCATATGCTTTGGTATAAAGCAGATACTTCATTTGTCCTTGAGTCAGTTCCATCATATTTCCCTCTTATAATACCTATAGGTCATTTTTTGCAAAATATGTTCATCAAATAAATAATATCTTGTATTTGGCTCAATTTTGCCAATGTCGCTGTTGCCGAAGCATCCCTAAATGAAAAATCTAAAATACCTAGCACTATATTCAAAGCAAACTCAAACGCAAAACCCCGATCGTTGGCAAAAGCTACGCCATCAGATGACCATCTTAAAACAACAATTTCTCAACCCCGATCATCACGCCCAAACCATAAAAGCAACCCTAGTCGAAGTCACCAAAGTAAAATGGGAAGAGAGTTTGATGGTGAAAGCGATCGTTACCTACCTCGACAAATTCAGCGAAACACCCGACAAAGGAGCCTAGCACATGCAACTTAAGATCGACCTCCCCGACAACCTTTCCCTAAGCGAAACCACCATCCGTACCGAACTCGCGATCGGCCTCTTCCAACAAAAAACATTGCTCATCGAGCAAGCCGCCCAACTTATCGCCATCGACGTTAATGACTTCTATCAAATCCTCGTTGATCGCAACATCCTTACCCCGCCCAGCAACCCTGACGATGACCCCGACGAACTCATTCTCGCCCATCTCCGAATCTCCCTGCAAGAAGTCAAAGAAAGCAAAGTAAAACCTGCTTCCGAACTGTGGGATAACATCAATGATTGAATCCGCTCCTCCGCCAATTCAACTCCTCACCGCCCCCGATTTTCAAGCCCAAATTCGTCGCTTGAATAAACGCTATCGAAACCTCCGCACCGACCTACAATCTCTCTTCGATGAACTCCAAACGGGTAACTGTCCAGGCGATCAAATCTCCGGTACCCCCTTCACCGTATTCAAAATCCGCGTCAAAAACAGCGACATTCAAAAAGGCAAAAGTGCTGGCTATCGGGTTATCTACCAGAAAAGAGACGATCGTTCCATTCTACTCATCACCATCTATTCCAAATCCGACGAAAGCACAATCCTCGCCAGCAACATCCGTGATATCGTTGATGCCTACAACAACTCAAATGCTCCTCCCACTCAGAAACCCTAGACCAAGGAGCCTAGTCCATGAAAGCGATCGCACCTGAAGAATACCTAGACCATACCCAAGAATCTAAAGCCCTCGCCGAACAGGACCATGCACTTGAAGATAACAACTTCGATGAACCCTTAGAAGATCTTAAGGAATCCAGTGAAAGCTATTCAATACTATTGGGGTTAGTAACGATCGAAACCCAAGTAACATCCCGCAGCCTAACCCATAAAAAACCATCGGCAGAACCTACCGATGATCTCCAGTTTTTCTTAGACCATTGCCCTTAAATCCCAAATCAATCAAACCCTAGAACTCCTCTTTTGCCGGACGCAACAGCCCCGGAACAACCACTGCCAAGACACCCGCGCCGAAGAATGCAATCACATTTCTAGCCAACGGCAACCAATCCGTCGTCCGAGTCACCACCGGACCAATCCCAAAGGCAAAGAACAAAATGCCCCACAACGGCGACAAAATAAGCGACCACTGCCAAGAGAAAAACTGACCTTCCTTCCGGGGCTGACCCGCAAACCCCGCCACAATTCCGCCAACCGCCGACGAAATGAACGTCAAAATCCACTGTTCTTGAGGCAACCCCGGCACCACACTACAGCCGCCCTGACGCAAACATAATTCCAAGGTCTCAATGGTTTGGATAATAGACTGATCTTCACCATTATCCGCCACAAAAAACTGATTCCCAAAGCGCGTCTGAAGCTCAATCCAAAAGGTTCGGGACAACAACGGATACAGTTGCTCACCCACACTAAAATTTAGAATATTGCCGCCCCGCGCATCCGCCACCAACATCACACTCTTATCGTCTAATCCCCAAAACTTCTTCACCGCACGCCCCGGAGTCCGATCGAACTGGGTCAATATTCGCAGTTTCCAGCCCGTTTCCTCCTCGAATTTCGTCAACTCCGTCCCCAGGCGATCTTCCTGAACCGGAGTCAGCACCCGAGCCAAATCAATAATGTTAGTAGGATGATCGGGCAACAAATCTGGATTCTCATACGCCAGAACTGGGCTACACCAGAGAACAAGAGCCGCCAAAACCACACAGCACCCTTTTACAAATGACTGGGACCATGCAAGAGAAGAAAAAAGTTTCATTCGGATAGAGGTCACGGGCGAAGGTTTACATTTGTTAATAGTAATTCTCATCTTACGAGGGTCTGTGATTCCCCGTCAACGGATCAACACATCACCGCCGTCTGCGCCCCCCTCTGAAAAATGATCGCCATGCCGCTGTCATTCCCACAACCAGGCTCTTCGTCCCCACATTCGCCCGCTCCACCTGATACTTCACCTCCGTCAAACTCTCATCCACCTGCTTCACCACATGACTCGCATGTTCTAATCCCTGACTCATATCCTCTGTCAAATCCGAAAGCTCCAGTCCCGTCTTTCGCATTGCTTCTAGGGTTGGGGGCAGCTCACGCGACAGCAAGTCAAACAGCTTCTGCGCACTTTGAGCCGCCTTACTTAGCTCCTGAAACGCAGGCACCGCCACAATTAACACCGCCGTCAAACTCATGGCGACCAAACACAACGAGAGTGCTAACCAAAAAAGCGGATCCATTATTTATCGTCCACAGGGTAAGCCATCAACCTAGAGGACGATGATTTACGATCGGGAATAGTCGATCGGAGATCCTCTAAATCTGGTGTCCGTTGACTGGCTTCCATACCCGCTTCAACCCCTGCCGCGATCGCCTCCTTAAGCCGAACCAACGTATCATCCCACCGTTGAATTGCGTTTTCCGTCAGACGATCGCTCTGAACCTGAACCACCACCAAAAGATCATCCGCCAGCTCAGGCAGTGCTTCTGCTGATTTTTTCAAAATGCGTCGGGTCTCATGACCAGGACGGGGTGCCATCAACAGCCCAGCGATTGCACCCGCCGCCGCACCAAATACAATTCCACTTAAAAAACGACCAGAACGGTTATTGGACATAGGAGATTACGCCGTCATGCTATCGATTCTTACCAATCTTATCGTACTTGTTTTGATCATCGGATGCGCCGGGACATGGGTTTTTGCCGATCGTTCCTAGGAAATGGATTAAATCGATTTATTCGGGACCAATGACGCTGCGCACCATAGATTGAAGTCAAAAATAAAATCAAAAGTTGAAAGGCTGGGATCAATTGCAGTTGTAAGGACTGCTGAAGCTGCTGATAATGCGTTTGGAGATCAGCGAACGACGAATTTTGAATAGGGGCTAGGTCATGTTGAAATGATTGCTCGGCTCGAATTAGACCTTCGTTCAGCCGAATTAACGATCGTCGCCATTGGATAATCTGCCCTGCAGTCCACAGGCAAAGTACACAGAGCAAACAATTGAAGGTAATAACAAAAATGAAAATGGGCAACATAAGATTATGAAAAAAAGATTGTGAAAAAACTGTAAAAGCTGCGCACCAATATCAGCTTATCAAGCAATTTGACGATCGGAAACCTGAGAGATCCTATTTCATAATGTTTTATATTTTGATTTAACAACTCAAAACTTATCGTAATTCGTTCGATTTGTTACCGAGTTTATCAAGTCATTGAGCTATGGTTGTGCCATGCAAGCCCAGAAACCATAAATAATTCTTACAGAATAAATCCACGTCTGACTGATTGAGGTGATTCTTATGTTTGATTCAAAGTCCGCCATCGCTGTACCCAGAACGATTCAAGAAGTTGCTGAAGCTGTCCGTCTATTCAAATCTCATGACTGGAGCCAAGATGAACTCTATGAACTTTGGCAAGCCATTCGATCGGCAACTTTAGATCTGTCTGATTTAGAACTAGACCGAGTTTCGGGTGGAGATAGTTATTAGACACCGAGAATATTAGGTAGGGGAATCCGATCTGATTGGGTTAGATTAAGGGGTGCCAAAATGTCGCAAAATATAGGGCACAAAGGCGTTCCAACCACCCCCAATTTACTATGGCAACCGTTCTAGAACAGGGTAATATCTCGATCCATACCGAGAGTATCTTCCCCATTATTAAAAAATGGCTGTATTCCGACCATGAAATATTCCTACGGGAATTGGTCTCGAATGCTGTTGACGCGATGAAGAAGCTGAGTATGGTGTCCCGGTCCGGCGAATATGCGGATGACGCTGGGGAGATGGAAATCACTATCGCAATTGATAAGAATAAAAAAACGCTGTCGATTTCGGATACCGGAATTGGAATGACAGCCGATGAAATCAAAAAATATATTAACCAAGTCGCATTCTCCAGCGCTGAAGAGTTTGTCCAGAAATACCAAGCGACTAGTGACGAACAAATTATTGGTCACTTTGGGCTAGGGTTTTACAGCGCCTTTATGGTGGCGAGTCAAGTTGAGATTGAAACACTTTCATACAAAGCTGATTCCCAAGCTGTACATTGGTCCTGTGATGGTTCAACTAGCTTTTCTATCTCCGAGTCCGATCGGACAAAACGCGGCACGACAATTACCTTGACGCTTCTTGAAGAAGAGAATGAATATCTAGAAGATTATCGCATTCGCACCTTGGTGAAAACCTATTGCGATTTCATGCCATTTCCAATTAAATTAGTGGTAATTGAAGAAGAAGCGGCCACTGAACCCGAACAAATCAACAAACAAATTGCCGCCTGGAAAGAATCTCCCAGCAATCTTACCGATGAGCAATATCTGGAGTTCTATCGTTACCTCTATCCTTATCAAGAAGATCCATTGCTTTGGGTTCACTTGAATACAGATTATCCATTTGTTGTGAATGGTATTTTGTATTTCCCAAAACTGAAGCCAGATGTCGATGTCACAAAAAGTTCGGTTAAGCTCTTCTGCAATCAGGTCTTCGTTTCTGACAATTGTGAAGAAGTAATTCCTCGGTTTTTATTGCCCTTGCGCGGTGTGATTGATAGTACAGATATTCCATTAAATGTATCGAGAAGCTTCTTACAAGCCGATCGAACCGTGACTCAAATTGGAAATTACATTGCTAAAAAAGTAGGCGATCGCTTAAAAGATCTATATCGTGACGATCGAACTAGCTATATCAAATCCTGGCAAGACCTAGGAACGTTTGTCAAATTCGGTTCAATGAATGACGATAAATTCAAAAAGCAAATCGAAGACATTGTTCTTTTCCAAACCACCCTAAAACCTGCCGATGCGCCAAAGGTCGAAGTTGAGACCGCAGATGGCGATGTTTGGAGTAGCGAGAATTCGGGCAACACTGTTGATGGAAAAACTTACACAACATTGAAGGAATACCTCGATCGTAATAAAGGAACTCAAGAAAATCGGGTTTTCTATTGTAATGATCCGATCGCTCAAGCTACTTATGTGAGTTTGTACCAATCACGCGGGATTGAAGTGCTGTTCTTAGATTCATTTATTGACAGTCACTTTGCAACGTTCTTGGAGCGCGAATACAGTCAGATCAAGTTCTCCCGTGTAGATTCAGAATTGGATGACTCATTAATTGAGAAAGATCAAACAGAAGCGATCGATCCAGAAACAAATAATACGTTGAGCGATCGGATCAAGACACTCTTTAACTCAGCCCTGAACAAACCGAAACTAACCATTCGGACAGAAGCGATTAAAACCGATAATCCCGGCAGCACACCTCCGGCTATGGTTCTTCTTCCTGAGGAACAGCGCCGAATGCAGGAAATGATGGCCATGATGCAGCAGCAACAAGCGCAATTCCCTGAAGAGCATGTCCTGTTAATCAACACAGCTCACCCATTGATTCAAAATCTAGCCACAATGCAAAAGAGTGGTTCGGCTGAATTGGCGGATACTATCTGCGAACATGTTTATGATTTGGCGTTGATGGCCCAGAAGGGATTTGATGCGGAAGGAATGAAGTCTTTTGTGGAACGATCGAATCAAGTTCTAACTGAATTGACTACTCGTTAATCAATAGATTGATTGATCTTATAAAAGGCTGTGCATTCTAAGCTAGATGGTTTAAGAATGTCCAGCCTTTTTATTCGTTCTTTTAAATGCTTTACGGTAATCTGTCCAAGTAAATTCTTCAATTCTAGTCCTTTTGGTCCAAGAAGATTCACGATCGCCCACATAGCCGAAAGCTTGATTTTATCCCATCATCTACTTAACAAAACGTAATCTTTGGCCGTAACGATTAAAGACTCGTGATACAATTCCAGTAGAAATAACCTGCTGTTTGGGAAGGAATAAATACCATGGAAGCAATGATGCTATTGGCAAAGCTGCCTGAAGCCTACGCGATGTTCAATCCCCTCGTGGATGTCCTACCAGTCATTCCGGTGTTCTTTTTGCTGCTAGCGTTTGTCTGGCAAGCCTCGGTTGGGTTCCGCTAAATGGTATCGCCATTCAGTTGACGGTAAAGGGCGATCAAATCGATCGTCCTAATTTTTATTAAAAATGTTTTGTTAAGTCCGTTTCGTCGAGCTAACTATTCCCTTAATTTAAGTAATCTGGACTGAGAAATCGGGTCGTCCGAGTATATGGCTCGGTAAATGGGGAAAGGTACTTTCAAATGAACACCCTACAGAACCAGTACCTGAATGAAAGAGATAATAAAATCGTTCTACATTCTTAACTCACTATTCTACCTGTTCAACTTGTCCAATCTTAAAGATTCAAATTAGCAACTTGTTCAAAATCACGGTGATTTCGAGTCAGTAAAGTCATTAATTAAACCAAATTGAACCAATTCATAGACCGACTAGAGGTCATGGGTTTATTTCAGGTGAATCGATCGGGATGATTGCGATCGTCTTTTGGCATTGAATTAAAAAAATGATTGCAACTTACTTACCAAAGCGACCAGACTACTGCTTTTAAATTTATTACTTAACCAAGATAGTCGTTATGCAAAATAGGGAACCCTAAGCAAATCCAGATAGATAGTATCTATATAAAACTAGGAAACCTATAATGAATCGTCGCCCCATCATCACGACGCCAAGAATCAGCACTATGCCCCGCGCTCAAACTGAATCTCGACTACATTTAGAACGGTACCAAATATCGATCGAACAAAGTCGTCTCGAAAAAGAGCTTGAATCGTTAGAATTCAGACAAGTTGAAATTAAAACACGTCTAACTCAGCTTGCCGACCAAGCGTCGATTACGGCAGCTCTGCAAGAAAATGTAGCCAAAGAACATGCAGCAAAACAGAATAAAAGCACATCCTCACAGGGAGCGATCGGTAGTTACCCAGCCCAAAAAACATTTAATTCTGAATCCTATCAAACCTTCTTGCTAGATTTCTAGGTGCAGAATTTACTCTGTTCTCTGGTAAATTATCTCATGTCAGTGATTAGGACAATTTTCTGAAATTAGTGTGAACTTCATGCCGGGAACTCAGGCCCTTATAATTCCGCCGATCGACAACTTGGCAAATGATACGATCGCTCAGGCAACCAATCTTGGGATATTGAGAACATCTGTAAGTCGTCAAGATTCGGTAGGGCAAGATGATGGTTGGGACTTTTATCAATTCTCAACTTCTGAACCATCATCATTAACTGTTACACTAACAAATCTTCAAGCTGATGTTGATTTAATTGTATTTCAAGATCTCAACGGAGATCAAATTCTAAATAGCTTAGATTGGTATAAATCTGGAACCTTGGGCGGAATCTCAGATGAAAAACTTACATTCCAAGATCTAAAAGCAGGGACTTACTTCATCGAAGTCTATGGTTATAATCCTTATGGTTTCGATCGATCAAAAGCGCCCTCAAGCAACTATCAGCTCTCCATTCAACTCCCCAACCTCCTACCCAAAACGCCACAATTACAATTTAATGAATTCAAATTAGAAGATGCCTCTGGGGATAGCAGCAGCACAACCATTATGCGGATGAAATAATGGAGATAGCCTGTGGGCTGCATAATTTCCGTGTGTTTAATCGTCAAGGAAAGGAGATTAAATGCCTGAAATCAGCCTGATCTAGAGAAGAAGTTGAATAGAGATGGATAAGAAAGAGAATA
>JANXWB010000056.1 GCA_025351345.1 Synechococcales cyanobacterium GL140_1_metabat_312
TTTTCGGCATCGTGTTTAGTAGGGGCATACTTAAAAAACAATAACAGAGCTACTTTCATAGGCGAAGAAACTAGTGGGACATTAGAAGGCTGTAATGCAGGTATTACACCCTACTATATTTTACCAAATACACACTTAAAAGTAAGAATACCCGCTTTTAGAATTAACCATGATATTTTTAAAACAACTACAGGGCACGGTATATTACCCGATTATAAAATTGAATATACTATTAATGATATTTTTGCTAAAAAAGATTTAGAACTATTAAAAGTTAAAGAATTATTAAATTTAAAGTAATGACAGTTTATATAAATTGGTTTAAAAATAAATTTACGCCTTTACAACAATTATTATTAATTGGTTTTTTAGCCCGATTAATATCGGTAATTTTTAGTAAGGGTTTTGGATTTTTTGACGATCATTTTTTAATTATCGAAGCCTCGCAAAGTTGGGTGGATGGCTTTGATTATAATTATTGGTTACCCGATAAAGCTGACCCAACCAGACAAGCACAAGGCCATCCACTTTTTTATGTGTGGTTACATTATGTATTTTTTAGTGGTTTAAAATTTTGTGGTATTTTAAATCCGCAACTAAAAATGTTTCTAGTTCGCTTAATCCACGCTTTATATTCCTTACTACTCATAAAATATGGTTATAAAATAACTAAGCAATATAGCAATGCAAAAGTAGCTTGGTATGTTGGTTTATTTATGGCACTATATTGGTTTATGCCTTTTATTTGTGTACGTAACTTAGCTGAATTTGTTTGTGTCCCACCTATTTTAATTGGTATTTGGTTGCTGATGTTGGGCCGCTTTAATACTGCCAGTAATCAAACTAATTTCTGGCAACGCCGATCGACTCAAGCGGGCACTGGTGCATTGATTTCGACCGTTTCGGTATTTGTAATATTGGGATTGTTGAACTTCATGGCAGTGCGACATTTATATCGTGTTGATTTGACGGATACGGCGCGGCTATCGATCGCACCAGAAACGCAACAGATTCTTAAAAACCTCAAACAGCCTGTGACACTTTACCTATTTGATAAAGAACAGTCCCCCGAAGATCGTGAACTACTGCAAAATTTTCGCCGTCAAAGCCCAAATTTTTCCTTTGAATTTGTCGATCCCGACGCGAATCCAGCATTAGCTAAGAAATTTGACATCAAAAATTCTAAGCAATCTCGTGATGTTCATCTCGAACTACCCAGCAAAAATCGTAAAGTATTTGTCCAGTCTCTAACTCCACAACAACCGATTTCAGAAAGTCGTTTAGTCAGTAGCTTATTGCAAATTCAAAGCGATCGTAAACCCCGAATTTACTTTACTCAAGGTCACGGGGAACGGAGTTTAGATCCGGGTGAAAAGAACTATGGTGAGGCATTCAAGCTTCTTCAAGATAAGAACTTTGAAGTATTACCGTTGAACTTAGCCCAGACCTTAAAAGTGCCTATTGATGCGGCAGCGGTAGTTTTAGCGGGTCCATCGAAACCGTTTTTCGACGCAGAATTAAAGGCAATCCAGGACTATCTGGATCAGTCGGGAAATCTGATGGTGTTGATTGATCCAGAATCTCAGGCGAATTTGACGGAGTTGCTTAAAACTTGGGGATTGGTCTTAGACAATCGAGTAGCGATCGATGCCTCAGGTTCCGGTCAATTGTTAAAACTTGGGCCTGCTGCACCGATCGTTCAAGACTACAACGGCAATAATCACCCAATTACTAAAGAATTTGGCAATAACATTACCTTTTATCCCTTGTCTCGTCCGATCGAAATTCAGGAGGTTGCTGGGGTTCAGGCTACTCCGATCGCCCTAACCAACAAACAAAGCTGGGGCGAAAGTAATCTTCAAGAAAAACCGATTAAATTGAATGAAGGCGATCGGCCTGGTCCCTTGCCGTTGGCGGTTGCATTAGTGCGACAAGTGATCCCGAAGCCAATTGAACCCGCCGTCCGTCCCTCTTCTCCACTGGTCAACCCCGACGGTCAAACTCCACCCGCTCCGATCGTAACGCTGTCTCCCACCGTTGGTCCGATCGTCAACCCCACGCAAACCCCGCGTGAATCTCGGCTCGTTATTTTTGGCAACTCTGCATTTGCAACGGATGCTTTCTTTGGTGCGCAGCTTAATGGCGATATGTTTCTAAATTCTGTTACTTGGGTCAGCCAAATTGAGGGTCAGGCGCTCTCCATTCGGCCTCGCGAAATCAAACGTCGCCAACTTAGTGCAACCCCTCAACAAGTGCAAATTGTAATGTTGCTAAGTGCTGTACTGCTTCCTATTCTTGGGTTTGGGCTAGCAGCTTGGATCGGCTGGCGACGACGTTAACCTAGATTTAAATCTAATTCAAACCGGATTCAAATCGATCACATTTAAAAAAGTCTTGAAAGTTTTAACACTTAATCGTCTCTCCAGTCGCCACCATGAGAATCAAGCATTCTAATCAACTGCTATTCTGATTTAAAGTTTCTTATGGCGGTAGGTTATGGCAACGTTTCACCGAGTTCCACAGGTCTCATCCGCAGAAACCGAGACCCGCGATCGTATTCTAAAATCTGCTTTGAAACTCTTCTCCCGCAAAGGTTACGACGGCACCACTACCCGAGAACTGGCTGAGGCAGCGGGCGTGGCAGAAGGGACGTTGTTTCGATATTTTACAAATAAAAAAGCAATTCTAGCGAAAGTTGCGACCGATGGTTGGATTGAAATTCTGACCGACCTGCTGACGGAACTGAGTGAAATGGGCAGCTACAAAGCGGTTGCTCAGGTGATGAAACGTCGGATAGTGCATTTACAGGAGAATGCAGATCTGATGCGGGTATGTTTTATGGAAGTTCAGTTCCACGAAGATTTGCGAGATCAAATTCAAACAGAAGTTGTCGAGAAGATGACCGATGTGGGGGAAGCATTTTTTCAGACGGCCATGGACCAAGGTGTGTACCGTAAAATGAACCCCCGCCTGGTTGCAAGGGTGTTTTTGGGCATGTTTGCAATTTCTGGGTTTAGCCAAACCACCATTACTGATCCGGGTTCCACGGTGATGGAACTCAAGGAGATGGCTGAGGGTATTTCAGAAATCTTCCTCAATGGTGTGTTAGAAAAAGAGTAATTCTACATACGTTTCCCACCCGTTTACTACCGTTTTTTCACCAAACCCATGGCTACTGGACGTTCTAACGCTATACATTCCCAGTCTGTCACCCGTCCGTTGATGCTGATGTGCATGGCGATGGCTGGGTTGCTTTTATATCTCCAAAGCCGCGCTCCTCTGCCGCCTAAAGTTCCGGCGACGGTATTGATGCCTAAATCTGTTCCTGTTGCTGAGCCTGTTTGGGGCGATCGGGCCGAAGACACAAGTTTGACGGTGGATTTGAGCGATCGGACGGTTTATCTTTATCGCAATCAGAAATTAATAGCCAGCTATCAAGTGGCCGTGGGGCAACCAGGTTGGGAAACTCCTGTGGGCAATTTTCGCATTCGTCAAATGGTCAAAAATCCCGTTTGGCAGCATCCTATTACCGATGAAATTTTCCCTCCCGGAGACCTGAATCCTTTGGGCGTTCGATGGATTGGGTTTACGGCAGATGAGCATATGAAATTAGGGTTTCATGGGACCACGGGCGAGAGTGCTATTGGTCAGGCCGTGTCTCATGGCTGTTTGCGGATGAAAAATCAAGATGTGACAGCCTTGTTTAATCAAGTTTCGATCGGCACGATCGTCACAGTTCGCCCCTAGAATCTCCCTTAAAATTTGTTGGATTAGTCCGACTGGAATGCGATTATGCGGGTCAAGCTAAAAGGAAAAGGCTTCTCCATTGCTGAAAAAGCCTCTCACGAGTATTGCCGAATAAATGTTCTGAAATGTTCTAGCGGTTGGTACTAGGATCCAATCCATGAGCGTAGGTTTGAAGCAAACTGCTGACTTGATTGAGTAGTTCTTGCTTGGTGCCCTTATTTGCAATTCCAGTTCGTTCGGGGAAGAACTCAGGCCGATCGAGACTGGTGGCGGTCGCTTCATTCACGCATTTCGCAATGATCTCATGTAGCTCTTCCTTGGCCCGCGATCGTTGGTAAGTTGCGCCTTCCTCAGTAGTGGCATACAGCGGCGGCAATCGGTTTAGCGCATAGGCTGCAATATCACCAAGATCGAGCGTTCGCTCACTACTAGCCTCAATTTCAGCCACCCGTGCGATCGCTTCGGTCAGGACTAATTCTTCCATGACGTTAATAAATTGCTTCCGAGGAACTGCCACGACTTCACCCGTCAGCAGTGCACCCATCATGCGATCGAGCGCCATATACTCCTCAATCGAAAGCTCGGATGCAGTGTCACAAATTCGGCCAACTTCCGATTCCATCGCGGGGGTTAGGTAGCCGTCTTGCAGGGCTTGTTCAACAATTTTCTCAATACTCATAGGTCGTCCATACGCATAATGACAGCAGACTCAAATCAATATTCTTTGGGTTATGATTCCCTAGATTTCCAGGTGAAACAACAATCTGTACACGATTGTGTCGTTATTTGTATCCGATCGAATTGTAGGTTAAAAATCGCACTTATCGCAAAATTACAAACCTATTGATCGTGCTTATTAATACATATTTTTTACCCCATTACCTAAATATCCTGTTAGTCCGTTCTGTCGGAGACTACCTTTCAGGACCATTTTCCCTCTAGATATTCCGCTATTGAGCGAAGGCGTAGTATGGTTAAGGTTAATAGAACGTAACAATTTTCTCAGAAAAATACGGCTCCCTGTGCAAGAAGATTTTCGCCTGATTTTAGATTTAGTGACAGTATTGGCGGCGGCGGCGGCGGGTGGCTTGTTGGCTGCATTGCTGAAGCAACCTGTGCTGTTGGGGTATTTGATCGCTGGAATCATCGTCGGTCCAACGGGGCTAGGCTTGATTAAGGAAGTGATACAGGTAGAGACGCTGGCGCAATTTGGTGTAGCGTTTTTGCTCTTTGCCTTGGGAGTCGAATTTTCTTTTTCTGAACTGCGTAAGGTTCAGGTGATTAGTCTAGGCGGCGGCGGATTGCAAATTGCCCTGACCATCTTGATTACAACGTTGGCTTCCCTTGGGTTGGGCTGGGTTACCTCTCCCGCACAGGGCGTATTTTTGGGCGCGATTTTGTCGCTATCCTCGACTGCTGTAGTGCTGAAGTCGTTGATGGAGCGCAATGAAGCCGAGACCTCCCACGGGCAGGTGATGTTGGGAATCTTGGTGGTGCAAGATTTGGCGTTGGGGCTGATGTTGGCGGTGTTGCCTGCGTTGGATAAACCCCTAGAGGAGATTGGGTTGGCGATCGGCTGGGCCTTGGTGCAGACTGGGCTGTTTGCGCTTTGTGCGATTGCGGCGGCGATTTGGGTGGTGCCGGGATTGTTGCGACTGTTGGCGAAGACGGAGAGCCGAGAATTATTTCTGTTGGGGGTCGTGGCGCTGTGTTTAGGGATTGCGTTGATTACCGAGGCGCTGGGGCTATCTATTGAGATGGGCGCATTTGTGGCAGGCTTGATGATTTCAGAGGCGGAGTATGCGGATGAGACACTGACCTATGTGGAACCGCTGCGGGATATTTGCGCCACAATTTTCTTTGCATCGATCGGTATGTTGATTGATCCGGTTTTTGTTTGGAATCATTTAGAACTGATTTTAGGGTTAGTGGCGTTGGTCTTGCTGGGCAAGTTCCTAATCATTGCGCCACTCGTGAAGCTGTTTGGGTATCCATTGCGGACGGCGTTGATTGCGGGTTTGGGCTTGGCGCAGATTGGTGAATTTTCTTTTGTGCTAGCGAGTGAAGGGCAGATTTTAGGGCTGGTTTCGCGTCAGGTGTATCTCTTGATTTTGGGCACCACAGCCGTGACATTGGTGGTTACGCCGTTCATTTTACGGGCCGTACCTACGTTGTTTTCTTGGGCCGAATCGGTGCCATTTTTGGCGAAATTCTTAGTCCAATCCGACCAGCCCCTAGATGTGGCAGAAGATCTACCTCAGAGCAATCATGTCGTGGTGTGCGGTTATGGGAGAATTGGCAAAAATATTGTGAAACTATTGCAGGAACAAGATTGCCCTGTAGTGGTGGTGGAACAATCCGAGAACCGGATTCAAATGCTGCGTGATCAGGGTATTCCTTACGTTTATGGCAATGCATCGAGTTTGTATGTGCTGGATAAGGCGGGCGTAAATGAGGCGCGCGGGATGGCGATCGCGTTGCCCGATCCGATGAGTATGCGGTTATGTTTAAAACGATCGCTAGATATCGCGCCGGAGTTAGACATTGTGGTGCGGGCGATCAAACCTCAAGATATTGAGTCGTTATATCAGCTTGGGGCGCGGGAAGTGGTGCAGCCTGAGTTTGAGGCAAGTTTAGAATTATCCGCGCATTTGTGGTCGGGTCGTGGATTGTCCGTATTGTTAGCTCAAAAACGGGTGCAGGCGATTCGGGATTCTCGTTATGCGGAATTGTTGCCTGTCCGATCGGGGGCGCAAGTGGCCCGTGAGGTGAAGTCGGTAACGGGAGATTTGAACAATCGTTGGTATGGCTTGCCCAATGATTCACCCTTGTTAGGATTGACCCTTGAAGAAACCGATTGTCGGCGGTTGACGGGGGTGACGGTGATGGCGATTCGGCGGGTAGGCGATCAGGAGATTGATTATCCCGATCCGTCCGAAACCTTGGAACAGGGCGATCGGCTTTTATTAGTGGGTGAAAGTTCAGAAAGGGATGCCTTTGATGAGTTAGCAAAAGGTGAAGCAGCAGTTCCATCTCCGCAGAATTCTTGTCAGTGGGTTCGAGTGACGGACGGCAGCGAGCTGGTGAAGCAGACTATTTCGGATCTTTATCGCTTAACGTCTAAGGGGGTTCAGATTCAAGCCATTCGACGGGATGGTAAATTTATACGCTTGCCGGAGCCGGAAACTGTTATTGGGGCGGGCGATCGGTTGTTATTGTGTGGATCGTTGGATGCATTGTCGGCAGTAAATGGATTGATTTAGGATCGGGAAAATCAAGGTAAAATCTTAGAAATCTCGAATGCGCATCGAACATAAATAGCCCTACATGTCTAGACCTCGTTCAAATTCGTGGCGCGATCGCACTCGACAAAAAAACAAGGATTTTCCGTTCTGGTCGTCCATCTCATCGCACTTTTGAGCCTGGGATCATGGAACAACATTAGGTGTAAAACGTGGCAATCGTTTAGAAATGATCACGGCTCGAACTGATGGCAAACCCAATTGGCAAGACCATTGGTTCTCCTTAACGGCAGGCAGGTCCACGACTACTGCGTAAAGGTAAAGTTTCAGTCAGGCCAAACCAAGAAGGCTTCAAAGACCCTGGCGTCATGGGTGCGGCGGTACGGAGTGCGATCGGATTCACGCCCAATCAAAAAAACTAATACACGTTACCTTTGTTAAACCTATTTCATTGAAACAAGAAGCCGAAATTATGCAAGCATTAGGATGTTCGGAAGCAATGAATTTAGACGGTGGAACCTCACTGGCGCTAGCTAAAGGAAGCCGAATCCTATGGGGCACACGCCGAAAATTAACCAATGTCCTTATGGTCTACGATACTAAGCATCCCGCACCTAGTAGCCTGAGATTATCCTGGAAAGCATTTCAAAACTCTGAACGCGTAGCAGAGCGGGTGCAGGAATGACGGGATAGTAGAAGAAATTGTAATCCTTGGAATGAATTGAGGAAACTATGAAAACTAAATTCCAAGCCTGTCAAATCTTAGCCATTGATATCAATGCAACACCCGCACAAATCAAAGATGCGTATCGTAGTCTTGCCCGACAATGGCATCCCGATCGGTTTATTGATCGGATTGAAAAACAAACCGCAGAAGAACGATTTAAACAAATTAATGCCGCTTATGAATATTTGAAAAAAGAAACTGAAGCTATGAATAGAGGATTTGCACAATCATCTAATGTCAGATCTGATAAATCTGACGTTCGCTCTACGGTCAAATCCACTGCCAAAGCAGAACGTTCCAGCACCCATTTAACCGCCGAAGAACTCTATCAAGACGCCTGTATGTTGGGTAAAAATCGTCATTATGAAGAAGCGACCGTCATTCTTGGACTTGCCATTAAGCTTAGTCCTAGATATTCCAAAGCCTATCGGTATCGCGGATTCATTCGATCGGTTTTAGGTTTTGAAATGAGTGCGGAAGCCGATTTTAGGCGCGCTAGAGCGATCGATGTTGGACTCAGCCCTCCAGGTCCAGTTTCCAGCTCCAGCCCTAGGACATAGCACTACTCAGCCGTTTGCTTATTTTTAGCGAGATAGTCTTCGAGTTGTTTGTTTTGAGTAGTATTTAAAATGGCTTTAATTTCCTTCTGACTTTGCTGAATTGCAGCCATCACCGCTGTCCTTTGTTTTGCATCTAGATTGAGTTGGCCGATAATAGCAGAAAGTTTCTGTTTACTACGAAGCTGATCGAACTTGATTCCCTGGTCTTTAGTTAATACTTTTTTGATCGCGATCGTCCGTTTTGTTCGACTTGATTGAATGCTCCTTTTCTGTTTCTCATCTAATCTAAGTTGCTCCATGATTGGTAGGTTAGATTTTTTCACCGTCTGAGTCGTCGTCGCAGCAGAGGCATTTAATGATGAGATAGTGCTAAATGTTAGACTTCCTAACATCATAATAGCAACAAATTTCAGCGAGGATTTCATCATAGTAGTCACTTGAAAACGTTGGTACCTACTCTTATTCTAGAGTCAATTGTCAACAAATGAACTATGTCTTACAGAGGAAATCTTACAGAGGAAATACTGGAAGAGGCGATCGGGATTGTAGTCGCTCGTCCTGTGCTAGTACACTAGATAAATTCCCCTTGCTGAAACATCTGGACAATATTATGCAAACGCCGCCGCCGCGCAATCAACTCATGAAGCAAAAGCCAGACTGGGCAGGGAGAGATTTGTTATCACGATTTGTGAATCAGCTCATTCGGACTAAGCCAGTTTATGCAGTGATGAAGCAGCAAGCTCGGAAAGTCTTGATTCAGACAGCCGAGAAGAATGGTGTGATGTGGCGGGCAAACTATGCGGCATTGAAGGACTCTGGAGTTCAGGTAGAACTTGATGCGCTCACTAATGCAGAGGTTCAATATCCCGATTATTATAATGTTCCGTTTCACGCCTATGATGATGGAAACTTGTGTTGGGATGCAGCATTTGAGGCAGAGTCTGCAACTTATGCAATGGCATTACGGATTTGGAAAAATGAAGCACTGACCGCAGATCAAGCACAGGCACGCTTACGATCGAGTTTTCACGAGGTTCTCGACCAACAGGGTATTACTAATGTTCGAGATATTTTGGATGTGGGCTGCTCTGTGGGTATTTCCACTCGCACATTACATGACTATTATCAAGCAAAAGTACCGGATCTAAATCAATTAGTGAATACCAATCAAATCGTTAAAACGATCGGTTTAGATCTGTCGCCTTATATGTTAGCGATCGCAAAGGCGCAAGATAAAAATTGTTCAATTGCACAATGGATTCATGCCCGTGCAGAAACCACTGGGTTTGCATCATCATCGTTTGACTTAGTGAGTTTACAATTTGTTCTCCATGAATTGCCCCGATCGGCAACGGTGGAGATTTTTCAAGAAATGCGACGAATTCTCAGAAATGGTGGACATATTGCAATTGTAGACAACAATCCTAAATCAGCAGTCATTCAAAGTTTACCGCCTGTACTGTTTACATTAATGAAAAGTACAGAGCCTTGGACAGATGATTACTACACCTTTGATGTCGAAGCTGCGTTAGCTGATGCCGGATTTGAATCCATAATTACTGTTGAATCTGATCCTCGCCATCGGACCATTGTAGCTAGATCCTGTAGCTAAATTAGTTGTTAATCATTAATGTGAGTATAAGCAGTTTTAGCTAAATTTATAGTGCATTTAATATGTCTTTTTTAAATTGGAATAACGGTTCGATTAAACGTAATTTCAGATTACTTTTACCTGGAATGACGATCGGTGCATTGGTTGCGGGAGGGGGGCAACTAGGACTATGGCGACCTCTTGAGGAATTGACCAATACGTTCATGTTTCAACTTAGAGGCGATCGAGCTTGGGATTCTCGGATTGTCGTGATTGAAATAGATGATCATAGTCTAAAAAAATTGGGGGCGTTTCCTTGGTCTCGTCAGCGCTATCAAAAACTAATTGAAACATTGACTCCAGCCAATCCAAGTGTGATTGGGTTTGATATTTTAATGTCTGAACCGAGTCCCCAAGATGCAGCTTTAGCCGAGACAATGAGTCGTCAAGGCAAAGTTGTTATGCCACAAGCTTGGACCCAAACGGCTGAGCCTTTACCACCCACATCGCAAATTGAAGAGGCTGCCGTGGGGGTTGGACATATTGTTGCCCCTCGCTATGGCGATGGATTGTCCCGATCGGTTACACCCCTATTTGGCGATAAAACCGCATTTAGTATTGTTATCGCGCAGACTTACAATCTTACCCAAATCCCCTCTATTGTTCTCCCAGATTTTGAATCTCCGATGAACAAAGATGTACTTAAAAATAGACTATGGCTCAATTGGCGATCGTCAACCAAAAATGCAATCCATTACTCCTTTGTTGATGTTCTTACTAATAAGGTTCCGTCCGCTGCATTCACGGACAAAATTGTTCTTGTAGGCATGACGGCTATGGCCACAGATCCAATGTATACGCCCTTCGATCGGGTCACTCCCTCTAGTGGCGTTTATTTTCATAAAACAGTTCTAGATAATCTGTTACATCAAAACTTTCTCCGAGTTCCAAACTCAAAATGGCTATTTGGATTGATTGTTTTAGGCGGAATCTTGAGTGCGAGCTTACCCCGATTTCGCTGGTGGATGCAGTGGAGTATTCTTCTTGGAAGTCTCATTGGATTGGGACTATTTAATATCGTATTGCTTAATATGAATGTCTGGCTACCGACGATCGCCCCCGCTCTAACGCTAGTCGGGACAGGCAGTTGGGTCTTGTTAATGGATCGGCTTCGATCGCAGGTGGCATTACAGATAAAAGGTGAATTTCTGGCGGTGATGAGCCATGAATTACGTACGCCATTGAACGGTATTTTAGGAATGAGTCAACTATTATTAATTGGTGAACTGAATCCCCAACAGCGCGATCGAATTAGTACAATTAATCGCAGTGGTGAAATGCTATTGGCGTTAATTAATGATATTTTGGACTTTTCTAAACTTGATGCCAAAAAGCTTCAACTTGAATCAATTCCCTTTTCACTTCAAGCTTGTATTCAAGAAACTTTAGATTTAATTCAACCCAGTGCGGATGCGAAAAATTTGCAATTGATTAGTCAAATTGATCCGTTATTATCCTCGTCATTGCCTTTGACTATTGTGGGCGATCCAACTCGGCTTCAGCAAATTTTATTTAATCTTTTAGGGAATGCTATAAAGTTTACGCACCATGGAGAAGTTCGATTAACTATCAACGCCATAGCAGATATCAAAGAAAAAGCACGTTCTAATCGATCGAAGCAAGCCCGATCGAAGCCCAGCGAACTATTTTGCACATTGCAATTTTCAGTCAAAGATACCGGAATTGGAATTGCTCCCGATCAACTGAATAAATTATTTAATACCTTTACTCAAGCCGATGCCGCTATTCATCGACAATATGGGGGTACAGGGTTAGGACTTGTGATCTCACAGGACTTAATTACACAAATGGGCGGGACATTAACTGTGGAGAGTGAAGTCGGTAAGGGGACAACATTCACTTTTTCGATTCAGACACTCTTAGTAAATGCTACATCAAGTATTGAACGATCGAATCCCATTGAACAATTTAATCCTGCTTCTGAGAACATAATGCGTTCTCCAATATTGACTTCCAGATCTGAAGTTAGTGATGGTTTAAATCAAGATGTTAGCAATCAAAAAATAGCTCGATCGAATCTACGAATCTTGCTGGCAGAAGATACTCCTGTAAACCAAAAAGTTGCGTTATTTTTTCTAGATCAATTAGGTTGTCAGGCCGATTTAGTGACCCATGGACAAGCTGTTCTCGATCGATTAAAGGTTCAAGACTATGATGTCATTCTGTTGGATGTTCAAATGCCTCATATGAATGGCTTAGCCGTTGCCAGAGAAATTCGACGTTTGGCCGGACGTTTGACCGATCAATCTGCTTTATCTTTTCCTTATATCATTGCCATGACCGCTCGCACCAGCCTTACCGATCAACAGGTTTGTATAGATGCAGGAATGAATGATCACATTAGTAAGCCACTCCGACTTGCTGAACTTGCTGACAAAATCTCCCAAGCTGCTAACTACCTTTTGCAAGTCACCGTCAAACCTTCATCACAAAATCTATTCTCCCCAAACGTCACATCTTCATCACATTCAAGGCATTCTGTACATGAATTACTTTCTGAAGATCGTCAAAAAATAAATGTGGTATCATTGGCTAATGAAGCTCAGAATGTGCTTAATACTGAAAATAGTATTGAATACAATCAGGATAATCAGGTTGTATCTTCATCAGTTATCCGGAGTCCGCATCAAGACTGGGATAAGACTTGGAACTACTTGATGCAAATCACATTGCAAAATATATCCTTCTCCTTAGAACTGATTGAATTGTCGATTCAGGAAAACAAGCTGTGTCTAGAACAACTTTATATTGCTATTGAACCTATTACTATTGAATCGCAGTCTGAACTAGTCTACACTGTTGATTTTAAAACAGTTAAAGCGATCGGGCATCAAATGCGCGGTTCCTGCGGAAACTTAGGGTTAACGGAGCTTCAGAACTTAGGAGTACTTCTAGAACAAGATGCAATGAATAAACGTTCAGATAGGTTAATGGACCACATTCAAGCGATCGATCGGGCTGTTGAAGATGTAATTCAATTTAGGCAACGTTTGATCGAATTGCATATGACGAAGTACTGATCATCTAGTCCGGGATTTATACCTTGAAATCTCCTTCAAATTTATATCTAAATTTTGTTCTAATACCATGAAACTTTTAATTATTGAAGATGATCAGCAACTGGCCGAAATTCTAAAAAATAACTTAAAAAATCGGTACGTCATTGATGTTGCTAACGGTAGATCTCACGGCCTGCAATTACTCACCGATAATAGTTATGATTTAATCTTATTGGATTCAGGCGCTGGCGCAATAGATGGATTGATCCTCTGTCAAGATTTGAGACAGGCGGGGAATCAGGTGTTGATTATGTTGATGTCTAGCCAAAACACCATAATGGATCGGGTCATGGGGCTAGATGCTGGAGCCGATGACTATGTTGTGAAACCAGTTGCTCTCGGAGAACTTGAAGCTCGGATTCGGGCACTTCTTCGCCGTCGGACTGTCAGTGAGCTACCCATTCTAACTTGGGGAAAACTGCGGATTGAAACATTGAGCTGTAATGTTTTTTATGATGGAATACCTTTAGGATTAACGACCAAGGAGTACAGCATTGTTGAGCTATTGTTGCGTCAGAAGGAGCGAATATTTAGTCAGCGGGCGTTGTTGGATGCGCTCTGGCCCTCGGACAATAATCCTAGAGGTGAAGAAACAGTTCGCACTCATATGAAACGACTTCGCCAAAAACTTCGACCTGTTGGGGCTGCCGATCTAATTGAAACAGTCTATGGATTGGGCTATCGACTTAATCCGGCATTGAAACTAGCGACGGAAGTGGGGATTTCCTCTAGCTCGGATTCTTTGGATTTTATTGCGACCGTTGCAACGCAAGAGAGAAGTCAAGACAGTACGATTACACAATTTTGGGAAAAACAATCAGGGCGATTTTTGCAACGTATTGCTGCATTAGATCATTTAAGTCAGGCACTTCAACGAAATTTGATTGATCACGAATTACGATCGCAGGTTCAGCGGGATTGTATTCAACTTGTAGCGGCGATCGGAGGCGTTTGTTTTCCGGAGGCATTGCCAAGGGTCAAAGCATTCGCCGAATGGCTGCAAACTTCATCCTTGACAACGCCTATAGATATTCAGAATTTACGTCAACAAATTGCATTATTGGGTCAACTTTTAGAAGGAATCCGTCAAGGTGGAAACGATCGTTCATCCCGTTTAGAATCGCAGCCTAGGGTAATTCTAGACAATAACCCAGAACAGTGGATTCTTATGGTGGATCCCGATCGTGAATATGTAACAGAACTTATGGCGGCTGGGCATCGTTGGGGATTACAAATTGTACGGACGACCAGTTCGTCAGCGGCCCGAGAGGCGATCGCCCGAGTCTGTCCTGATATTTTGCTAGTGGATTGTTCTTCAGGCACTCTAGATAATATTTCTTTGCTCCAAATGTTTCGGGCACGCTGCCCTTCTGTGCCGATTTGTATTTTGGCAGATGGGGATGCTGTGGATCGTGTGGCCATTGAGGAACTTGGAGGCCAGGGATTTTATCGCAAATCAATTCCCAAAAACGTTCTATTACAGCGCATTCAAGAATCTCTACCTACGAGAAAATCGCAGAAATTTATCATGGGTGCAAAGGTTTTAGTGGTGGATGACGATCGGGTGATGTTGGCGTTTTTAAAAGGAATTTTGGAGCCTTGGGGATTTCAGGTCACACTTTGCAATGATCCGCGTGAATGTTTATCGTTAATTAAGCAGGATCGTCCAGATTTATTGATATTAGATTTGGAAATGCCTCAAGTTCATGGATCAGTACTTTGTGAACAATTGCGATCGCACCCTGAGACAGCATTGTTACCAATTTTAGTTCTCACCGCCCATAAAGATTTGGAAAATATTCAGAAAGTCTATTCAGTGGGTGCCGATGACTTTGTTAGTAAACCTGTTATTACGCCAGAGTTGATGACCCGAATTTTCAATCGATTAGAACGATCGGACTTGGTTAAACAGCAAACTCAACGGGATCCACTGACTCAGTTATTGAATCGTTCGGGTTCATTAATTAGATTTGAATCTATTGTTAATAGAGCTATCGAAGCTCATCAGCCCCTGTGTTTTGGATTGATCACTGTGGAGTCGATCGTTGAACTGAATCGGACGTTGGGGTATGGGGAAAGCGATCGAATTTTAAGGCGGGTTGCAAAACAATTATTGAAGCTGAGTTATCGGGACACTGTAATTGCACGATGGGAGAATGGAGAATTTATCGTGATGATGCCGGGATTAACCGCACAAGCGGGCGATCGAATCCTACGTCAATCCATTATGGCGATGAAATCCGATCTGACGGGTGTGGGGTTGGGATTAGGAGTAGCCTGTTTAGATGGTGAATCAATATCGGAAGATGGCACTAAAACGATCGCAACCCTATACCGATGGGCTGTTAAGACGTTGCGGATAATTTAATATTCTTTATTTATGATGATCACCTAAAAAATTAGGGAGCCGATTGGATTGCGATCGGCTCCCTTTTTAATCTATTGCGTTGTTATCAAAGCTCCCGATCCCCCTAAATCTCCCTTTCTAAGGGGGACTAAGAGTTGAATTCCGGTTCCCCCTTTTTAAGGGGGTTAGGGGGATCGAAGTCTAATTAGTTTTTTTTGTTAAATGGCTTAACCCATTCACGAAGCTGATCTGCCGCCACATCGCGACCCCCTAAGCCAAACGCGATCGCAATTGCAACAGCCACCGCGCCGAGTAACAAACCAAACGCCAAGTTGACAATATTGGTCGAAACCCCCGCACGCTCAAGCGCGATCGCCCCGGAGAACGCCAAGATGACAATACGAGCGACATTGGCCAACGTATGTGCCTCAGGCATTCCCGAGCTACGGACTAGCTTGGCTGAAAGATTTGCCAGGTATAAGCCCACCGCAAAAATCAACACCCCCACCAAGACTTGACCCGAGATCGCTAATAGCGAAGTTGAAACCGCTTTCAATGCAGGCAAGTTCAAGACATCGACTGCGGCCACTGATGCCACGAGCATTGTGCCGACGAGTACAACCACCCCCGCAATGTGGGACGGCGTTTGAGTGCCTTCTTCGATCGCGTCACCCGATCGTCGAATACCCAACCACACCAATACATTGTCAAAGCCAAAGCCCTGCAACAAACTGGAAACCAATTCGGCTAGGAACTTACCGACAAAGTACGACACGGCCAAAATTGCGCCAGCAGTGAAAATCTGCGGAATCGTGTTCATCACACTGTTCAGCATGTTGGTCGCAGGAGTTGCTATTGCTGGAACTTCCAACGCGCCCAATGCTGCCGTTATCGTGGGGATCAAAATAAAGACATAGGTCGTCAATCCAGCCAAACCAGAGAGCGATTGACCTGTGGAGGTTTGATGTAACCCAATTCTCGCACCGATCGAATCTGCACCCGCCGCCGCCGCCAAGTTCGAGACAATTCCACGAACGATATTGGCAATAAACCAACCCGTCGCGCCAATAATCACCGCTTTCAAAATCTTCGGTAATGCGCTCAGAATTTGATTCAATAGGTCATTTACTGGACCCAGAGACGCTTTCAGCCCCAATGTATCAAGGATGAGTGGCAAGAAAAAGAGAATAACGAAATAGAAGATAGCAGTCGCTAAAGTCTCGCTGAGAATAACAGGGTTTGTACTCGACGCACTTGTCACCTTGCTGTCAAGATCAAATGCCCTAGCTGACTGAATGACCAGATTTTTCAGCACTGTCGCCACGACCCAAGCTAAACCGCTCCAGAGCAACGCTGCACCCAGCTTAGGTAAGAATCCAAAGACGGAATTTAGAAGTTCGTTTAGTGGCTGAGACACCATCGACAATTTCAGAACATCCAATGCTGCGACTAACGCCACCAACATAATGATCCAAAATACTACTGCACCCAGAATTTTCTCGATATCAATGTTCGAGTTACTCGTTAAGCTGCCTGCTAAACGATTGTCCAGATCCGTCTGCTTCAGAAGTTTTTGTACGGTACTGGATACTAATAATGCGACTGCCCAACCGACAAACAGGATCGCAACCGCTCCAACCAAGTTCATTATGGTGTTCCCAAAACCGGGAGGAAGCATCTGATCCAGGACTATAGCTAGGGGCATAGGAGCTGCCGTCAAGAGGCCAGAACTAACCGGATCTACCGCAGTATGTAAAACATTAATGATGTTCATATCAACTCAACCAACCAATCTTTTAAGTGAGAACTCAACGGGGGACTTGTATTCTTCGACAAATCGTTAAACTTCAGAAGCTCTGAAATTAATCATTGTCAAAAATTGCCTAGTAACAGATCCAAAACCGAGAGATGGAGGATTCCCATAGTAATTACCAACTTTGTTTCAAGGGACACAGGACAGCACGTTCCTAACAACATACTTCAGTAATCTAAAGGTATGCGTACGTTCGATGTTTTATCTGTACTGGATTTAAAACATTGATCTGACAAATACGCTAGGGTTTCCCACAATCTAGGAGATAATAGCGTTAAACCCTAGATTTCAACAGTGAATCACGATACTCATTTATATATTGACACCTAAATTAACTGGCTTTAGACCGATCGTTCAATTAATTCTTGGGCCTCGTGATGGCTTTAGAAAATTCTTATTAGTAAGAAATTACTCGAAAATTAATCAGAAATTTTAAACTTCTTCAATCTCGCTCCCGTAAGGCTTCGTTGACAGCTCGAACAATCTCAACTCGTGATAGAGTCCGTCATTTTGTCACGCCATACGTTACAATTCTTTAGCTTAATTGCAAGTCCTATCCCGCCCCAATCTGGAGCTATCCATGCTGCGCCTCGAAAAAATCAGCAAAACCTATCCTACAGGTGAAGTTCTTAAGGACATTAATTGGGAAGTTCGCCCCGGCGATCGGGTGGGGCTTGTGGGCGTGAATGGAGCGGGAAAATCGACTCAGCTCAAAATTATCATGGGCGAAATTGAGCCGACTACAGGCCAAATCATTCGACCGAACAGCTTGCGTATTGGCTATCTAAATCAGGAATTTGACATTGACGAGACTCGTACTGTTCAAGATGAGTTGTGGCGCGCGTTTGGGGACGTCAATACTGTTCATGAATCCCTAACTAAGATACATCATGCCTTGGAAACTGCCACGCCTGAACAGTTAGACAATCTGCTGGAAAAAATGGATAAGCTGCAACGGCAGTTTGAAGGAATGAATGGGTATGGGATCGAGGCAAAAATTGGCAAAGTGCTGCCAGATATGGGCTTTACCTTGGAGGATGCCGATCGGTTGGTGAGTTCCTTCAGTGGCGGCTGGCAGATGCGGATGAACTTGGCTAAGGTGATTTTGCAAGAACCCGACTTGCTGCTGTTGGATGAACCAACAAACCATTTGGATCTAGATACTATTGAATGGTTGGAAAACTATTTACGTGGGCTGAATACTCCCATGGTAATTGTTTCTCATGACAGAGAATTCCTCGATCGTCTCTGTAACAATATTGTCGAAACCGAGCGCGGCATCTCCACCACCTACTTAGGCAACTACTCCACTTATCTGTTGCAAAAATCTGAGCAGAAAATCGCCCAACTCGCAGCCTACGAGCGTCAAAACAAGGAAATCGAAAAACAACAAGAGTTCGTCGAAAAATTCCGAGCCAGCGCCACCCGAAGCACCCAAGCCAAAAGCCGCGAAAAACAACTGGATAAAATCGATCGAATTGCAGCGCCTGAGTCGGAAATACGCGGTCTGCGGTTTAAATTTCCAGAAGCACCCCGCAGTGGCCGGGAAGTCGTGATGGTGGAGAATATGACCCACTTCTTTGGGGAGAAACTGTTGTTTCTGGGTACCGAATTATTAATTGAACGGGGCGATAAGATTGCGATCGTTGGCCCGAATGGGGCGGGTAAATCTACGCTTTTACGTCTAATTACAGGCGGCGAAATTCCCTCCGAAGGTGAAGTGAAACTGGGGGATCACAATGTTGTCATGGGTTATTTTGAGCAGAATCAAGCCGAAGCGCTGGATCTTGCTAAGAATGTAATGCAAACCATTCACGATGAAGTGCCCGATTGGACTAACGAAGAAGTCCGAACCATTTTGGGTCGATTTCTTTTTAGTGGCAGTACGGTGCGGAAAAATGTTTCTGCCCTTAGTGGGGGTGAAAAAGCCCGTTTGGCCTTGGCAAAGATGTTGCTTCAGCCTGTGAATTTGCTGATTCTTGATGAGCCAACTAATCACCTCGATATTCCAGCGAAAGAAATGCTAGAAGGGGCGATCGGAGCCTATGACGGTACGGTAATTATCGTGTCCCACGATCGGTATTTCGTGTCTCAAACTGCGACTAAGATTCTGGAAATCCGCGATGGTGAATTCCGTCTTTATCGCGGGGACTTTAAGTATTACCTAGACAAAATTGCCGAAGAAAAAGACTTGGCAAAACTTTCTGGCATCGAAGCCGAAAAAGCGGCTAAGGCTGATGCGAAACGCGATAAACAGAAAGAAAAGGAATCAGCGCGGAAGGATAAGAAAAAAGCAAGTTAGATGACGAATACGCCCCACGATCAATTTGCTAAACGTTACTTAAAGGAAATGCTGTCGCCTTTTGCCGAGGAAGTCATCATTAGCTATGAACTTCCCGTCGGTGAAGCCCAGCAGGTCGATGTTTGGTTTATGCCCCAATCTCGGCAATCCATCCCTGAACTCGGTTGTTTAGGAAAGATGACGATCGCCCCAACTCTCTTGGAAGTCTTTCGGAATCCTCTTTCTGACGACGATCTTTTTAGCTGCATTGAAAAGCTGTGCAAAGTTCGAGGCGAGTGGAAACGGACAGCCAAACGCGAAAAACTAAAAATCCAACAGCCTGACCACCCCCAACTTTGGATGATTGTGCCCACAGCTTCCCAAGAACGATTGCGCGGTTGTAATGTTCTCCCGAAAGAAGAATGGGGTGATGGGTTCTTCTTTATGGGCGATACGTTGCGCATGGGCTTTGTTGTCGTGCATCAACTGCCCATCATTCCAGAAACGCTGTTGCTCCGACTTTTAGGAAAAGGTTCTGTCCAACGTCAAGCCATCTCAGAGTTGCTAGAATTACCAGAGCAGCCATTAAAAACGGTGGTTCTGGAAAACCTTGCCAAACTCCAAATTATGTTAAAAAAACGCCAATCCCGAACTCAAGATGAACAAGAATTAATGCTCAATATTGATGTGCTTTACGAAGAGTGGCGTAATCAGATTGTCCAAGAAGGCGAATCTCGACAACGATCGCTCATCCTCCGTCAACTCAATCGCCGGATTGGAGTCTTACCGGATGAGTGGTGCGATCGAGTACGATCGTTGTCCATGGAACAAATCGAAATCTTGGGTGAGGCTTTACTCGATTTTCAAGGTGCTGAGGATTTTCGGGTTTGGTTGGAGAGGATCGTCTAAACCTGACAGCATTTGTCTTTAAAAAAATCTATCCAAGATGGCAGAACCCCATGAGAATATTCTGTTCCCTTGAAGCTCGAAATTCTTGATATGCTGCTGTAACCGCAAAAAACTTTAACTGCCGCTATCCCCGTATGACTGTCACCACTGAAAGAACCATCACCACCTTTCCGCTCGCCGCCGTTGTCGGACAGGATGCGATTAAACTTGCCCTATTACTTGCTGCTGTCGATCCGGGACTCGGTGGTGTAGTTATCTCTGGCCGACGTGGAACGGCAAAATCTGTCATGGCGCGGGCGATTCATGCATTATTGCCCCCGATCGAAGTCGTCGAGGGTAGTCTTGCAAACTGTGACCCTGAAAAACCCGAAACCTGGGACGATCTGACCCAAGCGCGTTGGAATGGGGTAGCCGAGGTTCCTTGTAAAATTATTAAGTCGCCCTTCGCCCAAATTCCCCTAGGCATTACCGAAGATCGGTTGCTGGGATCCGTCGATGTCAGCCAGTCTATTAAGCTCGGTCAAACCGTATTTCAGCCGGGACTTCTGGCGGAGTCAAATCGTGGTGTGCTTTACATTGACGAAATCAATCTCCTTGATGACCAAACTGCAAACCTCCTGCTCAGTGCCTTAACTGATGGTCGCAACATCATCGAGCGCGAGGGCATTAGTATGCAGCATCCCTGCACGCCGTTATTGATTGCCACCTTTAATCCAGAAGAAGGTCCACTGCGGGAACATTTACTCGATCGGATTGCCATTTCCCTTTCCGCTGATATGGTGCTGGGCTTAGATCAGCGGGTCGATGTGGTGCTTCAAGCTACTGAGTATGCGGCAGATCCAACGGCATTTTTAAAACAGTATGAAGATGATATTGATGGCTTAAAAACGCAAATTATCCTGGCCCGTGAATGGCTCAAGGAAGTCACGATTACCAAAGAACAAATTCGCTACTTAGTCGATGAAGCGACTCGCGGCGTAGTCCAAGGCCATCGTGCTGAACTTTATGCCATTCGAGTTGCCAAAGCCCATGCAGCCCTTGAAGGTCGTAGTGATGTGACGGCTGAAGACCTCAGAAAAGCGGTTGAGTTGGTGATTGTGCCCCGATCGACCGTCATTCAAGCCCCGCCTCCCGACGAACAACAGCCACCGCCACCGCCGCCGCCCCAAAATCAAGACGAGTCCGACGAACCGCAAGACCAGGACGAGTCTGATGAAGACCAAGACGACGAACAGGAGGAAGACGAAAATCCAGACCAACCGGATCAACCCGATATTCCAGAAGAATTTATTTTTGATCCCGAAGGCGTGATCTTGGATGACTCGGTACTTTATTTCGCCCAGAAAGCTAGTAAACAGGGCAAATCGGGCAGCCGATCGGTCATTTTTACTGACGATCGAGGTCGTTATATCAAACCTATTTTGCCCAGAGGGAAAGTTCGTCGGATTGCTGTTGATGCCACATTACGCGCCGCCGCCCCCTATCAAAAATCGCGCCGTGCCCGTGCCTTTGAAGCGGATCCTACAGGCACTAAACGCGTCTTTGTTGAGCAAATCGATGTCCGTGCCAAACGGATGGCCCGAAAAGCCGGAGCGTTGATTATATTCGTCGTTGATGCATCAGGGTCTATGGCGCTGAATCGGATGAATTCGGCTAAAGGTGCCGTTTTAAGCTTGCTGACCGAAGCCTACCAAAACCGTGATCAAGTCGCATTAATTCCCTTCCGAGGTGACGCGGCTGAGGTTTTATTGCCGCCAACCCGATCCATTGAAGCGGCAAAACGGCGCCTCGATCGGCTTCCTTGTGGGGGTGGTTCGCCTCTATCCCATGGCTTAACTCAAGCCGTGCGGGTCGGGTTGAATTCATTGCAATCTGGTGATATTGGTCAAGTTGTAATCGTCGCTATTACGGATGGTCGGGGAAATGTGCCGTTGGCCCGATCGCTGGGTGAGGAGATTCCAGACGGTGAAAAACCTGATATTAAAGCTGAACTCATGGACATTGCCATGAAAATACGGGCGACAGGAATGCAGTTTTTGGTGATTGATACTGAAAATAAATATGTTTCAACCGGAATGGCGAAGGACTTGGCCCAGAATGCAGGTGGAAAGTATTACCACTTGCCCAAGGCCACGGATCAAGCGATCGCTGGAGTTGCTCGTGATGCCATCATGGACATCCGATCGCGTTAAAAGGCTTAGGAACGAGCCTTAGATAAAATCAGTAATTTATGGATTCGATCGTCTATGCTCTAAACCACCCGCGAATAAATTGCGGTCTAGCAGAGGAATCAGCTCCGCCGCTAAGAAAAGGGAGATTTACAAGTGATTCTTAGTCCCGGAGGGACTTTCGTTTCTAGAGGGCAATTTATTCGCGCGGTCTGCTTTGCTATTTAATCTAAACTCCAAAAACAAGTCAGACGCCAAGTTAGGTTTTGATTCAGACAATGAGAACCGGCTGCACGCTGACACTGAGGGTATTGCACCCAAATCTCTTGTGCAAGAGCAGATAAAGTCGTTGTGTAATCTCTAAATCTTTCAGCCATAAGCCTTCACTCTTTCATCTATCAGTTTGGTGATCTCGCTTAAATTCCTACTTAACGTGAGTTCGGGTTAAGCAGAACTCAGCAAATTGTGTTGCATGGCGATTCCTGGCTTTTTGGGTTGATGACAATAAGCGATTAAGCCACACAGAATGTTCACGAAGCAATTGACCGGAGAACGATGCCGGGAATGCTCAATCTGAGAAATATTTTTGAGTTGGTCAATGACCGTCTCTACCACAGCGCGTTTTCTGAGCAACAGACGGTCACAGAACGGCATCAAACGTTGTTTCATATTGCACTTGAGTTTGGTAATGACTTGTACACCAATGCGTTCCATCAAGTCGTTGAACATTCTTTGAGAGATGTAACCCTTATCCGCGAACACTTTACCAAAGAGGTGTTGCAGCAAATCAGGTACAGGCTTACGGTCGTCAACGTTACCAGGAGTCACTTGAACGTTCAGTAACTCACCTTTGTCATTGATGACAAGATGCAGCTTTAATCCGAAGAACCAATCCACGGAGGTTTTGCCCCGCTCCGCAACCTCTTTAAAAACTCGATTCTGACTGATGCGTCGATTGTGACAAACTTTGAGGCGGGTCGAGTCCATGAAACTAATACCCGTACAAGTTCCAAAACAAGAGCGCAGGTAGGCCCATAAGGGCACCAAAGTATCAGGGAGCCATTCCACAAAGCGGTTGTAACTCACCAATTTTGGAAAATGGCTCTGCCATTGAATCTGAACGTTTTCTAAGTAATAGGTTTTGAAATTCCGGTAACAGGATTGATGAAATCCAATCAGGATAGTCATTATTTCGCTCAAACATAGAGTACGTTTACGGTTACGCACTTGCACATCATGCCCAAGGAGTCGATGTTGCCATCGTGTCTCAAAAATTTGGCAGAAATCATCGACGGAGCAGAAGAGTTCTTCTAAACTGGTCATAGGCACCTGAGGCAAAATGGTTGTGTTGTACCTCCAGATTACCTTTGGTGCCCCCTTTTTTGACTCTTTCTTATCCCGAACTCACGTTACTTAGGGGAAGGTCATCTTTCCCTTAATGACCAGATATATTGAGCCAGGGAGCCAAAAAACTAAGAGGGTTGGAAATTGGGAGAAGTCATGGTGGCGAACGCCTTCAACCAAGACGAAGATACACGACGTAACGCCATAGGCCCCCACAATTCGCAAGGTCACTGGGTAGCTTTTTGGGAAAAAGCACATAATCACGATCGCCCCAAGTAAGCTCTCAGAAAAGATCAAGCCTTCGATGAGCTTCAAGTGTTGATCGGGAGGTAATGTCGTCAAGCGCTCTGGTGTTTGCCATAACATCGAAAGACCAGCTAGGATGCAAAGAATACCCAGTATTTTCCAGATTGTCCTGTTCATATCAAGTCGTTCTCTCTCTAAAGAATACTCACGTTAATCCTGACCGTTGATTGGGGGAAATAATTGTGCAACAGATGTGGGCAGAAATGCTCCGTTCAGTTGCGAACTCTAGAGTTACGCATCCTACCCTGATGAACAGGAAAAATATTGAATGCTAGTCTAGGATGCCTCTATCTTGGCAATCGTTAACGATAGCCCTGTCATCAAGATGCCCAAAACGATCAGACACTTCAAGACTGCGGTTATGGTCGCAACGTCTCTAGCCCGTAAGCCCAATTGCGTCGGCGATACTGGGCGAAACAGCCGTAAACAAACCTAGCTTAAGCCCCATAGTGGAATACCCACCACGGCTAAGGCGATCGCAGCAATTATCACATCTGTAGTAATTCCATTAATAATACTGTCACTATCGCTCACTTGCTTGTTAATAAATGCCGCGTTAGAACATACAGTCAAGCTATACAGTTGGAGGGTGAAGAATCTATTTTTGAGCGTTCTGTCAATTCTCAATGGCAGTGAAATAGTTCGATTCAGCCGGTAATGCATCGTCAACCAGATGAGGAATGAGACTAAGAAGTATAGAGCATACCGAATCACATCGTAATCATAATGATGGCTGCCAGGAAAAAAGGTGAGATTGTTGTAGAACTTCAGCCCTTTTGCTGCCACAGTTTCACAGAGTTGCACTTGACTGGGGAAATACCGTACAGACTTGGTGGTTTCGTCAAACCAGAAAACCCCTTCATTGGCTTCGCCAATAATTGCTCCCTCATAGAAACCATACCGATGGACATATTTCACGTAAATAATAGACCCATCTATATAAATGGATGGATAGTAAATAGCAGTTCCGGTGTTGGAGGGAAGGCTATCGTTATTCCCAATCATGTTGCCACCGGGTGTGGGGGTTTGCCATTCGGCAATGCCGATCGTTCCCCAAGCTGGAGTTTGGCAGCACAGGATGATCATGATGGCGATACAGGAGGTCAGAAATTGTCGGTGCTTAAGCTTGAACATAATCATTTTGGTTGTGGTTGAGAACTACACCGTAGACACCTAAACCCCGCAGTGTTGCTGGGTGATTTTTGGGAAAGAAGCACTCGATAGGCACCCAGTATCGTCCAGATAGTTCTGTTCATATCAAATCGAATCGCTAGAGATATGCAAAGAATGCCCACTTTAGCCCTCACGGTTGAGGCAATTGAAATTCTGCTAGCCTCATAGGAGGGTAGTCAAATCGCTTACCCCGCCATACCGTAGATCTGCAACGCCAATCGGTTCATTTAAACCTTAAAAGGCGCTGATCAAGATGGTCAGTGCCTTTTAAGTTTTAAGCAGATATGGAAAATAGACAGATCCCTTGGTATGGTTAGAGGGCTGATTTTCCCGCTGCATCATGGCCCGATCGAATTCGCTGAAAAGTTACATTGCTACTCGATTGATGTTGGCACCCTTGATGTTGTGGTTAATCACGTCCATTGTGTTTTTATTAATGCGATCGACTCCTGGGGATCCTGTTGATGCATTGCTTGGAACCCGCGCACCCCAAGCTGCTAAAGAGGCTCTACGCGAACAATTGGGGTTGAATAAATCGCTATTGTTTCAATATTTTGATTACATGGGTACATTGCTCCATGGTGATCTGGGGAAATCTCTTTCGAGTCAAGGCGAATCGGTATGGAGCATTATTCAAGATCATTTTCCGGCGACAGTGGAACTGACAATTTTTAGTTTGGCGATCGCGGTTGTTGTAGGTGTATTCGTTGGTGCATTGGGTGCCTCGCGGCCTAATACAATTTGGGATATTGGTGGGCGATTATTTGGAATTATTACCTATGCAATTCCATTGTTTTGGTTTGGAATGGTATTGCAATTAGTATTTAGTGTTTGGTGGGGCTGGTTTCCCTTGGGGACGCGCTTTCCAACTACGTTAACTCCACCTGAATCAATTACGGGATTATATACATTAGATAGTTTAATGCGCGGTGATTTTAGTAAGTTTGCAACTGCATTATATTATCTAGTATTGCCTGCGGCTTCACTGGGGATATTGATTAGTGGAGTATTTGAACGCATTGTACGCGTCAATTTAAAACAGGCATTGCAGGCAGAGTATGTAGATGCGGCCAAGGCGCGAGGAATTAGCAACAGTACTATTCTCTGGAATCATGCCTTTCGGAATACGTTGATTCCAGTGGTGACAATTTTGGGTTTGACATTGGCGGCCATGTTGGGCGGTGCAATTTTGACGGAAGTGACCTTCTCTTGGCCCGGTCTAGGCAGTCGGCTGTATAAGGCGATCGGGCAGCGGGACTATCCAACGGTGCAGGGGATTGTGGTATTTTTTGCGGCGATCGTAGCCTTGGCCAGTATTGCGATCGATGTTATTAATGCTTACATTGATCCTCGAATTCGTTACTAGGAAATGTAGTTGACCAGAGGGTTCGATCGGCGTTAGGTGGGACTAGCACTCGGAGCGATCGAGGGACGATTTCAAATTTCATCGGCGATCGGCCCAAAAAGTCTCCGTCTACTTGAATTGGGAGTTTCTTTTTACCTTGAATCTCAATGTGGGTAGCTTTGAAATAGGCGACTTTAGGATCTCGGTTGTAATTGCGCGTGAATACTGAAAACAATCGTAAAGGAGCGGTTAGCATACTGCGCCCTTTAATTACGCAGACATCTAGTAAACCATCATCAACAACTGCATGAGCTGTCATTTTTACCATCCCCCCATAGAGCTGACTATTTCCGATAATGATCATGAGAATTCGTCCTCGAACGCGTCTTCCATCAATCCGCAATAGGGTTCGGAATCCTTGGAATTGCCATGCGAGTTGAATAGCGCTTTTTATATAGGCGATTACTCCTAGCGTCTTCTTTTCTCGCACATTGATAATTTCCGTCACCGCAGCATCAAATCCAATTCCTGCCATTAATAGAAAGGCACGATCGGGTTGTCCGGTTTGAGATGACTTCCCGACATCAATGGTTCTTACAGTCGCCAGCAGTAATTCTTCTGCCGCGCCCACAATATCCATAGGCAATCCCATTTCCCTAGCCCAAACATTTACGGTGCCGATTGGAACTGTCCCGAGTGCTGTATTTGAATACAATAATCCATTCATTACTTCATTCACCGTACCATCACCGCCTGCTGCGATCGCATAATCATAGCCATCGATCGCGGCTTGACGGGCAAGTTCAGTGCCGTGACCACTATATTCTGTGGGAGCTAGAGTAACCGTCCAGCCTGCATTTCGCCATAGATCTACGGCGCGATCGATTTGTGGACGCAGTTGGTCGGCTTGTCTGGCGTTGGGATTGAAAATTAGAATGGTGCGAGGCATAGGCTGATCTCTAACAGGGTTCTAATAATATAAGAGCGATATTAAGGGCGATCGCTGCTCATTGGTCGTAGTTAAGTTTAGTGTAGTCTATGATTTTGTTGGTTAAGGGGTCGTTGAAAGTTGACCTGCTTTGATATGTAAGATTTGAGCTGAATTCAGCCATTGGGCATCAAAACTACCGAGATGAGTCGTGGTAATTAAGGTTTGGAAGCGATCTTGAATGGCATCAAGGAGTTGGTTTTGGCGATGGAGATCGAGTTCGGCTAGCACATCATCCAGTAATAAAATTGGTGGTTCACCAATGACATCTTCAATCAGTTTAAGTTCAGCAAGTTTGAGCGCTAATACTAATGTGCGTTGTTGGCCTTGGGAACCGTATTGGCGCGCTATTGTCTCATTAACGGTGAATTCAATATCATCGCGGTGTGGACCAACTAGAGTGGTGCCTTGGTAGAGTTCTATTGTTCTTTTTTCTCGGATTTTATCTAGAAATTGAGATTGAATAGCTTCAGGCGTACTTTGACCTAAATTATTCAAATCGGTATCTCCTGAAACATTAGGTTTATAGTTGATTTGTAATTGTTCAGATTTGCCGCTGATAGCTTCGTGCCAATGTTGGGCAAAGGGTAGAAGACGCTGTATCACCCGATCGCGCCGCCGAATTACCCGTGATCCCGCTATCGCTAGTTGAGCATCCCATAGCGCAAGATCATCAATCACAAGATCTCCGCTAGTATTTTGAACACCTGCTTTGAGTGTTTTTAGTCGAGCATTTCGCTGGCGGAGAATGTGGTTATATTGTTGAAGAATGTGGGCATAAATGGGTTCAAGTTGAACGAGTAATCCATCAATCCAACTGCGACGACAATCTGGTCCGCCGCGCACTAAGTCTAGATCTAGACTAGAGAACTGCACCATATTCAATTTGCCGAGAAAATCCAATTGGCGGCGTTGGGTTAAACCATTCAATGCGACGGTTCGACGACCATTTGCTCGCAAGGTAATGGAAAGTTCAAGGTTGCTATCAAGCCGATCGAGATTGCCGACGATTTGGGCGCTGGTTTGGCTGGAATGAATGAGTTCACGATCGCGGCTAGTTCGGTGAGACTTCAATGCAGATAGTATTTCAACCGCTTCAATTAGATTAGATTTCCCCTGAGCGTTGTCACCCAAGATAATAGTCTTGGCCGCCGTGAAGTTGACGGACTGCTCGGCGTAGTTACGGAAATGGCGAAGATTAAGAGATTTCAGGTACATGGTAAGCGATCCCTCCAGATTCCCTTTGGCTTGGGGGGACTAAGAGACGAATATAGGGAACAAAGTATCACTAAAAATCCAGTTCTGGTTTGTTTCCGGTCCCCCTTATCAAGCGGGTTAGAGGGATCTCTTATTCAGCGTTACGTCCCCCAATGAACAATTTCTCCAGTTCAATCCATACAAACATCAAAGCACTAACTCCAAAACAAATCATCAATTCAGTCAACGTCAAATAATGGGTTCCAAAGAACTTCTGGAATGGTTCGACATAGATTAACAAGAGTTGCAATATTGTTGTTAATCCGACTGAGGCCAATAGATAGGGATTGGAAAAAGGATTGAGGTGAATGGTGAGTTGTGTATTCGATCGGATGGCAACCGCGTGACCCATTTGGGCAAGACATAGGGTTGTGAACACCATCGTTTTCCATCGATCGCTGTCCAAAATTCTACCATTTTCTTGCAGAACGCTCGTACAGTAGGGTTTGGCCCAGAGCATCAGGCCGATCGTTAATATCGCTAAAATAATGCCCACTCGAATCATGTACCACCCTAAGCCCCGTGCAAAGATACTTTCCTTGGGATCATTGGGTGGACGATTCATTACATTCGGTTCGGCGGGTTCAACTGCGAGCGCTAAGGCAGGGAGTCCGTCGGTGACTAGGTTCATCCAAAGGATTTGTAAGGGAGATAATGGAACGCCACCGCCCAGTGGAATAGCTGCTGCGATCGTAATTACTTCCCCGATATTTGAACCCAAAATGTATTTGATAAAGCGTCGAATATTGGTATACACAACACGTCCTTCTTCCGTCGCTGCGACAATAGTTGCGAAATTGTCATCAAGCAATACGGTATCGCTGGCTTCTTTACTTACATCTGTTCCCGTAATGCCCATCGCAATCCCAATATCGGCTTGTTTCAGCGCTGGTGCATCATTCACCCCATCACCCGTCATCGCCACAACGTGACCTTTGGCTTGTAAGGCTTGAACAATTCGGAGTTTGTGTTCGGGGGCGACGCGGGCGTAAATGCTAACTTTTTCAACAATCTCTTCTAAGTCGTGATGACTCATTTTTTCGAGTTCTTTGCCCGTCAATACAGGATCACCCGGATTCGCAATCCCAAGATCACAGGCGATCGCCATAGCGGTTAATTGATGATCACCCGTAATCATCACTGGACGAATACCCGCCGATCGGCACTTCTTTACAGCCTCACGTACTTCAGGACGAGGCGCATCTAACATATCAACTAGGCCGAGCCAAATTAGTTCAACTTCGGTTTGTTTTTCGTCGCTGCTTTGAGGGCAAGCATTCAAGGGGCGATAGGCAAATCCTAGAACGCGGAGTCCATTGGCCGCGAGTTGGTTATTCCGATCGAGGATTTTGGCACGCGCTGTATCATTGAGCAACATGACTGATTCGCCCACTTGAATTTGAGTACAACGCTCCAAAATCAATTCAGGAGAACCCTTTGAAAACAATAGATAGGGAGCCGCCAAAATGCCCGTTTCGCGCTGCATGATTTGGGAAGTGTCCTGGACAATTGTACTCATCCGTTTACGTTCGGATGTAAATGGAAACTCCATCACACGCGGTAGTTTTGCGTTCCACTGATCTGCCTCAAACCCTGCCTTTACAGCAGCGACGACTAATGCACCTTCAGTGGGGTCGCCGAGAATATCCCAACTTCCGCCATTATTTTGTAGTACTGCATCATTACAAATGGCACAAGCGAGTAAGATCGATCGGATTTCAGGTTGATCCATTGGATCAATGATGTTGCCTGAAATGGTGAATTTTCCATTTGGTTTATAGCCTTCACCACTAATTCGAGGTTCAGTTGAAGCGGTATGTAATCCCTCTACCACCATTTTGTTTTGGGTTAGGGTTCCGGTTTTGTCTGAACAAATAGTGGTGACTGAACCTAAGGTTTCAACAGCGGGCAATTTACGAATTAATGCATTACGTTTAACCATGCGCTGGGTCCCTATTGCCAAGGTTACGGTAATCACCGCTGGCAATCCTTCCGGCACGACCGCAACGGCCATCGATAGTGATGTTTCGACTAATTCTTGAAAACGAAGGAGTTCAATTTTCCCGGTGGTAATCCAGTAGTAAATCATCCCGAATACAATGATGATTCCCACCAAAGTCATGGACCCGGAAACTAATATATTGCTCAATTGATCCATGCGCTTTTGCAGCGGTGTGGGTTCTGTTTCCACTGCTTGAAGCATTGTGGCAATTTTCCCCAATTCAGTAGACATTCCGGTGCGAGTGACCACCACCGTGCCCCGGCCCTGAAGAACTTCCGTTCCTTGATAGACGACGTTTAACCGATCGCCCAATGCGGCATCTTCATTCAAAATCGCATTAGATTGTTTGGTGACGGCGGTGGATTCACCCGTTAGTGCAGATTCACGAATTTGCAAACTGGCGGACTCAATTAATCGCCCGTCTGCTGCAATTTGAACGCCTGCTTCTAGTTGCATGACATCGCCGGGAACTAATTCTGAGGATTCAATTTCTGTTAATCGCCCTGCTCTTAATACTCGTACATGCGGTGAAGAGAGTTGTTTAAGCGCGGCTAATGCTTTTTCTGCACCACTTTCTTGAACATACCCTAATATTCCATTTAGAATCACAATGGCTAGGATTGCAATTGTATCTTTGAATGGAATGTCTCCTGCTTTCATGGTCCCTGATTGCCAGGATACAAAATCTAGAATTCCAGATACGATCGCCACACCAATCAGCATGACCAACATAATGTTTCTAAACTGATCGAGCAAAATCGACCATTTCGATCGGCCTTCTGCTTCTTCGAGTTCATTTGGGCCAAATTTAATCTGACGTTCTTGAATTTGATGCAGTTGAAGCCCCTGCTTTTCATCCGTTTGAAGCAGTTCAAGGGTCCGATCGATCGGCTCGGAATGCCAAGCGGCGTCGAATTGGGGCGAGAGTTTAGCTGATATGGTCGGCGATGGCATAGGTATTGGTGGAGTGTGTTTGAAGGGTTTCTACTCGAACATGACTATCTCAAATGACCTGTCTAGCACTAGTGAGAAACCATCATACTGCAATAATCCGAATCAAGGCACTACTTTTTAGTGTAGATTTATGATGTGTCTGGGATGCTGTTAGGGCTGTAGTCTGAAGCCACAGTCTAAAAAACAGTCTAAATAAGTTGTAGAGATTTTTAATGAACCCCTTTATTCCGTCTACTCTCGCTAGCTCTTGGCCTCCGGTGGTGGTGGGGCGATCGTTGGAGTTGGAGCGGGTGGGTGATATTTTAAAGGCGGATGGAGACTTACTATTGACAGGAGTTCCGGGGATTGGGCGGCGGACGTTGGTCCGATCGGCGGCTCGTCAAGTGGGCGCGCGGGTAGTGGAGATTGATTGTTTGCGAGCGACGGATTATTTGCGATTTTTGCAGTTGTTGGGCGATGCAATCTTGGCGACCTTTTCGCAGCCCATGGAGTTAAGTGTGATTCACACCCATCTCGAACCCCATTTGTTAAAGCTTGACACGAGCAATACGGGACGGGCGAAGTTGATGATTCCAGCGGGTCTTGACGATTGGGTTGTTTTTAAGCGGTTGTTGGCGCTGCCTCAGATATTGGCGGAGTCGATGGATTGTCGGGTGGTGGTGGTGTTTCAGAATTTTCCGCACATTCGCTCCTGGGACCGATCGAATAAGTGGGAGGATTATTTGCGTCAAAAGATTCAGATTCAAACGCGGGTGAGTTACGCGATTATTGCGACGATGGCTCAGAAGTGGACGGAGCAAACGGATATGAAAACGGTCTTTTTGGCTCCAGTGGCGGATGCGGATTTACGATCGTGGTTGGTTACGTCGATGCGTCAGGTAGAGTTGTCACTGGATCAAGATGCAATTCAATTGGTGTTGGATAGTGTTCAAGGTCATTTTGGGGATGCTCTGGCGTTGTCAAGACGAATTTGGTTAGAGCATCGCGGGAAGGTGTCGGTTCAGGTCCGATCGCATCAGGTCTATCGCAGTTCGGTGTCGTTAATTGAAGATTTGTCGGTGACGTTTGAGTCGTTGATTTTGTTGTTGCCCAGTACTCAAGTGCGGGTATTGGAATGTTTGGCACTAGATCCGACGGATAGTCCCCATGCTAATGAGTATTTGAAGAGGCACAATCTGTCTCGCGGTGGAACGTTGCAAGGGGCGCTGTTGAGTTTGGAGCAGAAGGGGTTAGTCTATGGTCCCGATCGGGGCTATAAAATTGCGCTTCCGATGTTGGGCTTATGGTTGCGGTATCGATTGGGGTAAGCCCGTGATTGAAATTCGGGAGATGGTTTGAGGCAAGAGATTCGATCGGATTCTTTCTGTAAGCATTTTCACCGACTACCAATCTAATCCAATGCTTCCTGCGAAAGCATTTCTGATTTAATTAAAAATTCTTCATTCACCTTAAAACTGCAAACAGGAATAAGCTTTGAGTAAGGACGAAAATGTAGTATCCATTGTTCTTCTTTCATTTCCTCCCTTTCTGACCCATATTTAATTTTCATATTCTGTTCTTTCCTGACGGGGCGCTTCATGGGCTACATATAGTCCAGTTTAAATGACATGTTTAAATTGGATGGGCGATCGTAAAGCATCCGCACAGAAATCAATATTTCCCCAAGCAATGTACCGCCCTCGTGTCCCAAGTTCTACGCTGGAGAATACTTGAGGATCTGCGAGAGCTGCAAAAACGCCACCTTGATCAATCAGCGGCATAAAATCAATGACAATCCGATCGCCGTTTTTGTAAATCAATTCTAATTTCGATGATTCTAAGGGATTAGCTTGAGTGAGTTGATTTAACATATTAAATTTCCTTAGTCTAAGGGTTCAATATTTTCCAAAATCTGAGCCTGACGACAACGATTCCAGTTTTCTTGTAATTCTACTTGATGTAAAGCAGTCCATTCCAGAACCATCGACTTCACCCGCTTGGGTGCGTTCCCCTGCATGACCGTAATGGGTAAAATGCCAATAATCAGTTCATACTCCCCATATCCAGCATGGAAATGAGGTGGCGCATGGTCATTGTAGAACATGCGAATTGTAATCCCGTAAAATTCTGAAATCGTTGGCACTTATTAGGATCCATAAAATATTGTTGGCTATAACTATAAATCATCGGATGAAAGACAATCGGATGATTTATAGTCTCTTGCCACTGGGTTATTTGTTAACGACTAAGCGATCGTCATCATAGCGCGATCGTCATGCACGATAAATCAGTTCAAAGCTGTTTGGCTTCCAGATAGTTTTTGAGGATGGTTGTACGTTGTTTAGTGAGGGTCTCTTTGCAGCCACTATAGATTAGAGGAGCGATCGAGCCGCCTTTGAAGCGATCGGCACTAAATTTGCAATCGAGGTCACGATATTTCAGCCAAGCTAGTTGGGCCTCGATAAGTTTAGGTTCTTGGGTATTTTGTTTCGTTTGTTTGAAAGTATTACGTAATTGTCGATAGATTTGATTGAGTTCTTGGTCCGCCGCTTTAAATGATAAGTTAGCACAATAATTCATTTCAAGTTGAGTGCTGGCGGCTTTGCAGTTGATGTTCGTAAAGGGATCTTTTTCACCATGGCCCGGTGAAGCTAAGAGCGTCAGGACAAATGATGCCATTAGAACTGGAGTTGTATACTTCATCTTGAGTTTTGATTTGTAAGGGATATTTTATTTTAGCCTTTAGAATCGAGCGGCTATGAAGAAAATTATAAACTAGCGATGATATAAAAACCCAGAAGTTTTTGGTCCATTGAACTTCATTTTTACACGTTGTTCCGATAATCTAATTCAGATTCAAACTTCAGATTCAAACCGACTTCTAAGCCCAGGGCTATCCACTATTCTTGTACAATGTGAATGCTGCTGTTGAAGAGGAATGCGCATGACAGTTCGTCAATGGGTTGTGCTGGTGTTGAGTGCGATCGTGAGTCTGAGTCTGAGCGCTTGTTCGTTGCCCCAGGTGAAGGCCGAAGATCGGCTTTTTCAAGATATTTCGCTGGAGTTCTTGGGTGAAACCATTGTGCCTAGGGCGCTGGAAGTCGATAAAACTCCGGTCGGTGGACTGTCGGGAATTACTTACAGCCCGAAGGATAATGTCTTTTATGTGGTGTCGGACGATCGCAGTACTAAGGCTCCCGCTCGGTTTTATCAGTTTCAGCTTGACTTAGATCCGGCTAGTAGCAAGCCGATCGCAACAAAATTTACGGGTGTGACGACGCTAAAAAATGCGGCAGGTAATGAATACGAGAAAGGCACCATTGACCCTGAGGGCATTGCAATAACGCCGCAGGGAACCGTGTGGATTTCCAGTGAAGGAGCGGCAATCGATGGTATTCCACCCTTTATTCAAGAGCATGATATCAAGACTGGGAAATTGTTGCGATCGTTGCGAATTTCAGATCAATACATTCCCCGAACTGATGATAAAGGCAATCGTCAAGGTGTTCAAAACAATCTGGCATTTGAATCCTTAACCTTGAATGCAAATGCCGCTCGCATGGGAGCCACTGAACCCTATCGTGTGTTTACTGCTGCTGAGAATGCATTAGAACAAGATAAAAATCCTAACCCAGAATCAATTGAAGGCGATCGGGTTCGGTTTATGCATTATTCAGTTCAAGATCGTCGTATTGATTTGATTGCTGAATATCTATATGCATTAGAGGATAAACCTGTTGGGGCGGATAAATTGGGATTGGCTGAAATGATTTCGTTGGATGGTTCTGGGCGTTTTTTGAGTTTAGAACGACGTTTTGGATTAGCAGGATTTGGGGTGAAACTCTTCCAAACCGTCTTTGCTGCCTCAAAAGATACTTCTATGCTGATGAGCATTCAAGGGCTAGATACGGTCGTGAAGCCAGCCCAAAAAGAATTGGTAGCAGATTTGAGTACGTTGGATATTACCTTAGATAATCTGGAGGGAATGACGATCGGGCCACGCTTGCCAGATGGGTCGCAAAGCCTGATTATGGTGAGTGATGATAATTTCAACACATTCCAAAAAACGCAGATCTTAGTGTTTCGCATTAAGGGATTAAAGAATTAGTTATGACGCACTCAACGGATCTCAAAACTCTAGTTTCCTGGATGGCAGCCGAGTTCAGTAATCAAGAACAAGCCTACGAAAATCCTCCATTTTTTGCCCATATACGGGTTTGTATGCGTCCATTGCCGATCGCATTTTTTGGAGTTCCAGGATTATATTTAGAACAAGCCTATGATTTTGCCCAGGATCAGCCCTATCGAATTCGGGTATTGAAATTTCTCGAATGTGACGGCAAAATTGAAATTCCTCACTATCGGCTTAAAAACGACGATGCAATGCGTGGTGCGGCCCGAGATTTGAATAAGCTTGCGACATTGAATCTTGATGATTTGGATTTAATGTGTGGCTGTGGGATGGACGTAACCTGGACAGGAAGTGGATTCAAAGGACTGGTCGAACCGGGAAAAAAATGTTTTGTCGATCGTAATGGTCAGCGAACCTATCTTGATAATGAGTTTGAATTATTAGATCAGGGTGCGACATTAATGAGTCTCGATCGGGGGCGTGATTTGGAGACAGATGAACGCATTTGGGGATCGATCGCAGGTCCGTTTCATTTTAAGCGAACTCAAAGTTTTGCCAGTGAGATTGATTTTTAAAATCTCCTCATGTCCTTCTAAAGGGCGACATGATTGTAGTTATTGTGGTTTGGTGAGCATTATGTCAGATGAGATTTTGAAGTTTAAAGTAAAGCAATTGCATACCATTCGTACGGTCTTGTTGGCATTGCATAAGACGCTACTGGACTCGCAGAAGTTACTTTATGAAGCGCGCTATGGTCCGATCGGAGGGCCAAATGAATATTTTAAAATTGTGCTTGAGGAGGAAGAATTCGTTTGGTTGAGGACATTTTCTTTGTTGATTGTAGAGATTGATGAGGCCATTTACTCCAAACGTACCCCAGTCACTCTTGAAGCAGCAACGGCACTGCTTGATGTGGCACGGCAAACATTACAACCTAGTCCTACTGGATCCGTGACAGCACAGAATTATTACTCTGCTATTGAGCGGGACAGTACGATCGCAAAACTCCATCTACAAATAAAACAGGTATTTGATGCGTAGGATCTATTCATTTTTTGGATAACTAAATTTTCTCATAAATCTAGTGGCGCTGTTGAAGCTACGAGAATCAGTTCGATCGTCTTGTTGATATATCTTAGGTAGGCCGAATTCAGCCGCTACAATCAGAAACGCAAACTCTCAATTTGCTTAAACTAAGGCGGCACTCAGATTCGAACTGAGGATGGAGAATTTGCAATCCTCTGCCTTACCACTTGGCCATGCCGCCGTTAATTGGTTTATCAAAACCTGAGAATATATTAGCAAACATTGCGCTAAAAATATGACATTTCAATTTTTTTAGTCTCGATCGTGATTGAGCTTCAATCAAAAGGTCAAAATAAGGGCGCCCAGCTAAGTTTTGCGAGAGATGTGCCAATCTCGTGATCGGCATCACTTCTTTTTCAGGTCTGGGGCTGTGGGCACGGCTGCTAAAAAATTGCACGCGCATCATCTACGCGATCTTGAGGCCCGATAGTTCAGACAAAATCCTCAATTTATATCCTCAATTTACGCTGTACTCGAATCTAAAATAGGAGAAACCGAATCCGATTAGGTTATGGTGGATTTGGCAAAGATCTTGTAATCGATAAAAGTTGGGTCCGATCGAATTTGTGAGATTCCTAAATTCAAATTATTATCCGATCGCTTAATCGTATGGTCTCACTTGTTTCATATCATTACCTAATGTTTTGTGTTAAAGCCTGCTTTACTCTACTAGATGCCTAACCACCATTGATCATATCCAATGGTTTTAAATCAAAAAACATCTTAAAAACACAATCATCCACGTTATTAATTCGCCCCTGCAACGCATCCAAAAATTGGTGTAATCCTGTCCCTATCACTTCATCAATCATTAAATAATCCAAATCCGATCGTAACTTCCCAAGATTACGTTCCACTGGATTACACCAAGTGCCCTTAGGCGTTCCGGTAATCTGATGCAGCGATCGTTCAGCCCAGTGAATGCAAAACCGAATCGATCGGGGAAATTCGGGGTCAAGTAACAAAAACTTCGCGACGGCAGTTGGATTGATGCGTTGCAAATCTTGTTTTCGGTACATTTCATAGGCACTAGCCGATCGTAATAAGGCAGCCCATTGTAATTCATCTAATGTACTACCAATGTCTCGAACAGACGGTAGCAAAATGAAATACTTCACGTCTAAAATGCGCGTTGTCTTTTCCGCCCGCTCTAAAAAACGGCCCAATTGCCCAAAATGCCAACCTTCATTATGCGTCATCGTTACATCGGTAATGCCTACAAATAGATGACTTTCCAGTTTCACTTGTTTGAAAAAGCTTGGCCAATTTGGAACCTTATCTGATTTCGCCGCATCTTTAACAAAGTGATAAAAGTTATTCACTTGTTCCCACATTTCTGACGAAATGATCTCCCGCACCGATCGTGCATTCTCCCGCGCACTGTTCAAACAAGACAAAATTGAATTGGGATAGGCTTCATCAAAGGTTAAAAAATGAATTACTTTTTCCGGCGTAACTTTACCATACCGCTCAATAAATAGAGTGCGATCGCCCGAGGTCATAATCAACGGCTCCCATTGCTGAACCATTCCCATAGGCATATCTAAAGACATATTAAAATTTACATCACTAAAACGAGCAATATTCTCTGCCCGTTCAATGTAGCGATTGAGCCAATAGATCGAATTTGCAACACGACTAAGCATAATTTAAGGTCCAATAATGGGGTCAAAACTCAAACAATTCACAATTTATCATTCAGAAATTACCCAAGTATCCTTACTTCCACCGCCTTGAGATGAATTTACAACTAGCGATCCTTTCTTCAGCGCCACTCGGGTCAAACCACCGGGATTTACAAAAATATCCTTACCATACAAAACATAAGGTCGTAAATCTACATGACACCCTTGAAATTCATCCTCAATCAATGTCGGTACCCGAGAAAGGTCTAGAGTGGGTTGAGCAATATAATTCCGAGGATTAGCTTTGATTTTTAATGCAAATTCCTCTCGCTCTTCTGGAGTCGCATGGGGACCAATTAGCATTCCATAGCCACCAGATTCGTTCGCTGCTTTAACCACGAGTTTATCTAGGTTTTGCAATACATGATCTTGCTGTTTAGGATCCAAACACAAATAGGTCGGTACATTTGACAACAGCGGTTCCTCATTCAAATAATATCGAATCATCTCCGGCACATAAGCATAGATCACTTTGTCATCCGCAACGCCCGTCCCTAGCGCATTTGCCAACCCTAAGCGCCCCTGACGATAGACATCCATCAATCCCGGAATTCCCAATAATGAGTCCGATCGGAATGCTGTAGGATCAATAAAATCGTCATCAATGCGTCGATACAGCACATCGACACGGCGCAATCCTTTGGTCGTGCGCATTTGTAAAAAGCCATCAATAACGACCAAATCCCGACCTTCTACTAATTCCACGCCCATTTGCTGTGCTAGGAATGAATGTTCAAAATAGGCGGAGTTATAAATGCCTGGTGACAACAATGCGACTGTTGCATCTGTAATGTGATCGGGAACTAAATTAGTTAGTGTATCGAGCAAACGACCCGGATATTCTTCTACTGGACGGATGGGAACTTGCTGAAAAACCTGGGGAAATGTACTTTTCATTACTCGTCGGTTTTCGAGCACATACGAAACACCCGATGGACAGCGCAAGTTATCTTCTAAAACTAGCCAATTCCCATTCCGATCGCGCACTAAGTCGCTGCCTGTAATGTGACACCAAATTCCCTTGGGTGGCTTGAGGCCCATACAGACTTTGTGAAAACCACTGGCCGATTCAATCAGTTCTGCTGGAATTATTCCATCTTTTATGATTTTCTGATCGCCATAAATATCTGCCAAAAATTGATTTAATGCCTCAATGCGTTGTTTCAATCCTTTGTCTAGAGTGGCCCATTCTGATGCTGAGACAATGCGGGGTACAATATCAAACGGAAAAATTTTCTCAGTTCCTTGGTCGTCACTGTAGACATTGAATGTGACACCCATTTTAAATAGTGCTGATTGGGCAGCCCGTTGGCGACGTTGTAATTCCGGCATGGTCAGCGACTCGATTCGATCGATCAAGGTCTGAGCATCGGCCCGAGGAACCCCTCGACTCTCAAATAGTTCGTCGTAAAATTGTCCAGGATCGTAGTTAGAAAATTTCACAAGTTTTGTCCAATCATTAATATAGTCAATGGGCTGAATTCCAACTGATTTTCAAAGAAAACAATACTAGCAGTTAGAAGGGAAAGCTGTCCACGAATAACGTTTAGGGAAAAACTTAAACTTTCCTCACGATTCGTAGCGCTTAATTGAATTTATCATTCGTTAAACTAATATAGTGTATAAAATCTTCCAATTTCACGCAAAAGAGTCCGATCGAAATCTCGATCGGACCCTTTAGGTAGTTTTACGGGAACGATTTAGAAGATAACTTAACCTAATGATCTCAGGCGATTACGATAAATTGCGGGATCCGTACCATCTTTGTTTGCGCTGGGAGCTTGTTGAATTTGACGGTTGAGTTGGGTGATACGATCGGCTGTATTGGGGTGGGTATTGAGGAAGGCTGGTGTTGAGGATTTAGAGGCCAAGAGTTTTTTCATGAAGTTGACCATTTCGATTTGGGAATAGCCCGATCGGGTTACGTTGATTAATCCCCGTTGGTCAGCATCAAATTCATCTCGGCGACTGTGGGGACGTTTTAGTGCAAGTTCGACCCCAATTTGGACCGCTTGACTATTGTCTAAGCCAGCAACGCCCAAAAGACCTTGGGCAACGGCAGATTCACGCATTTGTTTTTTAGAATGACCGCCTGTGATGTGTCCCATTTCGTGGCCAAGAACGCTGGCGAGTTGCGCTTCGTTGTCGGCAATTTTTAATAGTCCTTTGTTCACATAAACGAATCCGCCCATGGTGGCAAATGCGTTAATCCCGTCGTCATCGACGATTTGGTAGGTGAAGGGTAGGTTGGGTCGGGTGCTTTGTGGGACGAGGCGTTGGCCGACTTCGGTGACGTAGGCTGTGGCGGCGGGATTGTAGAGGATGCTGATTTGAGTGGATTTCAGTTGCGCGTCGATTTGTTTACCGAGGTCCACTTCTTGCCGATCGTTCATGCTACTGAGTTGGACGACTTGGAGACCCTGTTGAAAAATATTGAACCAATTGAAGGCGTAAGAGGCGGTGGGGGTTGCAAGGGTGAAGACAAGTGCTGATGCGGCGGCAATTAGGGGGTACAACCAAGAGCGACGGATGTAGAGAGTGGGTTTCATGAAATTAATTCCTGGTAAACTACTACTAGTGAATAAGAATGGGGGAAGTTGGAATCTGGGTCGATTCATTTTCAAATATTTGATTAATTATCGATCGACTTCCTTTACAGTGCTTCCGTGTTTTGACGTGGAAGTCAACATTTTTGTTTCTGAACGATCGAAATTTCCTAAGACATGTAAATCTAAATTCCCCTAGCTCTAGTTTGCCAGGAGAGTATTAAATTTAGGCTCCCTTCCAGCTAACGACTTCTCACTTAAGGAGTTAGGGAGGAGAGGGAATCATTATTTTTTGGTGGCGATCGCAATCTTGACACCATCGATTTTCTTCACTTGATCTAGGACGGCCACAATATTTCCATATTTCCATGCTCAATGCTTTTATTTGCATTTAATGATCACACTAGTTTGTTGGTTTGATAGCATTAGCGATTGAACATTGGTTTCTAGTTAATCGAGTGAAATAATTTTTTTAGTGCTAGTGTTCCATGCGATAGAACTGTGATGTTAACTCTAGTTTGTTGTTGCTGTTGAGCCTGATTTAAAACCGATAGATTCGGTGGCAGAAGCCTCGCCTGAAGTTCCACAAGAAATCAAGCTAGAAACCAAAAAAAGCGTGAAGAAAAGCTCGTGGAAAAGTCTCAAGGTGAATCTGACCCGAATGCTAAAACTGAATTTAAAAATGGACCTTGCGCATTAGTCAAGAAATTGGCAAAGACGGTATCGTTATTCCCAAACTTTTACAATCTAGCGGTGATCCCGAACTCGATCGTAAAGCTCTCGAAGCCGTCAGTCGCCGTAAATATGAAGCGTCTGAAGACGGGGATCGAACGACTATTCGGATGACTTCTCAGCAAGAGGAGGCAGACTTCCAGCGAACAGGAATCTCGCCGTCAACAACGACAATCCGAAGAGGATACGATCGCTCGTGAGCGTGCCCTTAAAGAACAAGAAAGTCGCAAACCTGTTACATCTGAACCTGTTATGTTTGAACCTATACCTGCGACCGTTCCGTCTCCTGTTGTGCCTGAGCTTTTAATACCTGCGGATCGAATCTGTCATTCCTGCATCTGTAGCACCTCCTGTACCTGAACCCGTGATACCGCCAACTCCTTAGGCCAACTCCCTAATATGACGGGCTGTCTTTTGACACATTTCATGGAGTTAATACAAAATTATGTAAATTTGTCTTCTTTAGAAAAGTAACATGCGTTCCAAGCTTCAAATCTTAACGATCGGACTCAGCAGTTTTATTCTTTTAAGTACTCCAGCAATTGCCGAAATCCCGGTCGTCCGCCTCCGAGATCTCCCAAAAACCAGCAATCAAGCCCATGAACTTCTAGCTCAAAGTGGGAAGTCTGAAGCCCCTGAAGAAGAACTTATCATTACTGACAAGAAAAAAGGCAAGCCCACTGCGACCCCAGTTTACAAAGTCAATCAAGAAGATATTAAAAACCAGGGTAGTCGCAGTGTTTCAGAAGTTCTTAAAAACCAGCCTGGGTTTGCCATTAATGATACGGGATTTGCAGCAGATATTCACACAGGTGGCAGCTATCGGGGAGCTAGTATTAATCAATCAATTTATCTTCTAAATGGTCGATCGATCGGAACTAATAGCAATATTTATCACGGCAACATTGATCTCAATAGCATCCCTACAAGTACGATCGATCGAATTGAACTTTCTAGTGGTAGTGCCTCCACACTATATGGATCTGAAGCTTTTGGTGGTGTCGTTAATATCATTACAAAACCCGGAAGCCAAATCCCGAAGTTTACTCTGGGTGTGACATTGGGTTCCTTTGGACAACAGAATTATCGTATTGGCTATGCCGGATTCACCAAAGGTTTAGATTATGCTTTTGGGTTTGAGCAGGGCTGCGCTGACAATAACTATGACGTCCCTGTCGGTGCTGCGAACCGTGGACCTAACGGTAAACTTTTTAATGCGGATACTGCAACTAATGCTTACTATGCTCGAATTAGTGCAGCGCTTGATCCGCGTAATACATTAACGTTTGATGCGACTAAGACAACCAGCCAAAAGGGACTAATTTATTTTGGGTTTCCCCTACAAAAAGATCGCCTTGATCATGATGCTTACAATGTTGGGCTGAATATACGATCGGAATTATCAAAAGATTCAGTTCTAAATGCAACGATCGGCTACAATCGAGATTATTTCAATACCTATGGACCGACAGGATCGACGTTCTATCGAACTGGAAACTTGGATTCAAAAATATTTACCTTTCGACTTGATCATGATTGGCAAATCTCAAAAGGAGTAAAGCTTCGTTGGGGAACAGATGTCAAAAATGAATCTTTGAACTCTACGGCGAATAGTAACAATCCAGTAGTCAGCGCCTTCAACAGCAAGATTGATCAATCTCGATTTTTACCGTCATTATTTGCATTGGGAACAATTGATCTAGGTAGTAATGTTCAAGCAGAATTAGGACTCCGCCAGAACTTCACCGATCGGGCTGGAAGCTCTCTCAATCCTAGTCTGGGATTAAATTGGTCTGCAACAGAATCATTCAACTTACGTGGGAGTTGGGTTTCTGTACGACGGTTGCCGGGGCTTGATCAACTCTATGCCTACGATACTGTTCACGGCTGGCTCCCCAATGATCAACTTAAGCCCGAATTTGGTAGTTCTTGGACCATTGGTGCAGATCTTAAGTTCAATGATAAATTTACTGGACAATTGACCTATTTTGGAAGCAGTCTGAACGATCGTCTCGGAACTCAGTCCCTAGGCATTGGCCAACCGAGTAAATGGCAAAATATTGGGTTGGTCAATACTAATGGCCTTGAATTAGCAGTGCAATATCGGATTACTCCTGAATGGCGCACCTTTCTCAACTATACCTATACTGATGCCCGCATTGCCACTGGAGCAGATACGGGACGACAGCTTAGTCAGATTCCATTTTCTGTGGCGCAGTTTGGGTTAGGTTATGAACATCGCGGTTGGAAGGTTAATCTGTTAAATAATTACTATAGTGGTTCGAGACGATCGTTCTTTCTCAATTCAAGTGATACCGTTGACAGCTATTCTCCGTCTTGGCTCAATGTAGATCTAAATGCCCGCGTACCCTTGACTCCCCAAATCGGGATGACGTTCTATGTCCAAAATCTTTTTGGCGGAACCTATGAAAAAACCAATCGAATCTATGAACCTAGTACGACGTTCCGCATAGCATTAGATGCTGAATTTTGAACTGGACTGCTATTATCATGTCAGTAATGCATTATCCGATATTTGGATTCTATATCTAATTACTTAGATTCGACAATGACGATCGTAATTTCCGGAACAGGACGTTTGAAAATTACGATCGGGGCATTAATCGAAGTCTGCGTACTGGGGAGGACTGGAGCCTTTGCGATCGGTGATTTTAGGATATTTACCTTTAGGGATATTCGGATCGATTGCGATCAGATTAATCTGGTGCCGCCAGTCATCGCCAAAGTCAAACCGATACCCAAATGCCTGATCAACCACTAAACCGATCGAACTAATCGGAGATTGAGTGACATCTTTGGGTGGTTTCCTTTCTTCAAAATCATTGTTCATCGTCATGGGTAAACCATACCGTTGAGTCTCTGGATCGTATGGTCCATTACCTCCAATTTGAAATTCATACAGATGTTCTTCTTCTCGATCGAATGCTTGAAATAGAATTTTATGGAGGTCGGCAAGGGTTTGGCTTCCTGGAATGACGATCGTGCGAGAAATAACCTTATTTTTATTAATAAATTTCTCGGTCATAGGACCATCCACCAAATACACCTCGAAGGTATAAAGTGCATTTGTAGTTTCTGTGGATGTTGTTAGGTTTTCGATCGGGGCTTCGATCGGGGTTTCAATGGGACGACCTTGGGCATCGGGGATGTATGGAATCACCCCTTGGGCATAGGCGATTTCTTGAAGGGGGCGCGGTAACGATCGTGCGTCCATAATCAAGCCATTCACCATTATCATCCAAGTCATCGGGTTATCGGCGACTCGACTTGGTAGACACCACTCTGGATCCATTTGGCCGATCTTTAAGGTATCGCGAATAATCTTTGATTTACCTTGTCCGGTGCTAGCTGCAATTCCAAAGGCTTTGTAGAGTTCAGAGGCTCCGATATGGGGCTTTTGGGTGCTGTCAAATAGGAAGTTGGCCATGCCGATCGCATGGGTAATGCCGCAGGCCCAAGTGGCGTCTTTCCCGGAAAGTAGAGGCGATGGCCGTTTGCGACAGAGGGCGGCGGTGGCAAAACGGATCAGTTCAGCGTATTCGGCGTTGAGGTGTTGTTTTGCGAAGGCATCGGTGAGAGTGGTGATGCGATCGAATTTGTCCTGCATTGCGGGTGGGACAGTGGATGATTTCTTCGCTTTTGCCATAAATATTTCTGTCGCAATGCAGCGGCTGATTTGCAATGTTAATGAGTATAGCGGATCTGAAGTGAAGGCGATCGATGGGTTAGGCAGATGTGGGGAGGGAGAGGCACGGTAAGCTTGCCCGTACGGGGAGGAGGGGGATTTTATTTTTTGGGTTGTTTGCCTTTGCGGAATGAGATCTTGGGATCGAATCCAGCTTTGAGAATTTTGGATTTGTCAGAGAGTTCTATGGTTTCTGAGGTGGTGATGCCGAGGATGCGGGAGATGTAGCTTTGGAGATCTTGGAAGGTGCTGTAGGCGTCTTTGTACTTTTGAAATTGGAGATCTTTTAGATTGGGATTGAGGGTGAATGTGGCTTGGAGAGTCTCAAGGGTCTGCGGGGTGCGGTGCTCAGAGGAGATTAATGGAACGTGAAAAAGAGGCGTTTTGAATTGCTGAAATAGAGTGTTGTCCTGTTGTCCGTGAAACTGATGGATCACGTCGGTTACGCTTTGATGAACGGTGGTTTTCCGGTAGGACTTTTTTGTAGACCAATCACAATTCAGAATAGACCCCCTGCGAAAGTATCATGAAATCGTCTGTTCTAAAGATAAACTAAGCTCATAATTGTAAATCCCTGCAATTAAATTTAACCTTAATCCAAATCTCCTGGTTATAACTCACTTTCAATTAGCTGAATTTATATCTATTTTACAACTTTATTCGACTTTCGCAGGAGGTCTAATACAATCACGGTCCTTTGACCGAATGGTTTCGACCGAGCCGAAAGATAATTCCGCGCTGGTATTCCCGATCGATTTTGATCCCTTTCGCTGTAAAAAGACCGATCGCTAAGAGTGAAGCAACGATAAATTCCATAGATTAAATATTGTCCTAGTTAGTCTATCTAGGATAACTAATACATCTATTTTTCCGATCGATCGACCCGGAATTCAGCAATTAAAAATTTATAGAGACTATCGTTGCGTAGAACCTTGTTCAATCATCCACACCAGCGCCGCTAAAATAGTCCCAACAGGTGGTAGTGAATAGTCGTGTAGGTCAATAGTGACAGTTCTATCTTCGAGTTGCATAAATCGCCAGGACGTTCCGCTGGTGACGGCTCCGAAGATTTTAGCAATGGGATGCATTTTTTTTGAATTGAATTGCTGGGCCGCGATCATTTCAGCAATACATTGTCCCATACCCGATTTTAAGTCAGATTTTTTGGCTTCGACGACGACGATCGCGGGGGCTTCAAGGGAAAGTTGTTCTTTAGAGCCACTAATCAGAAAGTCACAAACCCCATTCAATCCTAAACTAGCATCAACATTGAATTCTTCTCCCGAAAATACGCTAATTCGGTGTTCAAAGATACGCCGAACTTCTAATAAGACAGGGTTGATAATAACTTCGGAGCGGGCTTTTTCAGTATCGACTGCGATCGCCCAAGGTAAATCTTCCAGAACGCCTTTTAGAATTGGGCTTGGAATAATCTCGGATAGTGTAGCGGGCAAAAACTTTACGCCTTCAATAATCGATAATTGAAAGTCTTCCTTGACTTTACTGAGGGTGAAATTGCTATAAGCCATGGTAAGTTACGCTCCACTAAAATGGTACATCGTCATCCTCGTCATCTTCGAGATCTTCCAAAGCATCACTGCCCATAATTTGTGCGTCTAAAGCGTCACTGCCCATAATTTGCTCGATCGTGCGTACTAACGCTTCCGGTTCTTCAATTACATCGATTTCATCATCTAGTGTGACAATTTTTCCATCAAATGCGATTGCTAGACTTTTCGTCGCTTTAGTCAATTCATCGACTTCCCAGGATGCTGCATGACCATCTATCTCCTTGGGTGCATGATCATAGATCATCGGTGCAGGAACTGGTTTTGGCGTGGTTTGGCGTGTGGTTTGGCGCGTTATGGGGATTACGTTTTGAGGCAGAATAGGCAGCGTGGGGATGGTCGGTTCAACTGGCAGGGGTTGAACCTTAGGGGCTTTTCCCTCCGGTCCCTTCCCTTCAGTGATAATGAACGTCATTTTCACCGCGCCTTTTAAGGTTTTGGCGCAGGCTTTGCCGAGTTGGGCCGATCGGGCTTTGACAATCGCTAAACTTGATTTTTGGGAAATACCAATTTTGATTTCTTGACCATTTAATTCTATAACGTGGCAGTTTGTACTAAGGATGGCCCGTGCTGGAATTTCTTCAATATTAGAAAGAATCTGCTGCCAAAGAGCAACCATATCTCGAAGACCATCGGATGGGGTTTCCGGCGGAGTTTCGATCGGTACAAGTTTAGGTGCTAATTCAGATTGAGTTTGAGATTGGGCTGTGGGTGTTTGCGGCTGTATTTGGTGTTGAGTTCGCGGCGGTGCTGTTGTGGGTGCGGCTTGCGATCGGGCTATCGTTGGAATCCGATCGATGTTGGTCGGTGTTACCACTGAACCTAATGCGCTGGGCAGTAATCCCATTAATGTTATTTCTAACCAAAGTCTAGGCTGAGTTGTATGTTTGATTTGAACTTCTGCGGAGCGTAAATGCTGTTGACCTTTTAATATCCAAGCAATTTCTGCACCTTTTGCAAATGTGGTCATTTGTGCCCAAGTGGGTGGGGTGATTGCAGCTAGATCATTACGAGTTGGGGCGGTTTTTGCAATTAATAAATCACGATAGAAACTAGCTAAATTTTGTAATACGATCATGGGTTCTCGCCCACGATCCATTAGTTTTCGCGTTTGGTCGAGCATGGTTTCAGCGTTGTCAGTTGCGATCGCTTGAACTAATGCCATTAGATCTCGTTCAGGAACGGCACCGACTAAATCCCAAACCTTATCCACGGAAACTTCATCGGGCGATAAACTCAATTGGTCTAATAAACTTTCGGCATCGCGCAATCCGCCTTGAGAGATTTGTCCGACGAGATGGAGCGCAGCAGGAGCGATCGCAATGTTTTCTTGTTTTGCGATATGAACTAAATGTTGAACTAAAGAATCTAGTGGAATTCGTCTAAAATCAAACCGTTGACATCGTGAAATAATGGTCGGCAGAACACGTTGAGGGTCGGTGGTTGCTAGGACAAAAATGACCCGATCGGGTGGTTCTTCTAATGTTTTTAACAAGGCATTAAATGCCGCACTTGTTAACATATGGCAATTATGGACGAGTAAGCCATTGGCAACAAAATTATGATTATCTTTAACTTCGATATCATAAACATTCTCAACAACATCAACTTCGATCGACTCAACGATCTCGAAATTTGTAGTCCATTGATGGAATCGAAAATTGTTTAAAGTCAGAGATCCATCGTCTTGATGCTTTGGCGTTGAGGCGTAGGAGTTGATATTGATTTCCTGTTGACTTTCGAGTGAATTTTTGAATTTTGGCTTCATAGCCTTGATCCAAGAGCCATTCAGACAGAATAAGTTGTTCAGCTTCAGAGAATCCTTCGGTATGAAGCTGAATTGTTGGACTTCCCCAGGAACTAATGGAGAGGGATCCATCGTCCATGTACCACCAAGCCATACCTTCAGGTGTAATAGCATTGAGCCAATCGAGTGTGACGAACTTTCGATCGCCATTCGGTTTGACGGTTGAAAAGACTGAATTGAGTTCTGGGTGACATTGAGTATGGGCGACGATTGATTGCTCCCCATAGCCTGCATTTTTGGTAGTCCGTAATTTTGGACGAAGTGCGGATAGTCTTTCGGTCTTGTACCGAAGCCATTTGATTTGTTTAATCCCATGAGTCCAGGCAATCCGGGGAAAGCGGCTGTGGGCATTTGGAAAGCCAATTGAGGCATCCCCAAAAAGTGTTCCATAGACCAATCCCAAAACGGTTGTATCGATCGCTTCTGATTCTGATATGAAGTTTTGAGTACGCTTATTCCAAAGTCCATGACCTTTGAGGTAAGGATGTCTAGACCATTGAATTTGAATACTTTGAATGCCTTTTCCTTTTTGTTGAAGAAACTCCGGAACGATGAGTTTGTTTCCACAACCGCAGGCACAATTGGGGCGCAGCGGTTCGACATGTTGTAAGATGCCATTCCGATCGTATATCTTGGTCCCATAGGTATTTCCGCGAAACTGATGTCCTCTTGCATAACGCCGGATGCGACCGTCAGTTCCATATTCATAGATTGATTCCCCACAGCCACAGGTGCAGGGGATAAGATTTTCATTCCTTCTTTTACGTCTTTGGCAGGAATCCATCCGCTTTCCGTCCTAATTAAATGATTACCCGTACATTGAATCTCCCGCGACGATTCAGTTCTGAGTTTTAGAGTCTGACGAATTCCTTGATCGAGCCATCGGAGAATTGGCTTAAATTCCCATTCTTGTTTGTTCTCGTTGTAACTCAGTGCTTGTCTTCCCTGTAGTGTTGGATCATCAATCCGCATTAATCCCGCATCGGTCATTACCAAGGCATTGCCTGTCAAACATTCGTCAATAATATAAACCTTATAACGACAACGAACAGGTGCAAATTGCGATCGTTCAATCAATTCCCGAATGCTATCGACTCCCGTATTACTGGCTGCATCAATTTCAATTACATCCAGTGCATTGCCTTTGGTAATCTCCTGACAGACTTCACAAACTCCACAGGGCGTTGGGGTTGGGCTAGTTCCGGCGATGCAATTGAGTGATTTTGCAAAAATTCGGGCACTTGATGTTTTTCCCGTTCCCCGTGCACCTGTGAAAAGATAGGCTGGGGCAATGCGGTTTTGGGTGAGTGCGCTGCTGAGAGTGGTTGCGATCGCCTCTTGGCCCACCAGTTGCGCAAAGGTTTGGGGACGGTATTTGTGGTGGAGAGGAATGTAGGTCATGGGGACGATCGCGATGTAACAGGAATCAATTGTACGATCGATCGGGTGATCGTTGCCTCGGATCGGTGGAGAAGTTGGGACGAGGGCGATCGATTGTATGGGGCGATTGTTGCTTTACTAGTTTAATACCTCTAAAAGGATTTCTGATTTGCCGATCGATCATCCGTCGTTCAATCGGGTCGCCTGCGAATAGAATTGCGGGCTAGATAAATTTATCCGTGGGGCGGGTTGGAATTGAAGACGGTAATTAAGTGAATGCGATCGCCAACTTCTCCCAGGAATTCTAGTTGAACGATCGTCCCACCCACGACATCGTTAGAAACGCCCACCTGGTCTGACTACAGCCGATCGAGCACCGCAATAGTTGCCTTGAGAATCTCGTTGATTAGGATAGTCGCAAGGGTGTGTCACTATGCCGAGTCCGGCACTCTCCTCGACCGATTTCCTCGCAGCTGCACTGCTTTCCCACATTCGGTTTGCTGTGTCTGCAATACTTTTAGAGTTCGCCTCAGCTAACATATTCGTCCGTTCTATTGCGGCCTGACGCTCCATTGCTCTGAATCTGCGCTGTTCTTCATAATCGAAATACTCTTGCTGCGATCGGGCGATCGGAGTTTGAATTTCGGAATTGCTGCAATTATTTCTGATTTCTTGAATCACGAATTCGGGAAATTTGCCTGTTGTAGTGAACTGCTGCTCTATTCGTAGGAACTCTGGCTCAGAGAAATTTTGTTTAAAAGTATTGAGCATACATCCGCAATTAGTTTGGCTGGTGCCTTTTTGAGTGCAGGCTTCCATAAAGTTATTGACAAGTTGAGGAGAGTAGGGTTTTCCTTGGGGAACTAGGGGTGCGATCGGAGTAGAGTTCTGATCACGATTTGAATTCACATCGCTTTCGGCTTCCGAGGTCTGTGAAGCAGTCGATGCGGATGTTTCATCAGATGGAACGACGTATCGTTGAGCTTTGGGCTGAGGAGAATTGCTGCATGAAGACAGAACAAGCGGCAAAAACAAAAGTATGAAATATCGGTTCATCATAATTTTAGATTTAACGTAAATAATGAAATATCAAAAGATTATTAAAAGCTAGCATATAAAAATAACGTCGTCTAGTCCGACAATACAATATAAAGCAAGTCTTTAAAAAAGACGGGACTTCTCTTGAACATACCAGAGAGACCGCGATCGAACAGTTTTTGACAATAGTGGCCCGATTGGTATTGCCAAGTTTTCCTGCTCCAAAAGGAGTACCCTCACAATGGACAACATTAAAATTGTTTTGGATAACATCATGCCGATCGGCCTCTTTATCGGTCTAACAACACTGGACTTCATTTATTTGACCCCTAGCATTCCACAACCCAATCAAAAAATAGTCGCGATCGACGCTCTTACCGCAGCAGGAGGGCCAGCTACAAACGCCGCTATGACCTTTCAATGGCTGGGTAATCACAGTCGGTTACTCAGTGCAATTGGCAAACACCCTAGCTGTCAATTTATTCATTCTGATCTAGCCAATCTAGAACTATTTGATCTCCTACCCGATCGGCTAGAATCACCCCCAATTTCTTCAATATTAGTCACCCAATCCACAGGCGATCGGGCCGTGATTTCGGTGAATGCCACAGAGTTTCAAGTAGATCAGTTTCCCTTGAAGATTTTGGATGAAGTCGATGTTGTATTAATTGATGGGCATCAGATGGTGGTGAGTGCTGCGATCGCTGCATTGGCTAAGGCTCGTGGTATTCCCGTGGTGATAGATTGTGGGAGTTGGAAACCAGGATTTGAGACCGTGTTAGCTTATGCTGATTATGCGATTTGCTCCACTAATTTCTTGCCTCCAAACTGCGAACAATCAAATGAAGTATTTGAATTTCTAAATGGTTTTAAAATTCCCTTTGTGGCCATTACTCAAGGGGCAAATATGATTTTATATTGCGATCATAATCGATCGGGAACTGTATCCGTTCCTATAGTTAAAGTAGTAGACACCTTAGGTGCAGGTGATGTTTTTCATGGTGCATTTTGTCATTTTATACTACATCAAGACTTTCCCACGGCATTGTCGAATGCTACTAAAATTGCTGCACGATCGTGTCAATCATTTGGAACCCGATCGTGGTTCTTAGAGGATCCGGAAGATTCGTAGCTTACGATCGTGCCCGTTTGCGCAACACTTCTGCTAGAGTATTCATGGTTTTTGGCAAAGGTGCGATCGCTTCGATCCATTCTTCTGTAACGGGATGCAATAGTCGTAGTCGCCATGCGTGCAGAGCTTGCCCCGTTAGATTTACATTCACCAATTTACGACCAGCACCATAAAGCGGATCGCC
>JANXWB010000060.1 GCA_025351345.1 Synechococcales cyanobacterium GL140_1_metabat_312
GACACAATTTCCATATCCAAATACAACTCCTCGATCGCAAACCTCGCCCCAACACTCACTAACTCCACTACCCGCCCCATATCCCGCTAATTCTCACCGCTCCGCAGCATTCTACCGAAATACATCCACACTGACACGATCGTGAGCAATCAACCCATACTCCTCAAGCGACTCCGATCAGCAATAATCCTCAAACTTCCTCCCCCGATCGAATGCCTCCGTTGAATCCGACAATACCTCCACAATCAACTTAAAGCCGATCGCATCTTATATGAGACTCGATTCAAGTCTTATGCAAAGACTCAAAAAAGATTTAAATACATCGTTTAGCGTCTGCATAAGCCCGATCGGCACGCCATATTAAACAGCAGACCAATCATCCACCCCCTGGAGAAAACCTGAAAATGTTAAAAACCACCCTCGCCCTCACAGCAACCCTTGCAACCCTCGTCCTCTCTAACCCCGCGATCGCCGCCCCTGCCGACTTCATCGGAACCTGGGTCAACACCGATAGCAATACCCGAGGCATCACCAAACTCATCATCCAACCCGCAGGCAACAAACTCACCATCCAGACCTTCGGCAAATGTCACCCTACCGACTGCGCCTGGGGCAAAGTTGCCCTTCCCAGCTACGGCACCACTGTCAGTGATCCTAACCACAAAGCCGCCACCGCCAACTATAACCAAGGCTTCTCCCAAACCCTCCTCACCCTCCAACTTGCTGGAACCACCACCATGTCCCTAAACAGCTACACCCTCTTCACCGACAATAGCAACCGACAACCCTATTTCTCCCTCAACCGCTTCAAAAAAATCTAGCTTCTCGTAATCTCATTTAAGACGCAATAAAAGTCTTAGGTTGAGATTCAAAATAGAATAGAATCATCCCGATCGCGCCTCAACTAATCTCCCGAGATTCAACCAGGCGTGATTTTTCATGGAAACAGCGATCGACCTCTTACGAAATTACACACTAAACTTATATTCTCAATTAAGACTTAATATAATTCTCAACTCAAGACTCACTTAAGAAATTAAATCCAATGCAAACACTCCAAATAATTTACGCCCAAGCCTTCACTGCGCTAAACCTCCCACCTTGCCCCAATCTCTTCAACCAACTCATCGCCAACTATCAAGAACCCCATCGCCACTACCACAACCTTCACCATCTCCAACAACTCTTTACGGTATTGCAAAAGTTTAATTTCAGTAATTATCTTAATGATCGCCCCAGCATAATCCTATCTGTTTTCTTTCACGACGCAATCTACGACACCCGATCGCACGAAAACGAAGCCCAGAGCGCAAAATGGGCCGCAGAATCTCTCACCAAACTCAATCTCCCTAATACCACAATCGATCGCATCACCCACCTAATCAATCTCACCAAACACCACCCCGCGCAACCCACAGACCTCGATGCTCAACTCCTCCTCGATCTCGACCTCTCCATCTTCGCAACTCCGCCTCTTCAATACCAAACCTACGCTAAAGCCATCCGCCAAGAATATCACTGGGTTTCCGAAGCCGACTACCGAAAAGGACGATCGCAAATCCTCCAAACCTTCCTAAACCGCGATCGCATCTACCACCATCCTGAAATGCAGCATTACGAATCCCAAGCCCGTATCAACCTAAATCAAGAAATTGAAACTCTTAACCAAAACCTAATCTAAATCCTAAATCAACTCCTATTTCCACAGGGTATAGTCATATCCACACTATACTTCTTGCCTATTTGCAGTGATCTAGAATTTCATTCATGACTAAAATAATCAAATTCAAGTTGAAATATTAGAAGCAATTCCCCCCTTGAATTCTCTTCATTCTTTACGTGAAAACACTTTTAAAAAATGAAAGACTTTTTACAATTTCAAGATACAGTTCGACCTAAAGTAGTCTTCTTTGATGCGATGGGAACGTTGTTTGGCGTAGCGGGTTCGGTAGGGCTTCAATATGCAACGATCGCACAGCGTCATGGAGTAATTGCAAACGCAACTGATTTAAATCAATCCTTCTATGAAGCATTCAAACGATCGGGTCCTCCAGCCTTTCCCGGTGCCGTAGCAATAGATATTACGAAGCTTGAGTATGAATGGTGGAAGGAGATTACACGCGCTAGTTTTCAGGGAGCGCAAATGTTTGCAGATTTTGATGCATTCTTTGCAGATTTGTTTGTTTATTTCGCCAGCGGTGAGCCTTGGGTTATTTATCCAGAAATAATTCAAACCTTAGATTTTTTACATGAATCGGAAATTCCGATCGGAATTATCTCAAATTTTGATTCACGACTATATTCAGTATTACGATCGCTTTCATTAGATCATTATTTTCAGTCTGTAACCATCTCGACTGAAGTCGGTGCCGCAAAACCTAATGGCAAAATCTTCAGGGTTGCCTTAGCAAAGCATAATTGTACGGCTGGTGAGGCATGGCATGTGGGAGACAGTCTGAAAGAAGATTACGAAGCAGCAACCGCCATGGGACTACGGGGAATTTTGGTCGATCGAAATACCTCAGAACGCTGAAGTCGAGACCTTCACAATTTTCAGTAAAAGCGATCGTACCGCAACCAATTTTGTGCTAACCTAACTCATGAACGAGTTGGGCATGTAGCTCAGGGGATAGAGCATCAGGTTCCGGTCCTGAGGGTCGCAGGTTCGATTCCTGCCATGCTCGTTCAACAAAACCTTCAGAGATTATTTAATCTTTGGAGGTTAATTTTTGGCAATGCTTAACCAATAACTAACGATAAATAACTAAGTCACTTGCGACCCTGACCCACTTGCTCGACAATATAAGGCGGCACCTTTCGAGAAAACGGTCTGGCAGACAAATGAGAAAATTGATTCAGGGATTGCGCGAGTTTCAGTCCAACTACTTCGTTAGCAACCAAGATCTATTTGAACAACTCGGCGAAGGTCAAACCCCTGCCGTCCTCTTCATTACCTGCTCAGATTCACGCATCGTCCCTAGCCTCATGGTCAACGCAGATCCAGGCGATTTGTTCGTCATTCGCAACGCTGGAAATATTATTCCGCCCTTTGGCGCGGCCAATGGTGGAGAAGGAGCGGCCATTGAATACGCGATCCATGCCCTAAACATCACCCAAATTATCATCTGCGGCCATAACCACTGTGGAGCCATGAAAGGTTTACTTAAACTTAACGCCCTTCAAGAAGACATGCCGCTAGTGTATGACTGGCTCAAACACACGGACGCGACCAGGCGACTACTCAAAGAAAACTATAGCGATTACAAAGGCGAAGAATTGCTAGATATCGCGATCGCCGAAAACGTTCTTACCCAAATGGACAACATCAAAACCCATCCCGTCGTCCGATCGCGAATGCACCAAGGTAGCTTAAATATTTACGGTTGGATTTACGAAATTGAAACCGGAGAAATTCTCGCTTACCACCCTGAAACAAACTCCTTCGCACCACCTCAAAGCCTCCTGTATCCGGAAGACTCCACCGAAGTCGTTCATGGAAAGTTCCTCAAAACCGACGCACCTCCAGTAACTGGAAGGTCCCTATCAAGTTCCTCAAACCATGCTGGTTCATTTGGAACGAGTTGGGTCTCTCCCGAACAAGCCGATCGTATCTTCCGAGGCTCTAAGCATAAGTAGAAGATAGCTCACCTCCAATGTTGTGGTGCCCCTCCACCCATATACCCCCATGAGCGGACACCTCCAGAGGCTCTCTAGACATATAGCTAGTTATGTTGAAAAATGCAGTTTTTTAGGAGCGATCGCTATATTTAGCCTAATTTATTTGGGTAGACAACTGAGTATAGTGCTTAGCTCCATGTTTGGTTAGTAAGGCGGCTTTGCTCCCCCTTGCAGCAGCGCGTTAACCAGAGCGGCATTACCACCATGAACTGCTAGCCTCAAGGCTCTGCTAGTATCGACACTTTTCGAAATCTTTACTCGCTCTATTTCTCCACGTAAGGCGGCTGACATCAATGCCGTCCGTCCATATTTAGAAAATTGGGCGTCCACAGGCATCCCCGGTAACAATAGGGCACGATCATCAAGCGGCGATCTTAAATCGATCGAGGGTGAAGGTTGAGCCTGCTGTGGACTAGGCGTGATCGAGGGAGCCATTGCTGGAGTTGTGTTGACGAGAAAAGCTTTGTAGGCATTTTGACTCGTCACAATCAGAAGTGCGCTCACCCCACCCAGCCCAATAATGCCGCCGATCGTGCCGTTTGCCATTGCAGTTGTCCTGCTGATATAGCCATTACTGGTCTAGTGAGGTACGCTATTAATCAAAATCATAGTTTCAGTTTATAAACAGTTAATGCAGCCTTATTCATTAGACTTACGTCAGAAAATTGTTGATGCTTATGAGAAAGGTGATGTCTCGCAACGA
>JANXWB010000062.1 GCA_025351345.1 Synechococcales cyanobacterium GL140_1_metabat_312
CAGCGATCGTTCCTATTATCCGTACGACGTTCTCATTCTAGGGTTGTCAATACAGTAATGCTGTAAAAAGTGCTGTAGAAAACTTTAGGACCATCAGTCAATTGGGAGCATTACGATTTCAATTGGCTGATGGGAATCAATGAGATTTGACATCGACTGTTTTCTGTCAATGTGTAAGTCCTATGTGATGGCAATTCCAAATTCAAAAATCTTAGAGTCTGATGGACTGAATATTAAAAAACGATCGCGATCGGCCCTCGAATTGAATAAGCAGGACGATCGAGTTGAACATAAGCAGAATATCGATTGAAGGCAGCTTTTTTCGGTGCGATCGGAGTGATGTTTTAGCCGAATGGTATCTCTGACGAATTTTAGGGGACATTTGGGGGCGATCGTTCATAAAAATTTACTATTTCTCAGAGAAAACAGCTTGTGTTGTCTTATCAGATCAGGATAAGTGGGTATCCGCACAAATTAGAGTGTTATGTGGAAAGTGTCGGGGTATGCGCCCAAATCGGGATGATATTCAGAATGTTCGTGTGTACTAAGGAGCTGGCCTGACTGAGCTTTTCTGTAGGTAGATTTCACTTCTAGTAGATTAACATCTGTATTTTAGGTTCAGGAAAATTGCTAATGTCTGCTTTATGAATATAGAAACAAGAATGGAGAGTTTCAGCTATGCATACATCTATGCATTGGCTTCACAGGCAGGCTTCACCTTTAATGAGGAACCTAAAGGAATAGACAATATTGGAATAGACATATCAGTAAAAGATCCTCTTAGAGCATTCAATATGCCACCCTGTCGATTTTCCGCGCAGGTGAAGTGTGTAAGAAAGACAAAATTAGTAAGCAAGAAAGGTGAAGTCTTTTATGGAATCAAGAAAAAATACTATGATATCTTGACGAAATCTCAGCCTTACAATACGATTCTACTCTTTAATCGTAGTCGTACCAGACAATCCTGGAGACTGGATAGACCTTGACAAATCTAGTATAATTATGAAGCATAGCTGTCACTGGTTTTGCCTTCAAGATTCGTTCCTGTCTACTCACAAGCATGAGGATAGCAAGGAGCATATTAAGCTTCTCGATATTAATCTGCTTACGCCGGAGTCCTTTCCCCTTCTGATGCAGAAAATTGCAGATGGAGAGATGTAAATGAAAACTTACGATCTAAGTAAATATAGATATATCGAGCCAAGCACATTGACCCATCTTTTGCTTGATCAGGGATGGAGAGAATTCGATAAAAAAGATGGGATCGTTGCAATCTGGGGAATAGAGAAAGAAGGTGAAATTCGTAAGATTCTCCTTCCTCTAAATCCTGGATCACCTGACTATCCTAATAGAATGCTTGAAGCAATAAAGACAGTTGGACTTGTAGAGGCAAGAGAAGAAACTGATCTTCTAGAAAGCTTGCTCAATAATTCTATTTTTGCAGAAGAAGTAAATAGAGAGTTGATGGATTTACGACTTTTACCCGAATTAGAAAACATAGAAAAAAATGAATTTCCTGCCAAAGGGTTAGGCTTTATATTGTCTTCCTTGCAGAATTTGATAGATGCTATTGGTCAAGCTGAAGAAGGACATGCATTGAGTATCAGTGGTGCAATTTCAAAGACAATTACCGATAGAACAAGACTTTCCGTAATTGGCACTGCTCCAGGATCATTTATAGTGAAACTAGCAGGAGCAGTTCCACCTGATCAAACAAACTTATTAGACCAAATAAATGGGGTAGTCCTAAAGATGTAAGGATAGGAAAGATGAAGTTACCCTAATTGAAAGATGTTGATTCCTCAACTGCCCTGCCCTGCTTGCAACTCAATTCATATCGTCAAAAATGGCAAAATCCACAATGGCAAGCAGAACTTTAAGTGCCGCGAGTGTGGCAGACAGTTTGTGCAAAACCCACAAAACAAAATTATTGGTCAGGCCACTAAAACGTTGATTGACAAACTGCTGCTGGAGAAGATTCCCTTAGCTGGGATTGCCAGA
>JANXWB010000078.1 GCA_025351345.1 Synechococcales cyanobacterium GL140_1_metabat_312
TGCTGACAGCATTAGAAACTGCATTTCTAAGCGTGACTGAAAAGGACTTACTCGGTTGGTTTACGCATTGTTGTTACTGTACAGAAGAAAACTGGCAAACCTTACTAAATGAGGGCTGATTGACGTCCTGATTAGTGCCTAACTAGATTGGGAATGGCTATACATGTTGTGTGGACTTAATCTGCCCAAATCGATTCTAGATCTATAGCTACTACGGCCCCAAATCATCGCTAGCCCTTCCCACCGTTCTCGCCCCCAAGACGTCCGATCGACATTAGATCTCTATCGCTCCACTCCACGCGGATCCAACACGTCTCGCAGCCCATCACCCAAAAGATTAAACGCCAAAACCGTCAACGCCATCAATATCGCCGGAGCTGCAACCAACCAAGGCTGTAACACCAAAATTGAAGCATTCGTCGCCAACGACAACATATTTCCCCAAGACGGATCAGGCTGCTGAATCCCTAACCCAATCAAACTCAAAATTGCCTCCGCCACAATAAAGCTCGGAATCGTCAACGTCGCTGAAATAATCACATATGTCGCCGTCTGGGGCAAAACGTGGCGCAGAATAATATACAGCGGCTTCCCGCCCATCACCCTCGCCGCCTGAATAAATTCCCGCTCCTTAATTGACAGCACCTGACCCCGAATCACCCGAGCCAAACCCGCCCAGCGCACCGACGAAATAATCATCGTCACCAAGAAAAATCGTTGAGAACTATCCAAGTTTTGAGGCAACACCGCCGACAGCGCAATCAACAAATAAATATCCGGCACCGTCATCAACACCTCAACAAAACGCATCAATATCGCATCGACCCATCCCCCAAAATATCCCGCAATTCCGCCCGCCAAAAGTCCCAAAGGAAACGAGATGCCAATGCCCAAAAGCCCAATCAACAAACTCACCCGACTTCCATGAATCAAACGGCTCAACTGATCTCGCGCCTGCTCATCCGTCCCCAGCAAATTCAGCCGTCCTTCACCCATCGTCCCAAACAAATGTAATCGGCTCGGAATCACACCCAAAAACTTATAACTCGCCCCTTCCGCAAACAATCGAATCGGAGCAGGAGAATCAGTATATATTCTCACCGATCGCAGCCCAGTTTTAATATCGATCGCCCCTTGAGTCGTAGGGTAAACGTAGGGACCACCCCAATTCCCCTCTGGACTTTTCCAGTGAATGGGCGTTGGAGGAAGTAATGCACCATCAGGCTGTGACTCGTAGGGATCATAGGGGGCAACAAACTCAGCAAAAAGAGCGATCGCATACAATGTCGCCAGAATCATCCCGCCCCACCGCGCCAGATTATTTTCCTTCAGCCGTTCCCACCAACTCATGACCGCACCCAATTGACGACTAAGACTGCGCGCTGCATCCGCTCCACAATCTTGCCTACCATCCTACAGGCGAAGGCCGCTAAATCTCCAGCTAAATCTCGACACGCAATTGCCACAGATCCTCATTATCTGCATGTTCCACTACAAAAACATTGGAGTAAAGATTTGCAATAATCTGCTTCCCGTCCTGGGTCACAGACAAATAGCGCAGACCATCTTGAATATACGGATATACCCCCTGCCAGTAAAACTTAGGATAATTAAGCCGCAGATCTCCGGGATTCTCATAGCCTAAAAGCTTGTTAACTCCTGTCTCCTCAAACTCATAAAAAAGCGCACTGATCTTCTTCAGATAGCGAGGATCACTCAACTGCCCAATCAAGTCCGATGCTCGAATTAGCCCCGGATAATCATCCGTCACGGCTTGATCATTGGCAGACGGCACCGGAAACCGGGTGAGTTCGATATTGCACTTAATTCGCTCTCCATCGATTAAGGTATGGTTACCAAACCGCTCATCAATAAAAAGCTTTGCCCGATCAACATGGTAAGGAGTCAACCCTGCATCGGTCGCTCCAGCTGGCAACTGAATCATCTCATCATTGATTCCCGTCGCATACCAACCATCTCGGTCCTGACGGCAAACCCCTTTGACATAACCAATATCGTGACAAACCAACGAAATAATAAAATGTAACCAATCATCACAGGACACTCCGCCTTCACGAATGTGACGACCTCGCAAAAGTTCTTGCCCCACAAGAGCCACTAAAATAGAGTGCTCAACGTTGTGGTAAAGCGCATCGCTGTTAGCGACATTTTCCATGGCCATGGACCCCACCCAGCCAATAATTTCTTCGTAATCTGCTCTCAACCCGCCGTAGGTACGACGATATCCTGCACGGAGGGTCTTCACGAAGTCATTAATCAGTAGTTCAGTTGCGTTAAACATTCCAGGGCGATCGACTATCGGATGACTACAGTGTGCCCCCTTCCATCACAATTTGATGCTGTGAACACATGAAATTGCTGAAGGGTTATAGGCAAAGAATAGCACTATGCGTTATGATTAGTCTCGAAATGGGCGGGTATAGTTTAGTGTAAAACGAAAGCTTCCCAAGCTTTAGTTGAGAGTTCGATTCTCTCTACCCGCTTTTAAATATAGTAAGCAGCAATCATTCTTGATCGAATAATGTTTGAGGATGATTGCAAGATTTAATCTTTATAAAAAATACACACACGATCGCCCCTGTAGAATAATCTTAACAAGGAACTGCTATCTTCAGCATTTTAGCCCTGTTCTCATTATTACTAGTTGTGTCGGGCGTGGCGATCGGGTCTACTCCACGTTCGTCCCAGTACTCGACATTTAGGTTTCTAGAGCAGCTTCTAGAGCAGGCTTTAGAACAATGCCTTATTAAGTTCCGGGAAATTGAGTCGGGAAGTCTCTCCTTTTCGAGTTCGGTTCCACTCACTGGCGAGGCGCCCAAAGCATTGTTAGATTGTCTTCATCGAAATGAATCAATTCAACGTAATTTCACCCCTAAGGTAGTAATTGTGCATAACGCAATCAATATCTCTGAGTTTAACAACAATGAATCTGGCCAACTTTGGCAATACGTTCAAACATTGCAGCCAGAAACGATCGCACAACTCTCCCAACCCGGCTCACAGGATGTCATTCAGATGATGGAGCGTAATATAGGCGGGCTATTGGGGGGATTACCAAGAGAAGCCTTTGATGTGACGGTTTCAACGACCCGTGAACAACTCGGTCAACTGTTAGCAAGTGCAATGATGAATGGTTATTTCTTACGCAATGCTGAACAGCGCTTGGCATTAGAGAATACCTTAGGCGATTACAACTAATTTACTCTTGATAAAGTCGATTGTATGTAAAGTCGTGAGTCTAGAGGCTAACAAGAACGATCGGGCGGTTTGCTGACTCCCCCGATCGCAGGTTAAGCAGGTTAAAATAGTCGAGAACTATTCCAGAACCGAGACATCCGAATGACATCGACCTTGACTCCGAAAAGCGATCGCCTCAATGCCCCCGTCATTCATCGGCTCTCCAACGGAATGACTATCATTGCCGAACAGCTTCCCGTCGATGCCATTAACTTCAACCTTTGGCTCAATGTCGGCTCCGTCCTTGAAAGCAACGAAATCAACGGCATGGCCCACTTTCTAGAGCATATGATCTTCAAAGGGACCGATCGGCTAAAAAGTGGCGAATTCGAGCAGCGTATCGAGTCACGGGGGGCCGTTACGAATGCCGCCACCAGTCAGGACTACACCCATTACTACATCACTACAGCCCCTAAAGACTTCGCGGATCTCGCACCCTTGCAGCTTGATGTATTACTTAACCCCACTATTCCCGCCGACGGATTCGATCGCGAGCGCAATGTAGTATTGGAAGAAATTCGCCGATCGGATGATAACCCTCGCCGTAGAAATTACCAGCGTTTAGTCGAACTCGGTTTTGATACGCTCCCTTACAATCGCCCAGTTCTCGGACCCACTTCCGTCATCGAAATCCTGAGACCAGAGCAAATGCAAGCGTTTCATCAACAGTGGTATCATCCCAGTGCCGTCACTGCCGTCGCCGTTGGGAATTTGCCTGTTGACCAGCTAATTACGATCGTCGAAAAAAGTCTTGATACCGTTGGTTGGTCCGCGAAAACAGAACACGATAGACCCCACGACTTTGCCATTGACGCAGCCTATACCGACATTGTTCGTCAGGACTACGAAGATGCAAGCCTTCAACAGGCCCGTTTGATGCTGATGTGGCGTGTACCGGGATTAATGAACCTTGAAGAAACCTATGCCTTAGACATCATTTCAAACCTTCTCAGCCAAGGTCGCACCGCGCGCCTAGTTCAAGATCTACGCGAAAAGCGTGGCCTTGTTTCCGGAGTCAGCGCCAGCAATATGAGCTATCAATATCAAGGATTATTTACCCTATCTGCGACATTGCCAACCGAGAACTTAGAAGTCGTCGAATCCGCTTTATTGGCACACATTAAACAACTTCAGCAAGAACTAGCCAACCCCAAAGATCTCGAAAAAATCTGTACCCAAGTCGCAAACCAGTTCATTTTTAGTAATGAAACTCCGAGCGATCGGGCTAATCTCTACGGCTACTATCACTCCATTTTGGGGGATCTAGAACCCGCATTTACCTACACCGATCGCATTCGCAGCATCACCCCTGAAGCCATTCAAGCCGCCGCTCGTAAATACTTACCAACCAATGCGCTAGGCATTCTGACGGTAAGGCCGAAGGGAGAATAATCAAAATAATCCAGGGAATTAATCCATGAGTTTAGTTGTGGATCACGATCGGGGTGCCGACTCTCGCCCAGCTAAATAACCATTGGGCAGCACTTTCTGACATATTGACGCAGCCGTGACTGACAGGAGTGCCAAAGCTATTGTGCCAGTAGGCGCCATGAATAGCATAGCCACCGTCGTAAAACATCGCATGGGGCACATCAGGGACAGAATAGCCTTGGCCGCTCATGACAGTGCTGCGATACATACTTTGAATCGCAAAGACTCCGGTATAGGTTGGAGTTGAGCTTTTACCGCTGGAGATTATCCGAGCATCAACCCAAGTTTTACCTTGCCAAGCAATCAGTCTTTGAGTGGATAAGTTAATTTCAATCCAGCGTTTGTTAGATTTTTTCAAACTGGCCATTTCATTCTTCGGACCCGCGATCGCCGCTGAGATTGGCATCTGAATAGAAATTACAGATCCTTGCTGTTGCAGCGTTGGCACGATCGGCGTAAGGGCTACAGCGATCGCTAATGTTCCGATTAATCCTTTTACCCTGCGTTGAGCGATGGCGAAGAATTGGTCTGGTTGGTGAAGTCTCATCATAAAAAGTCCTCGCACAGCTTATGGGATAAACCCAAACTAAAAAATAAGTGGAGATGCGATCGGGTTTAAATTGTTTGAAATCAATACCTGATAGTTTTAGCTACCATGCACTCAGGGGATATTCCAGAGAATCAATCAATTAAAGTTAGAACCAGAAAACAAAAAGAAAGCCATGAGAATTACTTCCTCACAGCTCTCTTAATTATATATTCACCAACAGATTCAGAAACACTGAACATATCTACAAATCTACCAGGCTCATGGCTAGAAAATCTTAGAGACTAGTTAAAAAGCCAATCACACCATGACCAGTGACCGCTTCAAGGATTAGTGCGCTGATAAAACCAATCATCGCGAGACGACCGTTCAACATCTCAGAGCTTGCGTTGAAGCCAAACTGAGACTCAGTGCCTTGGACATAGGTAATTGCAGGCTCGACAGCAAAATTGTTAGCAAGTCCTTGGTCATCGTTGATAGATCCAGTTCTCATGATGTAACTCCTGAAGTGTTGTAGTTGACGGGGTGTTTTGCGCTCGTTGCGTCTATGTATGTAAATATATATTAAGTATTGAGATTTGTAAAGCCCTTTTTAATAAATGTAACAAAACTCTAGCCTGTCATCTTGGATAAGATGTCCCGTAAGGTGAAGGCATCTTGAAGTGAAGAAATAATGTAAAAGCATCATTGGGGAAGGCAAGTCATGATGAAGCTGCAACGATGGCAATGGATTGTGTTGATTGCTCCGATCGCGTTGGTGATCTTATTTTTGCTGGTCAGTGCAGCCATTCAGATTCATGACTGGGGATTGAGCTGGATTTGGGCCATCGTCGGATTGGTCTTTGTGGGATGGCGTTGGGTGTTGGTTCGATGGACTCGGCCCGTCTTAACGGAGTTAGAAGATGCGATCGCGGAATTGTCCGAAACGCTGCCGGAGATTGACGGCTTGACCAGCGCGGGGTCTAAGGCACAACGAGCAAATGTTGAGCTGACCCAGGTCTTGGCCTTAGCCCAAAATGATCGGCCCGTGTGGGAAGATTGGCCACAGTTCTGGAGTCGGTGTTTAAGGTTAATTGGAGCGATCGCCTCTATTTATGCGCCCGATGCAAAACAGCCCCTTCTCAATATCTATGTGCCGCAAGCATACGGGTTGCTACGAGGAACTATTGATGACCTAGACCAATGGATGACCAAGCTCTCGCCCGTTTTGGGACGCTTAACCATTGCCCAAGCCTATGAAGGATATGAGGTATATCAAAAATTTGCCCCATCGGCCCGCAATGTTTGGAAACTTTGGCAATGGGCCAGATGGGTCGTTAATCCAGCGGTAGCAATTACCAATACAGCAACCAGTGGTCTCAATAGCCGCGCCAATCAAGAACTTGTGGGTAATCTAAGCCAGCTTTTACGCGAAGCCGTCCTCCGTAATCTCGCCCAACAAGCGATCGTCCTTTACAGCGGCACAACAGCACCCCAACCGCCGATCGCCGAGGCTAGGGCTGAAGCTCAATCCATAGCTCAATCCATTGTCAACTCGCACCCCCAAACCCAGACCCTGCGAGAAGCAATTCTCTTAGCTCAACCTGCGAGTGTTGTCGAACAAGCCCCGATTAATCTTTTGCTCATCGGTCGCACAGGCGCGGGCAAAAGTAGCGTGATTAATACGCTTTTTACCAAACCCAAGGCCGTTGTCGATGCGCTGCCTAGTACGGACAAGATTCAGAGTTATGCGTGGGAAATAGGAGCCGATCGGCTTCAGCTTTGGGATACGCCCGGTTATGAGCAAGTTGATGGTGATGACCTTCGCAATCAAGTGTTGCACCATGCAGAAACCTGTGATGCGTTACTACTCGTGACACCAGCACTTGATCCAGCATTGCAAATGGATTTAGATTTCCTAAAATCACTCAAAGCACTTCCGACCATTATTGTGGTTAACCAAGTCGATCGTCTGCGTCCGATCCGAGAGTGGGATCCACCCTATGACTGGCGATCGGGCACTCGACCAAAAGAAATTTCAATTCGAGACGCCATCAGCTATCGCGCAACGTTACTCAATGGAACGATTCTGCCGCTGGTGACTTGGGATAGCGATCGCGCGGCTTGGGGTCAGGACGATCTTTCAGTGGCATTAATGGATTGCCTTGATCCAGCCAAGCGCGATCGGTTGGCCCGGTTTCTCTCAAGTCGGGAAGCAAAAACCGTCGCTGCCGCCCAAATCATCGATCGTTACTGTTTTCAAATGACCACAACCCAAGGTCTCACCGCATTATTAAAAACTCCCATTTTAAACTTCCTATCCACCGCCACCACAGGCTCACCCGCACTAGGAGCCTTACTTGCCACCCAGGTCCCGCTGGAACATCTACCCTTGGTGCTCGGGAAGATCCAAATGGCTTACGATCTGTTTACGCTGTTGAGCAAGGGACCGCAAGATCTGTTGTCGTTTGATTTACGACCCCTAGTAGAACTATTACTAGATGTAACAGGGCCGCCCGATCGGAATGCTTGGGCCTTTGGTCAAGTGATGGTGGACTATTGGATTTCAGGAAAATTGCCAGAAAATAAACCCTTATTTCGGCAAGTCGGGTTTTAATGTAGAGGTGCAACAACGATCGGGGAATAGTAATTACAGCCTGAATCTTGTTGATCCAATACCATTTATTTCAGCTCAACCGTCTGAGTCAGTTAGAAAATCACAACTTATAAAATCCATGTCTATTGAAAAACTCACCCCCGCTCCTGCTCCTCAATGTGGAGTATATGCGCCCTACTATCCCCAAGCTAGCAAAAAGCAAATCCTGCCCTTTGCCATCAGCTTGTATCAACGCGGAAATCTAGAAGGTCAGCGCAACATTGAGGGCGGTGAAAGTATCCCATTCATCGCGACTTGGAACGTTTCAAACTTGCCAGCAGATCTATGCCGTTGTCGGATTCAGTTTGATGGAAATGCGGATTTGAGTTATGAAGTCATGTTAGCGAACTTTGAGTTTGTGGACTTTTTGATCGATGTCATTTTCACCTACCGTCGCAGCCGCGTTTCAGATTTTTCTCAAGCTTTCTATCGTCGTCTCCTACGTCTAGATGAGCAGCAGACTGCGGCTTAAGGACCATTTTAAATCGGATTGAATTATGCCAGCCTGGACCGATCGATTTTAGGTTCAGACTGGCATAATATTGGGAGAATAATGCGGATTAATTCGGTCATTTATGCCTTCAGCAATCCCAAATTTAAAGATCTCAGGGTGTGATGGACAAAAAATAATCGAGGGTAATGTTATGCGATCGCTGTTACACAAGAAAACCTTGGTAACGCGTTGAACCCCTAATCCTTTCATTGCTATGATGTAAACGATTTCTAAGATTTTTCTTGAAGCTAATAAGAATAGGACTTATGGACCAAATGCGAGCTATTAGACCAGTTTCTATTTGTTTATTCCGCAATGGCGATAAAATTTTAGTCTCTAAATGTTTTGACTCAGTAAAACAAGACTATTTTTGTCGTCCGTTAGGGGGAGGAATAGAATTTGGAGAAAGCAGTCGGGAGGCGATGCTACGCGAAATTAGTGAAGAAATTGGTATTGACGTAGAGAATCTAAGTCTGATTAAGGTAATCGAAAACATATTTGCCTATGAAGGAAAGCAATTGCATGAAATTGTTTTTATCTACGATGCTGAATTTATCGATAAATCATGGTACGAAAAAGAAGAGCTAACTTGTTATGAAGGTTCAATCAATACAAAGTTCATAGCAAAATGGGTCTCGTTAGCAGAAATTAAAAAGCAAAATATCAGACTAGTTCCCCAAGGTTTAGACCGTTTACTAGAAACAGAAACTTGGTAAAGCTGCTAGAGAAACCCAGTAAGTTCTGCAAGAAGAAGTCAATATTTTTCAATCTTGTCAAAAAGATAGCAAGATCTGGATGTGAGGCCGTACAAAGCATTTTATCTAAAATCCTGCTCCATAGAACCCATTTGTCACCTTAGGACGGAGTAAGAAAAGGGGGTTAAACACGGGACATAGCAGCAGCCTAGCTGAATACTAATAAAACACATAACAAATCACTTCATTAGATTTTTACTTTGCTGCAATACGTAATAACTTTTTGCACTTGCTCTAGATGATGTTGTAGGGGGTCGATCGATCGCGCTGGGAGCAGGGTGACTAGGCTTTCTCCACCTTTGGCATCCCGTATGATGAGTTGGTGTTGGGCGAAGTCAATATCTTTGATTCGCAGTTGTAAAGCTTCTCGTAGGCGTAGACCGCTGCCATAGAGAAGGATGGCGAGTATTCGATAAACTCCGGTCATTTGGGCTATGACGTTACGGGCTTCTTGGGGAGTGAGGACGGTGGGCAGGTGGCGCGATCGTTTGGCGCGGAGGGCATTAATGCGATCATCAAGCGTGATATCTAGGACGTGACGATAGAGAAAGAGTAGGGTACTGAAGGCTTGGTTTTGGGCGGCGGCGGCGACATGGCCTGTGACGGCTAGGTGGGTGAGGAAGGCTTCGATTTCTGGGACGGCCATATTTTGGGATGGCGCTTGTTGTGGAAGAGAATATAGCGCCGAATCCACTGAACGTAGCTTTCTTCTGTGCGATAAGAGTAGTGTTTGAGTCGAATGGCGTCGCGAACTTGGTCTAGAAGCTTTCTGGGTGGATTTTGCGCTTGGTCTAGAATCTTTTTCTTTGGTAGATTTTGCATGGTGGGATAGGCTGACAGATTCGGTGTTTCTTCATATGGTGGAAGGATAGGTGGAAAGATTCTTCTTTTGCCCTAGGGGATCTGCGGAAATCTTCTGCCTATCACCCCTGATTTAGATAGATATGTGGAAATTTTCCACCTACTAATTGTCAGACTGTAATTTAGTTGAGGAGAATCGAATGAAAAACAAAACTCGCTTGAGTACTATTGTTCTTTATCTAGCTCTTTTGGGCAGCACGCCAGTCGGAGCATTGATTTTTTCTGAATCTGCTCTTGCCTACCATAAAACAAACAGACCTGGTATCGAAAGTGGATTAAGGGATAATGATGGAGGAAACTGGATTGTCATTTATTCTAAAGAATTGAGTCAAAGGGAAGAAGCAAAACTAGCAATATGCATAGCAGCAGATGCAACAGTCAGTGCTGGCTCTTGCACCAGTAGCTATTTTCAAAATTTTGCTTCGGAATCACTTCAAAAACTTCTAGAAGAGGCTAGTAAAAAAGCCCCATCTATCGTTAATGAAATTAGGAGGGAGTTAACTCTCAATAAAATCTTGGGAGCAATTAAGGCTTCTTTCAATGGCAAGCAAGTTAGTCTTTCCATTGCTGGAATGGAATTTCAAGTAGGTCGTGCCACATATAATCGAGCAGAGTGCTTAAAAGTGTTCGGGAAAGAGAGATGTTCTCCTACACCTAATACCTATCAACCTTATGTTCGTTTCAGAGTTGTTAGACGTTAAATATGTTTTTGGCAATATGATCTTATGGGTTGTTTATGTTAAAGCAACGCAACTCAGATTGTTTTAGTGTGAATGAAAGCAATTTTCTGAGCAGCTTCAGGTCAGTTATAATAACAGATGAGTCAATGAACGAGGAAAATTCACAATCATGGCAGTACGTCAACCCCGTTACAGCAAAGAAGAGTTTGCTCAACGTGGCGATCTAATTTATCAAACGCAAATACGCCCCCAGATCGAAGCAGGTAATCATAGCAAAATTGTAGCAATTGACCTTGAGACTGGAGACTTTGAAGTTGATGCTCGTGAAATAGATGCTTGCAATAGGCTTGAAGCCCGTCACCCAGACGCTCAGATCTGGATTATTCGAGTGGGTTCTCGCCACGTTCGCCGATTTGGTGGACGTACAAAGAGAGCAGTATGATTTTAGGAATTGTTAATCCCATTTTCTTCATCCGTCCATACCGCTTCAGAGGTCCGGTAAGTGCGAAGTGACTGGCAAAGGGATCCGCAGGAATTTTAGTTTCGATGCCGATCGTGAGAGCTGCAAATAGTTTGACGGTCGTGTGCGTTTTAAATTCGGAGTCGGGGAGTCGTTGCTTGAGTTGGGTAACGCGATCGAAAAGTTCCTGATATTGCAAGCCAAAGAACTTGGGATGGAATAAAATCTCCCATCCGTTACAGATGAGTTTAGTCATAATCCAGTTCGATGCCATTAATGAGACTGTGAGCGGCTTCGGACTGTGCGATCGTGTAGGGTTGAAGGATGTTGTTTTTTAGGGCATCTGCTGTGATGAAGTCTAGAAATAGTTGCATCATTAAGGTTTCGTCTTCGGTGTCATCATCCTGCGATTGCACAGCAGATTGAATGATTTCCCAGGCAGATAGATTGAGTTGGACGATCGATTGCCCATCTGCGTTGGTGGTAAATTCGGCTTGTTGCAGTGCTTCTGAGGCGTTCAGTATAAGGCTTGAGGAGAAACAATGTTAAATTTAATTATAGCCCGATCGTTGGCGACACTTCCCGGAACGAGAATCCCGATCGTCCTTTCCCCCCTCAATTGCAGCAAAAACGATCGCCCTTCCCTTAACACGATCGCCCGTTTCTTCAACAGCCGATCGCATTTCCCCTTTCCCGATCGCATTTGCCATAATCCCGAACTCCTTTGCTGATTTGGGCGATCGATCGGCTATCCAGGCTAATTGCGACTGAAGAGTTCATATTATAATTGAAACTAGTGAGTCTCAAAGAGGCAAATCCATGGTTCAACCTGCACTTTTAGAGAAGCTTGAAGATCATTCTGAGGCTCTCCAATCCGAAGTCCTCCAATACGTTGAGCTTCTCCTCCAAAGTAAACGGGTAGCTTCGCCGATTCAATCAACAGAAAGCGTAGAGCCAAAGCCTCTGCATGGCTACGGAAGTTGGGAAGGGAAAATGATTATGTCAGATGATTTTGATGAGCCGATGGAAGAATTCAAGGAGAACATGTAAGTAAGTATTTATATATTTCATCTTAAAAATAGAAAATAAAATTTAGGACTGAGAAAAATCATGACAACTCTCGGAAATATTGAGTTAATCAAGAACGGCATTTTTAACTCTGGAGTTGCTTTTGAACTGAATACACCTAGTAATGTAGATGAGATAATCAAATTCGATGATGGTTGGCAAGCTGAAATCAGATCAGGAATTCAATATCTTGTTGTACGAGGTTCACTCCCCAAATCAACAGTGGACGAATCAACAGTGGAAGAGATATATCAAATCTGCTATGAGTATGCTCAGCAATTTTTAGACCTTCTGTCAGTTTGTAAAATAACACAGCTAAGACTCTCTAACTACAGAGATTCTTTCCTGGTTTGGTGGATGGATAATAATGAACAAAATCTTCAAATTCAAAGTTTGTGGTGTGAAAAAATCGGTGTGAAATGTGCTGCCGTGTATGATGAGAATGGTCTTCATATAAATTCTATAAAAGCCTCTGGCCATCACCCAAGTTATCGCTATTTTCGATTATCTAAAGAGTCTGAAGATTTATTTGAATCCTTTAGAAATATGTATCTCGCTTTTGAAAATTTACTTCACGATTTTACACAAAAAGAAAGAAACGAACGTGAAGGAGACTGGCTCAAGCGTGCGTTAAAAGAATTAGAGGAAACACATAATGTCCGCATTTCTCAAATATTTACTCGTTATCAACCCCCTCAATCTGACAAAGAAAGAAATGAAAAAATTTATGAGTTAATTCATAGGGAATTATATACAAATGTGAGGTGTAAAATCTTTCATTTCAAACAAGAAAGTTTATGTCTTATTCCAGGGAGATTAAAAGATCAAGAAATAGTAGCGTGGGCTTTGCATGAAATAACACGAATTTTCATTGCTATGGCAATTAGTAAGAAAAATATTATCCCAAGAGGAATTTTCAGTAGCAGTAGAGAACTTTTATCAGAGCAAGTAAATTCATCGATTCCGGATGAAATGAACTTATTATTTTCACAAGAAGATCCTGAAAAATTCAACCTTTCTTTATCTGTTGACCCCATTACAAACTTCCCAGATGTTATCGTTTCCGCGCTTATAAATTCTCCCCCGTTTAATTTGCCGACAAAAATATTGGAATCGAAATGGACTAAATTAGGTCCTCTATCTCACTATCATGTCAATTTTTTTGATGCCACACTAGTAATAGATGGAATAGATAGCCTTGAGTTTCGATATAAATTTTCTGCAAAAGATATTGATTGACTAGGGTTCACTCATGATTGCGCTTATCGCTCAATTGCTCACTCCTGGCTGCGAGGAAATCCTTTCTAACATCGCAACTTTATTGCCAATAGAAGCCCCTATCACGGCTCCTCCAGCCATTAGAGCAGATCCTTCGTTCAGGTAATTTCCGCACGATCACCTTGACTGGAATTCAGCTCAGATCGAACCACGCGGCTAATACGATCGAATCCTCACCCTTAAGCGACGATCGGCACACTCCTCAACCTTCAACACCAAACTCGTCACCCTCTCTGCCTGCGAAACCTCCATTAATCGGAATGCAGCTACTGGGGGATATGATCTGAGAATTCAAACTATAGAAGGCGGTACCGTTACGATCGAAGCATTACTGTGAAGTACGGTCTAACGATAACTGCCATGATATTTCTATTTTAAACACTTTTATGAGACAGAAATAGTTGCAAAAGAGGGCCGATCGCAATCACGATCGGCC
>JANXWB010000079.1 GCA_025351345.1 Synechococcales cyanobacterium GL140_1_metabat_312
GAGTTTTCGCTAACCAATGGACTAACCGTTTTAGCCTCAAGATCGCACAAGGTAAGACGTAACGTTTCCAAAATCTCGTGACTGGTTCCCAGCGCATCACAGAATCCATTTAGAATGTCATCCTCAGCGCTGCTATACACGCCATCCGCCAACGCAACCATCACGGCGCTCCGTAAGAAATTTTCTCCCATCACCGGATCACCCGCAAAGGCCAACTGTAATTCCTCCCCCGTAACTGAAATAAGCGGGGTCTCTGGATTTTGGTCCATGAACGTGTGGATGAGTTGCTTTTCACGATCGTCAAAGTTTCCATCAGACCAAGCGATCGTGAGTAATCCTCGTAGCCAGAGTTCGCTTTGAAGTTCAGTAATGGATGGATTCATGAGGTGACCTAATTTCTGTATGGAGTGAAAGGATGTGGAGTGCAATTGTAAGCAGTGAAGTAAATTAAATCTAAGTTTAGCCCACTCACCCAAGTAATGCTTATCAATTCAGTAGCCTTTCAATGGTGTTATTGATTAGAATTTTGGCGTAAATATCGTTTTAAAACATCGGATGTTTGTTGTCCTGTCGTAACCCAACTAAATTGCTTGGCACGCTGTAAACCTCGCGATCGTAAATCATTCCGCAGCGAAGTGTCCGCGATAATAGAGGCGATCGCACTTGCAATCTCGCTCACATTCGTCGGGTCTACTAAAATCGCCGCATCACCTGCCACTTCCGGCATCGACGACACATTTGAAGTAATCACAGGCGTTCCGCAAGCCATCGCTTCTAGGATGGGCAACCCAAAGCCCTCCCAAAGACTTGGGAATACAAGCGCGATCGCATGATTAATCAAGACTGGCAATTCTTTATAATCTACATAGTCCAAAATTTTGATTTTGATACCCAGATCCCAAGCCAAGCCTTCAATCAATGGGGTATGGCGAGGATCATCGGGTCCAGCAATCCAAAATTCATAATCTTGATGATTAGGGACTTGGGAAAAGGCACGCAGCGCCCGATCGATATTTTTGTAAAGGTCCGATCGGCCAAGATAAAGCACATAGTTTTGAGGTGGTAAATCCAGAAACCTAAAATTCTGCTGATCATAAGCCAGCGGAATCACCGTCAATTTTTTTGCCTCAATTCCACAGAATTCGATCGCATCATTCGCCGTCGCCTCGGAGATACAAATGATGTGTTTTGATTGCTTTAGAACCAGTGGAATATAGTAGCGATAATATTTAAATAGAGCTGTATTAGGCTTAAAAAATCGATAAGGAATGAAGTCATAAAGCGTTACAACAGACCGAGTGCGGGACCAAAGCGGAATCTCAGGGAGAGGAGAAAACAACAAACTCGCCTGGTATTTTCGAGCCTGACGTGGCAATTGAAATTGGGTCCATAGCAAGCGTCTAATATGGCCCTTTTTTCCATAGTCAGGATTCATATTAGTGGGGATGGGCTGAAGATCTAAATCAGGATGGGCTAATTTCCATTCTGGCAGGGTGGCTTCATTAATTAGAATAGTAGGCGACAACGATCGTAAATGCGGAATAACATTTTGTGCATACACTGTATGGCCTGTCGGACGTTGACTGAGATAAGAAAGATTGATTACCAAACGATCGATCGTCATACAAAAACCATACCGTATAGGAATAAAAGTATATAAATAAAAATTATCAGCAATTCTCCTTTTTGAGTTCCCCCTCAATTAATCGTGTAAAGGAGAAACTCAAAAACTGATCTATTTCAACGCGCTACCATCTTCTCGCGCCGCTTTTTTCACCGCTTCTGCCACCGCCGGAGCGACTCTAGAATCAAAGGCCGACGGTACAATATTGGTATTACTTATTTCCTCATCACCCACAAGAGAAGCGATCGCAAGAGCGGCTTGCAAATACATATTCGTGGTTAATGTTGTTGCACGGCAATCTAATGCGCCACGGAAGAGTCCGGGGAATGCCAATACATTATTGATTTGATTTGGGTAATCACTGCGTCCAGTGGCCATAATTGCAACAATATCCTGAACCAATTCCGGCTGAATTTCAGGAATAGGATTGGCCATAGCAAATACGATCGGACTTGCGTTCATCGACTTCACCATTTCAACACTCACTACACCCGGCGCACTCAAACCCAAGAATACATCCGCCCCGCGCATCGCTAAACTCAAATCGCCAGCCGTCTTGACGGCAAATTCACGCTTTGAATCATTAATGTCTTGACGATCGATCGATACAATCCCCTTAGAATCACAAATCCAAATATCCGTCGCACCCCCTTTTTTTAACAATGTGCCAACGGCAATACCTGCGGCACCTGCGCCATTGATAATGATACGAACTTGAGATAATGGTTTTTTCACCAGCTTCAATGCATTGGTCAATGCCGCAAGAACAACAATCGCAGTGCCATGTTGATCATCATGAAAAATTGGAATATTCAATTCCTTTTGCAATCGCGCTTCAATCTCAAAACAACGTGGAGCCGCAATGTCTTCAAGATTCACACCCCCAAATACGGGCGCAATTCGTTTAACGGTTTCAATAATTTCCTCCGTATCCTGAGTCGCAAGACAAATGGGAAAGGCATCAACTCCGCCAAATTCCTTAAACAACATGGCTTTCCCTTCCATCACGGGCATAGAGGCTTCCGGCCCCAAGTTTCCCAGCCCCAACACAGCGCTCCCATCCGTAACGATCGCTACCATATTTTGTTTGATCGTTAATTCATAGACCCGTTCAGGATCAGCAGCGATCGCCTTGCAAACACGTCCAACCCCAGGCGTATAGGCCATGGCAAGATCAGATTGTTGAGTTAGGGGGAAACGGCTATTAACCGTAATTTTGCCTCCTTGATGCATGGCAAATGTACGATCGACCGCACTCACCACCATTACATCAGGAATCGCACTAACCGCTGTCGTAATCGTTGCCGCATGATCTTCACTGGAGGCATCAATATGGATAGACCGATGGGTCCGATCGCGGGTTTGCTCAATTAACTCAATCTGACCCAGACTTCCCCCAAGATCAGAAATAGCGGTGATGACGGAGCTAAGCATTCCGGGCCGATTAGGCAATTGCACCTGAAGGGCGATACTGTAGCTCGGGTTCGGGGTCAGAGTGGCCATAATAAAACAAGATCCAGCTTTGAAAGCATAAGTTCAGCCTTTGATTTTAAGATCAATTCGGCCCACTAGAGCCGGATAGTCGCCAAAATTCCTGGCACAATAAGAGAAAGATAACTAACCAGAATGGAACTCTTCATGCCAACCCTCTACACCGAGATTGTGATTGAAGCACCACGCCAAGCTGTGTGGGAGACGCTAGTCTATAAAGATCGCTGGCGATTTTGGAATACATTTTTATACGACTGTAGTCCTCGCGCTGGGTTTGTGCCGGGAAAAGAGGTGTTGTTGGCAGTGCGGCGAGTTCCGGGGGATGAACCGATCGAGTTTCGGGCGAAGGTTCGACAGGTAATGGATGGCTATGGGGTACAGTGGCGGGCGGTAATTCCAGGATTTTCTAGCGAGGTCTCTATGGAATTACAAGAAGTGGGACCCAATCGGACCAAATACCTCTATCAAGAAAAGGTCTCTGGAGCGATCGGGCGGTTTGCCTTATCATTCATCCGCAATGACCAAATGCAGGGAATGCGGCGAATGGCTCAAGAACTCAAACACTATTCGGAAGTACTCTAGTATTTAATCCTATTGAGCATTCAATTACATCGGACATCCAATCTCTCCGATACTTAAGCCACAATTCGTAAAGGCCGATCGTGAAATCCGTGCATCACTGGCGGGGCCGCAGACGCAGAGGTGATAGCGAGCAAGCGGGCAATTTCTGCACTACTATAAACCCGAAATTCACGCTCAATCGTTGTTGTTATCTCTCGAACTGCTTGATTCAGGACTGTGGACCCATGAAGATCGGAGACCGATCGATGAAAGGTTCCCGGCGGAATGCGCAAAATATCGCCTTGAGACTCAAGCCGAACCATATGGTAAGGAATATCCCAATCAAAATTTACGATATAAAAAGTCCGGCCACCCGCTAACGCTAACAGATTATCTTCTTGGCGAGGATGAAGATAAAACTGCCAAAATCCGGAATGGGTATCATTTGGACTGACGGCTGGACCTTGATGAATAACCAAGTCTCGGGCATTGGATGTTGATACGGTGATATCAAAAAAACGAACACTTGGCGTATCGCGAAACTTGCGATATTGAAGAAGTTCAAACATAGGATTTTAGGGAATCTGGAGTATTGTAGGTGGGTACAGTTATAGTACCTGAATTAATATGGCCATTTTGTGGCTGATATTACCGCAAGTTGTTGTTGGACGAATTAAATAAAATCTAAATTATTGACTTTCATCCCTACTCAAAGTAGCTGGAACCCCAACACGGCGAGGCTTATAGGTCTTACAAACCAAGGTTCCAATAGATGGATTGTCAAAATATTCAATACTTCCATCACGCAGAGTTTTATAGCGACCACGGCAGTTGTAGGGTTCTTTGCGGCCTCGTTTTCCATCAATGCTCACGGCTGCACTGTATTCCCAATAATTTTTGGCGCTGCGTTTAATCGTAAGGATGCAAACGGTTTGATTTTGAATAGTATGACAAACTGGTGCAGCTATAGAGGGACTCACCGTCATCAGGGAAATCATCATTCCTAAGAATAAGGCAAGAAAATGTGAGGTAACCATGACATTTCTCACGTCCAATAACTCCTAAACTAGTCCCTTCTCAGGATACTGCGAGTTGGATAGAAAATTGGAGCCGAGAGATACTGCCTTGCCCCAATATTGATTGGACCGTGATAAATTCTGAATGCTTTTGCATGATTTTATAGCCAATCGTGAGACCAAGCCCTATACCCTCACCCCTCGGTTTCGTGGTGAAAAAGGCTCAAAGATCTGATCGAAAATCTCAGGAGCTATTCCAACACCGTTATCTTAGATTTGAATTTCAACATAGTAGAGACCGATCGTCTTTATCACAATATTAATAGCTGAATTAATAGCTGACTCAGAATTAATAGCAGATACAGAGCTGCTTAATCTAACGATGACAATACGATTGGTGATGGTATATGGCCATTCCCAATCTAGTGAGGCACTAATCAGGACGTCAATCAGCCCTCATTTAGTAAGGTTTGCCAGTTTTCTTCTGTACAGTAACAACAATGCGTAAACCAACCGAGTAGGTCCTTTTCAGTCACGCTTAGAAATGCAGTTTCTAATGCTGTCAGCAAATCACGATAAGTTCTAGCTCCAATGGTTTTCAGAATTCCCTTTATC
>JANXWB010000091.1 GCA_025351345.1 Synechococcales cyanobacterium GL140_1_metabat_312
AGGTGTTGATTCAGGTGCAGACATCGAGACGGTTTGGGTTGCTCAAACGGGTGGAACCGTGGTCCTGAAGGGTGAGGCTCCAAGCCAAGACCAACTCAATCGCTTAATTGAGATTGCTAATGAGCAGAACGGTGCAGTTGCGGTGAATGCAGAGCAAGTTACGATCGCAGGCTAAGACCAGACCCGAGTCTATAAAACGCTCTGATGTGCAACTAGTTAAACAAAAAAAAGGGCGGCATACCTACTGATGTCGTCCTCTTTTTTATTTTCTATCCAAACACTAACGTGCTGCTTTCTTGCTAGATCCCACCATGACGCGAACTTCAATACCGTTTTCTTCTAAAACAACGATCGGTTCTGAACCTGGATTAATCTCAATCCGTTTCACTAAAATCTGGCCATTCGAGAGCAGTTGTCCCACTCCCACATACCGACTGGTTGGTTCATTGGGAGCCTTAAGAATCGCTTGGACAGTATTACCTACTTTCACAACCCCTGTAACTTCAACTTGACGAGCCAAAGTAGGTTGTGGAATTGGCGGTAGAGTTGGAATCCCTAAGGGTTGGGAAGCTGGCGTGGAGGGTGAAAGTGGAACACCTGAAGGCTTTGACGGCGAGGGACTTGATCCGAAAGGTTTAGGGAAGGAGGGAACGTCTGGGAACTTAACTTCGGGAAATTTCGGTAATTCAGGAACAGATGAGCTTTTGTCGCCATCCGCCTTTCTCGCATCTGGAGATAGCCCTGTTCCGGCCACTCTTGGCGTTGTGAATGCAATCAAAGGTGGCAGGCTGGAGAACGGATCAATGCGATCGGTCTTCTGGGACTTAATATTATTTTGAACGAACTTAGCCCGATCGGCTGGATCTGTTGACTGAACTAATCCTGGAACTGCATTAGAACTCTTAGATTTAATATCTTTCCCATCCTTTCCTTTCTGAACAACTACAGTCCCCGTCGAAAACGAAGAGGTTTTTTCAGAAGGTGAGGCGACAGTTGTACTGGGAGAGGCAGAAGGAGTGGGTGGAGTCTGAGCCTCTTCACCACCACAAGAGGTCAATCCGATCGCTAGTACACCTGCGATCACCCAAAAAGCAGGTCTACGCATTATCCATTCCCCACAAAACTTTCCTTCAAGATACTCGCTATTTTAATACGTGACACAGTTTATAAGTGAAGGGTTAGAAGTTTGAGTTGTTTCCTGCGTAATTATATGGAAATACCCCGTTTAACCGATGAGAAGGGCTAATTTTCGCTGCTAGAAAGTAAAACTTTAAGAGTTTCAATTCCTTTTTTGACCCGCCGAGACACAGTAACAGAACTAATACCAAGACGTTCTGCGGTTTCTTTCTGAGTTAAGTCATGCAGGAATACAAACTCTAGAACTTGACGGGTTAGATTTTCAACTTGTTGCAGTGCCTGCTGAATCCGGATTTGATCTTCTTGGGCAAGTTGAAAACTTCGGTACTGCTGGTCAGGCATCATATCTCCCAAGCAGGCAGACCCTTGGTCGTCATCGGAGATGGGCGCATCTAAGCTAACTAAGGCACGATTTTTAAGGGAGACTTTGACCTCCTGCCACTCACTCATTTCTATTTCAAGGGCGATCGCAATTTCCGGGTCGGTGGGCGGGCGATGTAAGTCATTTTGAAGCTGACGAATGACTCCGATCGCTTGACGTTGAATTACTTGCCAACGTCGTGGAATTTTTAAAGTTGGGCTTTTATCCCGTAAATAGTGCTGAATTTCACCGCGAATATAAGGAAGTGCAAAGGAGCTAAAGGCATACCCCCGGCTAATATCAAAGCGTTCGATCGCCCGAATTAATCCCAGACACCCGACCTGCACCAAGTCTTCATAACTCTCCTTACATTGACCAATCCAATGATAAGCCTCCTTACGAACAAGTCCAAAATTCATTTCTACGATTTGATTCCGTAATCGGGAATTAGGATTCTCTTGATAGTCTTTCAACAGTAGCAAGCTACTATTTTTTAGATCTGGTGCGATTAATTCAGGCATAACATTCCTAGGGCGGTAGAGAAGGTGACTAGGAGTCTAAAAGAAAAATTAAGAACAATTTTCCATACCTCTAGTTAAAAGCGTAGTTCAAAGCAACTCAATCGCATTTATACTGAACTCCGTTAAAATTTAAATTAGATCAAACTCAACGTTTCTGTCTCCAGTTGTAGGGGGAACTATTCCGATCGTTATATTATTCACAGCAATAATATACTAGGGCTGCTTGAAATAACTCATATACTTTATCTTCAAACTATAAAGGAGACCTAGAATATCTACCTAAGTCTCCTTATACAGTTCAGTGGTATGTCAATCGCACTGCGTAACTAGTTCAAAACTAGGCAGGTACGACGCGAGCGTAGAAAACACCACGAATACGAACATCACTAGGTTTTTTAGAACCCATATCGCTTTCAGAAGGTTGGAAGCTCTCAAAGTTACCAGTGACTTCACCACTTTCGATGTTGACGTTAGTGACTTGTAAAGAAATATTACCCTTCTCACTTAAGAAGCGCTTCTTGTTTTCACGAACGAGTTCGTCAGCGTCAGTGCTTCCAGGCAACCCTATGGCATTTTCATAACCAGTGGTGAGACCGCGTGATTTGGGATCAAGGAAGTTCGCTGTCCGATAAGAGGGGACATTAAATTCACCTTTCAGGTCAGTGGAGGAGCTGATTCCGTTAGCACCCGGTTGACTCGTCGCGACCAAACCTTTGATGGAAAACAGTGTTGGGAACTGTTCGCCTCCAGGAAGTAATACGGTCACAGCCTGGAAGTCAAACCCATCTTCTTCCTTGAAGGTCAAGCTGCCATCCTCGTTGACCGATAGACTACCGCTTACAGAGTCAATGGATGAGGTGTAACGAGTTACAACTTTACCGGGAACAAATTGAGAGTTTTGACGCCGATTTTCTCCTTCGACCTTGACGGCGAAGTTAGTGGGTTGAAGGCAGAGATTCTGAATGGTGTAAGATTCATCCGTCCCAAAAGGGATCGCCCCGCGAGCTGTTGCTTCGATAGTGGGACAGCTATTTGCGAGACCTGTATTGACGATCTCTTCGTAGGTTTTCCCCTCTTTCGTCTCAGGAGTCTCACTACAAGCTGTGATGAACACACTGAGGCAAAATGCCAACAGCGTTGCGATGAATGCGCGGTACCTCATGGTCAACCTCAAAAGTCAAGTGTCAAACAGATTAGTCAAAAGTAGTTAAGAATACCCGTGCAACAATGAACAACTGGCACACGACATTATTAACCTTTGATTGCATTGTACATGGGTTAATCCCCGTTCCTTGGTATTGATGAGACGATCGCCCGTAACTGTGAAGTATCGTTACAAACTATGAGACGATCGGCTTGGAAATTAAGAAATCTCATCTAATTTTTGAAAGCTTTGCTGGTTTATCTGGTGGTCTATTTAAAACGTGTGAATAAGGAATTGGTTTGAGGCTTGTGGGTGACGACGGCTCAGCGGTAGGGTGAAGTGCAGTAGCCGCTTAGTAGTAGACAGGACGATGATGGATAGTGGAATGGGTCAAGAACAGCAAGCGAAACGTGAGGCTTTGCTGACAACGCTTTCGGAGTTAGTGGGAACTTTGGTTGAGGATAATCATGACAATGCGATCGCGCTCGTCGAGTTGTTACGAGTATTGGAGCGACTCCATCGAGGAATCACTGAAGGAGCCTTTCAACAGGCGCTGCCCCAAAACCGTCAAGAACTTTACAAACTTATGCGGGTGATTGAGGAAGAAGGTGGCTGGCCCCATATTCCAAAAATGCGCTTACAGATGCTCTATGCCCATTTAATCGATCCACCGGAGACAGCAAAATAGTATCGATAATAGATATCTGCCAAAAAAAGTTACATGAAAAAATACTCTGGTCTCCAGTGAGCATTGAGCCATGGCGACACAGAGTGTTTTGGATTAAATTTAAAGCGGTGATAAAGCCTCAATTTTCATTGTTAGCTTTGTTTACTCGCGGTTTGGATATAGAGGATGATCAGAAAAATAGATGGTACGAAGACGAACAAAATAGTTGCGACGAAACCGAGTTCATTAACTTGCATAGCGCTGAGTCCATTCTTAGGATTGACGAACAAAAATGTAATTAGTCTTAAGAATACCATTCGGCTTGGAACGAGGACTCAGATATGAAGAATTGTTACTGCCATTTCTAAGCTGGCCTGGAATTTTAAGTGGGCGTAGTTGCGTAACTTCTGTGACTGCGTTTATTTTTTATTTTTGGCATTGGGTTTTGTGGCTACTCGAACCCGACCATTAACAGTGGTCTGGCAGGCTAAACGATAGTTGTCAGGTTTGTTCTTGAAACGTTTTTCTTCGATCGCTGTTCGAGGAGATAGGCTTTCTAAGCCTTCCAAAATTTCGACAACGCAGGTTCCACATTGTCCGTATCCACCGCAGTTCATCATCTTTCCCATCATGGTGTAAAGATCGATCTGGTTTTCTATTGCCTTAGTTCGGAGGTTGGCTCCGCTGGATGCCACCACGTCCTTACCTTCATTCTCGAAGTAGATAGAGGTGGGTTGAAAGGCGGGCATAGTGGATTCGGTCATAGAATTCTCCTCACGTTGGTCTATTCAAAATACTATGGAGAGGTGTCAATATTGTAACTAATTGTTGCAGATTTTACGCCCCAAGGCCGGAATGATCGCGCCTTTCTTGCAAAGGGTTCTCACACTAGTTACACTTCGTTATACACAAAACCGAAGTTTTCAATGCAATGCTCAGTCTGTCGGCTCAAGGCTTTGGGTTGACGTGGAGCTAATTAAAAGTGAGTGAGAGATCGTTTACGATAGCTTACGTCTGGTACATTTACAGTACCTAGCACTTTGAATAAAAGGCTCTAGATTAAGCATTGCAGTCGTTATTAATAGGAGAAGCGTAGTTACATGGGACTACCTTGGTACCGTGTTCATACTGTCCTGATCAATGATCCAGGTCGACTGATTGCCACTCACCTGATGCACACTGCTCTGGTTGCTGGCTGGGCTGGCTCGATGGCGCTTTACGAATTAGCGATCTTCGACCCAAGCGATCCAGTTTTGAACCCGATGTGGCGGCAAGGCATGTTCGTAATGCCCTTCATGGCTCGTTTGGGCGTGACAGGGTCTTGGAGCGGCTGGAGCGTTACGGGTGAGTCTGGCGTTGATCCAGGCTTTTGGTCGTTTGAAGGTGTTGCGCTGGCGCACATCGTTTTATCCGGCCTACTGTTTTTGGCAGCAGTTTGGCATTGGGTTTATTGGGATTTGGAACTTTTCCGCGATCCACGGACAGGCGAGCCTGCTCTGGATTTGCCGAAGATGTTCGGGATTCATCTGTTCTTGTCGGGGCTACTCTGCTTTGGTTATGGAGCCTTCCACCTAACAGGTCTGTGGGGACCAGGGATGTGGGTTTCTGATGCTTACGGAATAACTGGAAGTGTCCAGCCTGTCGCACCGGAATGGGGACCATCTGGGTTTAACCCATTCAATCCAGGTGGCGTTGTGGCTCACCACATTGCAGCTGGAATTGTAGGGATTATCGCTGGACTATTTCACTTGACGGTGCGTCCGCCTGAGCGTCTGTATAAGGCACTTAGAATGGGTAACATCGAAACCGTGCTGGCCAGTAGTATCGCTGCTGTGTTCTTTGCAGCATTTATCGTTGCTGGGACAATGTGGTACGGAAATGCGACTACGCCGATTGAGCTGTTTGGACCTACCCGCTATCAGTGGGATAGTGGATTCTTCAAGCAGGAAATTCAGCGCCGAGTCCAAACGACTATCGCGGATGGCGGTACGATCGAAGAGGCCTACAACAATATTCCTGAAAAGCTTGCATTCTATGACTACGTCGGAAACAGCCCCGCGAAAGGTGGTCTGTTCCGTACGGGTCAGATGAACAAGGGTGATGGAATTGCACAAGGCTGGTTAGGGCACCCGGTCTTTACTGATGCCACCGGACGCGAACTTTTCGTTCGTCGTCTACCTAACTTCTTTGAAAACTTCCCAACCGTACTGACCGATGCAAATGGTGTCGTTCGGGCTGACATTCCGTTCCGCAAGGCTGAATCCAAACTCAGTTTTGAACAGACGGGTGTAACTGTCACCTTCCGAGGTGGTCAATTAGACGGTCAAAGTTTCTCAGATGCCGCCGTTGTTAAGAAGTATGCACGTTCTTCTCAACTGGGTGAGCCATTTGTGTTCGATCGTGAAACCTTACATTCTGATGGAACGTTCAGAACTAGCCCTCGTGGTTGGTTCACGTTTGGTCATGCTGTGTTTGCGCTGCTATTCTTCTTTGGTCACATTTGGCACGGTTCTCGGACTATCTTCCGGGACGTGTTCGCAGGGATTGATCCAGAACTGAGCGAAGAACAGCTAGAGTGGGGCTTCTATCAGAAGCTAGGCGACAAAGCTACGCCTTCTGAGCGGGCTGAAGGCCGAGTTTAGTTGTGCTTGAGAGGATTTTAGAGATAGGGTTTGATAACTTTGACTTTATCTCTAAATATCTCTCATTCGGATAAATCACCTTTTAGGAAGAATATCTGTATGGAAAGTGTTGCTTACATTTTGATTTTGGCTTTAGCCATTGGCGTTCTGTTTTTTGCAATTGCATTTCGCGAACCTCCACGCATTGGGAAATAAATCCGATCGACTAGGCTTGAGTCTGCCCTTTTATTTCATTTGCCCTTTGGGGTTCGATGGGATAGAAGGGCAGATTTTTTATAGGAATAATGGCCTAAAATTGTTAAACTTAAGGTGCTAAGAATAAAATCTAAGCATGTGACCAGTATTTCTTCACTGCCTAATTCCACGCAACCCCAGAACCAATGTCCCGTCAGTATTTCTGTCCGATCAGCACAGCTGATTGATGTTGTGGGAATGTCAAAGGTGTTAGTTCAAGGGTTTAATTTAGTTCCCTATGCTTGGATGCATCCGATTGCTCGGGCAAGCATTCAGGCGGATTTAAAAATGCGGATGGAGCGTAAAAGTTCATACCAAGCGTTTGTGGCCGTTGACCCAAATGGTGACTCAAGCTCTATCGTTGGAACTGTCGAAGTAACGATTCAGAAACCCAATCTTTCTTGTCAGCCCATTTCTTATGCATATCTAGCTAGTTTGACGGTGGCTTCTGATTATCGTCGCCTTGGAGTGGCTCAGCAGCTTGTTCAAGCCTGTGAACGACAGGTTGGTTTATGGAATCAATCAGATTTGTATCTCCATGTTTTGGCGGAAAATGCTGCGGCTCGTCGCTTGTATTTGCAATTGGGCTATGGAATTCATCGGGAAATTCGATCGTGGAATCCATCGTTATGGCATTTTGAAGAGCAGATGATGCTCCATCGACATATCGGATAATGACCATATGCTTTAGAATGATGGCAATTAAAATTATTAGAAAACTATTCAATTTCAGTATGTAAGGTAGATAGGCCAGATCTAGAAGACTGATTTACAATAAGCTCATAGTCAAGATAATGATGATTTTAGAGGCTTTAGTTTATTTTAAGTTTCTCAAGTTCGATGGTCGGATCTAAATTTAATCTCAATATTCAAAATTTTATCGGTGAGTCATCCCCGTGCCCGAGATTTTAGAGAAACTTCATCAGGGACAGTTGATGATGATCAACAGCCGCAAGCGTAATGGTTTGATTCTGATCAAGCCGTTTCATGCTGAATTTGCGGGTCCGGGGTCGGCAATCGGCGGTCAATTCGATCGCAGTTGTCAAAAGGTGATTGCGGTAGGAGATTTATCCATAGGAGAGCCGCGTTCCCATGAAGAACGACAGAAAGCATACTTGATTCGTCGGCAATGGATTCGTCTGGCTCAGCAAATAACGGACAACCCAAACCCCGGCGATCGGGTCAGGATGATGCTGAAGCAATTTGAAAATTATTTTACGTTGGACACCGTAAAAGCTGTGCCTGATGAAGCCTTTGCCTTATTGGTAGGTGTTTTACCTCGGACGGTTGTAAGAATTCGAGCTGAGGTATCCAAGTAGCCAGATACATCAACTCGAATCGGATTAGTCAGATTTTATGCCGGATAGATTCTTAGCCGTCGATTGGGTTCATCACCAAAACTCTGAGATTTCAGATGGTAATGCTCGATTAGTTCATGTTGCATTTTACGAATCAGGGCCGATCGGGGCAGCAACTCCACGGGTTGACCTTTTGGAATGACAATCTGTTCCACGGCGAGTCGCGTCTCTTCTAGAGCTTCGATTTCGTCATTGTCCTCGGTTCGAGTGAAGGCAGTGAGATCCAATGAGTCTGGATCGTGCAGATCTTCCATTGATAACAATCGCCGCAATGCGATGGCAATTTGGGGAATACTGCTGGATTTAAGGGTATGAATTGGGATTTGGCGGGATTTGGCAATGTGACGGAGTTTGGAATGGGTTTTGATGTGAGATCGTAGAGCTAAGACCGCATCTGCATCATCCATGTCTTTGGTTAAATAAATGGGTAGATTGAGCGTCGAAATCAATTGGTCTAACTGATGTCGTCCGATGCCGTAGGGATAGACTTTTAGTGGCAACTCTTCTCCATTCGGTCCAAAGGAGGTTTCGGTGATGTCCAAATCGTCAAAGGTATTACCAATTTTGGATTCCAATAGGGATTCAAATTCCCGCCGTTCCGGGCTAGCATTTGACATGGGAGTCATGCGGCCATTCGATCGCCAACCAAAAGGCTGCTCTGGAACGACGACATTGCTAGAACCGTTACCACTGGGAATGCGCGAACTCCCATAACCGCCACTGCCATAACGTCCGCCACCGCTGGAAATTCCGTAATTTCCGCCGCTCGTCCCATAGCCATTGTTCGGATTTGCATAGTCACCGCCTTGGCCCCCTAAGGGCACCATTCGGACGTTACGGTTTCGAGGTGGAGTGGCGACGGGTCCACCGGATTCGTTGGCGATCGTAACCTTACCAGAACGATCGACAGATCTCACTTGAGGATTAGGCTGTCGTCCGCGTAACAACATATCAACGGTCTGAGCCACTTCATCATGAACCGTCCAGGTTTGACGTTCCAGCATTTCGACAGCAACTTCAAAAGTGGGGGGCGCTTTTCGTTCTAGGACACTTTTTTGGGATCCGCGCCGACGGGCTTCATCATCCCCCAATGTCACCGACTGAATTCCGCCAATCAAGTCGGAAAGCGTCGGATTTTTCATCAGATTTTCTAACTGGTTTCCGTGAGCGGTCCCTACCAACTGAACCCCGCGTTCTGCGATCGTTCGGGCGGCGATTGCTTCTAGTTCTGTCCCAATTTCATCAATCACAATCACCTCAGGCATGTGGTTTTCTACTGCCTCGATCATGACTTGGTGCTGTAACTCAGGTTTCGCGACCTGCATCCGTCTGGCACGACCGATCGCAGGATGGGGGACATCGCCATCCCCTGCAATTTCGTTGGAGGTGTCAATAATCACGACGCGCTTGCCCAAATCGTCAGCGAGGACACGGGCAATCTCTCGCAGGGCAGTGGTTTTGCCTACACCAGGGCGACCAAGCATAAGAATAGATTTACCGCTTTCGACTAAATCTCGAATCATGCTGATGGTGCCAAAAACAGCGCGACCTACCCGACAGGTCAACCCAATCACGTCGCCCCGGCGGTTGCGAATAGCGCTAATTCGGTGAAGTGTGCGCTCAATTCCGGCCCGATTGTCGCCGCCGAAGTCCCCGATCGTCTTAATACAGTCTTCTAGGTCGGTTTGCGTGATCAGCCGATCGCTCAGGTACTCAGCTTTACCAGGAAACCGTGCTTCCGGAAGACGACCCACATCCATGACTACTTCAATGAGTTTGTCTTTATCAGGATGGGCATGGAGTTTATCCCGAAGATCGGTGGGCAGCATCTCCAGCAGCTTATTCAAATCATCGGTAATGCGACTTTCAACGATCGCTGCTTCCGCACTCAACGCTGCTTCCTCGGCAGTCATGGGCACGATCGCATCGTCATTGTCTGACGAAATACCGTCTGGGAGAATATTTTCTGACGGAACAGATGGAGCAAGCTCAAAATCATCGCGCAATACAGTCATAGGTAATCGTTTCAAAAACGTTGGGACAACTATTTGGAAAACGGGTCAGAAAACGGACTAGTTAAAGCTTATCTGGATTTTTTGGGCTTCGTTCGCGTTTGAGCGCTGCGGTGAGCTTACTTGCTATTTTAACGCTTTCTTCTAGGAGATCGGGGTATTCCTCAAGATGGTTAATTCCGAGCGACTCTAATTGCTGCAAAATAAGCTGGAGCTGCGATCGGGCATAGCTTCCGTAGGCAATCCCCGCTAAATGCCGATCGTTTTTTGGGGGGAATAACCCTAATTGCGTAAGTTTAGGCACTGTGTGATTGTTTGTTCCACCCGCTAGCTGAACAAATCCCGGCAAATCTAAGGCTAAAACAGCTTGCCCTAAATGGATGCAAGCTCTCGTTGCCCCGTCACCAATATCTCCGCTCATGGGTCGTCCATCGGTTTGCCAGATCAACGCGCAAGGTAGGGGATCCGTTGGCGGCGATAGCATTTGGCTCAAATCTTGTAAATAGTCCGCCATTCCTGGACCGTTGGGGCAACTTATGGCCAGTAATTTGAGCTGATGAATGTTTGGCTTGATGGTTTGCCAAAGCCGCATAAAGTCTTGGGTTCGACCAATTTGGGTATGAATTTCGATCGCATCAATGTCCAACGCCAATACCATGGGCACAATCACCTCTGGGGCATAAACATAGGGGCGCGCCTGAATAGTTTGAATCGGGCAAATGGGCAAACAGCGTCCGCAGCCATAGCAAAGTGAATCGACTACGCCAGAAAAACTGGGTGAAAATTTAATCGCGTCGGTCGGGCAAACCTTCTCGCAGGGCCGAGCGCAATCGGTTGGACAAGTTTCAGGATCAAACTCAGCTTTACGAAAATGGGGATCTTCGCCATCATTCAGGCTGACCATGAGCCAAGGATTAACATCTGGATAGTCGGGTTGAATGGCCGCGATCGCTTCTTTTACTGCAAGTACAATGGCTGGATCTGCGGCGAGATCAATGCAATCTGCCCCGGCTATGGCATAGGCCACCGCACAATTACGGATGGTCGGAATATGTTGAGAACTAGCACCACAGATCAGTTTAAACCAGGTGCCGTTATGGAGAGATTGAAGCGGGGTTTCCATGGCGATCGTGACTTTACACCTTAAAGCCCATTGGGCTTGATTCCGAGTTCTCGAAGTTCTGCCGCCAGCTTTTGAGCTTGGGTTTCCGCCAGAGTAGCCCGATTTTCAGCTTGATCGGCCCGATTATTTGCTTGCTGTCTAAGGCGATCGAGATCTACAAATCCCCTAAAAGGCTGACCATCGGATAGACATTAGGGTCATCCGCAAACAGGATCTCTATATTTTCTTTAATCATAACAATACAGCGAAACTGTTTTGGATTGTCGGACAGTAGCTGGCCATCGCAGTCAGGATACGTAACCGCACCTATGTCAACCGAAATAGAAACGGCCATAGCTAAGTGGGTGAAGATTCTTGGTAAGTCCATCATAGGACAAGAGTCTTCACCCGTGGAACCGGAATGGCGCTAAGAGGCTAGACGATAAGAACTTGATGCCACCACTTCTGGTGGAGTAATCGCTGGCTGAGTAATCGACTGCGCCAAAGACCTGCGATATAGGTCACTCAACTGAATCGCAACCCCTTCCCAGCTAAAGTTCTGTTGCACCCGCAGCGCTGCATTTCGTCGGATTGTCTGCGTCCATAGACTATGACCCAAGAGACGATCGATCGCCTCGGCAAATCCATCCACATCCTCGGGCGGGACCAAAAGCCCGGTCTCTTCTGGAATCACCGTAAACTTCAATCCGCCCACATCCGAAGCCACAACGGGCGTTCCACAGGCCATCGCTTCGATCGCCACCAATCCAAACGGCTCATAGTGACTCGGAATTACACAGACATCAGCAGAGGTATAAAACAGGGGCAAATAATCATGACCCACCCGGCCCGCAAACACCGTACAGTCGAAAATCCCCAACTCATGAAGTAATCTTTCAATCCGTAAACGCTCCAAACCATCGCACTGACCCGGCTCGCTTCCGCCCACTAAGACTAATCGCAACGGCGCATCGGGTTGTTCTATTTTCAGTTTAGCCACTGCCCGAACTAGAGTTTCGATCCCTTTGCGTGGGTCAAATCGGCCCACATACAGAATTACTTGTTCTTGAGCCGGAATATCGAGTTTTAATCGGGCTTGCGATCGGGACAAGCGTTTAAAATTCTTAATATCCGTACCGCAGGGAATGATTTCTACATTGCCCTTCGCCGACACTAAACTCCGTAAATGCTCTACTTCCTGCGGACTTGTGGCTACTACACAATCGGATTGCTCCAAGGCATCCTGTTCAACAGCCAATCGAGTTGAGGCAATGGCGGGCTGCTTTTTAACGGACTGATATTTCACCGCACCTAGAGAGTGATAGGTGTGAATCAGTTGCGCTCGTTGTTTGGCTTGAAGCTGTAATCCAACCCAAGCAGACATCCAATAATTTGAATGAATCAGTGGATAAATCATGCCTTCTTTGGTTTGGAAAGCTTGGAATGAAGCCAGAAATTCTGGCATGTATTGGAAAATTTCATCTCGCGGGACAAATGACTCGGGGCCTGCTTTCAATCGAATGGTCCGACAATGAGGCGTATGTTGCACGATGTCTGCATCTTCTGTTTTGCTTTTTCGTGTGAACATATCAACCTGCCAACCCAATCTCGCCAATGCCTCCCCCACTTGACGCACATAGACATTCTGCCCGCCCGCTTCTTCGCGCCCAATATCTGCCGCTGGATCACCATGGTCTGATATCAAGGCGATCGCCTGACGACGGGAATAACGCACAAAGCTTTTCTGTTGATTCAGATGCTGAGTCATATCCATATAGAGAGAACCTAAAACTAAAGAGAAATTAAACAAACTTGAAATCAAACAAGACGTCAAATAAACTTAGAATGAGGGAATCCTCCAACTTAGAGAATCCTAAGAAGCAAGCTGCAACAGTGGATTATGTCGAATGAAACTGTTATGAGTAAACTTCGATCCAATCAAACTTTGGTAGGCCATTTCATAGCCCGTCGTCATTGATTGGACACTGAAGTTTTTACGAACATGAGCGCGGCATTGCGATCGGTCGATTAACCCAACCCTGGCTACGGCTTCAATGCACTCCGCTAGCGTGTCACAGAGGAACCCGACGTCGGGGGTAATGATTTCCGAGGTCGAACCCAATTCGATGGCAATCACAGGCGTACCTGCGGCCAAGGACTCAACCATCACTAGCCCAAAGGGTTCGCGCCAAGTGATGGGAAATAGGGTTGCTATTGCTCCCCCCATCAATTCGTTTTTCTGAACGTGATTGGCTTCGCCTTGGAATTGGATGTGTAGGCCGTCAATATGCGGTTTGATTTCAGATTCAAAGTAATTTACATCTACGGGATCAATTTTCCCGGCCATTTTGAGGGGCAATCCAGTTGCTTTGGCAATGGCGATCGCATTGTGTGGCCCTTTTTCAATGGACATCCGACCGAGAAATGCTAAATAGGGCGGTTCATCGGGCGTTGCATGGAACTTATGTCGGTCAACATCAATTCCGTTATATACCGTGGCGGTACAGTTGAGATCTAGTTCTAGATCACGCTGGTTGTTAGAAATACTGATAAAGGGTTGGCTCTTTGCATGAGAAAAGAGTTTACGATTGTCTGGCGTAAAAATACCGTGCAGTGTATGCAATGTTGGGGTTTTCACCAGTCGAGAGTATGGCAATGCACCACAGCCCATGTGGGAATGAATGATATCAAATTCAGCCGATCGATCGTAAACGTTACTCAGCTGAAGCATTTCGTAAATACCATGCTCCTTAACATTTTTATCAAGGCGAAGGGCTTTGGGATGGACCGATTCTAAGTTGGCCAATGTTGTGGAATCACCAGAGGCAAACAATGTCACTTCATGACCTCGCCGTACTAGCTCATCAGTCAAGAGCGAAACCACAAGTTCAATGCCACCGTAGGCTGGGGGTGGAACACATTCCCAAAGGGGAGCAATCTGGGCAATCTTCATGTTAAAACCTCCTGAGTGTAGTGACTAGACACTGCGTCGCTCTGGCAAAATCGAAAATGTAGGAAATTTAAACGATCGAAACCATCTATGTTTCCAAGGAGGGAATTTAATAGTTTCAAATTCTAAAATCATATCGAATCTTAGAATTATAGCTAAGTAGGATTCTATGAACAGTGACGTGTTATTAACACTATTCAACAAGCTGTATTGGCTCAACTTAGATCGAGATTTCTGACTCTAACTACCGGGCATGACAGAAATAATCACGAAATCAGGTTAATGAATGAACCCCATGAAAGCTATAGATTCAACCTTGACTGGGTTCGATGAATTTCAAATTAAGTTTGATTTGGATGTGATAAAAGACAGATTAGATTAAAAGATGAGAATTAGATTGTCCTACACTTTCAATTTCCAGAGCAGTGAATGAAATTTAAAATCAGTCTATTGCAATCCCTTACAAGGTTGAAAAGGTTCGCAATAAACGCAAACTCAATTATACTTGAAAATCCTATAAATAGGAATATATATTTTAGTAATATTGATACAAATAACGGCCTCTAATTGAGTCTACGTCTGCATTTAAGTGAGTTTAAATTTATATTTAATTTGTTAAAAATTATTCAGTTCTATTTCTAAAGTAATATTTTAGAAACAACTTTAGAGATAACTATCGATCGGTTTTAGAAGACTTTTAGAGGAGATGGTTGAGATTAGGATTCGATCAACCAAATGGGAGAGTTACTTTAATTGGTTCTATTTTGAAGATCCTAACTCTATTTTAAAGATCATAAATTGATGCACAAATTGATACAATGAGGAGGCAAAAAACATAGGCATTATCCATGCAACTTTTTATCAGATCGGTGCAAATGATGCAGAATTTAGGATGGTCTAAGACCGATCGAAGAGCATCGGGGAGCAGCATTTTGACCGGGCTATGGGGCTGTTGCATGAGTTTTATGATTGGGTTGGGATTGCTCTCTTTTGTCCCAAGTGCCGCAGCGCAAAGTAATACCATCAACTACACAAATACGGACCTCACCGGACGTAATTTTGCGGGTGAAGACTTAAATGGCGGGGTATTTGTCGCGGCGGAAATGCGTGAGGCCAATTTGCAAGGGGCCAACCTGAAGGGCGCGATGTTTACGAAAGCCAATCTCTACGGCGCAAACTTGAGCGAAACGGACTTGACGGATGCGTTGATCGATCGGGTCACGCTGTATAAAGCGAATCTCCGCAATGCCAATCTCACGGGCGCGACGTTGACCAGCACCGTGATTCAGGAAACGGATATTACTAATGTGGATTTTACCGATGCGCTGATCGATCGGTTCACCGTTAGCCTTTTGTGCAAAGTTGCATCCGGCACCAACCCCACGACGGGCGCGGATAGTCGTGAGAGTTTGGGCTGCAAGGACTAACCCAATTCTGCACCCTAATTCTCCAAGATGTAGCGCTCTGCGATTTCTTGACCTTCTACTTGGATGGATTCAAATTTCACTTTGCCGATCGTGCTGATTTCGGTGTCTAGTCTGGGGGGCTGTTTTTGACTCATCACCCAAATCGATCCATCGCTATCCTGAACTTCGTAGGCCACCTGATTGATCATGGGCGCAACGGTGATGACTTTCCCCTTTACTTGCACGGTTTGGCCTGGAAGCTGCATCTGAATAGTCGATGTGGAAACCGTGGGAGTGCAACTGCTTAGAGCGATCGTTCCTAATATCACCGTTATATTCAGCAACGTATTTGAGAATTTATTACTCAACTCAGGATTGAACAAAGCCATAGCGTCCCGAACCATCTTGGTATTTAATGCAGTGACAAATTTAAGTCTGAGGAGTTTATCTTCCCAGTAAAGAGGCAGAGTGTAGCGCGCAATTCTAATTTTTACACCAGATAATTTAAATTTCTTTTGGGATTTACGATCGCAGCAGACCAGATCTGAGAGACTAGAATCTGTCTATCCCAGAAGCGTGTGTCCCATGACTGCCCAACTGCTTGACGGAAAAGCTCTCTCGGCCAAGATTTATAGCGAGATGGCTACCGAAATTCAACTCCTGACCGCCAAAAATGGACGATCGCCCGGTTTAGCCGTTCTGATGGTAGGCGATAACCCAGCCAGTGCAGCGTATGTCGGCAACAAGGAAAAAGCTTGCGGCAAGGTCGGCATGATCTCGTTTGGCAAGCATTTTCCGACCGAGACCACTCAAGAGACATTGGTCGAAACGATTGAAGCCCTGAATAAAGACGATCGGGTCGATGGGATTTTGGTTCAATTGCCGCTGCCGGATCATCTGGACTCGACAGCATTGCTGTTGGCGATCGATCCTCGCAAAGATGCCGATGGTCTCCACCCCGATAACTTAGGCCGCCTGGTTCGTGGTGATGAGGGCTTACGGAGCTGTACTCCAGCGGGGGTGATGAAAATGCTCGAAGCCTACGATATTCCGATCGCGGGCAAAAAAGCAGTGGTGATTGGGCGCAGTATCTTAGTGGGTAAGCCGCAAATGCTGATGTTGCTAGAAAAAAATGCAACCGTTACGATCGCCCACTCCCGATCGGAAGGTTTGGCGGATATTGCGCGCGAGGCGGATATTTTGGTGGCGGCGGTTGGGAAGGTCAATTTGGTCACCGCCGATATGGTGAAACCGGGAGCCGTGGTGATTGATGTTGGCATGAACAGGATTACCCTGCCCGACGGAAAGAGCCGACTGGTGGGCGATGTGAATTTTGAGGCCGTGAAGGAAATTTCTAGTTACATCACTCCTGTTCCGGGTGGAGTGGGACAAATGACTGTGGCGATGCTGCTATGTAATACGGTGGAAAGTTACAAAAAACGATTTACGCCGTAGTGGTATCAATAAGGATCATGGATTAAGTGAACATGTTTCTTTTATTATCTTAAGACTGGGGACTCAAGGGAGAAGGCTGAAATGGTAGCAACGAGCGAAAAAGTAAATTTGACGGGATTTGACCTCAAGGCATATCTGACGCAAAAGCAACAATTGGTCGAGGTTGCCCTTAACAACGCCCTCCCCATGCAGTATCCTGAGACCGTTTTTGAATCAATGCGCTACTCTCTGTTGGCGGGAGGAAAACGACTTCGCCCGATTTTGTGTCTCGCCACCGCAGAACTCGTCGGGGCAACCCTAGACCAAGCCATGCCTACAGCCTGTGCGCTGGAAATGATTCATACGATGTCATTAATTCATGATGACTTACCGTCCATGGATAATGATGATTTTCGTCGTGGGAATCCTACCAACCACAAGGTTTACGGGGATGCGGTAGCGATTTTAGCGGGGGATGGGCTGTTGGCCTATTCGTTTGAATATGTGGCGAGGGAAACGCGAAATGTGCCGATCGATCGTATTTTAGAAGTAATTTCGCGGCTGGGGCGAGCGATGGGGGATTTAGTTAGCGGTCAAGTTGTGGACATTGAGTCTGAGGGGAATCCTAATATTCCGATCGAAACCCTAACGTTTATTCACAATCACAAGACCTCGGCATTGCTGGAGGCAGCAGTTTTGACCGGGGCAATTGTGGGCGGCGCTAACGAGGTCGATCGTTCAAAACTCTTGCGTTATGCAAAAAATATTGGTCTAGCGTTTCAGATTGTCGATGACATTTTGGATATTACGGCCACCAGCGAAGAACTGGGCAAATCGGCTGGTAAGGACCTAACGGCTGAAAAAGCGACCTATCCTAAGCTTTGGGGACTAGACGAATCTAGACGTCAAGCTCAAGCGTTAGTTCATCAAGCGAAAGCAGAAGTCTCGGGGTTTGGTGAAAAAGCCCTACCGTTGATGGCGATCGCAGACTACATTACTGCCCGCAAGAATTAGCCTTACCATTTACCCAAGCGAAACCCTATCCAATGCAATCTTTTGGCTCTGTTCTGAACAATCACGTTCTCATTGTTTCGCTTCTCTCCTGTGTTCTTGCCCAGCTCAGCAAGGTAGTTGTAGAACTCATTTATCATGGCAAATTAAATTTCCGCGTCATTTTTGAAAGTGGCGGAATGCCGAGTTCTCATTCGGCCCTAGTGACGGCCTTAGCCACCGATATTGGATTGCGTAAGGGATGGGATAGTGGAGAGTTTGCGATCGCGGCTGTATTTGCGATCATTGTGATGTATGACGCGGCAGGTGTCAGACAAGCGGCGGGCAAGCAAGCGAAGATTCTAAATCAAATGATTGAGGAGTTATTTGCGGGCGATCATCATTTAACTGAGATTCATTTAAAAGAGTTACTAGGCCATACTCCATTTCAGGTTTTAATTGGATCAATTATGGGGATTGTGATTGCCTGCATTTCGGAGATGGGCAGTCGGGGTTAGGTTGAGATATTGAGCGGATACTACGCGAATTACTCAAATTTCGATCATAGGTTTGTCTGGTGTTTTTGAGCCTGTAATTCCTTTCCTAAAATCGTAAACTTCTCAAATCGTGAACGACAGCAACGAGCCAGAGAGTGCTTAAATAGACACTGTTCTACGCTAACCCACCGCCGTGACCGAACCCGCTCCCCAAAAACGATCGATCGTCAATATTGCCTCCATTGTCGCGATCGCAACCCTCATTAGCAAAGTCTTTGGGCTAATGCGTCAGGTCATTTTAGCCGCCGCGTTCGGAACCAGTGCCCCCTATGGTGCCTATCAGTACGCCAGCATTATTCCCAGTTTATTTTTAGTTCTGTTGGGCGGAATTAATGGGCCATTTCACAGTTCTCTCGTTAGTGTGCTGGCCAAAAAAGATAATAAAGAATCAGCGACCATTATCCAATCCATTTCAACGCTGGTGGGATTGGTCATGTTGGCGGTGACTGTGGGGATGGTAGTCTTCGCGCCACAGTTGATTACCTTGATGGCTTCCGGCTTGACCCAAACAGCAGAAGGGATAGCAGTTCGGGAGATGGCAATTCAACAATTGCGGATTATGGCCCCGACGGCTTGGTTTGCAGGAATGATTGGGATTGGGTTTGGGGCATTGAATGCAGCGGATGTCTATTGGTTGCCTTCCATCAGTCCGTTGCTGTCGAGTGTAGCAATGGTGGGCGGTGTAGCAGGGCTGTGGGCGATATTGGGCAGTCGGTTGACGAGTCCTGAAAATGCGGCACTTGCTGGCATGGTGTTGGCTGGGTCATTTGTTGTGGGCACAGTGTTGCAGTGGGGCGCACAGGCGATCGCGCAGCAGCAGCAAGGACTGGGGGGATTTAAGTTTCAGCTTGATCTGAAGAATCCGGGGGTTAAAAAGGTACTTCGACTCATGAGTCCAGCGTTGTTTGCCTCGGGAATGTTGCAGATTAATGTCTATACGGATATGCAATTTACGTCTTATTTGCCAAATCCCAGTGCGGCGGTGTCGGCCTTAGACTATGCCAATCTCTTAGTCCAGACTCCCTTGGGGATTTTGTCCAGTATGATTTTGGTGCCATTTTTGCCAATTTTTTCAAAGCTGGCCGATCCGCAACATTGGGGTGAATTAAAACAACGAATTCGTCAGGGATTATTAATTACGGCGACGGCGATGCTGCCCTTGGGTGCGCTGATGATTGTACTGTCAAAACCGATCGTTCAAATTGTCTATGAACGCTATGCTTTTGACCCATCTTCTTCAACGTTAGTCGCCACAGTATTGATGGCTTATGCGTTTGGGATGTTTGTATATTTGGGCCGCGATGTGATGGTTCGGGTGTTTTATGCCTTGGGCGATAGTGATACACCGTTTAAAATTAGTATTGTTAATATTGGTTTGAATGCGTTATTTGATTATTTTCTATTACCCTTTGGAGTACAGGGTTTGGTATTGGCGACGGTAAGTGTGAATGTGTTGTCGTTAGTTGCCCTAACGTATTTTCTAAATCGTAAGTTGAATGGTTTGCCTTGGCGATCGTGGGGCGTTTCGATCGTGGGCTTAACTATCGCTAGTTTGATTGCAGGTGGAATTAGTTATTGGATTCTGACGTTGATGCAGAATTCCCTCGGAACCAAAGGATTTGTACCGTTAGTGATTGAGTTGTGTGGTGCGGGTGGTGTGGGATTATTAGTGTTTGGGACGATCGCCTCCCAATTACGAATTCCTGAGGTGACCATGTTTGGTGAACGACTTCAGGCAAAATTGAAACGATAGGAGTTTATAATAAAACCCTAGTACTGAGACGTAATGATTTCCGATGGAGTCATCACCATGACCAATGCGACCTCTCTGCCTTACATTGTTTATCCTGAGACCGACGGATTACCCATGAGCGAAAGTGATGCCACTCGGGATTACCTGTTGTACTGTGTTGCGGTTTTGGAAAACTATTTTCAGAGTCGGCGCGGGGTATATGTTTCTGGTAATCTGTTTGTTTATTATGAAGAAGGCGATCCCAAAAAAGTCGTATCCCCTGATGTGTTCGTTGTTTTTGGGGTGAATCAACGCAAACGCAAAAGCTACAAAACCTGGCAAGAAGATCAGCGATTCCCTCAATTCATTCTTGAAGTCACGTCCTACAGCACCCGTAAGCAGGATGAAGTCACTAAACCTGAACTTTACGCCCGCCTTGGTGTTCAAGAATATTTTCAGTATGATCCGACGGGAGACTATCTCACTCCCCAACTCAAGGGACAACGCTTAGTGAATGGCGTTTACGAACCGATGGAACTGGCTCCCAATTGGCTAGGACTGCCCAGTATTCATAGTTCTCTTTTGGGCCTTGATCTCTGCCTTGAACCCCCTAGTTTACTCGCGAGTTTAGCGCCTGCCTCCCTCAATCTCCGCTTCTACGATCCGCTCACTTGTGAGAAACTTCTCAGCTATGCGGAGCTGGCTTATGCTAGACAAGAGGCTCAGCAAGAAGTCTTATTGGAACGACAAAACACTGAAGCAGAACGACAAAATACTGAAGCAGAACGGCAAAACACTGAAGTAGAACGACAAAAAGTCAATCGTCTTGCCCAAAAGCTTCGATCGCTCGGTATTGATCCGGATATCGAAGATCTCTAGTGATGTCCGGCGATAAACAAAGAACTGACATGGATTGACAGCCCAAGAAACCGGATTCGGACTTCTAGTCTTTGGTAAATACTCGAATTGGATAGCGATCGGTGTTTTGCCCTGCCCCTGAATCACCTAAAACAAGACTATTACCAGTGTATTTCGTCAAATAACCGAGACAACACCAAAAGTCTATCGACAAGATTTTAGGGGGTTAAACTAAGTACAAGACAAAAATAGATAGCCTGTCCGAATAGCCCGGCACATCGCTAGTATTACGCTTGAGAACTTGGGGTGACGCAAGCATTGTGCTATTACCCAGCCAGATTAAGACACTCGCCAGTACCGACAGCGGTAATCCCGGTGGACGATGATGGTGTTGGTTTAGGGTGAATCCGGCTTTCTCTACAATGGGTGCCGATCGTTTTCATAATATTTGTCGGCTGCTAAACAGATGACTTTTTGAGACTATGCAATCTATGACGTGTATACCGAAGTTGGCTCTGATGAATAACGCCACCCCCACAAGCTATTGTTCGGACCTACCCATCGTTAGTCACGCCACCCGCAAGGGCGATCGCAGTCAAATCTTTCAAGGTGCAGATAATCGGTCCGTTGGGAGATTTACGAATGTGAGAAGGGGGATTGAAAACAACGCCAATACCAATACCGGGATTAGAAGAAGGGGCAGTGCAAACGAGTTTCAATAAGTCGGCGGTGGCACGAGATTGAGGACGGTTGGTGGCGCGTTCTGGGAAGGTGATCCAGGTGTTGATATTGCAATTGGCTTGAGCGTCGATCGCTTCTGTTCCGAGGAGATAGGTAAAGTCTACCCGTCGATTGGGTTTACGTTGAATGGTGCAGAGGTCGAGTTTGACGGATTGTCCACTAGAGGCTGTTCCGAGGTGATAGTAACAATGATCTGCACTAGCTTTGGCAGACTGGGGAAAGGCGATCGCGCTCCCAATCAACGTAAGAGCGATCGTGCTTGCGAATAGTGTTTTAGTTTTCATAATGGTTTGGTGATGAATGTTGTTGTTTAGGGAGGGTTCGATCGAGACTGAGCGTTTCACAGTATATAGAGGTCGATTCGTAGGTACAGGTATTTTTGAGGTCGATCGTATTTCCTTTGTAAAACCATCAATTGACGGATTCGGGTTCAATTCGTCCGGCTTGGGCGGCTTGGGGAAGGGCGATCGATGTGATAAGGAAGAGGAAAGAAAGAATTTTTTTCATTACAATAATATCCTTTGAGCAGTGAACCTAGCGTCTACAAATTATTCAAAACCAGCAATAACGATCGTTGTGGGTTTCTGCCTTGCTGATTGAGTTGCTGTCCATTTGGCGTAGATATTAGCACTTTGACTAATTGCAAATGCAGAGTTGACTGCTCCTGATGCACGTCCACCAACTGAAGTAACTAAGGCATCCAATGTATCTCCAGCAGCTTTTGCTTCCATAGAACCGTTAGCTGCACTCTTTATTAATTCATCTGGAATACTCTTGAAAACTTCAATTGATGAATTAATAAAATCTAAGGGATTTTTCTTGGCAGATTGCTTTAAGAATTGAAACCCAATCTCTTGCCAAGTGTACTTGCCAGCGACTTCTTCCACGAGAAAACCTTTAAGAATCTCCTCTTTTAATCTTGCTGAATATTGGGAATTATCCAGAGGTAATGCTTGTTTTGTTTTAGAGAGTTTATTGAGAGATCCAAGTAAAGATACTCCATCAACCATAGTCGTTATAGATGAATAAGCAAAAGCAATTTCACTATTATGAGATATCCGAACTACATCACCTGTATCCACCTTTACAGTTAACAATTTACGCTCTAAACCATATTTTCCCGTTTTAACCTGGTTCAAACATTTATCCCAACCTTGACTGCCACACATTAAAGGTTCTAGCAGTCCGGATCCTGTTTTGTTGAGTAAGGTGATTTGGAGAAAAGGCATTACCTAACTTGGTAAAATATAGCTACTGTACTGCTATTCAATGAACTGAGTATGGAATCCTCTCAAAAGTCCCCGGAACTCAGCCCCTCTCAGATTGGGGACCTCCGTTTAGCTGCCTCTAAAATGAATCTTGTGAACCGTCGCAGTTTTCAGTCAGAGATCCCCCTGAAATACTGCAATGGAAACGCCCGACAAGCTGAATATAAATTTGGATGGGGACGAGCAAGCGTCGAATTAGGATTGGCTGAAAAGTGGACTGGAATTCTCTGTATGGGCGCTCAATCAGGATATTGTGGAGCGAGGCGTTGGGAGGATAAGCATCCCACGGTAGCGGCAGCCCTGCGGAAACTGGCCGAGTCTCAATCTCAACAGGACCCCACTTTTCAGAGTTCAATGGCCTATACCCGTCTAACGTCCAAGTCTGCATTGGAGGCCCTAAGACAGGAGGGGTTTAGCGAAGAACGATTGCCATCAGCCAGTGGAATGTCTGTGATTTTAAACCGGATGGGCTACCGACTCAGGAAAGTACTTAAAGCCAAGCCTAAAAAAAGTACCTGAGACCGATGCAATCTTTGAGAATGTCAAAGCGAAAGATCACAGTCAGCACCACGGTGAAGTGAAAAGAGAGTAGTGGAATTCGGACCCAATTTCTTAAACGCATGGTGGACTTTGCAGACGAAATTGGAACGCCCTTGCAGCTCCTGTACTATCCGCCGTACCATGGTAAATACAATCCCATAGAGCGCTGTTGGGGAATTTTAGAGCAGCATTGGAATGGAAGCTTATTTGGTGATCTTGAAACACTTCTCAGGTGGGCACAGAGTATGACTTGGAAAGGAATTAATCCGATTGTCCACTTGAACGACAAGACCTATAAAAAAGGGGTTTCATTGAGTAAACGGGATATGGCAGATGTTGAACGCCGATTAGAACGGAATCCGCTGCTACAAGTGGGACATTTTGATTCGACCTATTAATAGGTAATCTTATTTCTGGAAATCACCTTAAACCGCGTTTGCCCTTTGGCGATTAGCTTGGGTTCAAACGCGCCGTTTCGGTCTCGTGGGATTTGAATCTCTGATTGACCAAACTCTCCTTTAATCGTCTTTTTGCTGTGTCCGTTACGCTGAATAATGACCTTCCGACCTGAACTAATTGACGAGTTGTTGAAAGATTATAAAAATGTTGATGATTTGATGGGACAAGGTGAAATCTTCAAACAATTGAGTAAAGCCCTAATTGAGCGATGTCTGACCGCAGAATTA
>JANXWB010000004.1 GCA_025351345.1 Synechococcales cyanobacterium GL140_1_metabat_312
ATGGCAATGAACAATATTTCAAAGAAGTGGACCATGCCTATTCGTAATTGGAAGGGCGCATTAAATCGCTTCGCAATTGAATTTGAAGGGAGGTTCCCAATGTAAGAAATAATGATTTGACTCAAACTACTTTACAAACCCTACTTAATAAGTGTGTTGGGAGATATTTATATTGTTGACATCAACTAAAGGAACCCTAATCTAACGATATTCTCTTAATCATACCCTAATTTTTCTTTATCTATTCAATTAAAGGATCGCATTTTTGTTCATCCCTTTATTGAGGTATTGGGAGTATAAGAGAAGGGGAGGCTTCCCCTATTCCCATCGTCACTCTGATCGCCGACAAAGCACGATTGGGTTTGCGATTGTGCTTTGTCATGACTTATCCAGAACGGAAGGCGATCGACTTTGTATAATAGAAACACAACTTTCAGTTGAGGCGATCGCCCATGACCACCCTGCTCAAACCCTCCACACTCCTTCCCACCGGACTCAGAATCCAACAAATCAACAATCTTACCCTCTTCAAATTCACCGACAACCTCAGCGATCGGCTTCAAGAACTTCTCGATCGTAAAAAGCTAGATCTTCTCACCCCAAACGAAACCCTCGAACTCGAAGCGATCGGCGAACTCGACGATATCTTCAGCTATATCAACGCCACCATCGCCGCTCAAAGCAATGCCCATTCCTAAGACCCTCTATGCGATCGTCCGCGAAAGAGCAAAATGCCGCTGCGAATACTGCCACTATCCCGAACTTCTCAGTACCTCCCCACTCTCAGTCGATCACCTATATCCCAGATCCCTCGGTGGTACCGACGATTTGATTAATCTCGCCCTCGCCTGTCGCCGCTGCAACGAACGACGATACAACTTCATCACCGGAATTGACCCACTCACCAACCAAGAAACCCAACTCTTCAATCCCCGACAACATCCATGGTCCGAGCATTTCATTTGGTCATTTGATGGAATATATTTAATCGGTACAAGCTCAATCGGACGTGCAACCTGTAATCGGTTGGATTTAAATGACGAAAAACGATCGGAAGGATTTATTCAAGAAGCCCGAAAACAATGGGTTGCCAGTGGCTTACATCCACCGAATGACGATCCGAAACAGTAATGTATCGTTATGAATGCTTAATCCTTATTTGCATCATCATCGTGTTACGTAACCGATCGGGAAGACATGGATTATTTTCAGTCAGCCAAATGAACGTATCGGTTTCTAATAGAAAACGGCTCATTCCATATATTCCATCGAGCTTTTTTCATATTAATTGCGATTGCAATGGATAGATTTCGCCTATTGAGATTTGTAAGGAATCACTGGCTGCGATCGGCTGACATTGTGCAAAAAGATTCTCTAGCTCTTCTAAATTTAAACTAAAACTTTCCCGTAGACGAGACAAACTAAATTTACTGTAAGCCATAGAAATTTTCCTTACGATCGCTATTATTAGGATGCCAAAGCTACGATCGTCATCAGTTGGATCAATTTGTTGTACTTGTTGTAAGCTAACGATTGGACTTTCCTCTATAGATCGGATTTAGTAATGAATCTTTCAAATCGAGAATGCTGGATTTTTGACATGGATGGCACATTAACCGTTGCCGCTCACGACTTCGCCGACATTTGTTGTCAACTGGGAATACCCGGTGAAAAAAACATACTAGAAGCGATCGATGCCCTTCCTCCCGCCGAAGCAAAACAACGAAGAATTCAACTCGAACAAATCGAACTCGACATCGCCGAACATTCCAAAGCCCAACCCGGTGCCATTGAGCTACTCGAAAAACTCCGATCGCAAAACAAACGCGTCGGCATTCTCACCCGAAATAGTAAAACCGTCGCAGCTAAAACCCTAAGAGCCAGTGGATTAGCCCCCTTTTTTGACATAGATCACATCCTTGGACGAGATTGCTGCACTCCAAAACCTAGCCCCGACGGCATTAATCATCTCCTGCAAAACTGGAACGCAACACCCCAAAAATCTGTTATGGTCGGTGACTACGTATTTGACTTACTCACAGGACGAAATGCAGGAACTGCCACTGTACACCTTGATGTGACGGGAACATTCTTATGGCCTGAACATATGGATATTGGAATCACACACTTGAATGAATTGAACCAAGCGATCGCACCATAATTCTAGATTGTCAAAACAAAGTCAAACTGTTTTCTAGAGTCTGGAGAGTCCGATGATGTCCAGACTTTTGAAGAACTGATAGAAGCTTTTTTAGGCGATCGGTTTAACTCCAATTGAATCAACAAACCAGTATGAATTATCATAATTAAGTACCTTCTAAATCAAACGATCGCTTTAAATACCATCCCAGCGACAGCGATCGCATCATCATTAACACCACCAATCCCAGCCACAACAGCATTCCTTGGGAAAAGTATCCACCGATCGCCAACACCAATCCTGAACAAAGCGCCGCCAAAATTGACGAATCTCGCAAAACTTTCCCCGCAGACAATCCCAAAAAGTAACCATCCAACATATAAGCCACCGACGCAAATCCTAAAATTGGAATCAACCACATCGACGACTGTGCCGCGATCGCAACTATCTCCGAATGATTCGTCAATAAACCAAACAACGCCATAGGGAAATGGGTAAAGGCGATCGCAAACAGCAACCCACAGGCTAAACAACAACTTCCCGAAAGAATCAATAAGGTTTTCATTCTTTCCCACTCGCCTCGACTATAAAACAATCCCGCGTAGGTCTCCGTTGCAAAGGCAAATCCATCAATAAAGTAGGCGGCTAACGACAACACCTCTAAAATCAACGTATTCGCCGTCAAAATCTCCGTCCCCAATCGCACACTCATTTGAGTAAACAACGCAAACACGGACAATAAGGCAAAGGTCCGAACCCCGATCGCTGCATTCAAACTGAATAAATCGCGGAATGCATCAATAGCCCAAAATTTCGGCAATACCGATCGCCAATCACTCAATTGCAGCACCATCACCAACGCTACTACTGCTGTAATGGTCGCCGCAATGGCACTAGCCGCCCCCGCACTTGCATAGTTCAATTGAACAATCAAGAAATAGTCCAACGCCACCTTTGACAAATTAGAAACGATCGCCAAAATCAACACCCAACTACTTTTAGATTGTCCCAATAGCCAACCAATGCAGACATAACATAACAGCGTCGCTGGCGCACCCCACACCATCATGTCAAAATACAACTGCCCCGAGACCGTAACCTCTGGAGCCGCCTGAAATAGGGCAAACCCCACCGCCCGAATTTCCCCTCGACACAGGATAATGGCAAACCCAACGGCGATCGCCACAAATCCATGGCGCAATCCAACCAAAGCAACGGCTTCAGGGTCTCCCCGTCCGACACAGCCTGAGCGGTCAGCCCTGTGGTAGCCATGCGCAAAAAGCCAAAACTCCAGTACAGATAATTAAAAATCAACGCCGCGATCGCCACCCCTGCTAAATGATGCACATCACTTAAGTGTCCGAGAAAGGCAACATCCAGTAACGTCGCGATCGGGACCATTAGATTTGAGCAAATGTTGATGGCAGAAAGCTTGAAAAAATTAGCAATAAATGAGGATTCAAGGGATGATTTAACCACGGGATGCAGATTTATAAAAGGGTTTCTTCACAACCGTAGCGGGATAGAGTTTCCCACGAATTTCAACCTCTAAAACTGTCCCAATTTTCGCAAGTTCAATCGGAACATAAGCTAGCGCCACCGGATATCCCAGCGTCGGCGATAGCGTACCACTGGTGACTAGGCCAACCGCCACCCCTGCATTCATCACTTTATAATCATGTCGAGCAATGTTGCGGCCTTCCAGTTGTAAACCCACCAATCGTTTAGTCACCCCTTGGGACTTCTGCAATTCTAGAGCCGATCGACCCATAAAATCGCCCTTATTCCAATGAACCAACCAACCTAAACCCGCTTCCAACGGCGAAATACTATCATTCATATCCTGACCATACAATGCCATTGCCGCTTCTAATCTCAACGTATCCCGCGCCCCCAATCCACAAGGCACAACCCCAGATTCAATGAACGCAGTCCACAGCGATCGGCCCACCTCCGGCGAACACAACAATTCAAAGCCATCCTCTCCCGTATAGCCCGTCCGCGCCACAAAAACAGACTCGTCTTGGTAATTTGCATCGCCATGTTCAAAGGCTTTAACCCGATCGAGTTTTTTCTGTAAAATCCGTTCAACATGACCTGCGGCTTCTGGTCCTTGCACGGCAATCAGGACTTTTGATAGCGACAAATCTTCAAACTCAAACTGATTTAAATCCAAATGTTTCAACATCCACTCTTTGTCTTTATCAATGGTTGCCGCATTGACGATCGTCACCCAAGACTGTTGATCGCCTTCACCGCCTTGATAATAAAAGATCAAATCATCAATTATTCCGCCGTCAGGATTCAGCAAAACCGTATACTGAGCCTGACCGGGTTTAAGCCGTGATAAGTCTGATGGGACAATCGTTTGAATTTGGTCTAGGACATTGCCTTTGAAGGTAAATGCACCCATATGGGAAATATCAAACATCCCGGCCCTAGTGCGAACCGCCTGATGTTCTAGAGTAATGCTGCTGAACTGTACAGGCATCTCCCATCCCGAAAAGTCGATCGCACGGGCATCCCCCATTAAGTCAAAAAGAGGAGTACGTTTGAGAGTGTCGGTCATGGTGAGTCCTGATAAATCTTAGGGAGTAAACTGAGTGCGAATGATCGATTTAGATCGATTTAGTCTGAGGGTTTTGGGTCCGTTTGGGTCTAAGCTTTTCTATTGTACAAAATCAAGTCACTTCATGATTCATACCACTGCAATTCTCGCCATGAGCGCCGATGGCAAACTGACGGACTACAGTAAGGCTCCTTCTAGTTTTGTTTCCAAGGACGATCAAAATCACCTAGAAGTCCAGATTGCTCAAGCCGACGCGGTGCTGTTTGGTGCGGGAACTCTGCGAGCCTATGGGACCAGTATGACGGTGCGATCGCCCGAACTCATCCAAGCCCGCCGCGATCGGACTCAGCCCGATCAACCTCTACAAATTGTCTGTTCTCAAAGTGCTGATTTAGATTCAAGGTATCCATTTTTCTCCCAACCCATTCCCCGTGGATTGTTGACGGATGCAGCAGGAGCGACAAAATGGAGCGATCGGCCTGAATTTAACGTCGTGTTGGCAGCGGAGACCTCGCCCTTTGACTGGCGGGTAATTTTTACAGAACTAGAAGAGTTGGGGATTAAAAAGCTGGCCTTGCTGGGCGGCGGACAACTGGTGGGAGCGCTGTTCAGTGCTGGACTCGTGAATGAGTTGTGGCTGACGATTTGTCCATTGATTTTAGGAAACTCGCTTTCTCCAACGCCCGTTGCTGGAGATGGATTCTTGATTGAAAATGCTCCAAAATTAGAATTAATTCAGTCACTTGTTGTCAAGGATGAACTATTTTTACATTATAAAATCAAATGAAGTTAAGTAATTTTTTCATTCGTTTACTCCTAGAAAGCTCTGGAGAATTTTTAAAATTTAAAGGGAAATCCGCTATGCTAGAGACAGAGATTTTAAGTAGTAATCTTTTGGGTGAGTTCAAATGCTTAGAGGTGTAGCGCGACGTAAAATGGGGGGTAGGCAACATATATCCGATCTCTATCTGCTCTTGGCTTTGCTTGGACTTCCAATCGTGGTCTTACTCTCTTGGCTGTTGCAAAGTGCAAATCCTAACTGGCCCGATCAGGTACTTAGTTTATTCCCCGGCGCACCGCCATCCCGATCGGTGAGTAGTTTAGGTGCCACGAATGGGACCAATATTAATGGGACCAATATTAATGGGACCAACATTAAAGTGTTGCAGCCTACCCATCGAGCCAGTTGTGAAAGCGGACGAGATAGTTTAAATCTTCGTCCAACTGCCAGTTTTTCTCCACCGATCGCGGTTATTCCCTGCGGAGATGCCGTGGCTATTACAGGCGCTCCGGTCTGGCGTGATGGTGAATCTTGGTCGCCGCTTGCTTATCGAAATGTCCAAGGCTGGGCGGTGAGTCGGTTGTTGCGGAAGATTTAGAATTGGCGTAAACACTATGAAAAATTGAATTCAATTCAATGAATGGTTTCATTTAAAAATCATCATCATTATTATTACCTGTTGTTATCTCATTGTTGAATAGCAACAGGCAATATTGTTTATTACTGTTTATTACTTATGTATCAATGTTATTTATTCAAGTCATATCTTGAAACAACGGAGAACTAAGATAGCGTTCACCGAAGCTTGGTTGAATCATCACAATTAATTTTCCAGCATTCTCAGGTCGTTGACCAATTACGATCGCGGCTTTCATCGCGGCACCTGCCGAAATCCCTGATAACAACCCCTCTTCCCGCGCCATTCTTCGACTAAACGCAATAGAATCTTCATCACTTACCAATATCACTTCATCAATCATTGCCGTATTCAACACCGACGGTACAAATCCCGCTCCAATGCCTTGAATCTTATGCGGACCCGCCTTTCCACCTGACAATACCGGGCTATTGGTGGGTTCCACTGCGATCGCCTTGAATTCAGGTTTGCGCGCTTTAATCATCTCAGCAACTCCTGTTAAAGTTCCGCCTGTACCAACCCCAGAGATTAAAAAGTCTACTTGCCCATCTGTATCATTCCAAATTTCTTCAGCGGTCGTGCGACGATGAATCTCCGGATTGGCGGGGTTGCGGAATTGTTGCAGCATATACGCTCCAGGAGTCGTATCGACAATGCGTTGTGCCCGTTGAATACAACCGGACATTCCTTCACTTCCAGGGGTAAGTTCGAGTTCAGCACCATACGCGCGCAGCATCGATCGGCGCTCAGAACTCATGGTTTCAGGCATGGTCAAAATCAAACGATAGCCTTTTGCCGCCGCCACCATCGCTAAGGCAATTCCGGTATTGCCAGAGGTGGGTTCTACTAAAATAGTTTTGCCGGGAGCAATGAGTCCTTCTCGTTCTGCCGCCTCAACCATATTAATACCGATTCGATCTTTCACCGACGAGGACGGGTTCATACTTTCGAGCTTAACAAGAATTCGAGCGACGCAGCCTTCGGCTTGAGGAATACGATTGAGTTGAACGAGGGGAGTATGTCCGATAAGTTGGGTAATATTCTCTGCAATTTTCATAGCGACTTAGTGTAGGGGGTAAATGTAATTCAGATTAGATGTAATACATCAAATTGAGGTCGCGCTTGGCTTGGGTTCGATCGCTTAAGTCTTGTAAACTATAGCGCTGAAGAACGGCTTGGGCGGCTTGGTTCGCTTCTTGCCACAGTTCGTCAATAACGACGGATTCTAATACTGTGTTTTGGCATTTCGGTTCTTGTTGTTCAGGCCCATCTAAACAACTCAGAATTTCAAATAGCGAAATTTGGCGAGGATCTTTGACTAGAATGTATCCTCCCTTTGCACCCCGCAAAGCCCGAACCAGTCCGGCACGGCGCAGGATGGCGAGGAGTTGCTCTAGGTAACGATCGGGAATGTTTTTTTCAGAGGCAATCTTCCGAATTTGAATCGGTTCCCCGCTCTGATAATGGGTCGCAAGTGCGAGGAGGGCGAGAAGGGCATACTCGCTTTTAGAGGACAATTCCATGGCAACTTCTACGCGACATCCAGTGCAACCCCTCTAGTATACCCCGGTTTTCCGAACGGAATTAAGTAGATTCAAATATTTTAAGATACCAGGCTGGAATTGGGAGGTGAGCGATTTCCACTGATTTCCCAATTCCAACCCGAATCTCGTTATGGGGTAACGTTGGCCGAAACCTTTGCCGTTGCGATCGATTCAACTAAGCTACGAACGACTGCAATCATGGCAATCTCGCTGTTGAGCTGATGAATGGCCGATCCAACCCCAACGCCTGCTGCACCCGATGCGATCGCTAGAGGAGCGGTGACGCTGGAAATTCCTGAGGCACAAAGCACAGGCACCGACACCGCACGGGAAATTTCGTAAGCGGCGGCTAGCGTAGGGGCAGCTTTTTCGATTAAGCCTAAAACACCTGCACTGGTTGGAGCCGAGGATGTACCGCCTTCGGTTTGAATCACATCGGCACCTGCTTCAACTAAAGCTTCAGCTAAGGCGACTTGTTCGGACAATGCCAAAACGTGAGGGACCGTCACCGATAGCATCACCGTTGGCAACAATGCGCGAGTTTTACGGGTGAGTTCTAGGACTTCCGCTGCGCCAAAGGTCCGGCCTTGTGCATAGAAGCTGTCGAAGTTGCCGATTTCGATTAGGTCTGCGCCTGCATCAACGGCCATGACAAAAAGTTCTGGGTCTACGGCGGAAACACAGATGGGAAGGCTGGTTGTCGCTTTAGCCATGCGAATTAAGTCAGCATCTGCGGCAATGTCCACAAAGGTCGCGCCGCCGAGTTCTGCTGCTTTGACGACCGCTGCAACATTGATCCGATCGAAGTTTTGCAGGCCGCTGATCACTTTGAGGGCAGTGCGATCGGTGAGGGCAGTACGAAGTGAAGGAAGAATGGTCATAGGAATTTTATCGGTATAATGGTCTAGCCATTTTAGAGCCTCAGGGCAGCAGGCTGTAAACTCTACCCAAAAGAAATTGTGCTGCTCGTCCTGCGATCGTCGCTCTCAAGTTAAGGTTCTGTGGACAGTCAAATCGCCGCCCGCTCGTAGGTTAATCCGATTCGCAAAATTGAGTTAGTGGTCCATAAATCCAAGTTCAAGGATCCTGAGACGATCGATCGTCGCCTAAATTTAATCGGCTATAGAACTGTACACCTCTAAATGGGGCACCGTTTCTCGTGATAGTGGGACTGGCTGAACCTGCTGGATAAGGAACCTGGAATACTTGTTTAAATTGATTTGTTTTATCAGGAATAAGATCTGTATTCTCCAGTCCCCACTTTTGATTAGATAAATTCCAATTTTTCTATCTATAGAAATATAGAGATTGCTAATCCATTCCAACTCTAAAGTACTATCCAAGCAATGTTAATTGATTACTCGGCATATCAAATCCCAAATGCTTCCAGGCGGCGGCTGTTGCAACTCGTCCCCTTGGCGTTCGGGCCAAATAGCCAATTTGCATCAAATACGGTTCATACACTTCTTCAATGGTTTGTGCATCTTCACCCGTTGATGCGGCCATAGTTTCTAATCCCACAGGACCACCATTAAACCGTTCAATCATTACGCTCAACATTCGCCGATCGGTCCAATCCAATCCACAGGGATCAACATTAAACAATTCTAATGCTTCCGATGCGATCGTTTGATTAATTGACCCACTTTCTTTGACTTGTGCATAGTCCCGAACCCTCTTCAGCAGACGGTTTGCAATTCGAGGTGTGCCGCGTGCCCGACGAGCAATTTCTTCAGCCCCGGCGTGATCTATGGGTGTTTCTAAGAGGGATGATGTTCGCAATACAATCTGTGTCAATTCATCTAATTCATAAAAACGTAACCGCTGAATCAATCCAAATCGATCGCGCAAGGGTGAACTCAGTGCCCCGACCCGTGTTGTTGCGCCCACCATGGTGAATTTTGGTAATGGCAACGATCGGGTTCGAGCGGTTTGACCTTTGCCGATGGTAATTTCAATTCTAAAATCTTCCATTGCAGGATACAAAATTTCTTCCGTCACCCGTGGCAATCGATGAATCTCGTCAATAAAAAGCACATCACCTTCTTGTAAATTCATCAACAATCCCACAATATCCCGAGGTCGCTCTAAGGATGGCGCACTACTAATCTTACAATTTACGCCCATTTCGCCAGCCAGAATAAGCGACATTGTGGTTTTCCCTAATCCTGGCGGACCATAGAGCAACAAATGATCTAAACATTCTCCCCGCGCTTTTGCGGCCCGAATTGCAATATCAAGTACGTCTTTTAAATCCTTTTGTCCAACATATTCCTGAATAGTTTGAGGTCGGATTTTCTCTTCTTGTTTTTGCGTTTCCTCAACCGCCCGATCGCCTTTTAAGAGTTCGGTTGAGATTTTTTCGGCGGCCTTTTCAGATGAAGAATCGATCGTGTCATCATCCTTTGCTTTAACCGATCGTCGTCCTTTCTTCGGTGCCTGGGCTGTCGTATTCAAGGGCAATTCCGCCTGAACTTCACCAACTTCAACCAGTGCATCAGCCAACGCATCCATACCAGCGGCGGCAGATTTTTCAGGCGTAGGTTGCTTGGAAGAAATAATAGCCATAGCATAGCAAAAAACAAAAGTAGTTCTATTATACTAAACGATCGCCCTAGAAATAGTTGGGTTTTAGTTGGTTCCTATTAGCCTATCCTCCAATCTGCGACATCGATCGGGCATACCCTTGAGCGCTTCCAGAGTCTCGTAATTTGTAATTAATTTCCGGCTTCCATTCCACTAACTTAATGACCCGATCGCGCAAGTCAGCCAAATCTGTTCCCTGACGTAATGCTGTTTTTAAATCAATCTGGCCTGTTTCATTGAGTAAACAAGGTCGTAATAGTCCATCAGCAGAAAGTCTCATGCGATTACACCGATCGCAAAAACATTCCGACATCTGACTAATAAATCCGAGTGTTCCAATTGCTCCAGGGATTTTAAATATATCCGCTGGACCATTGCCAGTAATACTACTTTCCTCAATGCCGTAGCGTTGCCTAATTTGTTCCCGTAGTGATTCAGAACTGATCCATCCCGATTTCTCAAATAAGTCTCCATTCCCAATGGGCATAAATTCAATGAACCGAACATGCCATTCTCGATCGATACTCAAGGCTGCAAGTTCCAAAATCTCACGATCGTTTACACCGGGCACTACAACCACATTCAACTTAAGCGGGCTAAATCCAACAGTGTAGGCCGTTTGAATACCAGACCAAACCTTATCCCAATTGGTTTTGCTCCCCGACGATCGCCGCCCAATCAATTGATCAAACGTCGCTGCGTCTAATGAATCTAGACTAATATTAACCCGTCGCAATCCCGCATCATACAAATCTTGTGCTTTATCCGCCAATAGAAACCCATTCGTTGTCATCGATAAATCTTGAGTTTCAGGAAGTTCTGCGATCGCCGCCACAATATCAACCACATCATTCCGAATCAACGGTTCCCCACCCGTCAACCGAAACCGTGTAAAGCCAGCTGGAATGAATACGTGACGTAATAGAGTTAATAGCTCACTTTGGGTCAGTAAATCCTGTTTGAATACATAATCAATTTCTGCATCCTCCGGCATACAATAAGTACAGCGGAAATTGCAGCGATCGATCAAACTAATGCGTAAATAGTCAATTCGATTCATTTTAAAATGCCTGTAATTATCGGTTTTGATTCCTATTATAAGCTCCTGCTATGAACTCCTTCGATCTCGCCATTACCTCCGCGCTCGAACAAGCTCGATTAATTCGTAAGAAAGAAATCTCACCACTAGAACTCACCCAAGTCTATCTAGATCGCATCGAAATTCTCAACCCAACGATCGGTGCATTTTTTCATATTGCCGCAGAACAGGCGATGGTTGACGCAACTCAAAAAACTGAATCTCTATCTAATTTAGAGGTAATTCCACCATTTTATGGAATTCCCACGGCCATTAAAGACTTGAATCCTGTCGCTGGAATGCCTTGTTCCTATGGTATTAAATACGCGAAAAAACGGATTGCCGATCGGGATGACCACATCACGAGCCGCATCAAACAAGCTGGGTTCGTTATTCTTGGTAAAACTGCCACCTCTCAACTGGGTTCACTGCCTTACGTGGAACCTAGCGGATTTCCCCCAGCCCGAAATCCTTGGAATTTAGACTATCTTGCGGGCGGGTCAAGTGGTGGGGCAGCCTCGGCGGTTGCAACGGGATTGTGCGCGATCGCTCAAGCTTCTGATGGAGCTGGCTCAATCCGAATTCCCGCCGCCTGTTGTGGATTGGTGGGGTTGAAAGCATCACGGGGACGCGTTTCAAATTCGCCAGTGGATGAGCTGTTTTCGGGCTGTGTCGTGGGTGGCGGATTGGCTAGAACTGTGACGGATTCAGCGGCATTTTTAGATGCGATCGCAGGCTATGAACTGGGCGATCCCTATTGGTTACCCCCTCCAGAAACTAGTTTTCTAGAACTTTCTCAACGGGTTCCGCTTCCATTACGAATCGGATTTGCAACAAAAATTCCACCGATCGGCGAATGTGATGATGAATGCAAGGAAGCCGTTTTAAAAACAGCAATGCGATTGGAAATACTTGGCCATAATGTGGAACCGATCGAGTTTAATAATTTTGACTTTAGTGAATTAATTGAACCGTTTTCAATCGCATGGCAAACCCAAACTGATGTCGGTGTACCGGGTCTATTTCTCGATCGTATCAACCGCCACCTCTGGTTAAAAGCGCAAGTCTATCGTGCTGGGAAATATGTGCAGGCGCGCCAAAAGCTATACCGATTTGCTCGCAAAGTTGTCCAACTCTGTCATCCCTATGATGTGATTTTACTCCCCACTCTGATGCGTCCAGCGTTAAAGGTTGGTGAATTTCAGCGATTAGGATTATCAACCTTACTCGATCGGGTTATCGATTGGTTTGCGCCTTGTCCAGCATTTAACGTAAGTGGTCAACCTGCGATCGCACTTCCCTGCGGTTTCTCTAGTTTTGGCGTTCCTTTAAGCATTCAACTTGTTGGCCGACCTGCGGATGAAGCGACACTCTTGAGCCTTGCGTATCAATTGGAACAGTCTAACCTGTGGGTCCAGACTACGCCTGAGATCGCACAGTCGCTCCAATAATCTCAATCGCCCGGTCAATCTCCATCGTTGTCGTTCCGCGCCCCAAGCCAAACCGTAATGATGAAAAGGCTAACTCGGTCGATCGTCCGATCGCTGTTAACACATGAGACGGCTTACGCGATTTTGTTGCACAGGCCGAACCCGACGATAACGCGATCGATTTCCCTAATGCTAACGTCAATGCGTTTGAATCAATTCCTGGAATACTAATATTTAAATTTCTAGACAATCGATGCTCCATAGTTCCATTCACCAAACACCCCGTCGGACCCAATTCCATCAACAATCCTGACAACAAACGATCGCGTAATTCAGCCAGTCGTTTCGACTCATCTGATATATCTGCTAAAGCTAACTCCACAGCTTTCCCAAATCCCACAATCTGCGGCGGAGACAAAGTTCCCGATCGTAACCCTCGCTCTTGATCACCACCATGCAACTGCGGCGAAAGCTGAACTCGTGGATTCCGTCGCCGTACATATAATGCCCCAATTCCCTTTGGGCCATATAATTTATGAGCTGTCATTGATATTAAATCAATATTCATCGCCTCAACATCTAGCGGTACGTATCCCAACGCCTGCGCTGCATCGGTATGAAATAGAATATGTCGATCGTGACAAAGTTGACCAATTTGTGCGATCGGTTGCACGACCCCAATTTCATTATTCGCCACCATTACCGAAACCAAAATAGTATCGTCCTGCAATGCACTTTTAAATAGTGCTAAATCAATCAAACCATCCGGCTGAACAGGCAAAAGCGTTAATTCAAATCCCAATGATTGTAAATAGCGACAAGGTTCTAAAACAGCACTATGTTCAGTAGCTACAGTAATAATATGTTTGCCCTGACTTAAATAAGATTCCGCAACACCTTTAATGGCAAGATTATTTGCTTCGGTCGCGCCACTGGTGAAAATGAGTTCATCGGCACTCGCATTAATCGCAGTCGCGATCGTTTCCCGCGCCAATTTAATCCCAGATTCTGCCGCCCAACCATAGGCATGAGGACTGCCCGGATTGCCAAAATGCTCCGTAAAAAAAGGCATCATCGCCGCTAAAACTTCAGGGCCGATCGGAGTAGTAGCATGGTGATCGAGATAAATTAGAGGATTCATTTTTGAATTTCTACCACTCCCTGCCGAACAACCTCCAAAACCTGGCTCATTTCACCGCGAAGTAAGGCCGATCGGTCTAGCCAAAGTCCCGGAAAAATACGACTTCGGGTAATCCCATCGCTATCTGCTTGCAACAGACTATATCGATCGTTTTCTAACCAAAACCAATCAATTTCCTGATCTAACACTCGCCATACTAAATATTCCTGTACTCCATTACGTTCGTAGGCGGTTTTTTTCGCACCCAAATCGATCGAAACCGTACTCGCTGAAATTTCCGCAATAAATTCCGGCGCACCCTCAATGTAATCATCCACACTAATTCGAGTTTGCCCGCCCCGATCGGCATCCCAAATCAAAACCAAATCCGGCTGAGGTTCATTGCCCAAATCCAATCGAACAGAAGGCGCATCACCCAGTTCAGTTCCCGGCATTAACGCCTGATAAACCAATAGCCAACCATTAAGCTGACTGTGTGGTTTACCATGACTCCGAAATCGCAATGCCGCAGCCCTATAAACTATTCCTTCAATCAATTCAGCACGGGAATCTGGCCATTCTGCATAGCGCTTTTCAAATTCATCCCGTGACAATCGGTCGCCATTTTCCAAAGGTGGAATCCTGACTGGCTGAGTCTTGGCCAATGGTAATGAAACTTGAACCATGGCGTTTCAAAATACTATTATTTAATCTTAACCTATACCTTTAATCCTAGCTCAGAGACTTGACTCTTAAGATAAGCACTCAATTCTTTACTCTCCCCTTAAGCTGCCCTATCCATTGCCCGATCGTTCGCCCATACTGATCTCCCGCTACGATCGCCACATCATTATGATCCGCACCTTCGACGGTTAACAATTGCTTCGGACCGGGAATACTGTCGTACAACACTTGACTATGCCAATAGGGAATCACCTGATCGTTCGTCCCATGAATCAATAAAATTGAAATGTTAGTTTGACGAATATGAGATTGATTGGGGAACTTCTCAAAGGGCAATATCTGAATCGGAATCACTACACGAAAAGTACTGATAAACGTACTCTCCAAGATCATTCCAGCAACAGGTTTACGCGCCGCCAAATAAGTACTCGGCCCACCTCCCACCGATCGGCCATACAAAATAATTCGATCGGGCGAAACCTTAATGTCTTCTGTTAAATAGCGATATACCGAATCAATATCATCATAAACATTAGCTACACTTGCCGAACCTTGGCTTTTCCCGTAGCCCCCATAATCATAGGCCACCACATTCAATCCCATAGCCCGAAATCGCTCTACCTCCCCCTGAATATCCCCCAAGTCTTCACCATTGCCATGACTCATCAAAAGCGTATATTTCGCACTAGCATTTTTGATGTGGAGCAGAGCGATCGTTTGACCATTTGAAGTGGGAATTTGTTGGAGATCAGGCAGCGTTTCATAGGTCGTCGGCACAGCAGGAAAAATGCTCCGATCGCTGAAGCCATAGGCATAAATAGCAACCGTGCCATAGCTCAAAAGAATAAGCCGAATCGCACGATAGGCCAGATATTTCCAATTAATATTCATCACCAAATCATCTCCTCGATCGGACTGACAACATTACTAGGGCGACAACCGATCGATCGTCCAACCTGCTTCGACTTTTTGATACCGTAATCGATCGTGCAACCGAGACGATCGTCCTTGCCAAAACTCAATCAGAGTAGGCATTACCCGAAACCCACCCCAATGTAATGGCCGAGCAATATCGCCATCAGGATATTTGGTTTGTAATTCCGCAAGACGGGTTTCTAAAACACTCCGATCGGCAATCACTTGACTCTGTGCTGAAGCCCAAGCTCCCAAACGACTGCCCGCTGGACGGCTGTAATAATATTTATCCGACTCCGTTTCAGAAATACGCTCAACTGTCCCTTGAATTCGCACCTGACGCTCTAATTCAGTCCATAGAAAGACTATGGCTGCATGAGGATTAGCTCGTAATTCTTGACCTTTATGGCTGTCGTAATTCGTGAAAAAAACAAAGCCCCGATCGTCTAATCCTTTTAACAACACCACTCGCGCTGATGGAATTCCGTCTGGTGTTGCTGTGGCGATCGTCATAGCATTGGGTTCAGGTAACTGTGCCGCAACGGACTCATTGAACCAGGTTTGAAATTGGCCAATTGGATCGGGATTTGCGTCTGCTTCTAGAAGTGCATGGAGTTTATAGTCTTGACGAAGGTCTGCAATCGCGGAATTCATGAGGGTTCTCGTTAAAAATTAGAATAAGAGGACGTTTAAAAAGTTCTTTGGTTGGTATCAAACCCCAACGAATTCTAGGTAGGGCTTTTATTATGATAGGCCGTCAAAGTTGTCATAGATAGGATTTCCTCTGGAATACATAAAGATTGTGTTTACGTAGAATGAATTTGATCTAATTGAACTTATTTAAGAACCCATTTAAATTGTAATGGGGAATCGGGTCGTATTGACTGAATATCGATCGTATTTTTCCCCGCGATCGCCCGAACTTCATCAAGTCGATCGAGAACAAACCCAAAATCGAAGTGCCCCAGCCAGAATTATCTTAGAAGCTTTTCCTAGTCGATCTCTTAAATTACCCGATCGGGTACTGCCAAAGCAGGCATAGGTTTTCTAAATTAAACACATGAACGAAACAGGTTCAACCCATCGATTTCCTGTTTATGTTCTACACCCCCTCTCAATCTCATTAGGAGATTATTCATTATGGATCCCATCAAATTACAGGCCGCGATCGATTTGGCTGACGCCCATTGGCAGGCTGGTCCGACCAGTGTTTCATCCCTCTCAGATCAAGAAAAAAAAGTTCTCTGCGGTTATGTACCTGGACCCGGTGAGCCTTCCCTCGAAGAACAAGAACGTCTAGGGAGTGCCCTCTACCGTGCCTTCCAAGCTTCCGCCTCCAGTCGAATTTCTGCCTATCCCGCCGCCTACGACCTACGCACCGGAGGATTCGTTACGGCTGTAAAAAATCAAGCCAGTTGCGGGTCTTGCGTTGCTTTTGGAACGATCGCTACGATCGAAGCGACCTTCCGGCGCCAACGGAATAATGCAAATCTTGCGATCGATTTATCAGAAGCACACCTATTTTATTGCTATGCCAAATCAAAAGGCTTTGGCTGTAGCACAGGCTGGTATCCCGACCAGGCCATGGAATTTTCCAAACAGGGCATTGTCGATGACGCTTGTTATCCCTACACTCCCGGCGACCAAAACTGTACTCTCTGTGCGGATTGGCAGAACCGTCTGGTAAAAATTAGCAACTACCAGAAAATTAGCGATATCGCAGCGATGAAAGATTGGATTGCCAATCGGGGTGCCCTCAGTGCTTGTTTTACCGTTTATAGCGATTTCTACTCCTATACCAGTGGTGTTTATAGTCATGTGACCGGAGGGGTTGTCGGCGGACATTGTGTTTCGATCGTTGGCTATGACGATAACGCAGGGTGTTGGATTTGCAAAAACAGTTGGGGAAAGGGCTTCGGGGAACAGGGCTTCTTCAAAATCGGCTATGGTCAATGTGGCATTGAATCTTCGATTTATGGCGTAGAAGGCATTGTCGAAACAGGCTGGTTAACCAATGTGAAAGTTCAAGGCTTGTGGACGAACAATGCTGATTTAAATTCCTATGTTTATTTGAGTGAAGGCATTGGCTGGCGCAAACTTTGCACTGTTAGTGTGAATGCTCATCTCGATATGCTAACCCAACTGGCTGCATCCAAAGCCCAAGACAAAGCCATTAGCGTCTATCAAAACGCTGGAGTTCTCACAGAAGTGTACGCTTGGTAAACCCGAAAGAAATCAGACGTTGCATCACTACATTTAGTTCTAATCACAATTTTTCCGGAGATTCACAATGAATACCCCCATGACTGTGCCCGTCGCTATTCCAGCTCTTTCAAATGGTGCGAAGAAAACCCCATGTTCCTGCACTGATAAGGTGACTCTTGTAGCTGATTACCCGACTCAAGAGCGCCCGACTGAAGCAGAAACGATCGTCTCCGCCACACTTTCCACAAACAGCTACCCAACCCAAGAGCCACCCACTCAAGGCTTCAGTGCTGTTCAAGCTGCGGCTTGGCAAAACAATAAGAAGGTTGTTGGAATGTGGACCAACTGCGTCGATCGGAATAGCTATATGTATGTTGAAGATCTCGGTTGGCGGAAGTTTCTCGAAACCTCTGACAGCGCCATGATGGCCTTCAATATCATCGCCGCCCATGCAAAAACGACGAATAAAGCCGTCAGTTTTTACGAAGGTGATGATGGTAAAGTAACCACGCTTTATGTGTTCTAGATTAGATTGAAAAGTCTGAAACTTGAACCCACTGTTGTTCGTCATTATGGAATATAAATGCCTCCCTTGGAGTTCTCTTATGCTATATTCTGTGATGACGAAAACCGGGTTAATCTTAATCAGCTCAGTGTTACCTTTATCAATTCTTTCACTACTACTTTCACCCGCACTTAGTGAGACCTCAGGACCAATTCATCTATTCTCTAAACCCATTTCTAAGTCTACTGTCAAACCCACGGCCAAATCGATCGTCAAACCCATTATTCAAACGGTTAGAAAGTTTATGTCTGACTATACTGTTACGAATTCCGATCGTGGAAAGACTGTTACTTTAAAAGCTGGACAAAGCCTAATCCTACGTCTGAACGAAAACCCCACTACGGGCTATCGTTGGATGATCCCAGTGTTCGACGCGCAACTTATTCAATTGACGGACGATCGATTTGAGCCGACGGTGACAGCAAACAAACCAATAATGGGCGCAGGTGGACAGCGCATTTTGGTTCTACAAGCCAACCGTCCCGGTACCATTCACCTCAATTTAGAAAATAAACAATCCTGGAATCTAAACTCTCCATCAGCCGAGTCTTTTGCTTTGACAGTTCATATTACTGAATAAATCTGACAAACTGAACAGATTCTACGCAACACCATTTACGATCGATTATCCAATCGCTTTTGCCATTCTGCATCAAGTTTATCTTTTTGTTCTAAGTCTTGATCCAACATCTCCCGATTGGTATCATAGGCGATCGGTTGTTGGTCAATACGTAATCGTTGTTGAAATGTTTTAGATTGAATAATTTTTTTCTGTAGCACTTCATTTGGAGTATTCAATTGACGCGCTCGTTTGGATCTGTCAGAATTTCGGGCAGCAATTTTACTATTCTTTTGACCTTGAATTAACCACCGCAATGTTGGCAATCCTAAATAGAATCCACTGTAGCTCAATGCGCCGATGGAGATCGATCGGAGAATGCCAGCGGGAGCTGGAACCGATCCAGGTAAGATTCCCGTAAACCAAAGACTCAATATTAGAATTAGCCCGCCAATCATCGCCGCATAGGTCACTAAGGTAGGATTGCCTAAGCTCAGTTTCCAACGCTTTTCTTCAAGATAATCAGGAATGCTATAGGTCCGATCGTCTCTCAGTGTTTTTTGAACTGTTTTTTGGAGTTCAGGAAAAGTATAAATTAATTGCCCTTCATCGGTCACTTGTGGCGCACCATTAAATCGCACCAGTACGGGTAATATATACTGATCTTCATCGGTATCAAACTTATTCAGTGGCACATCTAAATAAGGCGTAAGCTGTTCTGCAACCACTGCACCCCCGGACTGGACAATGCGTTGAGCAACAGTTTCCCAGCGACGATTTTCGAGATTTCGATTTGGGTCACCGTCGCCAAATACAAAGGAAAAGATAGTTTCTAAAAAGGATAGTTGTTTGCCATCATCATGGGGTTTAGGTCCGCCAAAACTTAACCAATCTCCCGACCAAATAAACCATCCACCAAACCCAGGATTGTAAGAATTTCCGCCATTGCTGCCGCCAAATCCGCCGCCAAACCCACCACCCGAATCCCTGGAATTGTCATCATTTGAATTCATCGTGGTTATCATGATGAATCCGACAGCAAGAATAGCAAACAAAACAACAAACAACGAGCAGCCAAACAGGACCCGAACCAGCCAGAACAGTGTTCCCGAAACGCTTTCCCACCAAGCCTGCAATTTCAATTGCCAATACTTAGCTTGAAGAGTCGATCGAAAATCTCTAGGAAAGGTGTAAGCAATATCGCCAGATTCCGTCACCTGCATTTGTGCACCTGTCTGTGCGGCCAATGCCAATATGCCTTGTTCTGCGATCGAAACATTCAAGCCCGACTGCGCTGCAACATCTCCCACAGTTGCCCGATACTGAAGTCGATCGATCGCCGTCATAATCACTGGATTGAGATCGGTTAACGTTGCCATAAAAATTAGGGTATGGAGGAACGAGGACTAAGAGCTATATTTTTCAATTATAGAACCTGTTTAACATCTTAGGGAATCTTAAAAATAAGGTAGAAAACGTATATCCTCTAGTCCTATGGCCTATTCCGGCAGTCAAACCGATTAGAGAATGGGAACTTATTGAATCTCTTCTCTCTCCTAAACGATCGCAACAAGATAATTCCCCAGAGCTGAGTAATGATACTTTAGGCTGAACTCTAACCATCTAAATATTATTCCTTTTAATACAATACTTCAGTCAGATAGTCAGGCAAAGTTATTGTCAGTACTATAAAAGATACGTTAGTCAATTTTTACCGTCTAACACTACATGGTGAACAAAATGAAATCAATACAACCAAAGCAAACATCTGAATTAAATCCACCTCAAAATATTACACCTTCAGTAAGCACTACAGTGAGTGGAATATTAATTTTATTGCCCCTAGTTTTGTTGCTGGTGGGGTTTTATAGTGGTGTAATAAGGATTTAAGCGGTTGGCAGTTGCCTGAAAGATAATGTTTTACTTCATGATTAAATTGTGATGATAAAGCATTATCTCTACCCTATTTCTAGCGCTCCTAAACCCATACTTCCCTATAATTCCTTGTACGACCCAGCTTAGTAATTAGTTACTACTAATGATTCCTGTCGGTCTATAATTCCGACTACTTAACCAGTAGCTATGCAATTATCAATCTAGTGAATAATGAGCGTAAAGGCTTGGTTTTTTCGAGACTAATACTCTGAGTTATTATTGCTTCCCTAACGATCGCATTTTACAAATTGTGATTCGTATGTTTCACCCTTTAAGGTGCATGGCTAATATTGTGATAATCAACCAAAATCAACCTTATAAAATGACAGAAAATAGCTCACGTAAAGAAATTCTCCGCGTTTTTTTAGCGGTATCTATGATTTTAGTGGGGACCCTGCACTTTGCTATCCCTGATCCCTTTGTTAAAATCGTGCCTGATATCTTATCTCACCCTTTAGCGTTGGTATATGTCAGCGGATTTTTTGAGATTTTAGGTGGGCTTGGGCTGTTACTTCCCCCTGTGAGTCAACTGGCTGCCTGGGGGTTAATTCTTCTCTTTATTGCTGTATTTCCCGCCAACATTAACATGGCCGTGAATCATATTGATCTCCCCCGGATTCCCGATTCTTCGGTCTTGCGCTGGGGACGGCTACCATTACAAGCAGTGCTAATTGCTTTAGCTTGGTCCTATACGCGCCCTGATAACTTAGCGCAGCAAGCCTCGCTATTGCCACGTCACTGGGTGAAGGCTCTCAGGGGAGATTTGGATTGAACCCTAGATGGATTGAACCCTAGATGGATGGGACAGAATATCGTTGATTGCCAATTTTATAGCCTACAGCAAATAAAATATGGTGAATAGACAGAGCTAGTTAACCCTCAATCTATTAGGTAATTTTAATACTTGTAAGTTTGCATAAATTCATTGAGCTTCTTGATAGCCTTTGGCTGAATGATATCCCGAAATAAGGGAGTGAAAGCAAGAAATTGGAACGGAAACCCTAGAACTATTTTAGCAAATTCATATTCTGAAATATTGCCAAATTCATCTGTCTGTTGAACAATTTTATCATTCTGGATTAAAAAGATTGTCTTGATGAAATAAATAACAGGTCTTTGTTTATCTCCATAAAGATAGCTAACCCTATAACTTGCTTCAACGAAATTGCCTTCAATGTGAAGGATCTCAAATTTAGTAACATCAATAGGTTCTTCTCTGCCTAGAAAGGGAATACAGAACCAATGCCACATGGCTCTCACTTGATTGCCTTGAATGATGCTTGACAGGTTAAGAAGAAAATCGTTTTGTCAAGCCCTATCAACCTAAACTTGGAAACGCTCTTATATCCAGCTTTTGAGGTGGTTTTCGTAAGGTCTTAACGACCCCCAGTCCTCGATTCTCAGGAGCGGCTAAGT
>JANXWB010000025.1 GCA_025351345.1 Synechococcales cyanobacterium GL140_1_metabat_312
CGCTAAAAATGCACAAGGAAACAGCAAAATCCCTGACCAGCCCACAAACACAAAGCGATCGCGTTTTAGCCAATCGTCGAGTACGTCAAATACGCCCCGCTCTGGCGCACGCCCCATTGCTATGGTCATGTACAAATCTCCGCTAATACAAAAGAGGATGAATTTCTAGAGTGAACGCGAATTTCGTATTTCCATCATAGAGGAAATCAGTTTTTTTACAAACCGATACATGAATTCTCAGATAAGAAATTTTTAAAGGACTTGGGAATGAGTATTTGTACTTACGGCTAGTTCACTGTTAAGTTTTAGAAATAAAAGGGACCGATCGTTAGATTTTCGTAGGCTTACAAAGCAGAGCGACTCCTCTGCCAGATACAATTAGTTGCGTAGACCTCCAGTTGGATTAGACCTAAAGCTTGATTAGAGCTTCCGCCCGATCCAAAAACGAACGGTAATGTATTAGGTATTTCTGAACTATGACCAGCACACCCGCAATGAAAAAAGAAGATCAGGTTTTTCGTCAAGACATTCTGGGTTCGCGTCGATTTAGCAACTATTTTTGGGCAGTGGTAGTCACGATCGGTGGGACGGGATTTTTCCTAGCCAGCTTATCGAGCTATACCGGAACTAATTTTCTTCCCTTTGCAAATCCCCTTGAATTAATTTTTCTGCCTCAAGGATTAGCAATGGGACTTTATGGCACAGCGGGAATTTTGCTGGCGACCTATCTCTGGCTAACGATCGTATGGAATTTGGGCAGTGGATACAATGAGTTCGACAAGGCTACTAAGGAGGTCAAGATATTCCGCTGGGGATTCCCTGGGAAAAATCGTAATGTCCAGTTGACCTGCAAATTGGATGATGTGCAAGCCGTGAAGGTGACCCTGAAAGAAGGACTGAACCCAAAGCGGGCGATTTACTTGCGAGTAAAAGGAATGCGTGATATTCCACTTACTCGGGTTGGGCAACCAATTTCACTTTCATCTTTAGAAACCCAAGCTGCTGAATTGGTGCGTTTTTTGGGTGTGCCTCTCGAAGGTCTTTAGATGAATTGGTCGCAAATGCCGATCGCTTTGATCTGGCAGGGGGCGTTACTCAAGGATTGTTTAACGATCGAATTTCCTACGTAAAGCGCGTTTTTTATTTGAGGTAATTTTCTGATGTATCAGCAAGTTTGGTTCCAACAACTTCGGATATGGTCAATGGCTTTGGCTCTGGGATGTGTCCTATTGACGACAGGCTGCAATAATACTGCAACACCTGAAGCGATCGTAGGCTCTCCTAGTCCTTCTCCATCCCCGATCGCAACCGTCAGTCCAGCCGCGAGTCCGACGAGTCAAGGCGACTCCAAGGAACCCGTTCAATTTCCGGAGTTAGCGCGTTTAGAGGGTAAGGCTACCGTCGTGATGGTGGTGAAAGGTTCGCCAATTACATTGGAAATTGATGGCACCAATGCTCCAATTACGGCAGGAAATTTTGTAGATTTAGTCGATAAAAAAGTTTACGATGGCTTAATTTTCCATCGTGTTGTCCGTCAACCGCAGCCCTTTGTCGTGCAAGGCGGCGATCCTCAAGGAAAAGATCCAAATGTGAAACCCGAAAGTTTGGGGACAGGGGGCTACATTGATCCAGCGACCAAGGCACCGCGCAATATTCCTTTGGAAATTAAGAGTTCCGATGGCAAGCTGATTTATGGCCAGACCTTTGAAACTGCCAAGATCTCTGGCGTGCCGAAGCTACGACATATCCGTGGGGCAATCGCTATGGCTCGATCGGCTTATCCCGATTCTGCATCTTCACAGTTCTATGTAGCACTTGCTGATTTGACATTTTTAGATGGTAGTTATGCTGTATTTGGCAACGTGACCCAAGGCATGGAAGCTGTCGATAAGATTCAGCAGGGCGATCGGATTGATTCCGCAATCGTAACTCAAGGCATTGAGAATCTGAAAAACCGCCGTTAGAGGAAATTGATGAGGGTCGTTGTTACGGGAATCGGGTGTCAGACGGCACTAGGCGATTTAGATGAAACGTGGCGGCGGCTGTTGCTCGGACAGTCGGGCATTAAAAATCATCAACCCTTCCCCTCCTTTCCTGTTTCCCCGTTGGCCATGATGCGCCATCAGCCTATGACGCTATCGGATTTAGTGATTCCGATCGTCAAAGCCGCTTGTGTCGATGCCAAATTAACGCCGCCCTTAACGGATTGTGTCGTAGTAGTTGGGTCAAGTCGAGGAAATCAAGCTCGCTTAGAACAGGTCCTTTCTGAATCAGTTCCGATCGATTGGTTAGACTTACTGCCCAATTATGCGGCAATCACCACAACGCGATATATCGGCACAACGGCTGAGGTTCATAGTCCGATGGCGGCCTGTGCAACAGGGTTGATGGCGATCGCACAGGGATTTCAACTACTACAGGAAAATCTGTGCGATCGGGTGATCGTCGGAGCAATCGAGGCGCCCATCACACCATTGACCTTGGCAGGGTTTGAACGAATGGGCGCTCTAGCAAAAACGGGCTGTTATCCCTTCGACAAACGACGAGAAGGATTTGTGTTGGGTGAAGGCGGTGCCGTCCTAGTGCTGGAACGATCGGCCCAAGCGGAAGCAAGAGGCGCAAAGATTTATGGTGAGATTTTAGGTACGAGTGCCACGGCGGATGCATTTCATTTCAGTGCGCCGGAGCCACTAGGTAACATGGCCTCTATTACCATTCAACGCTGTCTAATTCAAAGTCAGCGTCGTGCTTCAGATGTCGATTATGTTCATGCCCATGGAACGGCGACTCAATTGAACGATGCTCGCGAGGCTCAATTAATTCAGACTATTTTCCCAACTGCGGCGGCGAGTTCCAGCAAGGGCGCTATTGGTCACACCCTAGGAGCATCGGGTGCGATCGGCGTTGCATTATCTCTAAAAGCATTACAAACCCAAACCTTGCCCCCGACAGTTGGACTAAGAGAACCGGAATATCCGCAAATTGATTGGGTCCGATCGGCGAGACATCAGAAGATTGAAACCGCAGTTTGTTTGAGCTTTGGGTTTGGAGGACAGAATGTAGCGATCGCGCTGGGGCAAGCCTAAGCTTAAGCAGTCAGTGACTCAGTACCTAGCTTCGTAACTGAGTAGGAAACAGATCTAAACATCCCAAGTACAACTAGAATTGTGCGCGAACACTAAAGAATGGATTTGGGCGGCTAATTAATTTTCCGCTCGACTACACGAATCAGGCTGGTCCATTCACCTTTGGCATCGTAATTACGAATAAGGCGTTGACGGAGATTAGGTTCTGGCATCCAGCCGCATTCCATGAAAAAGGGAATCCCTTTCGGAATTTCTAGGGGGAAACTAGCGGAAGCTTTGTCTGGCAACATTAGAACTTGGGTCTTTGAGGCAGATTGATCAAAAAGTAGGCTATTTCCCTCAATTCGGCCTTGCGATCGAATGATTCGATCGCCAAATTGTAGGGATTGATCCAATGTGCCCGCGTCCGGTTGGCTCAGGGTTAATGTGGATGTGAATTGGGTTGGAGTGCGCCAGTCAGGATAGTAAGTCGTCGCTGTACCCTTCCAAGTGCCGATCAAGTCGGAGATCTGAAGACGATCGCAAAGAGGCGCTTGAGATGCCGATCGGACTTCGCGAATTAGGGTAATGAATTCAGGTTTGCCTTCTGGGGTGAAAAGCTGAACTAGGCGCAGACGACGATCGGCCCAAACATGTCCAAACTCGCTACCAAATTGTGCAAACGGTGCAAATTGGATTGACCCTTGCGAAAAAGCTCCACAATCGCAGAACAAAAGTCCTTGGCTGAGACTAGCGTATTCTTGAACTAATGGAGTTGGGTGTTGGGGCGATCGGCGAGTGAGGGTGAGTTTTGCACTATGATTGCCAAGATCTTCCAGTTTTAAATGGGATGGAATATTACTAATCTCCGTACCATTCAAATCAAATTTGGTAAATGAGCCATCCCATTCACCCACATTTTTCAACATATTCTCCCAAGGCGTGGATTCGAGGTTCATAAGATTTAGCTCAGATATGATGAATGTTAATCGCCACTCATCATATCTGAAGCACCGATCGACTCCTTAATTTGACTAATTGACCCGCACCCGGAATCGGAAGAACCCAACATTACCGGGACTTAGGTTTGTCAAGGTACCAAGTTGAACGATCGCAGCACCATTTGGATTACTGGGATTGCTGCACCCATTAGGCGCTGGCAGCGGGGCTAAAGACGGCAGGAAAGAACTCCGATCGGCATCGGATGCATTGGTTTGAATAGTGGTGGCGTTGTTGGCGCGCAGGGTAATTCCTTGCTGAGCACCAAAGCTATTGGGAACAAAAGTGGTGCCTGTGGGAATAAGATCACAAAGAGCCACATTTTGCGCAACAGACTTACCATCGGAAAGAAAATAGACCGTGTATTCAGTTTCGTCACCACTGCGTAATGGGGTGAGTGCCGATAGTTCTAGCAATCCAAAAGGAGTAAGCCCAGCCGTTCTAATATCAGCACTATCCGTACTCTCTTCAATGTATTGATTAAAGCTCAGACCTGCGATCGTCACACCATTACGAGTGGCCCCCGTAATCCGTTTCACCAGTTTAAGTCTTGCCTCACCTGGTTCTTTCACCGTTAATAAATTCGGTTCATCATCGCCCGTATTTCCTGCAATGTTTCCTGTATCAGTTCCATCATCTGGAATTTGGGGTTCATCTCTAGGTCCCGAAATAGCATCGGTTAAAGAGGGGTTAATGGGACCACTAGAAGCTGCGCTAGCTTGGTTTCTAATAATAGTGTTAGCGGGGGCAATAACAGTAGCGCGGAAAGTGATGGTGACAGAAGAGTTTGCAATCAGGGTTCCCGTTCCTGTCATCAAGAGATCGGTACTGCCATTGTAAGTCGGTCGAGCTGGGACAGTAGTGGTTGGGGCTGACTTGGCAAAGGTATAGCTGCCAGGGACAAAAGTAAGGTTTGCCGTGTCGATCGCATCGGTGATTTGGAAATTATTAACATCAATGTTTGAAGTGTTTCTGTAGATAACTGTATATTCAACACCATCACCAATAGAAACAGATCCACTGCCATCTTTGTCATCAACTAAACGAACAGATTTTGTTCCGAGTGGGTTGACTGGAGACACAATGTTGAGAATGGTTTCATCATCAGGGGCGAGATTCGGTTGAGCGACATTACCGTTGGCATCGGGGGTGCCAGAATTTCCGCCGGATCCGGGTGCTGATGGATTTGTACTATCACTGGCATCCGATCGGACAGGTGTACCCAAATCCCCTTTGAAATTTGCTAGGGCTTGGTTTGCGATCGGGCTAGCTGCACCGGGAAGGATTTTGGCGTTAAATGTAACGGTGATACTCGCGCCGGGGGCCAGGGTTGCACTATTGGTAAGAGCGATCGGAGTCGTGCCATCACCGTTGAAATCAGCCGTAGGTAAAGTACTCGCGCGGACAAAGGGCGAACCCGTGACCGTGACTAGGTTAGCCGCGTCCGTCAGGAATCTCAATTGGGTGGGAATGGCATCACTGACGACGACATTTTGAATCGGGGCGACGGGGTTAGGGTTGCGCAGCACAATGGTGTATTGCACATCGTCGCCGGGAGTAAGCGTTCCTGAACCGTCGTTGTCTCGTAAGCGTCTGACGGATTTATTTAAGACAGGTTTCGGGCTGACTATGGTAATGCCTGTGGGGTCAATTACCGACCCTGTGGGATAGACAGACTGGTTGACGGAGGTGTTTGGGATGCCTGATGTGGTGCCATCTCGGGTATCGGTGAGGATGCCCCCTGTGGGGTAGTCCGGACTGCTAGAGGTTCCTTTGGCTTGATTAAATAGATCTCCCGTAGCCGTGCCGTTGATGGTGGCTTGGATCGTGACCGTAATCGTTCCGTTTATACCCAAAACTGCACTTGCTGCCAACAAATTTGGAACCGTTTTGCCGTTGTAAGCCCCATTCACCGCCGCAATAGTTCCAGCTCCAGCAACAGCAACCGTCATACTGGCCGGGACAAAAGTGACATCTGGGGGAAGCGTATCGGCGATTTGGAATCCAGTAGCAGCGGCAGTTCCACTGTTGTTGTAAATGATGGTGTAGCGGATTCTGTCTCCGCCTGTCAGGGTTCCACTCCCATCTGTATCCGCAACCAACTCGACATACTTAACCGCGTTTGCTTGGGGGACAGAGCTGGGGATAATAATCACTTGGGTCGTTTGGGCCGCACTAGGAAAATAGGTCCAAAGATCTAGCCCCTTCGCATCCCCAAAGGAGCTATTACTATCACAGGTTGCATTGCTGTTGCCGCCTGAGGCTTGGCCATAAGCTCTTGCTGACGTAGTGGAGTCATAGCCCGTTAGGGTGTTGCTGAAAATAGGATTTGGCAAGGCTCCAACAGTTGTTGGACAAAGGGGACCATTCAGAGAAGTCCCGACTGTTGCACCGTTTGCGGTAACATAGCCCCGATCGTCATAAAACGCTGTGGATGCTGCAAACCCTAGCGCAAAGCTTCCTGGAGGATTAAGGACAGTAAGTGACGGACCACCAGTGGTATTATTCTCCGCATCTAGGAGTGGAAAGTGATATTCTCCGCCGCGAAGGCTAGCTCGTACAGGATAGTTAGGCTGAGTGGTATTGATAGGGAAAAATGTACCGTCATTGCGTTTCCCGTCCCACACAACAGTCTGCGCTCCGAAGGTCGTGAGTTGTCTCCGAATCGTGCGGTTGAGCGGATTGGTCGGGTCAAAATCCGTGCCATTGCTACTAATCACCAACTCGTAACTACCGGGAACATTGGTATTAAACGTGAATGTTCCACCCGTGTTTTCAGTACTGGTGGCGGCGGTGGCGGTTCCGGCAAATGCCAGGTTAGAGAGAACGGGCAGCGTGGGGGTTGTGGGAATGCCAAGGGCTTGGAGAACTGTTAAGTCAACTCTATTGAAGAAAAGAGGAAATTCGGGGCGGGCCATGGTTACGCCCCCTTGAATCGTTTGGATTAGAGCGGGATTTGGCCCACCCACGACCCCGAGCGCATCGCGGTAAAGCGGAGTTCCATCAGTATTGAGAAAGCCCGATCGACTACCAAGTGCGACAAATCCATTGGGATCTAATCCTTTAAAGGCGGTTTGATACTGATAGCCATCCGTGGTGACGGGGAAAATGATGGAGTTGATAGGTCGTCCGTTGTCCCCAGTGAAGGCCGTGAGATAGTAAGTAAAAAGCCGCCCATTTTGATTTGTCGCCGCATTGTTAGCATCGGTTCGCACCGTCACATCCCAAGTGGATATGCTAGAACCTTGCCCCCCATTAAAATTTCCGACATCATCCGCAATACTGCCTGTAACACCTCCGTCTCCAGTCGCCCCAAACCCACCCGGTCCCGTGAAAACCACATCATAAACTCCATCACCACCTATGGGTACGAGGTAGGTACAGGGTGTATAGCCTCCTGCGGCTGGGGTCGGTCCAGCGAGTTCTTGGGCACGGGTAGCAATGAATCCTTTAACAGGTTGAGTGTTGCAGCTTAGGGTGGCAGACGCTGGGGCTGGTACAGTTTCGGCACCTATTGCTCCGGTGATAAGTCCAGGTCTGTAAAGCAGAATATCCCCAGTACCAACGCCAACGGCACTAGAACCGAGCAAAATTGTTTCGCCTGCTCTTGCATAAACTTTGAAGAGCGATCGTCTAATTAATATTCCGCCATAACGTCCGTCACTTGCCGCCCGCCATTCAATGTTAGCGCGGGAACCCGTGGCACCCGATGGATAGAGGTCTTTGCTTCCTTCAGCATGGGCAGAGTTAGCGACACCTAGGATGCTACTGAGAATGGTAATAGAGGCTGCAAGTAGATGATTTTTAGAACGTTGCATCGATCGGACTTGAACAGGCTTGACAAAAAAACTCATGGGATTCACCTTAACTCACAGTAAAAAATAAAATGTCAAACATTTACGATGTGAAACACTAACGTCATCACTCCAGTTGTAAATCACTCTCTTCGACTGTGAGTTCAAAGCCATCACTATCACGATAGATGATTTCTACTCTCCGATCGCGAGCATAATCAATTTTGGAATTGCCTTTTGCAATGCGTTTGGTTTCGCCCAACGATCGTAATATCATCCGACTAGCGCTAATGCCTTGCCTTAGTAAATAGGTTCGGGCATTAGTTGCACGGCGCATTCCGAGCGCTTGGTTGTAATCGTTGTTTGCACGGGGGTCGGTGTGGCCTTCGAGTTCAATACTCACACCAGGATACTGATTTAGGACGGTAGCAATCCTGTTGAGAATTGTGGCACTCACAGGACTAATAAAGTCTTGGTCTAGGGCGAAATGAATTCGAGTCGGGGCTTTGAGCTTGATGGGAAGAACAGGCTGCGGAGTGATTATGGGAGGATTTGGTGGAGTTGTACAGGCCGGAATCGCCGTAGGATTGCGAGTTGTTTTGACATCCTTCCAAGTCCCGATCGCAGCATTAATCGCGGGTTCCGAGGTTCCTTTTGTTGGATCGGTTGCCGTTGCACTAATCCGATCGCCCTTGCCCAATCCTGTAAGTTGCGCGGTGAATTTACCTTCTGCATCAGCCATAACTTGTCCGATCGGTTGGCTTAAGGGTCCGCGATCGTCTTCCGTATTCAATTGAACTTTATAAAGTGCGATTTGGCTATTGGGTTCAGCGGTTCCAGTAATCACATTAGCGTTTGTAAATTCATCCGTTGTAAATTCAGGGGAATCAATCGCAGCGTTGCCCGTTTCGAGATGGCGGTAACTCCCTTTGTGTTTTGGATTGGGTCCATCTCCCGTTTGCCAAGCTTGCGCGTAGGTATTCTCTTGAGTGTTGAGATCAATGCTCATTCCTTCAAGAGTATCAAAGCGGTTATTAGCAATTATGTTCCGATCGCTCTGAGGATACGCCCCAACGACAACCCCAGATCCCGATTGATGAGAGATTTGATTGTCTATCACTTCATGGCCGGAACCTGTAAGGTAGATAGCCGCTCGGCGGAGTCTGCGACCGTTGTATCGGATTTGATTATCACTGATTTTTACAGAACCGTTCGGTTTAAACAAATACACCCCTGCACCATCATTTCCGCACATGAGATTGCCATGAATACGAGAACGATCGATATTGCCTTCGAGTCTAATTGCATCAGGCATTCCGGCGAGGCCATTATTAACAATAATATTTTCACTTACGTCAGTATTAGTCGCAGCGACACTCGTGATGATTGCGCTTCCATCATGAAACTCAATCCGATTTCGTCGAATTGTTGTGTTTTCACCCTGAAAGACCGATACCCCAAAGGCCGATGGTCGGTCCGTTTTACCGATCGGAGATATGCCCAACCAGTTGTTCTCAATAATGATATTTTTAGGCGGTATGTCATCGGGATAATAAGGGGCAAAATTTGCAGGCATTTTCTGCTTTTCAATGCTGGGCGGCGGGGTTGCATGGCTAATAAAAATATCGGCGGGCGGGGTCATGGCGGTGGATTTGTGGGCGGCTGAAAACCCATGAATGCTTAACCCCCGAATGGTTACGCGATCGCTCACAATAGTCAATCCGCGCAACACATCCACATTCGCTGCCGGAATCAATTCAACAACGGGAATCGCAATGCTAATCTCTTGGGTTGCAGATTTGGTTGCGTCATAACCGGGTTGAGTAGTGCCGTCGATTGTGGTGCCGGGAATGGTAATTGATGGCAGTTCAGAGTTCAGGGCGATTTGGGTTTGTCCGGAGGGCAGATTGAAACCGATCGTGGAGGATTGAGATGCGGGGGTGACTTGCGATCGTTCGGCACTACTCAGATTTTCAAGTTTCAATTCACCATTAATCAATGCGATCGCTTCTCTGAGAGTTAAACCATTGTCAACCTTGATCTCGTCAGCGTTACTAGTTACAGTTGTTTTATAAAATGGAATTGGTTGCGAAATAGCTGATTGAGATAGTCCTAATAGCAACAAAATTTGAACAGTACTGAATTGGTAGATGTATTTTGAGGTTTTCATAATTATTTCTCCATCGCGATCGGTTGAATTTTTGATTCTTGCTGTTGAGGCGGTGCGGTTTTTTGTAACCCAAACCCATCAAACAATTCATTCAACTTGAACTGTAAGCCAGCATAGAATCCACCCCGACTCCGATCGCCCACATCTGGGTCACTCGCTCGTCCAAAGCTGTAGCCCGCACCCACTCGAAGGTTTGGCGTGAGATAGTAGCCCGCTTCAAGCGCTAGCCCGATTTCATTAAATCCGGTGGTCGTTTGGGTGATGCTGCGAATAGCTCCGACCGCATCCCACCGATCGTTAAAATGATAAGTCGTGCGAAGCTGGCTAAATAGAATAGTGTTGGAATTGATCAGATTGTTTGCGAGAGAAGACTCGGTGCTCCGCAATCCCACTTTCCCATAGAATTCCCAACGCCAATTTGGGGCATAGATCGCTTCAGTAGAAAAGAGATGAATGTTTGCACCTGTTCCGGTCCCAAACAAAAGGGTATCGGGAATTGAGCTAGGATTTTTACGATATTCGTACCGCAAAAGCGCATTAAATTTATCGCTCTTCGGATCCCGGTACGCTAGACCCAGCTTGAGATTTGACGTGTCACCCAAACCCACGACATTGCTGTAATTTGCTTGTTGATAGCGAAATAACGTTGTTAACGCAGGTGAAATTTTCCCATTGACCGCAGCAGAGAACACAGTATTTGTCCCGACACTGGAAAAGCGATGTTCAAATCTGGTGCTGGCTTTGAAATTTGGATTGTCAGTGTAATCTAAACCAATACTGTAACTATCTCCAGAGTTTGTCGCTAGTGATGCACCACTTTGTCCTACAGCGTAGGGCGTAATGAGTTGTTGTCCGGTTCCCGTGTAGGTGTAAATGTCACCAAAGATATGTTCATAAGCGAGGTTCATTCGCAGTCCCGGTGCAAGAATCATTCGATGATTTAAACCCAGTGCGCCTTGTCCCGTCAGACCATTTACCCCATTTAATAACGAATACCGTCCGGTTACACTAGTGTCGTCAGTAAGCCGTTGATCCATTAAGGTATCCAAGCTTGTAATCGCACCCTGTCGATAGGCTCCGCCTGTGAAAAACTGGTGCGCAAGTCGCATGGTGATTCCTGGCATCACAGCCCAATCTAGACCCACCGTGGTCCGATCGGGATACAAGAAGTCACTATTACTACCCAGATTTAATTCATTCTGAGCGCGTAGGGTCAGAGATTTGGCGATCGGGAATGAGAATGATGAAACCAATTGACTACTGGAGTTATTCAGCAGACTAGAGCTATTGCGATCGCTCCGGGTTCGATTGACATAATCAACAGCGAGTTCTGCACTCCCAACCGTTTGGCTGAGTCCGGCTCGAAGGGTGGTTAGATTATTATCAACTCGGCTACCCGGAATCGGTTGTGCTTGAGGATTGAATAAATCAGTAAATCCAAGCACGCTACGATCGGCACTAGCAATTCCAAAATTTTCCTCACGATCGAATTGGAGTTTAAGCCTTGTCCCTATGGCGATACTGCTAGCAACATCCACGCCATAGCGGGTTTGACCCGGATTAAAACTCAAGGTTCCAGTATTTGAAAAACCTTGATCCACTGTTCGATAATAGGCCCGCGCTAGAACTGACTCGCTGAGCTTGCCATTCACCTCAAATCGATAAGCTGTTCCAGATATGGCACCTTGATAGAGTGAATCATTGTTTGATTTTGAGATTTCTGCAATGATTTGGCCGCCATCACCCAAGGGAAAAATTGCATCTGCGCCATACAGTTCAAAATTGCGTATGCCCTGACTTTCTTTCAAATAACTAGTTCCCAGCCAACTTTCACGCCCCAAAACCCGAGACAGATTGTACTGTAATCGCCCCGCATATAAACTTGCTTCATTGCCTTGAGAATCGGATTGATAGGTGACGACAATTTTACGGACCAACGATCGCCCGAACAAATCAAACTCCGTTCGCAACATGGGTCGCCGGAAGAGGAATGCTCCCCGATCGTAATCAATCTCGTAGTCTGCGGTTCGAGTTAAACTTTTACGCTCAATCACTGTTCCAGGACGACCGAGTTCTTCAGTCTCAATGAATACATTTTCACTACCCGGTATGACCAATCGTTGAGACAAAAAGTAGTAGCCACTAGTTCCATCAGGGGCGATCGCATCTCGGCGGAAACTTTGTAAATTGTTGCCATACATAATGGTGGCTTGCAAATTGCCAAAATTATAATTAGCTTTCAATCCATGCAATTGACGCGTAGTTGCACTATAAAGCTGGGAGGCTGTGGCAAATTCCTGAGAATTATAATCTCCCCACATCGCATAGTCAGTGCCCGCATTTGGAATAAGCGACTGACGTTCAGCTTTAAAATAGACACTATCAATAGAGGGGGCTAAGTAGTCAACTTTTGAACTATCCCCAAATACCGGATAGACCTGATCGCAAGATTGGGTATCGCGAAATAGTCTAGAGTTTCCATCGCAGGTTTGATTTAAGGGCCGTTGATTATTGATTGCACCCGTAATCAACCAATCGCCGACTTTCCCGGTGGCAAAAACTGCCGTATCTACATCTAGCCTTGTTCCTTCTGTCAATCGATCGGGATTGAGAAAGTCACGATAACTGCCAAAATAATCGGTTCCTGATGCACCAATGCGGACATTTATTACTCCGGCCACAATGGGCGATCGTAAATCAGGAATAAATTCGACTTGAGTATAGGTGCTGATGTCTTGGAAATTAGTTGAAGCAGCGACAATGGCGTTGGGATTATTTTGAGGGTTTGGTGCAATGGTGAAAGAAGCGTCTGGGGCAAGCGGTTTTGGCGTTAGACCAGGGTTTGGATCAGAGTCTAATAATTGCTTTGCGATCGCGGCCCGAACTCGAACTTTTTTCGCCTCTAAATCTGATTGTAATTCTGCTGTAAATTTCCCACGAATCGCCAGCACCTGAAACCCCGGCAAATCTGTATCTTGGTCTGCGCCAATGAATTTCCCGGCGCTACTGGTTAAGGTGACGATCGCCCGAGACGAGACTAATTGCCCTTCTTTATCTAGTAATCGCCCTTCAAATTTCACGGTCGATCGTCCATCAGCCGCAACCTGGGACGATCGTAGGGGAAGTAATTCTAATTGGGTTATTTCTGATTTCGCGGCCTGATTTATGGTTGTATTCGTCACGATCGGAGCAACGGTTTCAGCATTAGCCACTCCGATCGTTAAACTATTTGCAACAATATTAAAAATAGCAATTCCAAGCCCGATCGTACTCGTATTAGAACCAAATTTACTACCAGGTAAGATCTGTCTAGCCATTCGTATTTGCATTTGCATTAAGATTTTCATAGTAACTAGCGCACTCCCTCCCGATAAGTTGGCGTAACCGCAAAATTCATTCTGGCCATCCCACTTGGCTCTAGACGCACCGATCGGGATGTACTATTTTTGTCAATTCGGTATAAATTTGGAGCTAGGGTATACCCCGGTAAACTAGTCAGGTCAAGGGTTCCGGTATGATATCCAGCAAGTACAAAGGGCAATGAATACAATCCATCAGCATCAGTCATGACGCGATTCCCATCTTCTAAAATGACCACCGCATTAGGAATCCCCGGTTCTCCGGGCTGTTGCTCTCCATCAAAGTTACGATCCTCAAACACCCGGCCAATTAGTGTTCCACAATCAGAAACAATCCCTGCTTGAACTAGAACTCGGTGACTAGCAATGTTGCTATTTACCGAACCACTCGGCGATAACCCAAATGCAATGGCGCTATTTCGCCCCGTACCCCGCACCGCATCAGGACTAGTCAATGCAGCATAGGCAATAATCAAAGATTGCTGAGGTTGTAATTCTGGATACTTAAAGGTGATAACAGATCCCGAAACCGTTGCTGTAATTGGTGACGGAGTGGTGATGGGGGTTCCGGCGGCATTTGCGATCGCACCCACGGGCGACTTGGCCAAAAATTTGAACCCCAGCGGTAATGTGTCCTTAATACTCAAGTCTGTAATAGTTGCAGTCCCCGTATTGCGAATCTGCAACCGATAACTAATCGCATCACCCGGTTCTATGCTAGCGCGATCGCCAATTTTAATTATTTCTAAAGCCGCAGTTCCACCTTGAACTGGAATTTTTACAGTATTGGAAGAGATAGACTTCGGCGGTTTCCCAGGGCTATTAAATTCAGCCGTCGCTGTATTCGGAATGATTGTAGAGGTCGATTGAGCAACAGCCGGAAGAGAAATTCCGCAGATACTCATGACTAAAAGTCCCCCTAACCAGAACGGGGATTGCATTGAATTCACGCTTACCATAGGATTTTATACGTATTAGCTAATAGCCACAGAATCACTTAGAAGAAACAACTTAACCCAGATGACAACCCAATAATACACAATGTATATTAATTAAAAAAAAAATCTTACATCTATCTAAGGAATGATGAGATAAGCGTAAAGTACTGAGTCATAAGTGGCACCCGTATCATGGCTTGTTGTCAAATCAGATCAGATCTTGCTAAAATCATTGACCTCTTATGTCTAAATAGTGAATTTATTTGCATGTATTTGATCAAATCATAGAATATGAAAAATCATATCCCTACAAAACACTTTAATCACTTTTCCGGAGAAGTGCATTACTATTGGACTACTGTCTAAATTCTTGACTCCCATGTTCAAAGTCTTACATCTTTCAGATATTCATATGGGAAGCGGCTATATCCACGGTCGTCTGAATCCTGAAACAGGTTTAAATACCCGTTTTGAAGACTTTGTACAAACTCTTTCATTTTGTATCGATCGGGCTATTAACGATCAAGTTGATTTAGTCTTATTTGGTGGCGATGCATTCCCAGATGCCGTTCCTGCACCTTATCTTCAGCAGGCATTCGCAAAACAATTTTGTCGGCTGAGTACAGCAAACATTCCCACCGTTTTACTGGTCGGCAATCACGATCAACATTCCCAAGGCGAGGGCGGCGCAAGTTTATCCATATACCGATCGCTGGGTGTGCCAAATGTCATCGTCGGAGACACTTTAGCGACCTATCGAATTGAAACAAAATCTGGCCATTTACAGGTAACAACCTTGCCCTGGCTTAACCGATCGACCCTCATGAGTAAGACTGAAACGGATGGAATGTCGATGGCGCAAGTGAGTGAAGTATTACTGGATCGGCTGCGGGTTGCCTTAGAAGGTGAAATTCGGCAGCTTGATCCGACCATGCCACATATTTTGTTAGGTCATTTAATGGCCGATGCCGCAACTTTTGGTGCCGAGAAGTTTTTGGCGGTCGGTAAAGGATTCACAGTCCCCTTGAATATTTTGACCCGAGATTGTTTTAATTATGTTGCCTTAGGTCACGTTCATAAACATCAAGTTCTATGTGAAAATCCATTGACAATCTATCCCGGAAGCATTGAACGCGTTGACTTTAGTGAAGAGAAAGAACTAAAGGGTTTTGTTCTGCTTGAGATTATACCCAAAGAAGATGAAAATCCGATCGTACAAAATTTATCCAGATCTTCTAAAACCACTGATCGCCAGAATCTTACGTCACAAAATCTATTTAAAACAACCTATGAATTTTGTCCTGTCCCTGCCCGATCGTTTCACACCATAGAAATCAATCTGTGCAACTCGACCATGCCACAGGATGATTTGTTAATGGCCATTCATCGATCGACCATCCAAGATGCAGTCGTACGATTGATTTATCATCTGCGACCAGAACAAGTAGAACTAATCCAGGATACTAGCGTACGATCGGCTTTGAGTACCGCCCATAGCTATACAATTCAAAGCGATTTAGTCATGAAACTATCCAGATCTCGTTTACCAGAACTAGGAGTAGGAGCGACTATTACGCCCATGGAAGCCCTAAAAGCCTATTTAATAAATCGCGAAGATTTACAAGATTTAGAATCATCTATTTTAGAAGCAGCACAGGCTTTAATGGGCGATGAACAAGGCGTAATGTTTGGGTCCAGTGGTGATCCAATGTTCAATCCAATGTTTGGTATTAATATCGAAGGTCTGGGAAATCGTTCAATGGAGACGATCGATTTCACAGTAGATTCAACAGATGTAGATTCAACAGAGACGGCAAATATTCAATTAAGATTGCTATGACGATAGACATGACACCAGATCAGCCCAATTCAATAGAAATCAAAGCCATTCGCCCGCTGACCTTAGATGTCATTCATCGGATGGCAGCAGGTGAAGTGATTGATTCAGCGGCAGCGGTCGTTCGGGAATTGGTGGAAAATGCAATCGATGCAAACGCCAGTAGAATTGTGGTGTATCTATGGTTGGACCAGTGGAAGATTCACGTTATGGATAACGGCTGTGGTATTGATGTCGAAAATTTAACTACAATTGCACATCCCCACACTACTAATAAAATTTTAAATCAATCTGACTTATCAAACATCACAACTTTAGGATTTCGCGGAGAAGCCCTCCATAGCATCGCCCAATTTTCAGAATTGGACATTCTAAGTTGCATTCTAGATGCTGGTTGGTGCGCACAATATAACAATGAAGGTGAACTGGTTAAACTCGAAGAAACCGCGATCGCCCCTGGCACCATTATTCGAGTAACAGATTTATTTAAAAACTGGGAAACTCGCCGTACCGGATCACGTTCAATCAAGCAACAACTCAAACAAATTCAAACCTGTATTCAATCCATCGCCGTCGTTCATCCAGACCTAACCTTTCAAGTTTTTCAGGATGATCGCGAATGGTTGATGTTGGGCCAGACTAAACAATGGATTCAACGATTACTGCAAATATTACCAACGGGAAGCTTAAATGATTTCAGCACCCTTCAAACCGATCGCATTGAATTAATCTTAGGATTGCCCGATCGAATTTCGAGACGATCGCCCGATTGGATAAAAATAGCTGTAAACGGTCGAATTGTTCAACTCCCTACCATCCTTCAGACCATCATGGCGGCCCTACGAAAAATGCTGCCCCGCGATCGTTATCCGATCGTCCTAATTCATTTACACGTCCCACCCGCGCAAGTCGATTGGAACCGAGATCCTGCTAAATCGTCCTTATATTTACAAGACCTAGACAATTGGCAAACCCTAATCACTCAGAGCATCCAGCAAGCGCTTCAACTATCACAGCAGTTACTATCTGGGACCCGAACCACAAATTTTCTGCGGGCTGCCGAGCAACGTGCCGGGTACGGCCTAGCGCGATCGATTGATCCTGCAACAGATAGCCCAATTGACGCATCGATCGAACCCAATTCTCAGATATCCAACACTACTGACCGATTGTTACCGAACAGCTTAAAAGCAATAGCGCAGGTCCGTAACACCTATATCTTGGCTGAACATAGTAGTGGCATGTATCTAATCGAACAACATATCGCTCATGAACGGATTTTGTACGAACAGATCTGCGATCGGTGGCAGGTAGTGCCAATTGAGCCATCCGTTATACTGAGTGACCTCTCGACCCGTCAATTGGAACAGTTAGAAGGAATAGGTCTATTGGTAGACGAGTTTGGGGATAGATTGTGGGCCATCCGAACCATTCCAGAACCCTTGCTTCACCGAGAAGATTGTGCCGCAGCCCTACTAGAACTGAGTCTAGGCGGGGATTTACAAACGGCCCAAGTCGCGATCGCCTGCCGAACCGCTATTCGTAATGGCACCACCTTATCAAGCTCAGAACAACGTCGCCTCCTTGAACAATGGCAACAAACTCGTAATCCACACACCTGTCCCCATGGCCGCCCCATCTACTTAGTCCTGCAAGAAACCGCATTAGCTCAATTTTTTCGTAGACCGTGGGTCATCGGAAAAAGCCATGGCCTTGAGTCGTCGTAAAGCTTTATCAGATTTAGATGAATATAAGTTAGTAAAATGAAATAGCCACACTTAGACCTCTCTAGGATTTCACTGTCTTTCAACACTCTTTGATCTATGTTCAGAAAATATTTTGTATGCAACATCAAATAGCTGAGGAATAGTCGAGGCGTCAAAGAATCAATGCCTGCGCAAGAATAGGCGTCATTAGTTATATTTTTTAGGAAAATGCTCTAGGAGACCTAATCTTTAGGCTAAGAGTTTCTAGGGAGCTTACAGATTTATTTTGGCTTTATGGAAATTTGTTAATCAGTAATAGTACGGTAAAGCTTGGTAGGTAGGCTTTCATCTCATCAGTTCCAAATGTTATCAATTGGACAGGAAAAAGCACACCGCAATCCAGATTTGATTTATCAATCGCTCGGATGCTAGTGACTATCTCTAACATTCAGATGGCTTCTTAGATCATGCGTAACCCTAGCCTCACTATTTTCTATCAATTCAACCCCTGGAATAGTACGATCGGCGGCATTCAAACCGTCATCCGATCGTTCATTAAATACGCTCCAGAAGACTTCAATCTTCAACTGGTAGGAACGGGCGACGCAAGGAAAATGAAGATCGGCAAGTGGCATGACGAAATATTCGCAGGCAAAAAACTACGCTTTCTCCCAGTATTGGATTTGCCAGAAGATAATGTGCGAGGCCGAATTCCCACCACCGTTAAGTACACCGCTGCCTTAATGTCCCACCGAATCGAGTCGGACTTCATGCATTTCCATCGCCTAGAGCCAACCTTGGCCGCAAAAGGCTGGAGCGGAGACAAGACCTTTTTCGTACACAACGATATTCATCAGCAAATGGCAGCGAAAGATGGCAAAAATGCGATTCTATGGCGACGGTTTCCGAAAGCCTATTTCACCCTAGAAGGCTGGCTCGTGAAGCAATTTGACGAAATCCTCTCTTGCAATTCTGAATCCGTCAGCCTCTACCAGCAGCAATATCCAGATTTGGCCCATCGAGTCTCCTTCATCCGCAATACCGTCGATACAGAAGTCTGCAAGCCGCTTAGTGAAAACGATCGATCGGTCGCTCGGCGGAACTTCTCTCGAGAGCATGCCCTACCCGAAACCACTCAGTATGTATTGTTCGCAGGACGGCTTCACCCTCAAAAAGACCCGCTATTGCTAGCCAAAACCATTGCAGCCCTTCAGGATCCTCAAGTTCATCTACTGGTCGCTGGAGATGGAGAACTGGCCCCAGAGCTAAAAGCTGAAATTCTCCGCCTGAATCTATCGGCTCAAGTCACACTGTTGGGGGCCGTTAATTCAGTTAACCTCGTCAGACTGTACCAAATCGCCAATGCTTTAATCCTGACGAGCGAATTTGAAGGATTACCTTTAGTTGCATTAGAAGCACTGGCCTGCGGTACGCCCATTGTGACGACAAGATGCGGCGAAACTCCAAAATTTCTCACCCCTCAGAGCGGCATGATTAGCGACGATCGGACCCCTGAAGCCATTGCCCGTGCGCTAAATCAAGTGATATCCAATCCGGACCACTATCCCCAAACTGCATGTGTTCGAGTTGCCGAACCATATAGTGCCCGTAAGGTTGTCGGCCAAGTTTACGAATCTATGCTTCACCGATGGCGTAACCAACAGCATGGACAACGGCAAACTCCGATCGCTGCATAACAGCCATAACGTCTGCATAACACTCGAATTTCTGTATTTACTCATCTTACTTACCACTTACCTACTAGGACACAGTTGATCATGAAAATTGCAGTCATCGGCGCTAAAGGTCTTCCTCCCAAACAAGGTGGCATTGAACACTATTGCGCAGGCGTTTACCCTCGTATGGTCGCGCAGGGTCATGAGGTGGATTTATTTGGCCGATCGTCCTACACTGAGTCCCCAGCATTCCATTGTGATGACTTCCAAGGCGTACGGACAATCTCCATGCCATCGTTAGGAATGCGCGGAATGGATGCCTTTGTTGGCTCTGCAATGGGCGCGTTGATGGCCAGCCGCAAGCATTACGACATTATTCATTTCCATGCCCTTGGCCCATCATTATTCACCTGTCTCCCCAAGCTAGCCACCCGCAGCAAAATTGTTGTTACCTGCCAAGGACTCGACTGGCAGCGCGATAAGTGGGGCAAGCTTCCCAGCCGATTGATCCGTCTTGGAGAACAAGCTGCTGCGAAATATGCAGATGGTCTGGTCGTGGTGTCCGACGACCTCCGTCAATACTTCCAACGCACCTACTCCCGCGATGCAACGTACATTCCCAATGCACCTGGAACTTATGCAGCATCTGATTCTAGCTTTGCTTTTGGCAAGTCTCTAGGTCTCGAACAAGGCAAATACATGATCTATCTCGGTCGTTTGGTGCCTGAAAAATGCCCCGATTTATTAATTCAAGCCTTCCGTAAACTCAAAAATACAGGCTGGAAATTAGTACTCGTCGGCGGGACTAGCGACACTAATGGCTTTACTTCCGAGCTTCAAGCGCTCTCCCAAGGGTCCTCGGACATCGTGTTTACTGGCGAATTGCAAGGTGCACGACTCGCTGAAATTGTCCGTGGTGCTGGGCTATTTACCTTACCTTCTAACCTAGAAGGCTTACCGCTTGCCATGCTTGAGGGAATGCAAGAAGGTCTACCTGTCGTCGCCAGCAACATCCCACCCCACCGCCAATTGATTGGTGACGATCGCGGACTATTGTTCCAAGCTGGAGATATTGATTCCTGCGTTGCGGCATTAACTTGGGCCATCGATCATCCCGGTGAAATGCGCAGCATGGGCGATCGTGGACAACATCATGTCAAGTCCTATTACACCTGGGACCAGATCACCCGCGACAACTTAAATCTCTACAAGTCTCTCATCAGCACCAAGGTGAATCAAAAAGTCGCGGTTACTGCATAATAAGAACCAGAATTAAGAAAATTTTGGTTAATAGTGTCCTATAAACGTTGCAGTATGGAGATAAAAGGCTAGTTGTCTAATCTATCTCCCAATGAATTCTCCTAGTGCATTACCAAGTCAGCGAATTCTCTTTTCTTGCACGAAATACATACAACCATCGTTAAGACCAGGAAATCCTAGTCTTTAACCCTCCACCCCAGTGGTTTACCCGAAATGCCCCAGTTTTCTCCCGCTCTTCTGAAACGTCACGCCTTACCTGTTTGCATGACTCTCTGTGCGGCGATCGGGGCAGCACTTTTCTATGGGCAAAAAGCACCTCGTAGCTATGAGTCATCCGCCCGGCTAGTATTGGACGATCGAACCCGTAGTATCTCTGAACTAGGCCGAAATTTAACAAAACTGCCTGATAATGTACCCGGTGGATCCACAGCGATCGCAACCCAAGCTGAGCTAATTAAATCTGAAGGAGTTCTAAGACGGGCCTTAGCCGCCATGTTACCCCCTGGTCAGAGCGAGGATCGCAGTCGCAAATTAACCGTTATGGATCTGAGTCGGGCGCTGAAGGTCAAGATTCTGCCTGCGACCAACCTGTTAGATGTTTCTTATCAGAATAATGATCCTGAACTGGTCGCTAAAGTATTGAACGCTGTAGCAGACGCAACGGTTAAAGAAGACGCTAACTCTATTCGACGGGAAGCCTCGACAGTCCGTGAATTTCTAGAGAAAAATGTTCCAGTTCAGCAATCTCAAGTCCTTGAGGCCGAGGCAATTGAAAGTCGCTACCGTCAAGACACCGGGGCTGTCGCCTTAGAAAACCAAACCCAAAGTCTGGTGACTAGCCTTGCAGATGTAGAAAATCAAGAACGAACCGTCGTGGCGCAGTTGCGAGAGTCGGCAACAAAAGGAGCCTTGGTTCAACAAGTCACAGGGGTAAATAATCCCGGAACTGCCTATGCTGCAACCCGTGTGGGACAAGACGAGCAGCTTAAAGCTATAAGACTTCGCTTAGCGGAAATTGAAATTAAAGTCAACGAAACCCGATCGCGCCTAGGCGATCAACATCCTGACTTATTGGCCGTGATCGAACAGCGCAACGAAATGCAAAAATCTTACAATGCACGAGTGGCAGAAGTGTTGCCAGATGGCCAAAACCAGCCGCAAGCAAGCCAATCCGCTACCGATGAAGTGAGTAAAGGTATTCTGTCTCAGTACATCACTGGAGAAATCGATCGGACGGCTCTTGAACAAAAACTGAAAACACTACAAACCGCCAAAGCTGATCTGCAAAGCCGAATTGCCCAGATTCCAGAAAAACAACAGGGGCTATCCGCCGTCACCCGTCAACGCGAAGAGAAATCATTGTCCCTTAAGGGCATTCAAACCAAACTCGAAGAAGCTCGGATTGCAGAAGCTCAGTTGATTAGTAATATTCGGGTACTCGATCGGGCCGAAGTTCCCACCAAACCATCCTCTCCTCAGCAGACTGTAATTATGGCTGTAGCGATCGCAGCGGGCCTAGTTTTAGCGATCGGACTGTCATTGTTATTAGAATTGCTGGACAACACATTGCGAGATCCAAAAGAACTTCCTGGCCTAACAGATATTCCAATTTTAGGTAAATTGCCGAAGCTTCCCTTTAAGCCAACTTACGCGCGGCTGGACCAATTTCTCGATATGCCGAACCTAGTAGAACCTTACCGGATGCTACTTAAAGCGCTCGATCGTCGCCTTGTCCAACGCCCAAAAATTATTTTGGTGAGCAGCGTTATGGAAGGCGAAGGTAAATCTAACTTAGTCGCGTATCTTGGGGCCGTGGCGGCGAGCTTATCCTATCGAACTTTAGTAATTGATACGGATTGCGCTCAGGCAATGCAACATACATTGTTGGGCGTTTCGGCGACACCAGGATTTTCCAATGCGATCGTCAACAGGGCTGAGTTTAAGGATGTTGTTAAATCAACGGCGATTGAGAACCTATTCATCATGCCCTACGGAGAACTACCCAAACGTCCTGCCACCATCATGGAATCCACGGCGTTACCCAAGCTGTTGGAGACTATCGGGAATGAGTTTGATTTAGTCCTTGTGGATACGTCGGTGTTGAGCCGTAGTGTTGATGCCGTTACGCTCCATCCGTATGTAGGCGGCATGATTATCTCGACACGCCCAGACCATACGCGTCGGGATATTTTGAAACAGCTTTTATTAGATTTAAAAGATGCTCAAATTGAACCTTTGGGTCTTGTCGTCAATCACAATGTAGATACACCATCTCACGAAATTCCACCTATGTTGCGATCGACATCCCGTACTGATCACTCTGTTTCACCTATTTTGTAGATTTATTTGTTCTAAATCTATTTGTTCTAAATCTATTGTCCTGAATCTGTTCTTCTAAATTTTTATACTATGAAATTTCAACTTGCTGCGAGTTACGGACTATTTTTTCTAAGTACGATCACCCCCACGATCGCCGCTCCAATCCCTTCAGAATTATCAACGCCGTCACCCACTCCGTCGTCAACTCCGCCGTCAATTCTACCGACTGTCAGCCCATCAATTACTCCTACTTTTTCAACCGATACAAGCAGTCCATTACCCGCGAGTGCGACGACAGTAATCAAGTCAATAAAGTCAGGAATAAATTCGGGGCAACTCAGTGATGTGATTCCATTAAAGTCAGGCGATCGGATTCGGTTGACAGTTGTGGGCTTTCCCGACATGACCGGAGAGCAAATCATTCTTTCCGACGGAACCATTCAACTCCCTCTGGCTGGATCTATTCCGATCGCAGGACTCACACCGGGGTCGGCCAGTACCGCCATCATAAACTCACTTCAGCCCTACGTTCGTCGTCCCCAAGTCAGCATTGTCGTGTTGGCCCTCAGTCCGTTACGGGTCAATGTAATTGGAGAAGTGCTTCAGCCCGGACCACGGACTTTAGAACCCACTAAAAATCAAACCAGTAGCTATGGCTTACCCACCATTTCGCCTATTACTCTGAGCGATGCTGTCAACATTGCCGGGGGAATTACACCGAATGCAGACCTGCGAAATGTGATCATTCGACGAACAACCGTCCAGTCCCCAGGTCCCGGTGAGCCTTTGGTGGCCATGCGATCGGATGTGAAAGTAGATCTGTGGCAAGTATTACAAAGCGGCGACCTAGATGCGGATCCACGGCTCAACTACGGTGACGAAATTTTAATTCCTACTGCATTAATTAGCACTCCAGAACAACAAGCCTTACTCAAATCAACCTTTGCCCCCACTCGAATTCGGGTACAGGTGGCGGGGGAAGTGCAGCGGGCGGGCCAAGTGGAAGTCTCGGCAAATTCGGGAGTGAGTCAAGCGATCGCAGCAGCAGGCGGCCCAACGCGAGATGCGAAAAGTCGTGACATTGTGCTCTATCGCACGAGTCCTGAGGGTCGAGTTGAATCTCAGAAATTTGACTTTGGCAAAGACTCCATTGCCTTACGGGACGGCGATCTAATTGTGGTCGGCCAAACTGGAAGTAGCAAAATCCTGGACTTCTTAGGGAAACTAATTTCACCCCTTAGCCCGTTCATCAACCTCATTCGTTTTTAGGCCCAGTCATGTACACCGAGCATTCCTCAAAACCTGCGGCAATTTGGCTTCCCTGGCTAATTACAATAGTGGGATTAGTTGTAGGGACTGGACTGGGGCTAGCTTCTGGTGCGCAGCCGTTGCTGTTGGGCGGTGCGATCGGCGCAATTTTATTTGTCATGACCTTCTTTTTAAAATTTGAAGTAGTGGTCATTGGACTATTGATTTTGAGAACGGCGATCGATTGTTTTGTGACGCTTCAATTACCAACCGTGTTTGCGATCGGGATCGATGCTCTAACCATTCTGTATTTGATTGTTCAATTATTTCGACGACAGACGATTCAAACGGATTGGTTTTTTTGGTGGTTTTTCGGGTGGTGGCTTTTTCAAGGACTATGGCTTGTGCTGATGGTTTTAGGCGGACTAGGATTGGGAGCTGGCTTTTTAGCCGATAGTATTCGGGAATGGATTCGTATTTTTTCGTGGGTCGTAGCGTACTTCTTAGCCATGCAAATGAAAGGGAAAATTAAACCGAGAACTTTTATCTATGGATTGTTCTGGTCTTTGGTTGCGCCCTTGACTGTGGCGGTAATACAAATCATTGCACCGAACGTATTGCCGGGAGATTTAAATCTCAATGGAAGTAGTATGCAAGGAATGGACGGGCCAGCGTCTGAAGGAGCCAGAATCCGAGGGACTCTCGGCCATCCAAACTCATTTGTCACCTATACCTTTATGTTTATGTCCTTAACTCAGTGGCGATTGTCTCAGGAAAAAAATAAGTTATTTTGGGGAATATTACTCGGCTTACTGGCTTTTTTCTTCGTTAGTGCTAAGGCGCTTTATAGCTTGATGATGTTGGCCGTTTTAATTTTAGTCTTGATCGCCCCTCGATTGAGTATTTTGAAAATGGTCGGCGGGATTATCTTTTTTATATTAATAATTTCACTGTTCGGAAGTACTGAATTTGGCCAGGAACGCCTTGGCTCGATCGGAAAAACACCCTTACTTAATCCTGATATTGACGTTACCCGTGCCATTTTGCTTTCAAAAGGAGACAATAACAGTTTTAATTGGCGGATTGCTCAGTGGTATCAACTGCTGGGGGAATTCAACCTATTTCCTTGGTTTGGGTATGGTTTAGGCGTAAGTATTAAAATCAGCACAAATAATCTTCTTCCCCACAATGATTATGTTCGAGCGTTGGTGGAAGGCGGTGTCGTTGGGTTTGCAAGCTTTATGAGCTTCATGACGATGCAGATAGTAAGACTAGTACAGCTTTGGCGGAATGCTTGGAATAACTCAGTACAACGGGGATTTTGTTTGGCATTATTAGCAATCTTTATGGCCTTACCCGCTGCAATGTTGACAGAAAACATTTGGACCCATACGATGCTATTTTTCTATCTTTATACATTCATGGCGATCGCAGGATGGGATTGGTCGGAGACGAATGAGCCGGGTAGTCAAGTCAAGACTCCTCGTGTTTTAGGCCAAAATAGAATCTGAGATTTTTACTTCTTAATGTATTCATTCTGAAACAACGCTCACGATTGTTCAACATCACAGGGAGTAAACAAAATTTTATGGATTCTTACAAATCATTTCTATTTCAAGATTGGGAAATTAACCGTGAAACTAGTCTCAAATCCAGATTGTCACTTGTTTTATTTCGATCAGCACAATACCCGAAAAATTCGACCAGTCAAGGTCTATTCACGAAGCCATTTCGAGCTATTTATCAAATCTTAGTAGAGTGGATTTTGGGAATAGAAATTCCTTGGGATACTGACATCGGGCACTCATTACAACTTCAACATGGTCATGGTTTAGTCATTAATCACCACACAACGATCGGGCGTAATTGTGTCTTACGACATACAACTACGATCGGCAACAAAAAAAATGCAGATGGTTCATATTCTGCTGCACCCACCATCGGAAATTATGTAGATATTGGCTGTCATGTTGTTATTTTAGGCCCGGTGAAGATTGGCGATCGGGCCGTCATTGGTGCAGGTTCTGTAGTACTTAAAGACGTGCCAGCAGGAGGAGTCGTCGTCGGCAATCCAGCACGGTTAATTCGAGTTGTAGAACAGATTTCTCATCTGTCCGTCCTAGAGCCTATGTCACAAAAATTGGAGCATTGAGTAATATCCCTATTTAGATTCTCTTTAGGTTTCTACAGATCAATAGGAAGCTTCAAGTTAATATGTCGGTTACATTAGACTAGTACTTCTCTACGTTCTTCAAATTCATCCGAATCGTAGAGAGTTTTTCCCTCACATTATTTTTACTTCTTATGCAAAAGCTCAAGACACTTACCGCAAGCCGATATGTTCAAAATGTTGGGTGGCTAGGTGTAGCGGAGTTAATTAATCGGATCTTTCGCTTAGCTACAACAATCACCTTAATTCGATTGTTTAGCAAAGCTGACTATGGAATGCTGTCTGCGATTTATACCGTATTTGAGTTTGGTCTAACGTTCTCAATGGGGGAAGGTATCGGCAGTACGATTCTTCAGGCAGATGATGAAAATGTGGATGAGGTTGCAACCAATGTATATTGGCTCAATTGGATTTTGTTGGGTTCTATTTTTCTAATTCAATGTGTACTCGCCTATCCGATCGCATTGTTTTATAAAAACCCAGATTTAACATTACCGATCGTATTTTTGGGACTTTGTTATTTAATGATGCCGATTTACAGTGTTCAAGAGACACTCTTAGCGCGTAAAAATCGTCTAGAAGTTCAATCTTGGGCAATAGCCGCCCAGGCGATCGTATCGAATGTGTTGACGGTCGGACTAGTCATCGCTGGGTTTGGCATCCAAGGAGTCGTGCTGTCAATGTTATTGAGTCATGTGCCTTGGATTGTATTGATGTTCCGCCACGAGTCTTGGAGACCGAAGTATTTTACAATTTCTCGCTGGCGTGAGATTTTTCGATTTGGAAGTCGCGTATTAGGCGTAGAGTTGCTAAATCGCTTTCGGATGAATGTGGACTATTTGTTAGTAGCAGGGATGTTGGGTACGGAAGCATTAGGGTTATATTTCTTTGCCTTTAATGCGGGTTTAGGGATTAGTCAAAGTATTCTGTGGGCGATCGGATCGGCATGGTATCCAGAATTCTGTGAGGCTCGGGGGAGTTTGAGTGGGCTGCGAGCAAAATGGATGAATAGTTTTAAAACCATTGGTTTTGTAATTTTACCGATGGTGTTATTCCAAGTGACATTTGCCCATTGGTATATTCCGATTTTGGCAAAGGGCAATAAGTGGGATGATGCAATTCCCATTGTGATGATTATTTGTTTATCAGCAATTCCATTAGCTATTTCACGATCGACGTCTCAACTTTTACGATCCATGGATCGAATGAAGCTAGATTTGATTTGGAGTGTAGTCTTTATGACTGTCTTTAGTGCCGCGATCGGAGCAGCAATTCTGATTTCTAAGGGATTCGAGATCAATGGAAGTTATCAGATTTCACTATTAGCGGTAGCAGTAACGGTGTTGGTTTGTCAGGCTATCTTTGTGCCGGGATTTGCACTATTTATCGATCGCAAGTTGTTTGGTGGGATTCGTAAAGCCTAGTTTCACGCTTAGGTTAAAAACCCGGTCTAGCAGCGAAAGTTCATTAAAATAGACTAAAAGCCAATTCACGTAGGTTTTTAGTCTATTTCAATAGATTTTTGCTATGGGCTTGGATTTATTCACGAGCAATCTTATTCGCGAGTAAGTTACCACATTCTTAGAAGTCACCTAAGGAGTTTTAGCTAGGCTTTTCAAAAAGTCAGTCGCAGGCTTAGTAATCCAGTTCAAACCCACCTTAATTTGATGCTCAAACGTCGGCATTCGCATGAGATAAATCATCCGTCTGGCTAAATGAGCCGAAACACCATTGAGTTGTAATCCCAGACCCGCTAACGTTGCATCATCCGAACCCAAGGTCATCATTTCACCAAGATGTTGATATTTGAAGGTCAGCAAAGGCCGATCGGTTAGAGAAGCCCAGAGATTCCAGCCTGCATAATCGGCTTGCTGAAACGCAGCTTGAGCGGTCGTCGGGATAGTCTGTCCATCAGCATCTTTACAATCAGCCAGATCGCCCAGTGCATAAACTTCCGGATACCCTTCAACTTGAAGTGTCGTTTGAACTTTGAGTTGCCCGCGATCGTTTTTCGGCAACGGCAAGCTTTGAATCACCTCAGAAATGCGCGTCCCGACTGTCCACAGCACCAAATCAACAGGTAAGGTTTCAGACTTATCATCATATTGCAGCGTAATCTCTTCACTCGTCACGTCGCTAGTTTTGGTCTGGAGATCTGTCCAAACTTTGCGATCGATCAACGCTTTTTCAGCGGCTTTACGGTTGAAGTCAGGCGAAAAATTCAAGATCCGATCGCCCAATTCCACAATCCGCACTCGCCCCCGCTCACCCAATCGTTCCGCCAAATTACAGGCCAGCTCAACCCCGCTATACCCTGCCCCAATAATCGCCACCCGAATTCGGTCCGCATCGCTCGCTTCCAAATCTCTCAGCCGATCGCTAAGACGCATCGCATCATTCAAAGTCCGAAATGGAAGCGCATGATCCGCCGCACCCGGAACCTTCCCAATCACCGATTCACCGCCCATCGCCAACACTAAACGATCGTAAGAAAGCTCTTCAGCTTGGCCATTTTGAGTAATTTGAACCGTACGATCTGCCAGATTTACAGAATCAACCGTAGCCTGAACATAGCGAATACCAGTCCCTGAAAGAAGTTCGCTGTAATAGGGCGCAACTTCCCAGCTTTGCAAATCGCCTGTGACCACTTCATACAGCAACGGCAAAAAGACAAACCGATCGCACTTATCTACTAACGTAATTTCCGGCTTCTCATGCCCAGTCCACGGCAACTGACTCAGCCGTAGCGCAGTATATAGACCGCCGAAGCCGCCACCCAGAATGCAAATACGAGACATGAGTCAACCAGTATTAAGGAATGTATCTCACCAGTTTACTGCGTTTTTAGAGTTACTGTGTTTTTAGAGTTCCTACATTGCGTAGCCTAAGCATCGGGACTCTGAGACCACTTCCAAAGCTGATTAAGCGGAAAATATAGCACAGGTGCCCAGAGGCTACTTAGAATAGCGGAACTCAATGCAATAAGCTGATGATGCCTCCAAATATCCACTACGGTGCGGGTGCCGAGAAAACTGAATTGCAATGCCATGACAGTCTCAGCGACCACAGCCATCCCAAACGTAATGAGAGTAATAAAAATAAAATCTTCGCGGAGAACTCGTTGTTTTTGAAGGCGTGAAATGAGATAGGCAACCACCATTAAACTAAAAATATGGGTCGGATGTTCTTCAGTCATCGCATCTTGTAATAGTCCTAGCACCAGCCCTGCACTTAGACCTTGCCACACCGATCGTTTCAAGCTCCAAATCACGACCCAAATCAGCAGCCAATTCGGACCAATTCCGGCCAATGCCATGCCTGGTAAACGAGTAGGAAGCAACATTAGACAGATCCATACCGACATCACCGTCAAAACACTCCCAAAAAACAGTCGAAGTGCGGGACTACGATCGATCGTCTGAACCATCTGAGTCATGGCAGGAAATTGCATTAGGGTTTCTCAGCGGGAGGCAAAACTTGGCCGTTTTTAGGTTCGGGATCTGGCGTAATATCTTCTGTCTGGGCGGGTAAATGAGGATAAATGGCCGTCCATTCGAGGGCAGCGATCGGGGCCGTGAGCTGAATCACAGCCTCGGGCGACGGACTCTTACCCATATCAACAGATTCCACACGTCCAACGGGAAGGCCAGATGGGAATTTGGTACTAAAGGAAGAGGTCACGACAGTATCACCGCGACGAACGTCAACGTTTTTGTCGAAAAACTCCATAATCACTTGGCTCCCAGCCTTGTCTCCGCTTTGGCCCTTAATAAATCCTGTGGCGCGGGTCCGGCTAACAGTGACCCCTACCTGGTTAAAGGCATCACTTAAGAGAGTAACAAGACTAACATTATCCGAAACTTTGCTAACTCGGCCCACGACCCCACCCGGACTCATGACAACACTATTGAGTTCGACTCCATCTTTTTTACCGCGCCCCAGAACAAGATGGGACCACCAGTGATCAGCACTGCGGCCAATTACTGGGGCAGGAATACCCTTTGTTTTTTGGGCTTGGGTGAAGCCGAGAAGATCTTCTAATTTCTGATTTTTATTTTGAAGGTCAATTAAACGTTGCTGAAGCTCTTGGGCCTGGGCATTTTCCAGTTGAGCGGTCCGATCGGGACTGTTATAAAATGGACGTGTAATAAATTGATAGCTCTCAAGTAAAAAACTGCCTTGAGTTTGACGAATAATTAATGCGATACCGACAGCAGCGCCAGTTAACAGCGTACTTGTTCCAAACCGTTCCCACCAACGACGTACTGATAACATAAAACAATAAAATAATGATTACTTGGATTAATGTGAAGAATCTTAGAGCGCTTAACACAGAACCATTGAGGAATTCGCCATTAGTTCCTTCCCATTCATAGCTAGAGATTCAGGATAATTTCAACTCCACAGGCCAAAATCATCCGAATCCAACAAACCATTCAGCCTAACGAGGGCGACTACTGAAGACGCGCTCCAATTCCTTGAAGTTTTCCAGGACGCGCCCGGTTCCTAATACGACGCAGCTCAAGGGATCGGCAGCCACATGAACCACAATCCCAGTTTCATGACTAATCAAGGCATCAAGTCCTCGTAACAAGGCACCACCACCCGCCAGCATAATCCCACGATCGATAATATCTGAGGCCAACTCAGGCGGAGTCCGTTCCAGAGTGCGTTTGACAGCATCGACAATCACTGCCAACGGTTCAGCCATGCTTTCCCGAATTTCTGGGGTCTTAATGGTAACGATCTGGGGCAAGCCCGACAGTAAATGCAAGCCTCTGACTTCCATGGTCTCTTCATCCATTTCACGGTTCGGATAGGCCGATCCAACCGCAATTTTAATTTCCTCTGAGGTACGTTCGCCGATCACCAGGTTGTGAACTTTTTTCATGTATTGCATGATAGCTTCACTGAGTTCGTCACCCGCGACCCGCACCGATTCACTGAGTACGGTTCCCTGCAAGCTTAGAATCGCAACTTCAGTAGTACCGCCGCCAATGTCGATGATCATGTTCCCCGTCGGTTCCTGCACTGGAAGCCCCGCACCGATCGCCGCCGCCACAGGCTCATCAATCAAAAAAACTTCCCGCGCTCCAGCTTGGGTTGCGGCATCCATCACCGCTCGGCGTTCGACCCCAGTCACACCACTCGGAATCCCAATTACCACACGGGGCGAGACCAATTGACGACCATCATGAACCTTAGTGATGAAATGCTTCAACATCAGCTCAGCGATATCAAAATCCGCAATCACACCATCTCGCAGCGGACGGGATGCCACAATATTGCCGGGGGTCCGCCCTATCATCCGTTTAGCCTCTTCACCGACTGCAAGAGGAACTCCTTCACGCTGATCCATGGCCACTACGGATGGCTCTTGCAGAACGATTCCCTTCCCAGAAACATACACCAAGGTGTTGGCAGTACCTAGGTCAATACCCATATCTCGGGAGGCAGAAAAGCGGCCAAAAAAATTCACGACAGTAGCCTCAGCAAATTTAGTCCAACAGAATAGAAATGATTGGCTACAGGCATTCAGGAAACCCTCGAAGCAATCAGTGCTAAATCTTATTACGTTTCATTCCCCTCGTCTAGCCACATTAGATACTGCACCATTTCTGCACTACTAAGATCAGAGATGTTTTAAAATACGCACCCCTTGCCGAAAGAGGTACCGGACGGACATCTCGGCACGACTAATGTTTAAAACTAAATAAATAATACTAGCCACATAGCGTTTGAAATTAAAGCTCTTGCTACCAGTTGGATCCCAACATTGCGAAATTATTGCAAGATTTTCTAAGGCTAACGTCTGAGGCTAACGGTAGAATACTTCTAGCAATTGAAGTGAGCGATCGGAAATCATGAGTTTAAACGTTGTGACTTTGGTGGGACGTGTGGGAGGAGAGCCAGATGTTCGTCATTTTGAGTCGGGGAGCGTAAAATGTCGCTTGACGCTGGCAGTGAACCGTCGGACAAAAAATGACCAGCCTGACTGGTTTACACTGGAAATCTGGGGTAAAACTGCACAGATCGCCGAGCAGTATGTAAATAAAGGATCTTTGATCGGTGTAAAAGGATTGCTCAAGTTTGATACTTGGGTCGATCGGAACACAGGAGCAAACCGGATGTCTCCAGTTGTAGTGGTGGACCAACTCAATTTGCTGGGATCTCGCCGAGACAATGAAGCCAGCCAACAGTCGGCCAATGAAGGCTATTCAGACGATTTTTAGAGTGAATTTCACCTTATTTTCCCTGACGCCATTGAATTCAGGTGAAAGTGAAAGACCAAAACGGGAGACAACGCACTACAATTCATCACATCGTTCAAGGCGTATTGGCCTCAAGAGTCAGATATGGGTGATTTAGTGCGGGTTCCGGTTGGTATTGTGGGCGCTTCCGGCTATGGCGGAGTACAGTTGGTGCGTCTGCTTCAGGACCATCCCCATTTAGAACTGACGTATATTGCGGGCGACAGTACCGTGGGGCAGGACTTTGGAGTACTTTATCCCTACTTGGCCCATGCAGTAGTGCAGACTGTCGAGGCCGTGGATGTCGAGGTGATTGCGGAGCGAGCAAAGATTGTCTTTCTGTCGTTGCCCAATGGAATTGCCTGCAATCTAGCTCCGCAACTTCTTGCAAAAGGCTGTCAGGTCTTGGATTTATCTGCGGATTATCGGTTTAGGGATTTAGATACTTACAAAGCTTGGTACAACACCGATCGCACTGACGACGAGGTGAATCATCAGGCCGTATATGGGCTGCCGGAACTGTATCGCGATCGGATCCGCAATGCGATGTTAATTGGCTGTCCAGGGTGCTATCCGACGGCAAGTTTGTTGGCGTTGGCCCCCTTGATGAAACAGGGGTTGATTGTGCCAGAGACTGCCATTATTGATGCGAAGTCGGGGGCATCGGGTGGCGGGCGAACGGCCAAGGTGGGCATGTTGTTGGCGGAGGCTGATAATGCGATCGCTCCTTATGGTGTGGTGAGGCATCGACATACGCCGGAAATTGAGCAAATTTGTAGTGATTTAGCGGGTCGTGAAGTCTGTGTGCAATTTACCCCGCATTTAGTTCCGATGGTGCGCGGCATTTTAGCAACAGTCTATGCAAATCTGCGAGATCCGGGGTTGGTTCGAGAGGATTTAATTACCATATATAAGGCGTTTTATCGGAATTCGCCTTGGGTGAAAATTTTGCCAGCGGGCGTATATCCCCAGACGAAATGGGCGGCGGGTACGAATCTTTGCTATATCAGCATTGAGGTGGATCCGAGGACCGATAGGGTGATTGTGATGTCGGTGATCGACAATTTGCTGAAGGGTCAGGCGGGTCAGGCGATTCAATGTGTGAATATTATGCAGGGCTGGGATGAGATGTTGGGTTTACCAAAGTTAGCATTCTATCCATAAATACCTTTATTCAAATTCTCCCAAATCCGCCTGGATTCGGGGGATTTACTCAGGTTATTGCACAACAAAAGTTATCTGCTTCGCTTCGGAGCCACATATCTATAGTTCCCTTCCCCCACGCTACGATCGAGGATGGCTATGATTTTACCGGGGAAGTCGCTCGGACCTGGAACAAACAACGGTTTGCCATCGGAAGCTCCACACCAAATGCTTAGTTTCTGATTCCAAAGTCCAAGATGGGATTTTGCGGTTTCGGTAAAATCAAGATGGGGTGATAACTCTAAGCCATCTGCATAGGCCAGAGCGCTGAGAACGATGGCTTGAGCTTGTTCGATCGTGACTATTTTCGAGTCATTATCGAAGGCTTGAAAACATTTTTCCTTAAATTTAGGGTATTCAGATTCAAGGATTTGCTTCGGTCCAATTACATTTTTAACGCCTAAACAGTAATAGTCCACTAAGTAATTACAAACTATCAATTTCCCAGGGCGACTGTTTCGGGCCACAACCACGATCGTCATTCCTATACTGGTCTCCATACTGGCATCAATATTGGCCGATGGTTCAGGGCGTTGTTCGCCAAGAGTAAGGAATCGATCGTCTGGAAAGCTTGCACTGACTAAGCATTCATAAATCGGGGATATTTCGCCGCGATCGAAACGATCTTGGGCAGATTTTTCACCCTCCGATCGGATGATGGCAGCAACTTCAGCAGGTCGAAGTCCCAATTTACGGGCAATCTCTTTAGGGGTAAAATTTTGGACTCGGAGTGCCAAAACCTCCTGGATTTGTTCGGGTATCATTCGCCTATTAGTCAGTAATTAGTAGTGGATAATCGGGTAAAAATTTAAATACCCCCGATCTTTAAAAGACGGGGGCAAAAGAGTAAGATCACTCTTCACTCTACAAATTTGATACTCTACACCGCAGCCGTAGCTTTTAAGCGATCGCCATCTTTGACTAAGAATGCCTGCAACTCAGCAAGATCCTCATCTTCGATTTTGGTTTGCATCGGGCAGAACTTCGGTCCACACATAGAACAGAATTCTGCGGTTTTATAGACATCTTCGGGAAGCGTCTCGTCATGGTATTCCCGAGCGCGCTCAGGATCCAAGGACAATTCAAATTGACGATTCCAGTCAAAGTTATATCGAGCGCGGGACAGTTCATCATCCCGATCACGGGCACCCGGACGATGACGGGCAATATCCGCTGCATGGGCTGCAATTTTATAAGCAATCAAACCATTGCGAACATCTTCAGCATTCGGCAAACCTAAATGCTCTTTTGGAGTCACATAGCAAAGCATTGCTGTACCATACCAACCCGCCATCGCCGCACCGATCGCACTGGTAATGTGGTCATAACCGGGCGCAATATCGGTGACCAATGGACCTAGAACATAGAAAGGTGCTTCGGAGCATTCTTCCATTTGTTTTTTGACGTTGAATTCGATTTGATCCATAGGGATATGTCCCGGACCTTCGACCATAACTTGCAAATCATCTTCCCAAGCCCGACGAGTCAAGTTACCCAGGGTTTTGAGTTCCGCCAATTGGGCCGCATCCGTCGCATCATGACTACAACCCGGACGCAATGAATCGCCCAGACTAAACGTGACATCATATTTTTTGAAAATATTCATGATGTCGGTGTAGCGCGTATACAAAGGATTTTGGCGCTTGTGGTGGAGCATCCATTTCGCAATGATTCCGCCGCCACGAGAGACGATTCCAGTGAGACGAGTACGGGTTAGGGGCAGGTGTTCAATCAACAATCCAGCATGGATAGTCATGTAATCCACACCTTGCTGGGCGTGCTTCTCAATGATGTGAAGAAAGTCATCTTCAGTGAAATTATCAAAATTTCCGTGGACGCTTTCTAAGGCTTGATAAATGGGGACGGTGCCGATCGGAATTGGGGACGCATTGATAATGGCCGTCCGAATTTCGTCTAAGTTGCCGCCGCCTGTGGAAAGATCCATCAGCGTATCTGCACCATATTTCACGGCTAGGGTGAGTTTGGCAATTTCTTCGCTGATGTCCGAAGAGTTTGGCGATGCACCAATGTTTGCATTAACTTTACAGGTCGAAGCAATTCCGATCGCCATCGGTTCGAGATTGGGGTGATTGATATTTGCAGGAATCACCATGCGGCCCCGTGCCACTTCGTCCCGAATTAACGTTGGAGGAAGTTTTTCCCGTTTTGCAACGTAATCCATTTCCTCTGTAATCAAACCCTGACGGGCGTAGTGCATTTGTGAAGTATTGCCATGTCCTGCACGTTTCGCAATCCAGTCTGAACGCAACATATGACTCTTCCTTAAAATAAACAGCTTCCCTTCGCTGGTATTACCCAGAGACAACAGACCTGATAACAATTCTAGTAATCTGTAGCCCGTTTCAGGTTCTAAGGGTTGTTTCTCAGCCGATCGTTTTTTCGGCACCCCTAGCTATATAAAAATCCTACACTGTTTCTAACGTTACTGGCCCATATCACATTCAAGTTCAACAAAAGCAGGTATCTCTAAAGGCTGATTGTGTAAAACCATGGTTGTAGTCTGATTTTCTGTGAACCCAATCCGTTCATAAAAGGCTTGCTGATTAGTAGTCATGAGATAAATACGTTCCACTCGACTGAGACGCGGATGGGTGATTAAGGTCTGCACAAGTTTGCGGCCAATGCCTGCCCCTTGATAGTTGGGATCCACTACTACATCCCAAATCGTAGCGCGGTAAACTCCATCGGACGTGGCGCGGGCAAAACCAATGAGCATCGTGTTGTCCCATGCGGTAACGATCGGGTCACTGTGATCGAGAGCCGTCTGAAGATCCTCAAGAGTCCGATCGCTAGCCCAAAACGCGACGAGATTAAATAACTCCTGAAGCGATCGCAACTCGACAAATTCAGGCCCAACCCGTAACTGAACGTTTCGACAATCCACGTTCTTGGTAATATCGTTGATACTATCTACGGTCTGATGTTGGGCGGAATGATGATCCTTTCCAATGTTCGACTTAGATTTCGACTCAGATTTCGGCTGAGACTTTAACTCAGATTTCGGCTCCCCCTTCGACTGTCCCATCTAATGCGCCTACATAATGTTGTGGTTATCATTGTGGAGACAGATTCCGGATTTGTGAAGGGGCTGTCGAAAATACCTGATAGCTGTTGTTTTTATTTTTGATGGTTTCTCATGTCCCGATCGCGCACCCGCCGAACAACCCGCCGTCAATCTGGTCCTGCTGTGGTGGGATTGGTGATGCTGTTAATTTTGTTTACATTAATGATGGGGATCGGCCTTGCCCAAGCCCTGGAGCCAAAGAACAATCCATTGTTGCAAACTCCTAAGTTGCAAACTCCTAATATTCAAAGCAGCCCAAGCGTTCAGAGCGCAGAGATTGGAACAGTTGATCCGGTGAGCGATCGCGATCGTTTAGGCCAAGAACTTTACTTAGAGTCCTGCCGAAGCTGCCACATTGGAATTCCACCCGCTGTCATGCCCACTCAAACCTGGCAGGCATTGCTTCAGGATCCACAACATTATGGCGTGACAATAGATATTCCTCAAGGTCCAGAAAAACGGATTATGTGGAACTACGTCAAAAATGCATCGCGTCCAGTGGCGAGTACCGACGAACGAGTGCCCTACCGAATTTCAGAATCGAGATATTTTAAAGCGCTCCATCCAAAAGTAAAACTTGCGACAAAGCCAACGCTGACCACTTGTATTACCTGTCATCCGAGTGCCCAGGCATTTAATTTCCGTAAATTGTCGGCAGAAGCTGAAGCGCAGGCAGAAAAATAAAAGGGTCTATGGGTCTCCTAGCTTCAAACTCTTTAGAAATTCGATCGCACTAGAACGATCGTTTACGACCTGATCCAATGTCACCGCCCGCAATTGAGTCAGAATAAGCTTTAAACTCTTCCCCGGTTTAAATCCTAATTCCTGTAAATCTTTACCTGACAACATGGGTTTAACTTGGGCGTACTCCGTCAAATATTTCCAAATCTGACACCGCCAAGGGTCATCACTTCGCGCTGCAATTAACAACAATGTAACCCGGTCAAACGCACTTAATACTTGGTCTACTCGACTCGGACGATCGCCCTGGTTCAACAATTGATGAATCTGAACTTCAATCCCATTTAACGTTGATAAACGATCGATCGCAACTTTCGGCAATTGCAACTGTAACGCAATGATTGCAGGTTCATCAGCCATCGCCAGAATCAACTCCAACATCGCTTGCCATCGTTGCAACCCCGGATTGAGCCGATCGTCCTTCAGCCACAAATCCATCCGACATAGCGATCGCCAAAGCCGCCGCCAACCCAGATCATCCAAATTTTGCGAAATAGATAAACTCGGGTGCAAACAATAAAACGCATCCACCGATCGCAAACTCCGCAACGCACCTTTCCAAGTTGACGATGAGAACAAATATTTAAACTCAGACCTGAGTCGAGTTTGCAGGGCCGGAACCGAACCGAATTCCTGGCGAGATTGCTCATAAATTCCCGACGCGATCGCCGACGCAAACTGATCTTTGGTCTCCGGCTCAAACTCAAACTCAAACCGCGCCGCAAACCGTGCCCCCCGGAATATACGAGTTGGGTCATCCAGCAAACTCCGATCGTGCAAAACCCTCAAAACCCGTGCTGCCAAATCCTCCACACCATGGTGTAAATCCAACACCAAGCCCGCACCGGGATCGGTCAATCTCAACGCCATCGCATTCACTGAAAAATCGCGCCGAAACAAATCCAATTCAATAGAACTAGCCACAACAGTCGGGTTTGCTGCCGGATACGCATAAGTCTCCGTTCGCGCCGTCGCCAAATCCACAGACAAATCCCCCAATACCGGATCCCCATGCCAGGTCAAAGCCGCCGTCTGAAACTTGCCGTGGATTTCTAGCACCACCTCGGGATAACGCGATCGTAACGCCTCCGCCAACTTCACCCCAGCTCCCACGAAACCTTCTACTACACCATCCACAACCAGATCCAAATCCGACAGCATCACCGGACCATCTCCCGTCGCCCGCATCAAATCACGCACTCCGCCCCCCACCAAATACAGATGCCATCCCTGAGCCGCTGCCACTGCCACCGCGATCGCCAAAATCTCTTGCAAAGGAAGTGCCAGTCGTTCGATCGTCACCATGAAAGACCTCGTGGCTGAGAGACAGCTTTACAAAAAGTTACGTTACATCTCGATTCCATAGAATCAAAACCAGTTTTCTGATACGGTACAGACATGGGAAATACAGCGCATGGCCTGTGCATTTTAGTGCCTTGGGGCGGCCTGTTTATTCTCACTCATAATCGCTGAGATCACTAAACTTGCTGTCCATAGGGAGAAAGTCATGACCGTCGTATTCCAATTGCTACTTGCCGCATTAGTGTTTTTCTCATTCGCGATGATCGTGTATGTACCCGTCGCTTACGCATCCCCCCAAAACTGGGACCAATCCAAACGGTTAATTTTGCTCGGGTCCGCTATCTGGGGTGGCTTGGTTGTTGCTGTAGGCGCATTAAACTTCTTGGTGGCGTAAGCGCTAGCACTGGATTTTATAAAACAGCCCATCGGACAATGCGATCGGCTGTTTTATTTTGTTTAAAATTCAGCCCTGAAACACATCTAGTGAGACCAATCTGGACTAACAAGGTAATCTAGATAAAGTCAAAGCATCTCACATGTTGCATTAACGGTAAAAAATTTCAATGGCTGTTTTTGAAGGAACTTTTGCACATTCCAATACCTATCGATATGCGATCGTAATTGGGCGTTTCAACGATCTTGTGACAACAAGGCTCTTAGAGGGGTGTCAAGATTGTTTAAAGCGTCACGGAGTCGATGTAGATCCCCAAGGAACTCAAGTGGATTACGCTTGGGCGCCAGGTTGTTTTGAATTGCCTCTACTGGCACGTCAGTTGGCGATGTCGGGGCGCTATGACGCAGTAATTTGTATTGGAGCTGTGATTCGCGGCAGTACTCCACATTTCGACTATGTTGCAGGCGAAGTCTCGAAAGGAATCGCAGCGGCGGCATTTCAAACGGGAGTTCCGGTCGTCTTTGGTGTGCTGACAACAGACACAATGCAGCAAGCCTTAGAACGCGCGGGTATTAAGAGCAATAAGGGTTGGGACTTCGCGATGAGCGCCCTCGAAATGGCCAGTCTGATGCAATCTATCCGATCGGTCCCACCCGCACATCAAGGATCTATTAGCGCTTCGGGTGCGCTACCAACGCTGAGTTATGCACAGGCAGATACGATCGCCGAATAGCTATGAATTAGATTCTGGTTCCCTCTTTTTGAGGGGGATTGGGTCTGCCTCTGTCAAATGCATAGTCACGTTAAACATAGGAAGGCATGCTTGAAAGCTAAACTTCGAGGCACAGAAATCTTTTTCGACGTAGAAGGAGCATCGATCGTCTCTGAAGGTTCGCGCTTTCGAGAAAAACCTGTCGCCTTTCTACTCCATGGTGGGCCGGGTGCCGACCATACCGGATATAAGCCAACCTTTAGCGCTCTAGCTGATCGCTTTCAACTGGTCTATATCGATCATCGGGGTCAAGGTCGATCAGCACGCGGACCCCAATCGACCTACACACTCGATAACAATGTCGAAGATATTGAAGCACTCCGAATTTACCTAGGGTTAGAGCAAATTATTGTAATTGGTGGATCCTATGGCGGCATGGTAGCAATGGCCTACGCCGCACGCTATCCCTCATCGGTATCGCACCTAATTGCCTATGCGACCGCCGCAAGTTACGAGTTTTTAGCCAAGGCCCAACAAACGCTAAACGATCGCGGCACCCTAGAACAGATCAAAATAGCTCAAATGCTCTGGGATGGTGATTTCCCGTCAGTTGACGCATTACAGACTTATTTTGACCTGTTAGGACCGTTGTACAGCTATCAGTCTAAATCCCCCCAACCGATCGACTGGACCGATCGTATTTTGTCCGTTGAGGCCATTAATGAAGCCTTCGGTGGTTTCTTGCGATCCTATGATTTGCGATCGGAATTGAAAAACATCACAGCACCCAGTTTAATTCTGGCAGGCCGACATGACTGGATTTGTGCCCCAGAATTTAGCGAAGAGATTGCAGCACTCATTCCCCGATCGGACTTGCGTATTTTTGAAAACAGCGGCCATGCCCTCCGCACCGATGAACCTCAGAAATTATTGGATGCGATCGCAGGATTTCTCGTGTATCAACGAATCTAAAAAACGAGAACCCCAACCTTAAAATAAGTGCCCCTATGAATTGGTCTCAGTAGGAGCACTTACCTAGGGAGGCTTATCTATCCATACAACTTATTCGAGAATCTTAGTCTCCACTAATTGAGTCCTCTTTTCGCTTCACCACAGGCTTAGGCGGGGCTACCTCACCCTCACGCCTTGTAGGGGGCGGGGAAGCAGGAGGACGATCGCCCCCCCGTCCAGGAGGTGGACCACCCGGACGACGATTACCACCACCAGCACCCATAGGCCGACGACCGCCCATCATGGGACGTTTGGGATACTTCTTAGGCATTACCAAGATAATAGAAGTGCCACTCAGAATTCGTAGATCTTGGCCATCTCGCTTGACATCTAGATCCCAGAAATATCCTAAGACTTTTCCTTTCAGATCGCCCTCAAGGTTGAGTTTGAAATATTTCATTGATGGTTCTTTTTCACCTTTTTTACGAAGAACCTGCTGAATTTTAACCGAAACCTTCTGGTTCTCGGGTTCATGAGCAATGATTTCACCCCGAATTGAAAATACGTCAGTATCTACTTCAGAAGAGGGCACATAGTGAACAGCATCCTCAGATGAAGTCGAAACCGCTGAACTTGAGACCTTCGGATCTTCCGCTTGGGCTTCCTGATCGATCGTCTCATTAGTCAGATCATCACCCGCCTCCACCGAATCAGGCTCATTACTCAGATTCTCCGGCTCCCATACCCCAACAATTTGCAGGTGAAGGGTTGCTTCCCGTTCTCGAGTTCGCGGATAAACTACCCAGACATGCTCTTGGTCCAGTTGAAGATGATTGCGGACTAAACTCATGACCCGGCCCAGCAAGACAGCTTCCACATGGGAACCATCCGCCATCACCATATTGCCCCGCGTAAATTGTTCATCGGAAGGATGGTAGATACCACGAACCACTCCGATCGCCCGATATTGAGTTGGTTCGCTAGGGGGCGGAATGGGACGCTGACGACCATCAGTCGGAACTGGCTCAATGGCGATCTTAGATTCAACCGCAGGGACCGATGGAACAGCAGGAATGGCTTTTTCCACAGATGCAGGGGCGGGCCGCGATGGCGGACGGACTAACTTCATAGACTGACCAGATGGTAGGGTTTCCTCTGCCATGGGAGTTAGCAAGAGGTCTTCAGCCGAAGCTTTAGATGGGAGAGACTCAGGTTGATTTGACACGGGACTTAAATACTATTTCACGCAGAGCAGTAGCCAAGGGTTGAATCAGCTATGGTAATGAATCCAAGTGGACTTAAAAGAGATCCCTGCAATTTTGCAATTTTATGGAAATCTGACGCAAAACAAACAAATCAAATTCGTTGCTTTGGCCTGCGATCGTCACCATGCTCAACCCTTTGGATACGCCTTCATTCTTACATGATACTGATTTCTCAGGGGGTACTTAGGATTACTTGGCTACAAATTCCTAAAAATATTGGTTTTCCCGATCGATGATTAACCAAATGTCCAGTCCACAAGCGGGGAAGCCATGTATTAAGATAGGTAACAGCCCTACTGTTTTGATCGTGCGATGAAATTTTCTTCACTCAACAATTTATTTCAAAAACGCCGCACTCCGATTCTGATTTTAGGAGGAGTCTTGTTGACTGGTGCGATCGGTCTGGTTGGGGCAACACAATTGAGCTGGCTGAAGCCAGGGGGTGAGGTAAATAAAGCGCTGGCCGAGTTGACGGTGGAAGCGAGGCGCGAGAAATTGATCGCAAAAGTGAAAGCCAGTGGCACCATTACCCCGCGTCAAACCGTCAACGTCAGCCCAAAGAGCGCAGGACGGGTGATAAAACTCATGGTGGAGCAAGGGGATTCCGTGGTGGAAGGCCAAGAACTCGCCCGTATGGATGCTTCAGACATTGAAGGAGAACGAGATCAGGTGCTAGCGGCGATCGCTTCGGCACAGGCAAGGCTTGAACAACTTCGATCGCCCAACCGTCCAGAATTAGTCCGTCAGGCTGCAAATGAAGTAGGCCGATCGGAAGGTGATGTTTTTAATGCTGAAAGTGAAATATCGAATGCTCAGAGCGACATTACCCGCAGTGAAGGGTTAATTGCCGATGCTCGGGCAGGACTTGAGCTAGCGCAACGACAATATGACCGAAATCTTAACCTACAGGGCCAGGGAGCCATTTCGATTAATGCCCTTGATGAATTTGAGCGTAAACTCCAAGGCGCAAGGCAAACCCTTCGTCAAACCGTAGCCCAACGCGATCAAGCTCAAGAAAAAGTGCGGCAGGCCAAGGCAAAACGAACTCAAGCCCAGATTCAAGTATCGAGTAAGCAAGAAGGCTTAACGCAGCAGGGGCAATCTGGAAGCGACGGGGACATTGCTGTGCAGCAGGCTCAAGTTGAAGAAGCACAGGCGAGACTTAAAGCCATTGAAACCCGCATCGAAGACACGATTATCCGTGCGCCATTTTCGGGACTGGTGACCCAACGTTATGCATCGGTCGGGGCCTTTGTCACGCCAACAACTCAGGCATCGGCTTCTGCTACTGGCGGTGCGACCTCAACCTCTATTGTCGCGATCGCCAGTGAATTAGAAGTGTTGGCAAAAATTCCAGAGATTGATATTAATCAAGTGAAGATTGGTCTTTCTAGTGAGATGGTGGTGGATGCATTCCCGAGCGAGATCTTTAAGGCGAAAGTTCGGTTGATTGCCCCAGAGGCGATCGAAGAGCGAGATGTGAAGTTTTTCCAGGTTCGGCTGAAGTTGCTGAGTGGTCAGCGCACGCTCAAATCTGGGATGAACGTTGATATGGAGTTTGCTGGACCTGAATCCGAGGCATTATTGGTGCCGACGGTCGCGATCGTGACTAAAAAAGGCAGGCCGGGTGTTTTGGTTCCTGATGAAAAAGGCAACCCAAAATTCAAACCTGTCACCGTTGGGACTACTCAATCAGGGCGTAGTCGAAGCAAAAGTAAGGATGACGGTGGAGATAAGTCGGGGGGTAGTACCGGGAAAACCCAGGTCACAGAAGGCTTAAAAGAGGGCGATCGGGTCTTTATCAATCTTCCAGAGGGTCAAAAGCTAGATCAATTGCTCAAGGATGAAAAAGACAAGAAATAGTCGTTAGTTAACCCGTTTAGTCCGATCGGCCAATTTGTAATCCCAGATCGTAACCCAACTTAATCAATCTCAACTCGTACAGAGGACTTCAACATGGATTGGCTCGAAAGTGGCAATATGGCAGTCAAAACCCTGACTTCCAACAAACTCAGAACCGGACTGACCATGCTGGGCATGATTATTGGCAATGCATCTGTCATTGCAATGATCGGCATTGGCCAAGGCGCGCAAAGATTGGCCTCAGAACAATTTGAATCCCTCGGACCCAACGTTTTATTCGTCACGCCCGGATCACAAGGTGCCCGTCAGCGCACCACTTTTTTACCGCGTAATTTAGTCTGGGATGATGCCAAAGCGATCGCCGCTCAAGTGCCCAGTGTTGCCAGTGTCGCCCCACAGCGTCAGTCTCAGCTCTCCATCACCTACGGCGGCAAAAACCGAACCACATTGGTCATGGGGACCGCACCCGAGTATCTAGTCGTCCGGGACTTCGACGTAGCAAAAGGGCGTTTCATTAACAATGTTGACCTCGAACGCAACACCCGCGTGGCAATTTTGGGATCTGAGGTTGCAGAACAGTTTTTTGAGGGGAAAGACCCGATCGGCAGCAAAATCCGAATCCGCAACATAAGTTTTGAGGTGGTAGGGGTCTTGCAACCAAAAGGCTCTTTTTTAGGCAATAACCAGGATGACGCGGTTTATATCCCCCTAACAACTTCCGCGACATCGCTCACGGGGCGCACTTCACCCTTTGGTTTAGATCTGACCTTTATTTCTATATCAGCCATTAACGAAGCCAGTATTCCTGCCGCCGAATTTCAAATCACTAATCTACTTCGTCGTCGCCACAAAATTATTAATGAAGACGACTTCACCGTCCAAACTCAAAAAGACATTCTTCGCATCGTTGGCACCATTACGGGCGGATTGACAGCACTGTTAGCCGCGATCGCCGCAGTATCACTTTTGGTTGGCGGCATTGGCATCATGAATATCATGTTGGTATCAGTGTCCGAACGCACCCAAGAAATTGGACTACGAAAGGCGATCGGGGCATCGGAGCAAGATATTTTGATGCAATTTATGATTGAGGCCGTGATGCTATCGGCAGCGGGGGGCATTGTGGGGACAGGCGTAGGCATTGGGGGAATTTTGCTGGTTGCAGCCTTCTCTCCATTGCAAGCTGTGGTTTCGCCCCTAGCGATTACTTTAGCCGTGACTGTCTCCGGGACAATTGGGCTAGTGTTTGGAGTGTTTCCAGCCCGTCAAGCCGCACGATTAGATCCGATCGTTGCCCTACGCAGCGCTTAAAGCTTTATTTATTCTCCAATCTAAACTTAAAAACTCAAAATCCTCAAAACCGCTAAAAATCCTATGTCTACGATCGTTCAACTCCAATCTATTACCAAGGTTTACGGCATCGGCGACATTATTGTAAATGCCCTATCTGGAGTTGATCTGACCGTCAACGCAGGAGAATATTGCTCCATCATGGGCACATCCGGATCCGGAAAGTCTACCATGATGAATATTATCGGCTGCCTCGATCGCCCGACCGCCGGACGTTATTACCTAGACGGAATTGAGGTCGATACTCTTGCCGATAACGAACTCGCCCGGATCCGCAACCAAAAATTAGGCTTTGTCTTTCAACAATTTCACCTTCTCTCTCAACTGACCGCTTGGGAAAATGTCATGTTGCCAATGATCTACGCCGGAGTTCCGGTTCAAGAACGCCGCGATCGTGCCCGTGAAGCCCTTGTTCGAGTTGGTCTAGAGCAGCGTCTACAAAATAAACCCACCCAACTTTCCGGCGGCCAACAACAGCGAGTCGCCATTGCCCGAGCGATCGTTAACCGCCCCGTCGTACTGTTAGCCGACGAACCCACCGGAGCCTTAGATTCCACTACTACAGAAGAAATTCTGGATATTTTCGGCGAACTCAACGCCAGCGGAATGACCGTAGTGATGGTCACGCATGAGGCTGATGTCGCCCGCCGGACCCACCGCATCATCTGGTTTAAAGACGGCAAAGTTCTCGAATCAAACCTCTCGCCTAAAGATGTCGCCTTAGTCAGTGCAGGTTAGTTAACACGGCTAGTTTTGACTACTCGCACTGGATCGGTCGAAATTTATTAAGCATTATCACTATATTGATATTGCTAATTCGCAACTCCCCATGTATGGACAAGGGGATTAAATTATCGTTGAAGAGCTTCAAATAAAGCCATATTTTCGAGCACAACAATTTTTTACAGGTAGGCCAATAATTATTAAGTCTTGATTAAACTATACAAAACTACTTGGAAATCATGAAATTTACCTATTTTGACCGATCGTCAGTCATCACAATTATCATCAATTCATGATAATTATATTTAGATGAGCAGCGGTTGCTTAGGACCATCAACTTAGTCAACTCTACTGCCATAGCACCTTTACCCAAAAGACAGACCGTTCCTTGGAGACTCAAAGAAAGAGCGTCACACGACATCAACACTTTACTGGGGGATAGATAACCCATTGTTTTATGGCATCTTTGTAGGTCTAAAATATTGAGATTGTAGTGCATCTTACATTTTGAACTCACACATGTGTATCGTCAAATCAATTGCCGTTGTTTCCGCTGTTATTGGAGTCTTGGGTTTGAGTACAAAACTCTACTCAGTTTTTTACAAGTCTTCGGGTGCATCTAGCCAAGGGATAACATCTACGTTTTCACCTCTCGTGACCTCATCTCCGGAACAATTGGATAAAATCTCACACTCTTCAGACTGGATTAAAGCATTAGATGAGAAGTTGTTTAAAAAGAGCACCCCCATTCAGAATTCAGCGAGGGGTTCAGCGACAGATATATCGTTTAACAGATTAATGCCAGATGGCCCATCGACAAGCGATCGCAAAGAGACTCAAAGCTTTTCGATCGATCGCCTCATGACTCAAACCGTAGGCAGTTGGTTCGATCAGTTCCATCGTGTTTCTGGAGATTGGAACTCTGTATTGCCCGCAGTACTTGTCGTTGTGAAAGGGGATTCATCGGTACGATCGACTCCCGAAATGCCGTCCTCTATTGCTGAACTCCGGACCGCATTTTGGCAATGTTCTCCTCGTCAGGATATGAAATCGACAACGCAAGCAACTGAAGGTGGACTCTTTCAAGTGTGGGTAAAAGGATGTCAGATTGCAGAACTTCCCACCCGACAATCTGCCGAGGCACTATCCACTCGGTTAAGTGAGCTGTTACGGGCAGACAACTTAGATCTTTCTAAACTGAGAGCTGTTTACCAAGACGACCACCCAATCATGATGCTGGGCGATCAGACCGTGTTTGTCATTACCCCAGAACTTTCCCAGCAGTTAGGCCACAATGGCGATCTGATTGCGATCAAATGGATCAATCATCTACGCGTTGCTGTCGGCCAACCGGAAATAGAGCTAGCCAAAGCCCAGTCGAATCTATACAGTCTAGAAGAAACAAGTGAAGCCCTCAGTGGTTCAGCATCTTGGTACGGTCCCTATTTTCATGGCCGAATTACCGCCACGGGTGAAGTGTACAACCAGTTTGACTTAACCGCCGCATCCCGAACCTTACCCTTTAACACCTATGTGAAAATCACAAACAAAAAAAATGGCAAGCAGGTCATCGTTCGCATCAACGATCGGGGTCCTTATGTCGATGAAAATTTACGGATTCTCGACTTGTCCTATGGCGCCGCCACTTGTTTGGGCAGCGATGAATCAGGTGTCGTTCCGATCGATGCCGTCATTCTAAAACCCGCACCCGGTTCTAACCTACGGACTGCTCAAAAAATTGAGCCAACAGCACTCTAAACAAATCCTGAGTTGGTGATGTTTTTGCTTGATCAAGCCTGGGAGAAATCTGCGTCGTAAAGGCTTTTGTTTTGGTCAAGCCTGAGAGAAATCTGTTAAAATTGTTAAGAGAGATGAAGTCAAACAATTGTAGAGAGAGTATCTAGCATGGCATTCGAGCAATCCCCCTTACCTTTCGCACCTGACGCCTTAGAATCCGCTGGGATGAAGGCTGAAACGTTTGAATATCACTACGGCAAGCACCATAAAGCCTATGTTGACAACCTCAACAAATTAGTAGAAGGCAAAGCTGAATTTGAAGGCAAATCCCTAGAAGACGTTATTGTCATGACAGCGGGCAACGCAGACCAAACCGGGATCTTCAATAATGCAGCTCAAGTGTGGAACCACAGCTTCTTCTGGAACAGCTTAAAAGCAGGCGGCGGCGGTGTACCAACAGGTGATTTGCTACAGAAGATTGAAACAGCGTTCGGTAGCTATGATGCCTTCAAAACTGAATTTGCAGCAGCAGCAGCAACTCAATTCGGCAGCGGTTGGGCATGGCTTGTGGAAGACGCAGGCACTTTAAAAATCACCAAGACTGCAAATGCTGACAACCCTCTAACTAAAGGTCAGAAGCCATTGTTGACCTTAGATGTCTGGGAACATGCTTATTACATTGACTTCCGCAATGCTCGCCCTGGCTACATTGCCAACTATTTAGACAAGCTTGTGAATTGGGATTTCGTGGCTGCTAATTTAGCTGCGTAATTACTTCAAGATTTTATCGAAAAAGGGTGATGTTCTAGAACCAGTACATCGCCCTTTTTTTAATTGATTTGTTTTTAATTGATGCGTCTATTATCTATTTTACTAAGACAGAATGATGTGACGAGTATCATCAAAGTCCAGAACGCCTCGATCGCGGAGTTGGCCCAATAGTCGGGTAATCGTGACGCGAGTGGTACCGATCGCATTAGCAAAATGTTGATGGGTTAGACGAATGGTGATGCGATTTAGGGATTTGCCATTAAGGGTAATGGGGGAACTGATTTCTCGCTTCAATAAGGCTAAAAATTCCACAAGTCGATCTTCCACTCGGCGATAACTCGCGATCGCCAATAATGATTCACTCTGCTGAAGGCGACGCTTCATTTGGCCAAATAAACATTGCGTCATCTCAGGTGACTGTAAAACTTCTTGCCAGTTCAACCGCATGAGATCAACATCAGAAAGCGCCGTTGCACTGTACGGCTGCATACAGCTAAGGGGTTCACCAAAGGGCATTAGTGGCGAAATCAGGCCCAAGATAGCTTCATCTCCATTAGGATAGAGAGTACTGAGTTGCACTACGCCCCGATATACGAGCCAAATATCGTGTTCATAGAGAGGAATGAATTGTCCTCTACGGAAAGTTTTCAAGCCTTTGCTTTGGTAGAGGGCTTCCAGAACTTCCTGAATAGGAGCAAGAGGGGTAGAAGAGGTCGATCGCGTTGGCTGGTCGATTGATGAGAATTGCATGAGCTAACCTTAAAAATTCACAAGAAATAGTGACTTAGTGCAGACTTTAACCGAGTGCTGACTTAGCACTGAGTATGCATAAATTGGGTAATGCCCTAGTGGAAAAAATGAAGAATAACCAGGACTTCATGAAAATTCTATCCTATGGGCCTTCTAGATTCGGCTGCTTTTTTCTATCCTTGCGGTAGAGGGGATACCATAAATTAAAACTAAAATATAAACTCAAGCTAAGTACGTATAAATTGAAACTAAGTAGTTTGACCGCTAATGCTCAATATAGAGCGTGAAGTTCAAGACAAGGTAATTAATACATTGAATTTTGGTTAAATTCTAGATAATATTATGTCTGGGACAAATTATGTTTTCCGACCCGATTAATAGAAGTTAAATCTCGAAATTAAATTGTGATATTCAAAGCTTGCATATCTGAAGCGAGTTCCCAATAATATAGGGGCGGATATTGGGGAGGGCGATCGTTATGGGATTTTCTGAGACGACAACCGAACATCTGACACACTATGAGCGATTGGGGATTCAGGTTTCAGCATCTAGTGGAGACATTCGGCGGGCGTACCGAGAACTAAGTCGGCAATATCACCCTGATACAACACATTTGCCCGCGTTACTGGCAACCCAGAGATTTCTAATCCTGAATGAAGCTTATGCCACGTTGAGCAATCCTGAACGTCGTCTACATTACGATCGGTCTATTGGTTATTCCTCTATTTCAATGGTGCGATCGATTCCATCGCTATATTCAACCCCTTCACAGTCATCATCTAACCCCAAAAATAATCCTAGAAATCCCCCCGCTAAGCCACACACCCAGTTCGATCCTCAATTCAGCGCTTATTTGGACGCAGAGGATCGGCCCTTATCGGCAGGTGAACAGTTTGCTCTTTTTTTGATGGGAGCGACGTTTGTGGGATGTCTTGGAGTGGTGATCTTGTTAAGTGTGTTCAAAGCCTGATACCGTAGGGATTTGAGACCTGTTTTTTTAGCTATCCGATCGCCAAAATACAATCTACACAATTACGCCTCAAAATGAATTTACCTCCCTCGAATACTGCCCTCTACAATCATCCATTGCCGCAATTAGAAGCGTGGCTTTTGTCGTTGGGATGTCGCCAGGATGAACAATTGCGACATCGCTGGACCGTCATGCGATCGTCTTGGCAAGCCGAGCTGCTATTGGATACAGAACAAGTAATCGTGCGATACGTGGGCAGCGGCGTGGGGGAAGTAGTGCGATCGTTTAAATATTCCTTGAGCCGTCAAGATATTGAGGAAGCAATTTTTGCAGGACCATAGCGTGTGACCCCATACGCACTAGCACCATAAGCGTGTAGGACTAGTATTTACGGAACCCTAGCAGTTGAAGTGGTCGGGTGAGTTAAGTTAATCACTTTTAAAAAATTTTGTCATCGGGGAATTATGTCTGCTCCACTCTGGCCTTATGTTACGCCCGGAATCCCGGATGATTACTTTGAAACCTTACCTGGGATTCCCATCACGCAACGGGAAGTTCGCTTGTTGATGCTGTCCTACTTACGCCTCCAAATCGACTCAGTATTATGGGACATTGGGGCCGGGACGGGGACGATTTCGGTGGAAGCAGGACTTTTTTCACCCGAAGGTAAGATTATCGCGATCGAGCGTGATGGGGAAGTGGCGGGCTTGATTGCCCGAAATTGCGATCGGTTTGGAGTCAAGAATGTGGAAGTGATTGAGGGCAGTGCTCCTGAATGTTTGGCCGCATTAAAGACCGCACCCGATCGGATTTGTTTGGGAGGAGGACGACCAATTAAGCCCATTTTGAGTGCGGTGTGGCAACGGCTAAAACCCTGTGGACGAATTGTCACCATTGCGCCGAGTCTGGAAAGCTTGTATCAAGTTTCAGAGAGCTTTGCGGAGTTACAGGTGAGGAATATTGAGATTGTACAGTCGGCGATTAATCGCTTAGAAAAGCGAGGCAATCATCAAGTCTTTGCGGCAGTGGATCCGATGTTTGTGTTGAGTGGTGAGAAGCTGTAAATTTGGACTGTGAATTTGGACTATGGGTCTAGATTTTAATCTGATGACGAATTTTCAAGAATCCAGTACAGTTACAATGACTAGAATAATGACATTTTAGTCTTGCCTTAATCTTCGGTCTTAATCTTCAGGTGAATGAGTTGCGATCGAAAACCCTAAAGCGAATTATTAGCAGCGTGGTGGGAATCGCGGTGGCCATTGCCATCCTTATTTTAGGCGGATGGTACTTCACAATCGCGTTGGCTGTGCTGGTCTACTTGGGACAGTTGGAGTATTTTCGGATGGTGGCGGCAAAGGGGATCTTGCCAGCAGTACGGACGACGATGATCCTGAGTCAAGCGTTGATCCTGATGTCTCACGTCAACCCAACCTTGACAGATGCGCTGTTGCCGATCGCGGGAACCTTGATTTGTTTTTATCTTTTATTTCAGCCAAAACTAGCCACGATCGCCGATTTATCTGCCTCCGTCATGGGCTTGTTTTATACGGGGTTTTTGCCTAGTTTTTGGATTCGGCTGCGCGATTTAGGTCAGAATGCGGTGAGTAATTTGCCGTTTGATGGATTTTGGCTAGCGGGCGCAACAGAATTGCCCCAAGGATTGAGGGTAACCTTATTAGCCTTTATCTGTATTTGGGCCGCAGATATTGGTGCCTATGTGATGGGCCGAATGGTTGGAAAAACCCCACTTTCTGACATCAGTCCAAAGAAGACTTGGGAAGGTGCATTTTTTGGAACATTTGGCAGCATTTTGGTGGCGATCGTTGGGGCCAAAACCATGGGCTGGGGATTTTTTGGAGTAACGGGTGCGCTATTTGGGTTGATGATTGGAGTGGTGAGTTTACTGGGAGATCTGACAGAATCTTTAATGAAACGAGATGCTGGAGTCAAAGATTCTGGCGATCTAATTCCAGGTCATGGCGGCATTCTTGATCGGACCGATAGCTATTTATTTACAGCACCGTTGGTCTATTATTTTGTGACTTTATTCGTGCCATTGGTGAAGTGGTAATTAAATGCTTATTTCCAATCAGGAGAGTCATCTGATATTTTCCGAATTAAATCTTTAATGTCATTCAAATCAATAAACCGATCGGCAAGATTTATTAATTGCTCATTAGTATTAGCACGAAGACTAAATAGCTCAATTTTGACACCACGGTAAGACAGCGTATCCACTGCATAATTTAGATCCCCCGTCCCACTAAGCAGCACCAACGTGTCGCAATAATTTCCCAACATCAACATATCCACCGCCATTTCCACATCCATAGTTGCCTTCCGACTCCCATCCGGCAAGGTAATTAAATCTTTTGTGAAAACCCGATAACCATTGCGCCGCATCCACAATAAAAACCCTTGCTGGCGATCATTCGCACGATCGATCCCCGTATAAAAATATGCCCGCAACAGAGGACGATCGTTCTTGAGATGAGCCAAAAGCTTCAAATAGTCAATTTCGATTTTCAACTGTAGCGCCGCATAAAACAAACTAGCTCCGTCAATTAAAATAGCAATCCGATGTTGTCGATGTAGGGGAGAGGATTTGTGCTGAGAAAGAAAACCTTCAGTAGGTATCAATGAAGCAGAATCATTATATGAAAAATCAGACACGTTACCGTATCCAGAGTTCCCTTCAAGAGGAGCATTGGACTGCATAAACAGTCTCCCAAAAAACTAAAGGAACATCAAAACTCACAAGTAAAAAATGAGATTAAAAACATAAATACATAACAAAGTAGTTGATTTTATTAAAGTTGAACTTTACCAAAGCTAATAACTGGTAGAAGCTACAGTTCTTATATTAATAATCCTATCCATAATGATTAACATTATTCCAGAAATAATAGAAGTGTTAACCCATCTACATAGTCCCAATAGTCTCACTCCGCGTTCTATGGCAAGTTACAAAATTAGGGCATATCAGAATTAGGAAACTAGGGTAGAACAGTAAGTCGGCCAATGCAAGATATCTTACCTAATTCGATCGTCACCTCAGTCATAGATGTACCCGAGCCGAGGTCGAATTCATAACCATTAAGTTCATTTATTGCCATACCTCGCTTAGCTTTTGCATGGGGAAGCCAGACCGGATTTTGGAGTGCGATTTTGTTAGGCTGGGTGAGCTGAAGTCCGGTACGAATTGCAATCTCGGTCGTATTACCCTGAGCATCACCCGAGCTAGAGGGTAGATTTCCAGACAAAATGATTAGGTCATCTTGTAACTTAGCTTTAAGATTTGTAATGGTCAAACGATTCTGAGAACTTCTATCGGCAGATCCCAAGATTCCCATCAAAAACTGGGTCACCGCCTGCTGAATCATCGGAGTACAGAGCGATCGGTTTAGATCTTCTTCAGATAACGATAGTTTGAGATCGATCGGAAATGCTGCTAATAGTTTTAACGCCTTGCCCCGCATCACTTGACCCAGATTAACTTGAATTTCTTGAGCCGTAAGCTGGAGATCCCGGATGTGGATACCTTGATAAACTGCTGCCACAACGGAGGCTTCAATTCTAGGGATCTTGCCCGCAAGAATCTGCCGATCGCCCGCCTGAATTGAAAGTTTAAGCTCTTCAAGATGTTCCGTTTGGGACTTTAACCAAAGCCGGATCGCCGGAGCCAAGACCTTACCAATCAATCCTGGCGATCGTTTTGCAGTTTGGTCGTCAGTCAAGGTTTCGCTTAAGGCATCAGTCGCTGCGTCAGTCGCGCTACCAGTCGCTGGGTCAGTCAAAGCATCAGCAAAAGCATCGGTCGAATTTTTTTGAATATCAGGCATCGATTCAGTCATGGGAAGAGTATGGTTGAGGGCGTACCGAATTTAAGAATAGGCCATGGCGCACCCCCGTTCATACCGATCGTCTCGGTCAAAATCATCTGGAGCGAGGTCATTTAGGCCATCAAGCCCAACAAAACCCGAATATTTCCGCGAGAGCATCGGCAGCATCCCCGGCACGTTAAACATTCGGCCCGAATCTGCACCGCCTGAGATCGATATCTTAGACTATGCATCCGATAGCTGCGAAGACCGGAGCGGAGTTACTCCTCTAGAAATTAAGGTCTACCTTGAGCATTCGTCCATAACCTGGATTGATCTCAAAGGCTTGGGTCATGAAGAGACGCTACGTCAAGTGGGTGAAGTCTTTCAGTTACATCCCCTGCTCCTAGAAGACATCGTAAATGTCCCCCAGCGCCCAAAAGTGCAGGACTCAGCGAAACAATTGTTGATTATTGCTCGTATGGTGGTTTTGACCGGAACGCTGGACGAAAATTCGCTCCATTCTGCCTTCATAACGGAGCAAGTGAGCTTTGTGGTTGGATCGAACTATGTCTTAACAGTTCAAGAAGAGCCAGATTACGACTGCTTTGAAACCGTCCGATCGCGTCTACGGGATGGCCGGGGCACAATCCGAAAAAAAGGAGCCGACTACTTAATGTATGCGCTACTAGATTCGATTATTGATGGATTTTTTCCGGTTTTAGAAGCTTACGGCGAAGCTTTGGAACTGCTCGAAGACGAAGTGGTCGCGAACCCAACGGCTCATACCCTTGAAAAAATTCATCAAATGAAGCGTGATTTAATTACACTTCGTCGCGCCATTTGGCCCCAACGAGATGCGATTAATTCTCTAATTCGGGATGAAAATCCACTGATTGGCGACGAGGTACGGCTACATCTGCGCGACTGTTATGACCATTCCGTACAAGTAATGGACATGGTGGAGACTTACCGAGAAGTCGCGTCTAGTTTGATGGATGTCTATCTTTCGTCCGTGAGCAATCGGATGAACGAAATTATGAAGTTTCTGACCGTGATTTCCAGTATCTTTATCCCGCTGACATTCATTGCGGGGATTTATGGCATGAATTTCAATCCTGAAAAATCGCGGTTGAATATGCCAGAACTCAACTCGCCCTACGGGTATGTCATTTGTTTGGGGGTGATGGCCAGCGTGGCCGTCGGTATGGTGACATTTTTTTGGCGTAAGGGCTGGTTTAGCAACTATGCCATGCAGCCCAGGTCCAAATCTTACGATCGTAGTCGTCGTAATTCTTCTTGAAGTTCAGCCACTTGACGCCGCATGTCTTCAACAGGATTGCCGCTACTTTCAGATTTAGGAGCTTGCTCTGGCTTGACAACCTCTGACTGAGCGGTTGAATTACTCGCTGAATTGCTCTTCGAGGCAGAACCCTCATCCACAATCTCAATACGACGGGGTTCTCTAGGGGTGCCTTCTGGTTTTTGAGCTTGTTGGGCAAGATTTTCAAATTCCTGCTGAGCCGTCTTCATTTTTTCATCCACATAGCGCCGGGCTTCTTCTGTGGTCATTTCCCCGCGCTCTACCATTTCGTCCACCAGCTTTTGCAGTTGCCCCCCAAACTCGCCCAACTTATTTCCCGCCTTTTCCCCCGCATAGGATGCCGCCCCGATACCGATATAGACTGCCCTTTGTACCAAGTCACTCAAGCTCATGGGTTGCGCCTCCAGAAAATAGATTCAATACTGCCGTCTACCTCTAGGATAGCGGTCATTCCGAAGGAACTTAGGTCGTAAGCCGCCCCTAAAATAAGTCGTAGTTTCCGATCGTAAGAATACAAAGGAATCCATGGTATATTGAAATCTGACTCGGACTCATGCGGTTTCAACGCCCAAATTTTGTCAGGACCGGAAGGTAGCAGCAATACGGGATGCTTGGGACAGGCGTGAAATCCGGGTCTTCTGCGTTTTTAGAGAAATTCACGTTCGATCCCCCCAAGCACCTGACTTACAGGCATTCCACCGCCACCGGATTTGCCCGTCCCGACTTCATCATTATTGCTGCATCGTCATGGTTTGGACAATGGTCGAGACCGATCGGATCTCCCATCACCACATGCCACTCGTGTAACTTGTAATGAACACAGCAGTTCGCCACTAAGGGATCGCGGGCCACAATTTCCCTAGCCTGCTCCATTGACTCCGCTTCAAACAGCAGCATTCCACCGCCTTTCTGCTTCCAATAGCCTGTTTGAGCATGGTGGCCGTTTTGGATCAATTCTTGGACAAATGCAAGATGGGCGGGGACATATCGATCGAAGGTGGGTTTATCGACAATTCCTTCTTCAATTTTGACAAACCAAGGCATGGACGGTTCCTTTCGGTGGATTTAACAAAGGAAATTTTTAAGGATATTGAGGGTCCGGCTCATCAGGGCACAGGATGTTACTTCCCTTACCCCTTATAATAAGCTTAATCCGATCGCAACTCGAATATCATCATGGCGCTGACTGAACCTGGAAGTTATAAAGAAACCGTTAACCTTCCCCAAACCAAATTTGATATGCGGGCCAATGCGGTCAAGCGTGAACCTGAAATTCAGGCGTTTTGGACTGAGGCTCAGATTTATGAAAAGCTTGCGCAAGAGAATACGGGAGACCCCTTCATCCTGCACGACGGACCGCCCTACGCCAACGGCTCACTTCATGTTGGTCATGCGCTAAATAAGATTCTGAAAGACATTATTAATAAATATCAGTTGCTAAATGGTCGGAAGGTTCGATTTATTCCAGGCTGGGATTGCCACGGATTGCCGATCGAACTGAAAGTATTGCAAACCCTAAAACAAGATGAACGTAAAGCGCTAACTCCGATCGCACTGCGGAAAAAAGCCAAAGAATTTGCCCTTGAAGCCGTCAACGATCAACGCGAAGGCTTTAAGCGCTACGGAGTCTGGGCTGATTGGGAAAAGCCTTATATCACCTTGGATCCGGCCTACGAAGCTGCCCAAATTGAAGTATTCGGGCAAATGTTTCTGAAGGGCTTTATCTATCGCGGATTGAAACCCGTCTACTGGAGTCCGAGTTCTCGTACAGCATTGGCAGAAGCGGAGTTGGAATATCCCGAAGGACATATTTCAACTAGTTTGTATGCTGCATTTGAAATGCTCACATTGTCGCCTGAATTACAAATGCCCTTTGATTCATTTTTGGGTGAATTAGGCGTGGCGATTTGGACCACAACACCTTGGACTTTACCGGGGAATTTAGCGATCGCAATCAATCCCGATCTGGTGTATTCCGTCGTTGAAGTGGGCGAAAACAATCCAACAAAATTTAAATATTGGTTAGTTGCAAAAGACTTGGTTGAGTCTCTTGCGGCCAAGCTGGGCGTAACGCTAGAAATCAAAGCATCGACCCTGGGTAAATTGCTGGAACATTGCACCTATCGTCATCCATTGTACGATCGCATCTCTGAAATCATTGTCGGCGGAGACTACATCACAACCGAAGCCGGAACAGGTTTGGTCCATACTGCGCCCGGTCATGGACAAGAAGACTACATTGTCGGTAAAAAGTACAATCTCCCCATTCTCGCACCCGTTGATGATGGCGGAATTTTGACCGAAGAAGCCGGAAAATTTGCGGGCCTAAATGTTTTAAAAGATGCAAATCCAGCGATCATTGCTGCGATGCAAGAACTGGGTTGCGTGATCAAAGAAGAACCCTACCAACACAAATATCCCTACGATTGGCGTACAAAAAAACCTGTTATTTTCCGAGCCACTGAACAATGGTTCGCATCGGTTGCAGGCTTCAGAGATGCTGCATTGGCCGCGATCGAAACCGTGACGTGGATTCCCTCCCAAGGTAAAAACCGTATCACTCCAATGATTGCGGAACGATCGGATTGGTGTATTTCTCGCCAACGTAATTGGGGCGTTCCAATTCCAGTTTTTTACAACACTGAAACCAATCAGCCTTTGATTACCGCCGAGACCATTACCCACATCAAAGCGATCGTGGCTGAACATGGTACGGATGCCTGGTGGGAAATGAGCCTTGAGGAATTGCTACCGGAACAGTATCGCAACGATGGCAACACCTATCGTCAAGGGTTCGACACGATGGACGTGTGGTTTGATTCTGGCTCGTCTTGGGCGGCGGTCGTGCAGCAACGCGAGGGCTTACAATACCCCGCAGATCTGTATCTCGAAGGTTCCGACCAACATCGCGGCTGGTTCCAATCTAGTCTTTTGACCAGCGTCGCCGTCACCGGACAAGCCCCTTACAAAAAAGTACTGACCCATGGCTTTGCGGTGGATGAAAAGGGGATAAAAATGAGTAAATCGATCGGCAATGTTGTCGATCCATCCGTTGTAATTCTAGGCGGAAAAAATCAGAAGGAAGAACCGCCCTATGGGGCTGATGTGTTGCGCCTTTGGGTCTCATCTGTGGACTATTCCAACGATGTCCCGCTGGGCAAGAATATGCTCAAGCAACTGAATGATGCAAGGGGCAAAATTCGCAATACCGCACGATTTTTATTAGGAAATCTCCATGATTTCGATCCTACTAATGATGCTGTGCCCTACGCCGAATTGTCAGAACTCGATCGGTACATGTTGCATCGAATGACAGAGGTATTTGCTGAAGTAACCGATGCATTTGAAACCTACCAATTCTTCCGCTTTTTCCAAACCGTTCAAAATTTCTGTATTGTCGATTTATCTAACTTTTATCTAGACATTGCAAAAGACCGTTTGTATATCAGTTCCGAGAATGCCCAGCGTCGTCGCAGTTGCCAAACCGTTCTCACGATCGCTCTAGAAAATCTCTGTAAAGCGATCGCACCCGTTCTCTCTCACTTAGCTGAAGATATTTGGCAGTTCATTCCTTACGAAACAAGTCATAAATCAGTCTTTGAATCTGGCTGGATCAATCTAAATTCAAGCTGGATGCAGCCTGATCTGGCTGAAAAATGGACAAAACTGCGGGAACTCCGGACCGAATCAAACAAGGTTTTGGAACAAGCACGAATGGCAAAAGAAATTGGTTCGTCTCTAGCCGCGAAACTCTTGGTTTATACCAATGATCCAGCATGGCGATCAGTACTCAATAGTTTGAATATGAACGATCGAACTCATGGAAACAATGTCGATGAGTTGCGCTATTTACTACTCGTTTCGCAAGTTGAATTAGTGGACTCGATCGATCGGATTTCAGGCATGAAGTTCTCAACTACTACCGAAACATTTGGGATTGGAGTAACGGATGCAGAGGGCGTGAAATGCGACAGATGCTGGAACTATTCAACCCATGTTGGTACATCTGAACTCCATCCTTTGCTGTGCGATCGGTGTGTTGATGCGATAGATGAAAAATTTTAGAGCCTGTATTTTTACAAGCTCTCTCAACCATCAGCCCGCAGTTTTACTCGCGGGTATTTCTATTGGAGGAGTTTCAGGTGTTGTTTTTGGACGATTAAGCTTGGATTTTAGTTGATTAAATAGTTCATCTCCTGTGATAGATGGTTCTGTCGGAATCAGATAGGGTTTGCGTTCTGTCGGAGTCGGTTTTTTATTAAGACGATCGACCAAAGAATTCATTGAGTCTGTGGGTACGGATTTAGATTCTTCAGGTTTAGTCTTATTTTCAGGTTTTACAACTTCTGGTTTAGATATTACGATCGGTTTTACAATTTCAGGTTTTAGAACTTCTGGTTTAGCGATCGTTTTCGGTACGGAACGGGATTTTACAACTTCCGGTTTTACAATTTCCGGTTTAGCGATCACGATCGGTTTTACAACTTCTGGTTTTACGATCGTTTTCGGTACGGAACGGGATTTTACAACTTCCGGTTTTACAACTTCTGGTTTAGCGATCACGATCGGAGTTCTCGTAATCGGTTTAATCGTATTCTGAATTTTGTTTTTCACCACTACATCCGGTTTTAGGTCAGCATGAGGCTTAACGCTAGGAATCACCGGAGGAGTCTCGACTTTTTTACCTGGACCAAATAAATTGAGTGGCTTGCGAGTTTCGATCGCAGACTTTTTCTGAGTGGAAAGTTCTATTTTTTGGTCCTTAGTCAATTCCAGTACAGGCGGCGACGACATTCGGTTAGGCTTAGTCGGCATAACAGGTAATGGGACAATAGGCAGCACAGGCACTACAGATGTTTTAGACCCAGATGTTTTAGACCCAGATGTTTTAGATCCAGAACTCGATAGAGGTTCAACAATAATCGGAGCATCTGTTTGAATCGTCAAAGCCTTAACCGTCAAGTCTGGTTTAGGCCTATCAGATTTACGGAATCGATCGAACCAATTCCCTTTTTTAGGTTCATCCGCGTCGATATTAGGCGCTTTTGATTCAGTAACGGTCTTCGGAATTAGATCGGCTTTTGGCTCAACAGGTCTCTGTATAACGACCGCAGGTGGAACAGCAATCTTGACGTCTATCTTTTTACCTGGGCCAATAAAAGATGGCAGTTTATCCTGAATCGTTCTCCTAGATGCCGAATTGGGGGGAGCTTCCTTAACGTCGGGATTATTGATAATCGACGGCGCAAGCTTCTGTGGTTTCTTGTTTACGTTCTCTACTTTCGTACTTACTTTAAGATCAGGTTTTATTTCGATCGGCTTCACAGGTTTCGCAATAGGCTCGATCGACATTTTCGAGTTTTCGGCCTTCGATTCTGGTGCTTTATCTAGTGCTTTAGGAATTGGGACGATCGGAATAATAGGGACAATCGGAACCGGAACCCCAATTTCGGACGGATTAGGAACCAACTTAACTGGATCCGGTAGATCTACAGACTTGGTAGACTTAACAGCAGGAACGTCTGGTTCGATCGGTTTCGGTGGAGCAGGCGGCGTGTAGGTTGGATCGACAATTCCTTTTGCTTGGGCGATCGAAATCTCGCCTCGGGTTAGCTGTGCAAGGGGATCTTGACCACCCGGCTCATAATTGAAAACTCGGGCCGTATTATTGCCAAAATTCTCAACCCGACGGCCCTTTTCATCAATAAATTCCAGTTGAACCCAATTTTTTCCCGACTTGAAACCTTTTAAATACGTCGGTTGCCAACGATCAAGAAGAAAACTCTGACCATTAATAGTAGCTTTCACCTTCCAATCTTGAATACTATCGATATCGCTTTCCTGAGCAATTAAATGAAGCGGCGCATTAGTGACATAAAAGTCTAGCAAGATTGGCTCTGCGCCATAGGTTCCTTGAGGTTGATTATAAGTAAGGAGCGGTTTCTGGGTTTGGGGCCGATTATCATCAGTTTTCGTAAAAACATCAAACGTCACCTGAGCAAAGGATCCATCATTTTTAAACGCTTCATCCCAGGGGCTAGCTGCAAAAATTCTCACCGTGTGAGTCCCAGGCTCCAAGTCTTTAAGGACAATAGGCTCGCTGGCATCGTAGATACTTCGATGCGGCTGGTCATCCACGACTAAATGAAGATGGGGGCCGAGTCCCAGGATCTTATCCTTATAGATAGGTAAATCTTGAAGTTGAACATCGATCGTGACCGTGTTGTCAGAGAGAAGTTGCCCGGCTTTAGGAGAAATTATTTTAATCTGAGGCTGATACTGGTCTAAAACTCGACGCAGAGAAAGAAATGGCTTAGGCGGTGCTGTTTCGGTAAGCTGTCCCGTGGTCTTGAGCGATGCAGCCAGCGCACTCCCATTACCCCATAGAAGCTGGGTCACTAGAGCGATTACCAGCGATTTTTGAATCAATTTCCAAGGCTGTACTGCCCACCAACGCCGTCCAACCACAGGGATCGCGCTCCTTAAAATACTAAATTTAAATGTAGCTAATCAAATAAGTCAGTTTGCGATCGAACTGGCAAAATCTTTTGATCCCAACGCGATCGCCCTTACTACTTTAATAGGTTTGCTGAACTCTGCTCAAGTTTACAAAACTTGCGTGAAATCCTTATTCGATCATGCCTTCAGTCATAAGCCAATTTTTGGAATTAAAATACTAGAGCCTGTGAAACAAATAGATTTACGATACATTTTTTTACACTATTTACCGTAAATCTAGCTGCTTAGGAGGAATTAGTCAGCGATCATCCAGCTATTGTTGCAAAGTGTAACTATCGTAATGACTTCCTTGACTTTGACCATTCTTTCAATCGTGGAAAGTCCAAGCTGTGCAGGGTTTGAGGGATCTTGAATTATTGTTAATGCTCGTTCAAAACCCTTAGATCATGCTCTTATAATAAAACCTGTGAGAACCTGACCATCACAAAGACTCTGAGAAAGCCTCAGCAACAAAGTCTTTGTCTGACTGGCTCGATATACCTTGGCTCAAGGTGAGCTAGTTATGGGTTATGGGAGTCCTCGTTCCGTTCTAGAGAGGAGAGTCTCAATGACAATCAGCCCACCGGAGCGCAATGCGAAGGCAAGGATTGTTGTAGATAAGAATCCCGTCGCAACATCCACTGAAAAGTGGGGACAGCCGGGTCACTTCGATCGCACCCTAGCCAAGGGACCAAAAACCACAACCTGGATTTGGAACCTTCACGCAAACGCTCATGACTTCGACAGCCATACTTCTGACTTAGAAGACGTATCACGTAAAATCTTCAGCGCTCACTTCGGCCATCTGGCAGTTGTATTTGTCTGGCTCAGCGGAATGTATTTCCACGGAGCAAAATTTTCTAACTATGAAGCATGGTTAGGGGATCCGCTAAGTATTAAGCCCAGTGCACAGGTAGTCTGGCCGATCGTCGGTCAAGAAATCCTGAATGCAGACGTGGGAGGCGGGTTCCACGGGATTCAGATCACCTCTGGTCTGTTCCAAATGTGGCGCGGCGCAGGTATTACAAACTCCTATCAGCTCTACTGCACCGCAATTGGCGGATTGGTCATGGCTGGTTTGATGTTGTTTGCCGGCTGGTTCCACTACCACAAGGCCGCTCCTAAACTGGAGTGGTTCCAGAACGTGGAATCCATGCTTAATCACCACTTATCCGGCCTATTTGGTCTGGGTTCGCTCGGTTGGGCTGGTCATCAAATCCACGTCGCAAACCCCATTAATGAACTGTTGGACAAAGGCGTTCCGGCTGGCAAGATTCCATTGCCTCATGAATTCATCCTTAACCCTCAGTTGATGGCAGATATCTACCCAAGTTTCGCGAAAGGCTTGACCCCTTTCTTCACGCTGAACTGGGGTGAGTATGCAGACTTCCTAACCTTCAAAGGTGGTCTGAACCCTGTTACTGGTGGCCTGTGGTTGTCTGATACGGCGCATCATCATTTGGCTTTGGCCGTGATGTTCATCGTTGCAGGCCACATGTACCGCACCAACTGGGGTATCGGTCACAGCATCAAAGAAATTCTTGAAGCAAACGGCCCTGATCCTCTGATGATCACTGGACGCGGTCACAAGGGTCTGTTTGAAGTCTTGACCACCTCTTGGCACGCTCAACTGGCGATCAACTTGGCGATGGCAGGTTCTGTCACGATCATTGTTGCTCAGCATATGTATGCGATGCCTCCATACCCTTATCTGGCAACAGATTACGGTACGGTTCTATCTTTATTCACACACCACATGTGGATTGGCGGTTTCTTAATCGTTGGAGCCGCAGCCCACGCTGCAATCTTCATGGTCCGCGATTACGATCCTGTCGTGAATCAGGGCAACGTGTTGGATAACATGCTACGTCACCGAGATGCAATTATCTCTCACTTAAACTGGGTCTGTATTTTCCTTGGCTTCCATAGCTTTGGTCTCTACATTCACAACGACACGATGCGCGCGCTGGGCCGTCCTCAGGACATGTTCTCAGACACCGCCATCAAATTGCAGCCTGTATTCGCTCAGTGGATTCAAGGTCTGCACACCGCAGCGGCTACCGTTGGCGGAACGGCTCCTAACGCTTTAGGAACGGCAAGTTATGCTTTTGGCGGCGACACAATCGCTGTCGGTGGAAAAGTTGCAATGATGCCGATCGCATTGGGTACAGCGGACTTCATGGTCCACCACATCCATGCCTTCACAATTCATGTCACGGTGCTGATTCTCCTGAAGGGTGTCTTATACGCTCGTAGCTCACGTCTGATCCCAGACAAAGCTAACCTGGGTTTCCGCTTCCCATGTGACGGTCCCGGACGGGGCGGTACTTGCCAGGTTTCTGGTTGGGACCATGTCTTCTTGGGTCTGTTCTGGATGTACAACTCCATCTCCATTGTGATTTTCCACTTCTCTTGGAAAATGCAATCCGATGTATGGGGAACTGTCGCACCCGATGGAACAGTGAATCACATCACTTACGGCAACTTTGCTCAAAGCGCCATCACCATCAATGGTTGGTTGCGTGACTTCCTGTGGGCGCAAGCATCTCAGGTAATTAATTCCTACGGTTCTGCTCTCTCTGCATACGGACTCATGTTCTTGGGCGCGCACTTTGTGTGGGCATTCAGCTTGATGTTCCTGTTCAGCGGTCGTGGCTACTGGCAAGAATTGATTGAGTCAATCGTCTGGGCACATAACAAGCTGAAAGTGGCTCCTGCAATCCAACCTCGCGCTCTGAGTATTATTCAGGGTCGTGCTGTGGGTGTAGCTCACTATCTGCTGGGTGGAATCGCCACTACGTGGGCGTTCTTCCTTGCTCGTTCACTATCACTTTGAAGAGCCTGGAGGACTATTAAGACATGGCAACTAAGTTTCCAAAATTTAGTCAAGATCTAGCTCAAGACCCAACTACACGACGGATTTGGTACGGAATCGCGACCGCCCATGACTTTGAAAGCCATGACGGAATGACAGAAGAGAAGCTTTACCAAAAGCTGTTCTCGACTCACTTCGGTCACTTAGCGATCATCTTCCTGTGGGCTTCGGGAAGTCTGTTCCACGTTGCATGGCAAGGGAACTTTGAGCAGTGGATTCTTGACCCACTAAATGTAAAACCGATCGCCCATGCGATTTGGGATCCTCAATTTGGTAAGGGCGCGGTTGATGCGTTTACGCAAGCTGGAGCTTCTTACCCTGTTGATATCGCGTATTCCGGTGTTTATCACTGGTGGTACACGATCGGGATGCGTACCAACCAAGACCTGTACTCAGGCTCTATTGGTTTGTTGATCTTCTCAGCAGTGCTGTTGTTCGCGGGCTGGTTGCACCTTCAACCTAAGTTCCGTCCGAGCTTGGCTTGGTTCAAAAACAATGAGTCTCGCCTGAACCACCACTTGGCTGGTCTGTTCGGTGTTAGCTCCTTGGCTTGGACAGGTCACTTGGTTCACGTCGCTATCCCCGAATCTCGCGGACAGCATGTGGGCTGGGACAACTTCATGACCACCTTGCCTCATCCGGCAGGTCTTACTCCGTTCTTCACGGGTAATTGGGGAGTCTATGCTCAGAATCCTGACGGAATGGACCAAGTGTTCAATTCCTCGACGGGTGCTGGGACTGCAATCTTGACCTTCCTTGGAGGATTCCATCCTCAGACTGAGTCCCTGTGGCTCACTGACATGGCTCACCACCACTTGGCGATCGCAGTGATCTTCATCATTGCGGGTCATATGTACAAGACCAACTTCGGAATCGGGCACTCAATGCGCGAAATTCTGAATGCACACAAACCCCCATCGGGCAAACTGGGCGCTGGTCATACGGGCATTTTTGACACCGTAAACAATTCGCTGCACTTCCAACTCGGCTTGGCACTGGCATCCTTGGGTGTCGTCACTTCTGTAGTTGCCCAGCATATGTATGCAATGCCTCCCTATGCATTTATTGCTAAGGACTTCACCACAACGGCAGCGCTATACACTCACCACCAATACATCGCAGGTTTCCTGATGGTTGGTGCATTTGCTCACGGTGCGATCTTCTTCGTCCGTGACTACGATCCTGAAGCGAACAAGAACAACGTTCTTGCCCGCGTCTTAGAACACAAAGAAGCCATCATCTCTCACCTGAGCTGGGCATCCCTATTCTTGGGCTTCCACATCTTGGGCCTGTATGTCCACAACGACGTTGTAGTTGCATTCGGAACGCCTGAGAAGCAAATCCTCATCGAACCCGTCTTCGCCCAGTGGGTGCAAGCGTCTTCCGGTAAGGCTCTGTACGGTTTTAGCACTTTGTTGTCGGATCCGAATAGTGTGGCCTACACCGCCTATCCAAACTACGGCAACGTTTGGTTACCCGGTTGGTTGGATGCGATTAACAGTGGCAAGAACTCCTTGTTCTTGAGCATTGGACCTGGTGACTTTCTAGTTCACCATGCGATCGCATTGGGTCTTCACACCACCACTTTGATTTTAGTCAAAGGCGCGTTGGATGCTCGTGGTTCCAAGCTGATGCCCGATAAAAAGGACTTCGGTTACGCCTTCCCTTGTGATGGTCCTGGACGCGGCGGTACGTGCGATGTCTCTGCATGGGATTCGTTCTACCTATCCATGTTCTGGATGCTGAACACGATCGGTTGGGTTACGTTCTACTGGCACTGGAAACATCTTTCAGTTTGGTCTGACAACGTTGCACAATTCAACGAATCCTCGACCTACTTGATGGGATGGCTCAGAGATTATTTGTGGCAGTACTCTGCTCCATTGATCAATGGTTATAACCCTTACGGCACAAACAACCTGTCGGTTTGGGCGTGGATTTTCCTAGGCGGCCACCTTGTGTGGGCAACTGGATTTATGTTCCTAATCTCCTGGCGTGGTTACTGGCAAGAGTTGATCGAAACCTTGGTCTGGGCACATGAGCGGACGCCTCTTGCGAACTTGGTTCGTTGGAAGGATAAGCCAGTGGCACTCTCCATCGTTCAAGGTCGCCTTGTTGGTCTTGCACACTTCACGATCGGTTACATCTTTACTTATGCTGCGTTCTTGATTGGCGCAACGGCTGGTAAATTCGGCTGATGACTAACTTTCTGAGTTAGTTGAAAACCCTCCCGGTTTGGGAGGGTTTTTTATTGGAGATTATTTTGGTGTGAGTCTGGACAATATCAGCCACAATATTGGAAGCATTGAATTTTAAGGTGAGGATGTAATGTCTAGTGCAATGGGTGCAGTATTAGCTGCGATCGCGGCAGTGGTGGCGATATTTGGATATATTTTGTTGGGCAAACCTAAAGCTGAAGAGACTCGGATTGTCGCGCCAACCGAAAAAGTAGTGGAGCCGACCGTTCCAGCGCCTCAATGGGTAGAGCCGTCCATTCCAGCACCAATGACAGATACAAGCGTTGATCCTTGGGATGATGGGACACCTGATCAGATAAGTACGGCGGCGGCTTTGACCTTAGACACCGTGGAGCAAGCTGAGGGATTACCTGATGAAGGATTCTCAGATGACATTCCTGTCAAACTCAATTTAGATGACGCGACCCAGGTGAATGAGTCGGATCAATCTTTGTTGGAGATTAGTACGGCACGCTATGGAGTTTCATTCATTCAAGAAAGCTCGATTCAATCGCAAGTGTTTGTCGCAATTCGGGATCCAAACTGTCCCGCCCCAGAGTCGCAGGAATTGAGTCAACAGATTTTGGCGTGGGGAAAATCGGGGACAGCAGAAAATTTGAAAACCGTGCTGAGTTATGCAAAACATCCAGAGGCGGTGATTCGGCGTTATGTGGCGGTAGCGATCGGTCAGATGGCGACAGAAGCGACGATCGGTTCTGACATTCAATCTGCGGCTCCGGTTTTAGAAACATTAATTCTAGATTCGGATACAAAAGTTCAGAAAATAGCGGCAAAGTCTTTGAAAGTAATTCAGGGATAAAGGATTTATAGTTGAAGAAAGGTCAAAATTTAGAATGAAACACCATCGGAAAATTTCAGCATTACCGTTCCAGGTTTTCCTGATTTTGGAATAACAATTTCAGTGGGCCGATCGCAAATCAAACAGAGATCTTCAAAGGTAAAACTCCATTGTCCTTCTTTGGCCCAAGTTTGCAATAGTTTCCATTCAGCATCAAACGATTTACCATCAATCAATCGCCCGCGTGCAAAATCATAATAGGCGTAGACTGCCATTTCTAATTTAGGAATTGTTTCTACGCCCATTTGTTCTGACAACTCTTCATAGAGACCATTACTAAATTCACAGAGAGGCGAGTTCATAAAGTAATCGTGTAATTCAATTCGCAACGATCGAGCAACTTCAGCTCGAAATGATTTATTGATTTTATGACGCAGTTTTCGCAAAAGATAACTGGGCGTATATAGCGTTTTTTGGCTAGCAAAGTGAGCGATCGCGGGAGGATGAGGACTATCGAAAAAGATAATTTCAGGTTTTGGTTTATTGGCGTAGGCGTAAATAGCTTGAATCGTTTTTTCAGCACGAGGTCGATTGATTCGTTCAGTCGATTTCGCAATCTTTTGCCATTTCGATCGATATTTCGCCAGTTGCATTTTATCTTCTGGCGTGAGAACCAAAAGCTTTCCTTTTTTCGGCTTTTCTCCAATCATCTTTAGATCTATCATACGATCGCAACCCATGTGGTCTAGTTTGAATTTTACCGTACTGGTGCAATTTAAATTTAGGATTTGACGGATTGTGCATCTATTGTGAAGCCTGAGGCTACGATGGCACGTTAGAAGGACGATCGATTAGGCTGAGGGCTTTCTCCTGACGCGTTGGGAGTATTTGAACGATCGTATTGAATTGCTTCCAATCACGTCAGATATTAGTGAATTGAGAATTTAATATTTGTTGTTTACAATTCCTATGCGATCGCGTGCAGGTGGTGTAATCCCAAGATTTAGCAATTGGGTTTCAATGTCCCGGAGCAATGCAAAATCGGCTTCAGGTAATGCTTGCGCGGGAAATGCTGAATGATGTTCTAAAAACGAGAAGGCTTGCCGAAATTCCACGGGTCCAGCAACGATCGGAGCCTCTAAATGACACCCAATAATCCGGATAAACGACCATTTCATCACCCGATCGGCCCAATCCAAAACTTGCTGCGGATCGCGATTTAGAATTAATTGCTGCAAAATAGGAGCCACAAACAATCGTCCACCTGAAGAAAGCGATTCAAATGAATCTTCCCAGCCCGCTTTCCAACGAAAAGGATAAAGTCCAAAATAAGCACGCGAAGCCAAATTTCCGGCCTGTTTTGCATCCTTCCAGGCTGGGCCTAAATCTGAAATATCCAATGCACTAGGTCTAAAATAAAAGGAGAATAATGAGATCCGTTTCCAACCTTTCAATCGCATTTCAGGGGTGTCCTCAATCACATCAGCAGCATGATCTTTAGCATGATAAAGCAGTGCCGTGGGGTCGAGTTGAATGACAGCGGGCGGAGTTTCGGGGACTGATAAAATTGAATCGGTGACGAGTAAGGTTCGCGATCGGGTATGAAAGAATACCACTTCTTCAAATGGTCCAATACCTAGATTAATCGGACCTAAAATTGCATAGTCAAATTCATCAGCAAAGGGGGTGTCTTGGCTTGACTGCGGCAAGGTTTGCGTACGTCCGATCGGCAGCCCTAGCCACGACAAGGGCAATCGGATTGGATAGCTCCACTGACTCGGAGAAACATACACCTGAGCATTACGAAATTTTCGAGCAAATGGTCCGACAAATACTTTATGTTCTAATCCAGAAACAGTTGGGAGAATGATATATTTCACATCTCCATACTGCTTCACCAAGTCGTTCATAAATTCAATACATTCTTTAGTTGGTGCGATCGGGGCGTACACCAACAATCCGCCCGCATTCAGCCGCACCACGGTCATGCGAATGGGAGTTACGACATAGAGAATGCCCTGCAATTGTTCTAAAACCCAAATGTCACCGGGAACAACTTCCCGACACAAGGTTTGACGCTGACTAAAAGGATAAATAGGCAGCATCCACCAAAAATTCCAAGTCCAATCCGATCGGGGGCATTTTTTATCTTGCATCACGACACTCACCTTAGCCATTCACCTACTCAATAGTGTCGCATTAGTTGTATCGCGTTAGTAGCATTGTAGATTTAGAGTAGTGTTTTTATAGGATTTGGTCTTTAAGTTTCTGTAGCCTAGGATTTAGAGCTTTTCAATTCTCGTTCCAAGAGGCTCCGCTAAAGGAGTTGATAGTAAGGGAAAATCGGGATAACATGACTAGAGGTACGATAAGTGAGAGAGTTACTTGATAGACTGAAATGGAAAAGTCTTGTCTAATAATAGTGATACCTCTACATCTTTACGCTGCAAGAGAAGTTAAAGAAATTACATTTGAAGAGTGGAAACAGAATACGATCAGAAACAAGATATAAGAAACTTGGGTGTACGAGATTAACCCCACAATTTCAGTAGAAACTTGAAACTTTGCGCGTAGAACTGATATGACAACTACAACGATCGAACTACCGATGGAAAAAATTGCTGAATTTTGTCACAAATGGCAGGTAACAGAATTTGCCCTATTTGGCTCTGTCCTGCGTGATGACTTCCGCCCCGACAGCGATATTGACGTGATGGTTCAATTTCACCCAAACGCCCATCCAACCTTCAGCAGCTTGGATCATATGGAAGCAGAACTCAAAACTGTTTTCCATCGAGATATTGATGTGATTACCCGTCAGGGCATTGAAACCAGCCGTAACTACTTACGCCGTCACGAAATCTTTTCCTCCGCCCAGGCAATTTATGCAACGGGATCTACAATTCCTGCTTGATATGCTGCAATCCGCAGAACTGTTCAGGACGTGCACGGTTCAATGCTCAAAAGATGAGTTTATTAACAATGTGCAGCTTCAAGATTCAGTAATTCAGCGGCTCTTGGTCATTGCCGAAGCTGCACGAAGGGTTTCAGAAGTCACTCGGAAGACATTACCAAGCATTTCATGGCAAGAAATCAATGGAATGCGAAATCGATTAGTACATGAATATGATGATATCAATCTCAATATTGTTTGGGATGTAGTTCAATTTGAAATACGGCCTTTAATTGAGAAATTGAAACGTCAGATTCCACCTGAACAATGAGAACGATTAAGTCACCGTGGCGATTCTCCCGATCGCACGAGTAATTTTATTAAGGAGTCTGAGGTTGAGCTACCGCAGGCTTATCAGAATCCGCTTGAGGAGTCTCAGTTTGAGGAGCTTCAGCAGCCCGCAGTTGGCTTTGACTAAAGGTTTGCAATGCAGTACTCCAGACCAAATATCCTGTCGGATTCAAATGCAATCCGTCGGTAGTCAAATCCGATCGCAACATTCCTTCATTATCAGAAAACAAAGGACTTAAATTCAAAAATAGAGCCTGTTCTTCTTTAGCAATCGTGGCTAGTTTTTGATTCAATTTAAAAATATGTTCATTCGACACCGCCAACAACCGATCGCGTTCTTCGACCGTCATAGACTCACCGCCATGGGGCAAAATCGATTGGATAACAACTTCACTGTCAGAATGTTTTTGCTTCAAAGTGTGAACTATAGTGCGATAGTTCGTCAGCAAATCTTCATCCGAAACACCCGACTTCAAATCATTAATTCCAGCCATCACCAAGATAGTCTGAGGCTTAGTCTCATCTAAAAAATTTAGACGTTTCAACATCGCAGCCGTTGTTTCACCCGACATCCCTTGATTGAGCCAGCTCCGATCGCTTGGTAATTGCTCCGGTGGAAACCACAAACTTAACGAGTCACCCAACAACACCGTCAGCCGTTCAGGACTTTTTAACGACACTGCGATCGCTTCCTGTTTCAACACATCCAGCCATTGGTCATAAGTCAACACCGTGCGAGCAGTTTCTGGCACAGCTACCGGAACGATCGGAGCTACAGGCTCAACGGGTGGGATAGCATTGGGCCAAACTTTGGCAATCAAGGGCGAAATGCGGGGATTATTAATCAGTCGCTTCGTCAGCTCGGGATGGGTCGCCAAAATCGAAACACCCAATAACAACATGCCATTCCCAGCAATCAACAATGACGCCCACACAGGCAGACGCTTACGGCTTTTCACGACAGGTACACTATTCATAGGATTATTAGCAGTTGCCTTGTCCGAAAAGATAGACTTTTTGCCGGGTTTTAGGTTTAGTTGCTGAGTCATCGCGAGCTGTTTATAAATTCACCCTCAATTTAGCAGACGATCGCAGATTTAGGGTGGGCAGCCTAAAAATTTCTATAGATTGCGCTGTAGGTAGTGGTTAGGCTAGCGGTTGATCTAATGGATCCGAGACGATCGACAAATAAAATTATGGGAAATCATAAACATTACATTAAGATAAATAATGAATTGTTAAGTCTGTTGTTAAGTCAGTATTCTTAGGCTGTCTAGCTGGAGTGGGTCATGGTGTTAGCGCAAGAATCAAAGCCACAAGATAGTGGTCTGCAAGATGTGGGTTTATTAGGCGGAACTGATCCATCTCGTTTTGATGCGAAAGAGGCTTGGTACCCGGTCTTTTTTCTGCGGGACTTAGAGCGCACGACCCCGAATGCTTTTACATTGCTTGGAATTGACTTAGTGATTTGGTGGGATCAGGCTACCGACCGTTGGCAGGCCATGCGAGATCAATGTCCCCATCGCTTAGTGCCATTGTCTGAAGGGCGGATTGCAGAAGATGGATTGTTGGAATGTCCCTATCATGGCTGGGCGTTTACCGGAGACGGCAAGTGCGATCGGATTCCGCAACAAAACGAGGGCGATCAGGCTAATCAGGCAGCGCGGGCTTGCATTCCAGTGTTCGCGACGGCAGAATCTCAAGGCTTATTGTTTGTCTATGGCGGGGATGCGGCTATTGCGTCTCAAGTTCCGATTCCAACGATCGCGCCTTATGACAGCACCGATCCGGCTTGGATTTGCATGACCATTTCGCGGGATTTACCCTACGATGCCGTGACCTTAATGGAGAATGTACTGGATGCGAGTCATTTACCCTTTACCCATCACAAATCTGTAGGAAATCGCGTCAATGCGGCTCCCATGGATTTAGAGCTTGTCAATGTGGGACGAAATGGATTTGTGGGACATTGGGCGGAAGGTCCACGCAAAGGGAAACTCGGGGCGCAGGATACTACTTTTGTTGCGCCAAATTTGATGTGGCATGATTTGACCTCAAAGACGTTTGGTCGGACGATTACAGCAGTCTATGCAACACCGACCCGTAAGGGTGAATGTCGATTGTTTGCAATGTTTCCATTTCAGTTTTCCTCGCCAATTCCACAGTTTTTTATTAAATGGACCCCGAATTGGTATTCCCATATTAATCAAAATTCAATTTTAGAAGATGACCAAATCTTTTTACACTGGCAAGAACGAGCATTGAATCAAGCTGGCGGTAGCGATCGGTTTTCCCAGGCATTCTATTTACCGACAAAGGCCGATCGATTTGTGTTTGAATTTCGACAATGGTTTTCGACGTTTGGTGCAGATCCATTTCCAAATCAACCGTTGCCAATTCGTCAATCCCGAGAGGCATTACTTGATCGATACCATTCCCATACTAAGCATTGCAAAAGTTGTCGAACTGCATTAAAAAATATCGTGATTTTGCAGCGCGTGATGGCAGCCTTAGGCGCGATCGCATTAGTATCGGCGACGGTGATTCCGACCATGGGGATTGCGGCATTGGCGATCGGTTTGGTTTGGTACAAACTGAATGATTTTAAAGAAGGCTACTATCGAGGTCCAGCGATTCCAGCACGTAATCGAAATTAAAACCTTAGGAACTAGTGAATAAGTGTTGAGCTAACTGGGATCCACTCGGTGAGACCTCAGCGATCGCGAAGTCTGAGATACTTGGAAGTATAGAAATATACTAAACAAAATTGTCCCATGGCTTCCTCTTTCAAGCTTCGATCGTTTTTACTGTTTGTCATCGCCCTTGTTCCGATCGGTATCGCCCTACAGCGCTGTAGTCCATCCAAGGATTCTAATAAATCCATATCCCAAATTAACTTAGAGGGCTATCGAATTAGTGAAGGAGATGTGGCTTTGTTTCCTGGGGACGGAACATTTGCAAAAGTTCAAGGCATGGAAGCCTACGGTAAAGGGGATTTTGTGATCGCCGAAACCCTATTTGAACAATCGCTTCAACAACGTCCCAACGATCCTGAAGCCCTAATTTATAAAAATAATGCGAAAAATCAGATCAAAAATGATACTAATGGCAAAAATAAGTCGCCATCTCTCAAACTAGCCGTTAGCATTCCCGGAGAAACCGCTGATGGCAATGGTTCTCGGGAAATTCTGAGAGGAGTAGCTCAAGCTCAAGATGAGATTAATCGGGCCGGGGGCATCAATAACCGATCGTTGAGCATCGTGATTGGCACCGATAACAATGACATCAAAATTGCTCCGAAAGTCGCTGCCTCGTTTGTGTCTCAAAGCGAAATCTTAGGCGTTATTGGACATGTAGCCAGCAGCAGTACCTTGGCAACCGTCGAGACCTACACAGAAGGTAAATTAGTGGCAATTTCGCCCATCAGTTCGGCGGTTCAACTTTCAAATAAAAGTCCCTATATTTTCCGCACAGTTCCCAGTGATTCCATGGCGGCCCGATCGCTTGTGGATTACACCGTGAACACCCTTAAGCGTAAAAAAGCCGTTGCTTATTTCAACTCTAAAAGCGACTACAGTAAGTCTCTCAAAGGCGAATTTAGTACTGCAATCTTGAGTGAAGGGGGAGAAGTGATCGCAGAATATGATCTGTCAGCCAATAACTTCGATGCCCAAGAAAGTTTGACCGCTGCAAAACGGCAAGGCGCGGACGTGATCATGCTCGCCAGTGATACCGATCGTCTCGATCGGGCTTTACAGGTTGTACGGCTGAATGAAGCCCAGTTGCCAGTTTTGGGCGGAGACGATGTGTACTCTCCCAGAACCCTCGAAATTACCCGAGCTACGGGACAAAATATGGTGGTTGCGGTGCCTTGGCATATTCTGAGTACCACCTCTAAAATGTTTGCCGCCCGATCGCGTAAACTCTGGGGCGGCGATGTGAACTGGCGTACTGTTACGGCTTACGACGCTACTCAGGCACTGATTGCAGCCCTCCAAAGAAATGACATCACTCGTACAGGAATCAAGAACGCGTTAACGGCACCGGGATTTTCTGCTGCGGGTGCATCTAGTCCTGTGAGCTTTCTGGCGTCGGGCGATCGGACGGCTATCATTCAACTGGTTAAAATTGTGAAAGGCAGCCGATCGAACTATGGCTACGATTTTATGCCGATCGAGTTAACCCCATAGCCCTCAACTACTGAGCTGAAGGATCTCAACCCTGCTCACTAATCCTCGTCCCATTCTTCCCAATCCTCATCTTCATCCCAATTTACTTCCTGACGGTTTTCATAATATTGGGCGAGATCGGCTTGACTAATGGGATTTTCTGTTGGATTTGAGAAAAATTCTTTGACCCGAATGTAGCGGCGTAAGCCATCAGCGCCTGCATCTTCTTGGGTTGCTTCTTGAAAATCTTGGGGGAAAGTTTGAGTGATTTTTAGCCAAGCATCAATTAAAATTTTGGCAATTTCATCCGTTGGTGCGGTGTCGTAGAGATTTTCTAAGGTTTCGAGAACATCAATAGTCTGGAGAAGTTCGGGCGTAATATCGGAATCAATCATACTCAAACTTCTCCAAATCATCTTTAAACCATTAGAACGGAATTTGGCTCAACTGAGGTTGAAGTTTAGCAGGCATTGATTTTAGGTAGCTTAAGAAACCAAATAGCTCGGTTTCGGTGAGTTCGGCACGGGTGCGTTTGCCATAGGTCTGTTGTAGGTAAGCGCTGCCTTGTTTTTTGGTCCAGCCAATCCGATCGATTTCCATGCCAATTTGGGCGATCGCATCCGATAAATCTAAACCGTAGTCGATCGGGGCGGCAGGCACAACAACAGGTAATGGGGCAACTTCAATAGTTTCCGATCGACCCAGAGTCGGGGTTGTCGCCTCAAGGGGAATTTCCTCGCCTTCGTAGGTATATTCATAAACCTCTTCAACTTCAAAACTCATCTCAACGGATTCAAGTTCTTCTGGTTCAGTGGCCATCTCGACCGCCGCTTGGACAGAGACAGGAGCGATTGCTTCAATAACGGGCGCAATAGTCGGTTCTACGGCTGCCTCTACGATGGGTTCAACAATCGCTTCAACGACGGGTGCTACGGGTGGAATTGGGCTTTCTGCGATCGGTTCAAGTGAAAATTCAGGACCATTGACGATCGTGACAGCTTCAGGCTCAATTACTTCAGGGATCGTCGTATCGAACAAATTGACCGCTAATTTTTCAACAACCGCTTCAGCTACAGCAGGTGTGGCCTTAGGCTTACGTTTAGTTGCCTTCGATACAGAGGTAGTCTCAACCTTAGGCGAACCCCCTTTTTCATCAGCCATTTCTTCAGCGTCCAATTCGATCGTTGGCTCGGACTCACTACTAGCGCCTTCAGATACGATCGGGGATGCGATCGGCAACGATGAGCTGAGGCTTGAACTGCCGCTTGTGCTATTGACCCCTAACGCTTCCAATACCCGAGTTCTGGCTCGGTCTTCTGCAACTTCAATGGTCGAAGCGCTAGCCAGTGCCGTCACGAGGGTCATAGTGTCAACTTGCACCACAGCCCGAACGACAAACTGATCTTGATGAATTTGAACTAAATCTGCCAAGAGACAACCCGTTGGATACAGCGATCGGAGCTGTTGCAGGACGGGGTTGAACTTTGGGCGAAGTGCGCTTAGACGATCGTCAAGGGAACCCGAATCTAGTGAGGTATTATCAAGCGATCGGGTGGCGTGGGGAATGGCGAGTGCAAGGTTCATGGTGGTAACGACAGCTAGGTTGATATAAGGATGCTAGTACATTAAGACTAGTTGCAAATCTAGAGGATTGATAGTCGGAAAGTTGAGCAGATAAACCCGCCGATAGACGACAGATTTTTTCGAGTTGAACGGCAGTGGTAGTACCTCGCTGTTAAGATTAACCCGCCCCATGGTGTTTTTTGGATAAATCCAAGGTTAACTCAGGCTGAGATTAAAACAGACTAATAACGTACAGGATCTCAGCCAGTTTGCGACACGATTCCTAGAATTTTATTTTATGTCTACCCAGATTAAGTTCGCTACTGAGTCCGATCGGTCCAACGGTGAAGGTAGTTCTCCCAGCTACAGATCAGGAGAAGACTTCTCCTGATCTAGGGAAAAATATTAGGCTGTTAAGACTACGTTCAGGTTTCTTGGTCTAAAAGAATCAGGTTCTCACAATATCTATTAGTCACTTTTAAACAATAATTCCTTTTCAATTCCGTATAATGAAGAGCCGTCCATAATTAATAATGGTTTTAAAAATCGACTTAGTGAATAATCCTGAACCCATTCGTGTGAATTTCGATCGTCAACTCAAGCGCGTTCAACGGGACGTTTTGAGAATGGGCGCCCTCGTTGAAACGTCCTGTCAGTTAGCTCGTCAAGCTATGTTTGAGCGGGACTTAGAAGCGGCAGACCAAATTATTGTTTCCGATCGGACCATTGATGCACTTTATCGACAAATTGAATTGGATTGCGTCAATATGATTGCGCTTCAATCGCCTGTAGCCCAAGATCTACGCCTACTGAGTGCCTTGATGCAGTTGGTTCGCGACATTGAACGCATCGGTGACTACGCCAAAAATTTGGGAGAGGTCTCTATTCGCCTCTTTTCCTACGAAGCACAGCCTCAAATGATTCAGATTCGGACCATGTTCGATCGATGTCGGGCCATGTTAGCAACTGGACTAAAGGCGCTGTCGGATTTAGATGCGAAGTCAGCGGAAGACATGCAGTTATTAGACGATGCGGTTGATTCAGACTATGAGAATCTATACGCGGTTCTGACCCAAAAAACCGATCTTCAGGGTCCCATTGAACCAATCGTGTTAATGGTCCTAGCAATCCGTCACATTGAGCGCATGGCCGACCATTCCGCCAACATTGGTAAACGGGTAAGTTACATTGTCACGGGGGAACGTTAGGGAAATCTGATAGTTTTGAGTGGGTTGGGACATCATAGTGATTTAATGTTCATTGGGTTAGGGCCGATCGCATCGCTGCCCAATTCCGTCGCTGAACATCATAAGGACATGCCGCTCCAATGGAATTTTCGATCGCCGAACTCTTGGTTAATCTCGACAGTGATAAGCTAGTTGCTCCAAAAACTTTAGAGCAAAAGTTAGAATGCCAAGTGGAGGGCGATGTCCGAAAACTTCAAGTGGCGCTAGATGCCCTCGAAAAAATCGGCCTTGTCGAAAAGGAGCGCGGCAAATATCGTCGTCTGCCGGAAGAAGGCATCATCGAAGGTAAACTTCGCTGCTCTAGCAAAGGGTTCTGTTTTGCCATTCAAGACACCGAAGAAGCCGAAGATATTTACATCCGTGAAAGCCATCTCAACAGTGCTTGGAATGGCGATCGTGTCATGGTCCGAGTGACTAAAGAAGGAACCCGTCGTCGATCGCCTGAAGGTGAAGTGCGCTTGATCTTGGAACGGTCGAATCCGTCTATCTTGGCCCGACTGAAAAAAATAGAGGATGGTACCTTTCGCGCCGTCCCTCTCGACGATCGGCTCCTATTTGAAGTCAACCTTGAACCCACAGAACTCGACCTGGACTCCGCCCTAGAGCAATTGGTCCATGTTGAAGTTCTGCGCTATCCCTTGGGCAACAGCGGACCTAATGGCAATGTGGTCAAGCTCTTGGGCACGGACGACGCGGCTGATGACATTGATATTGTTTGCTGTAAACATGATCTAACGCCCGTTTTCCAGCCCCACGTTATGGCGGCAGCGGCAGCGATTCCACCAAAAATCTCTAAAATCGAGATCAAGCGTCGCATGGACTTGCGGAAAGTCACGACCATTACCATCAAAGCTAAGGACAACGACAACGCTGACGATGCGATCACGTTGGATTTCCTAGAGAGCGGCCATTGGCGGTTAGGCATTCACATTGCAGATGTGGCCCACTATGTCAGAGCGAATACGCCTTTGGATCGTGCGGCCCAAAAACGAGGTATTTCGGCCTACCTGGGGGAACTCGTCATTCCTATGTTGCCGGATGCGTTGACCAATGAAGTCTGTTCACTGCAAGTCGGAAAAGATCGACTATCTATATCGGTGCTATTAATTCTGACCCAAGCCGGAGTTGTTCTGGAGTATGAGATTCAGCCCGCGATTATTTCCGTTGACTATGCCCTCAGCTATGCCCAAGCCGAAGCGCTCCTAGCCAAAGAATCGTCCCCAGAACTGGATGTCTTTGCCCCGATCGCGGAGATGCTCAGCAACCTAGACCAAATCAGCCATGCCATCAAAGAGCAACGTAGGTCGCGAGGAGCCTTTGAACTGAATCTGCCTGAAAAAATCTACGCCCGTGCCGATGGAATTGAAACCCCCGAAGAAGCCGATCGTTACACCTTCAGCAAATTTCACTACGACGATGAAGGGGCACTCGGAGCGGTTGTGGTGTCCAGCAGCCTCCCTATCCACTCCTTGATTGTGGAATTGATGCTATTGGCCAACCAGACCGTGGCTCAACATCTGCAAGCCCTAAAAATCCCGGCAGTCTACCGAGTCCATCCCCAACCCGATCTCGCAGCAGTGCAGGATCTAATCAAACTTGCCGCAGGAATGGGATTAGAACTCAAGCTGGGCAACGAAGAAGAAGTCACCTCCCAAGACTTCCAGAACTTTACTCAGCAGTTTGCCGAATCCAATGCCGAACGGGTTTTAACTTACCTGTTACTCTCAACCCTCAAACCCGCCTTCTATAGCACCACCGCCAAGCCTCACTTCGGGCTATCTCTAGAACAAGGCTATGTCCACTTCACGTCCCCCGTGCGTCGTTACCCTGACTTGTTGATTCACCGAGCACTCCATGCCGTTTTTGAAGAAGGCCGCGATCGTAAATCAGCCCGATCAAAAGAAGGCATCGACATTCGTCACAGTGACTGTCACGGCGAAATCGGTTGGAGCGTCCTTCCCGACAAACTTCAGCAAGAACTGACGGCCTACTTCAACATGGTAGTCAATCACCTGAGCGAACGAGAAAAAGTGGCTCAAGATGCCGAGAATGATTTGGAAGGGCTGAAAAAAGCTGAACTCATGCGAGAACGCACGGGTGAAATTTTCCATGGCGTAATTACAGGCGTTCAATCCTACGGACTATTTGTGGAAATCGAAGAACTCCTAGTTGAAGGCTTAGTTCACGTTAGCTCGCTTAAAGATGACTGGTATGAATTCAGATCGCGTCAACAAATCTTAGTTGGACGGAAAAATCGGAATCAATTCAGACTGGGCGATCGGATTGAAGTCCAAGTGAAAAGCGTGGATTACTATCGTCAACAAATTGATCTAATCGCTGTCAGCGGTGGAACCCAAGCACCAGAAGATTACTTCAATAACCCAGAAGAAGATCAAGAATATGAGGAGCAAAATCAAGAATTTGACTCTGATGACGATTAAAATAGAAAGATGTTAATGATTGATCTAGTCGTTAATCATTAGATCAATCATTGACTAGTTTGTTATTAATTATTTTAAGTATGTGAGAACAGATCCATGACTCGTCCGTTAATTGTCGGTGTTTCGGGTGCGTCGGGGTTAATTTATGCTGTGCGAACTCTGAAGCATTTACTGACCGCTGATTACAGTATTGAACTCGTGGCGTCTAAAGCGGCCTATATGGTTTGGCTTGAAGAAGAAGGGATTAGGATGCCGATCGATCCGATCGCCCAAGACGGATTCTGGCGTGAAAAATGTGGGGTTGAGTCTCGGGGAAAATTAACCTGTCATGCCTTTGGTAATGTGGGCGCAAACATCGCGAGTGGATCATTTCGGACATTGGGAATGCTAGTGATTCCTTGTAGCATGAGTACCGTGGGCAAGATAGCGGCAGGGTTAAGTTCAGATTTGCTAGAACGATCGGCAGACGTTCAACTCAAAGAAGGTCGAAAGCTAGTGATTGTGCCCCGTGAAACACCCCTCAATTTAATTCATCTTCGCAATTTGACAACATTAGCTGAAGCCGGAGCGCGGATTGTTCCAGCAACTCCCGCGTGGTATCACCATCCGAAAACTATTGATGATTTGGTTGATTTTGTGGTGGCGCGGGCTTTGGATCAATTTGATATTGATTGTGTAAAAATCGATCGTTGGAAAGAACCGACACCTTAGTTCAGGCGTTACTGATTGAGGAAATGAAAATCTCTCTAAGTACCAGAAAATCGTTCTAATGAATCTAGTTTTCCTACCGTGAATCAGCAACGCCAAAAGTCGTCACCCGCGACGCAACCCGCAAGGAGAATCAGATCTTAATTACGGGCCGCGTCTTCAAGCGAAATTAGCCTTTAACCCGTGTATCCGTCATTCCCATAATCTCGTACCCCGCATCCACATAAAGCACCTGGCCTGTCATCCCACTGGATAAATCACTCGCCAAGAACGCCGCCGTATTGCCCACTTCCTTCTGACTCACCGATCGGCGCAAAGGAGCAGAATCTTCAACGTGATGCAACATATCCAGAATGCCGCCCACTGCTGACGAGGCCAAAGTCCGAATTGGACCCGCCGAAATCGCATTCACCCGGACGCCATTGGGTCCCATTTCATGAGCCAGGTAACGAACATTCATCTCCAAGGCCGCTTTTGCAATCCCCATAACGTTGTAATTCGGAATCACCTTCACACCGCCCAGGTAGGTCAGGGTAATGATGCTACCGCCATCCGTAAATAGAGGTTTAGCCGCGCCCGCCATAGTAATCAACGAATAGGCGCTCACATCCATCGCCAAGGCAAAGCCCGATCGTGACGTGGCGCTAAAGTCCCCTTTAAGATCATCCCGATTAGCAAAGGCTAGGCAGTGGATCAAAATATCTAACTTCCCCCACTTCTCGCCGACCGTCTTAAACGTCTCCTGAACCTGCTCATCATTCTGAACATTACAAGGCACAAACAAACTGGGATTCAGGGATGCGGTCAAGTCCCGCACCTTACGTTCCATTTTACCCGTCTCATCTGGCAGGTAGGTCACGCCAATGTTGGCACCCGCCGCATGGAGCTGCTGTGCAATCCCCCAGGCAATCGATTTATCATTGGCAATGCCCGTCACTAAGGCATTTTTTCCAGAAAGATCTAACATAACACTCTCGATGGGGCGGTAAGGAACTACTCAAAAGAGCCTTACTGAGGATACTCAAAGATGGTCACAGGGGGAATAGGTCATGGGGACAGTCTGATCGAGTGATGTGACGTTTGTCCGAAAAATTAGTACAATGTTACCGAAATCTACCCTTTATTCAGGTAGAGATATAACTTTTATTTATTTGTCAAAAATTATGTTCGAACAATTCCCAACACCATTTTATATTTTTTAAGTTTCTGAGAAGGTGATCTATTCTGGTAGCGGTTGCTACAAACGCTCAATGCTTCATAAGCTTAAGTGTGGATAAGTCATCATTTGACGACATAAGCCTATTAGTTTTTAATCTTGGACCGCCAGTATTAAGCTATAAGAAACATCTAATCTTGAACCCCAGCCAGGATCCCGTGCTCATGATTGCTCTTTCTGACAAGCCGCTTCCCGATAATAAATCGATCGCAGCCATGTTCCGTCAAATCGGCGGAACTCCCTATCCTCTGGTCATTGAATCGTTCGAGCGAGGCAAAACAATTTTCTTCCCTGGAGATCCAGCAGAACGGGTTTATTTTCTTCACAAGGGTGCTGTTAGGCTTTCTCGGGTTTACGAACAAGGGGAAGAAATAACCGTGGCACTTCTGCGGGAAGGGAGCGTTTTTGGTGTGTTGTCGCTGATTACGGGGCAGAAGACCGATCGGTTTTATCATGCCGTCGCGTTTACTAATGTGGAACTGCTGTCGGTCCCCATTGAGCAAGTCGAGAAAGCACTCAAGGAAAATCCTGAATTGTCCATGTGGATGTTGAAGGGGTTATCGACTCGGATTTTACAAACAGAAATGATGATCGAAACTCTGGCACATCGGGACATGGGATCGCGGTTGGTTAGCTTTTTACTGATTTTGTGTCGTGACTTTGGTACAGGTGGTACTACGGGCGTGACGATTGATCTCAAGCTTTCCCATCAGGCGATCGCCGAAGCCATTGGTTCAACCCGTGTGACCGTGACCCGGCTGCTGGGCGATCTGCGACAGGAGAATATGATTTCTATAACCAAAAAGAAAATCACCGTCCACAACCCCTCAACCCTCAGCCAGCAATTTACCTAAATTATCTCCTAAAATAGTTTATTTATAAGAGATTATGAAACAATTATGAAATAGGGGATTGCGGATGTTAAATTTAGAGTCATGAGGTAATTCACGGCCTAAGCTTATGCATCCAGTTGATCGTATCTCTTCTCTCCCGGAAGTCCACCGTACAGTCAGGATTCCGACTAGCGGTGGTTTTTGGAGAAAGCTTTTGGCTTATGCTGGGCCAGGATTTATGGTGTCGGTTGGTTACATGGATCCGGGAAACTGGGCGACGGACTTGGCTGGGGGTGCTCAGTTTGGATATTTGCTCTTGAGTGTGATTTTACTGTCAAACTTGATGGCAATTTTATTACAAGCGCTCTGTGTAAAACTAGGAGTTGCAGCAGGGCGGGATCTAGCTCAGGCTTGCCGAGATCACTTCAATCCCCGCATCAGTTTGGGTCTGTGGATTTTATGTGAGATTGCGATCGCGGCTTGTGATTTAGCTGAATTGATCGGAAGTGCGATCGCATTACAACTTTTATTTGGCATTCCGTTAGCTATTGGAGTTTGCATTGCAGCATTAGATGTTTTTGTTGTCTTATTTCTTCAGAGTCGAGGCTTTCGGTATATTGAAGCAATAGTTATTGCAATAATTGCGGTCATTGGTGGATGCTTTGCCGCAGAAATGGTATTTGCAAATCCAGATTGGAGCGGTGTATTCCAGGGATATATTCCACAACCTGAAGTGGTTCGTAATCCGCAAGCACTTTATATTGCGATCGGCATTTTAGGCGCAACAGTGATGCCGCACAATCTTTATCTTCACTCTTCAATTATCCAGACTCGTGATTGGGAAGATACCCCTGAGAAAAAGCGTGAAGCCATTAAATTTGCCACCATTGATTCAACGGTGGCACTATCCCTGGCATTGTTTATTAATTCAGCCATTTTAATTTTAGCGGCAGCTGTTTTCCATGGCTCAGGCAATCAAGATGTTGCTGAAATCCAGGATGCATACCGATTGCTTTCACCATTGGTGGGAGTTGCACCCGCCAGCACTATCTTTGCCATTGCCCTTCTAGCATCTGGTCAAAATTCTACATTGACAGCAACGATGGCAGGCCAAATTGTTATGGAAGGGTTCCTACAAATTCGACTGAAACCTTGGATGAGACGATTGTTAACGCGAGTTGTTGCTATTGTTCCAGCATTGCTCACGATCGTGTTTTTAGGTGAACAGAGTACAACAGGCTTGCTGATTTTGAGTCAAATTATTTTGAGTTTGCAATTGCCGTTTGCTGTGGTTCCGTTGATTATGTTTACTAGCGATCGCCGTTTGATGGGTGAGTTTGTTAACCCTGTATGGCTAAAAGTAATCGCCTATTCAATAGCAACGATCATTGTTGGATTAAATGCTTGGTTATTATGCCAAACTTTTTTTGGATGGCTTCATCCGGGTTAACTTGAATGACGAGGTTTCAGACTACTCACTCCTTTAGATGCTCTGCGACTTCTTGATAGAGACTGACGACGTGCTGATCCATCAGGCTGTAGTAGGCATTGCGTCCAACTTTACGATATTTCACAATGCGCATCGATCGCAACAACCGCAATTGATGGGACACCGCTGATTCCCCCATTTCTAAGGTTGCCGCCAAATCGCACACACATAATTCTTGAATGGCCAACGCAGACAACAACCGCAATCGATTGGGATCGGCCAGCAGACTGAAGAATTCGGCCATTTGCTGAGCTTGTACTGTGGAGAGAAGGTGAGCTTGTGCGTTCTTAACGCTATCTGGGTGGAGATGCAACACCTCACAAATTGGGGCTTCAAGAGCAGCCTTTTGTAAGGGAGATTGGGTAGGACGATCGGACATGGGAAAAACCCAAGCTAAGAGTGAGAATCATTCTATCACTTGAATAGATATTCATGGATTACGGGATTTAAGGTAGAATACCTGAACATATATTCAGGCATCTCTTGTTGAGGCGATCGTTCTATGGGAACTCCTAAATCCAACCATACTGGCTGTTGTGGAAAAGAAGAACATGCACACAATAAAAAAAGTTCTGTTCACAGTCACGACCATGGAAGTGATCATAGCGATCATGATGGCCATGACCACGGGCACGATCATGGCGGTGATTCGAGCTTGAAGCAAGAAGCCATTGTCTCGGCGATCGTCTTAGTTCTATTAGTTCTTGGATCAATTTTTGAAGAAGCGCTGCACAATACACCATTTCATAGTGCTGAATATGTTGTATTCATTTCGGCTTATTTACTCAGCGGCTGGTCTGTTCTCAAAACCGCAGGACGCAATATTCTACACGGTCGCGTGTTTGACGAGATGTTTTTAATGACGATCGCAACCTTAGGCGCAATTGCCATTCATAAGTTGCCTGAAGCGGTCGGTGTGATGTTGTTTTACAAAGTTGGAGAATTATTTCAAGATTTGGCCTTAAGCCGATCGAAACGATCGATTCAATCCCTTTTAGAAATTCGGCCTGATTCCGCTAATCTCAAAACTGATTCTGGAATTCAAACGGTGTCTCCAGAAGTCGTGAATATCGGCGATATAATTTTGGTCAAACCTGGCGAGAAGATTCCCCTAGATGGCGAGATTCTAGATGGGAATTCTATGGTGGATACCGCTGCACTGACGGGAGAATCCATGCCCCGATCGTTAGGATTAAGCGATACTGTTTTAGCTGGAATGATCAATCAATCCGGACTTCTGACCATTCAGGTGACAAAGCTTTTTGGTGAATCATCTATTTCTCGTATTCTAGATTTAGTACAAAATGCTAGTAGTAAGAAAGCTCAAAGTGAGAAATTTATTACCCAATTTGCACGGCAATATACCCCGATCGTGGTAATTCTATCTTTAGCCATCGCTTTAATTCCGCCATTGGTTATTCCGGGTGCAAACTCTGCGGATTGGATTTATCGAGCCTTAATTTTATTGGTAATTTCCTGCCCTTGTGGTTTAGTTATTAGTATTCCATTAGGTTATTTTGGTGGAATTGGCGGCGCTGCAAAACGGGGAATATTAGTTAAAGGTTCGACATTTCTCGATACATTAGCCGAGGTAAAAGCGATCGCCTTTGATAAAACAGGGACGTTAACTGAAGGTATTTTTCAGGTGGCAGAGATTGTTCCCCAGCCTGGATTTACGTCCGATCAGCTTTTAAAAATAGCCGCGATCGCAGAATCTAATTCTAATCATCCGATCGCTCAATCGTTGCGCAAAGCCTATGGAGATCCGATCGATGAATCTACTCTTTCAAATTATACAGAAATAGCCGCGCACGGAATTCAGGTGACCATCGGCAATCAGCAAATTTTAGCTGGAAACGATCGGTTAATGCACCGAGAAAATATCGTTCACAATACTTGCAATGTTGTAGGCACAGTTGTTCATATTGCGATCGATCGAGTGTATTCCGGCTATATTGTTATTGCCGATCAAGCCAAACCTGACGCATTGAAT
>JANXWB010000044.1 GCA_025351345.1 Synechococcales cyanobacterium GL140_1_metabat_312
CATGGTTTTTGGCAAAGGTGCGATCGCTTCGATCCATTCTTCTGTAACGGGATGCAATAGTCGTAGTCGCCATGCGTGCAGAGCTTGCCCCGTTAGATTTACATTCACCAATTTACGACCAGCACCATAAAGCGGATCGCCCAAAATCGGATAGCCGATATGAGTTGTGTGGACTCGAATTTGGTGGGTTCGCCCGGTTTCAAGTTCATACTCCATGCTAGTGAACGCCCCGATTCGCTCTTGAACTTTCCAATGGGTAATCGCCGATCGTCCCCCCGCACTTTCCGCCACAATCGCCTGCTTTTGCCGATCGACTGGATGACGACCGATCGGCTGATTGACGGTGCCAGAATCTGCTTGAGGTGCGCCGTAGACGATTCCTCGGTAGGATCTGCGGGCGGTTTTGGTTTTGAATTGGGCTTGAAGATGGTGCAATGCCTGTTCAGTTTTCGCCACGACGATCGCCCCTGTAGTGTCTTTGTCGAGACGATGGACGATGCCGGGGCGCTGGATGCCGTTGATGCCTGGAAGGGTCTCCCCCTTGGCTTCGCAGTGAAAGAGAAGTGCATTGACTAAGGTGCCGTTGCTGTGACCGGGGGACGGATGGACGACCATGCCCGCTGCTTTGTTGATGATGATCAGGCTACTGTCTTCGTAAAGAATTTCCAATGGAATATCTTCTGCTGGGAGCGTCATCGGTTCTGTGGGGGGAATGACGATCGAAATCCAGTCGGCAGCTTTAACGAGCGTTTTTTTGTTGTCGCAGAGTTGATCGTTGACGGTGACATGACCACCTGCGATTAGTTTTTGGAGGCGCGATCGGGATAAGTACTCGATTTGTTCAGCCAAAACTGCATCCAGCCGTCCGCCCAAGCCTGCGACGGTTAATTCGATGGTTTCAGACTCATCAGGCAATTCTATTTCAAGGGAGTTCAAGACTTCAGACTTCAAATCAGACATGGGATAACGTTCCGCGATTGTAAGGTTCCGGTTTCAACAATTTCCCGGTTTCAATTCGGGTCGTAGGGAATACTCGTAGGGAACACATTGTATGCGTTCTCTGGAATGATTGGAACGGTCTTTTTTTAATTTCTCCACCACCACACTCTGCACCAGAACTATGCACCAAATTTTTCGGGTCTTTAAATTAGCCGATCGGCGCGATCGGTGGGGATTGACGTGGCAAGGTTGGGGGTTTGGAATTGCGCTGGTGGTCGCCTTATTCTGGGGTGTGGTGAGTCATGCCCATGGATTTTTCGCCATTAATCAACCGATCGTCACCCCGGATTTATTAATTGTGGAAGGTTGGGTCACCGATAAAAATGCTAAGGATGCGATTCAAGAGTTTCGATCGCGATCGTCTTATAAATTTATTATCACAACGGGAACCCAACTTCCTCGCGGTTATTATCTTTCAGAATACAAAACGTTTGCCGCCCTATCCCGCGCCTCTTTAATCAAAATGGGGATTCCTGCAAGCCAAGTCATAGCGGTTCCGGCACTTGGAGTCCCTAGAGATCGGAGCTATACGTCAGCTGTTGCCGTTGCTAATTGGTTGCAACTACAGGAGCCAAGTTACTCCGGGCGATCGGCCAATTTATTATCTGAAGGTGTTCATGCGCGCCGAAGTTGGACACTCTTTAAAAAAGCGTTTAAAAAAGCGATCGGGCCGCAACTTAAACTGGGTATTATCTCGGTGCCATCAGAAGAGTATGACGAGGACAGATGGTGGACCCAGAGTGAAGGATTTAAAAGGGTGGTGTTTGAAGGTATTGGTTGGTTTTATGTGACATTCTTCAATAAAACAGAACAAGCTATCAAATAAAATAAACTGTAATCTATTTGTGTGAGTTTACTCCAACGATCGCAACGATAGGTTACGAATTGGGATAAGGCCGATCGGAAATACTAGACTAACACTAGATGAAAAGCCCGAGGAAAGTTTATGGATTACCCCCACAGAATGCTTAAGCACGATGAAACTGTTAGTCATATTTTGATTCTGTCGCTGGTAATCTTCACGGCCTTTACGACCATCTTATTGGCGGGTTTCTTTTAGAGAATGATTTAGGCCAGGCATCATCTTTTAGGTGATATTGATTTAGTTTTTATAGTTTAGAAGACTCCTTTGAATCCCCTGATGGACTACCGTTGGGGGTTTCTTACAACCATGATGGTAGAATGTCCAAGTGGGCATTATAAATCGATGCAATGTCCTATTTTTCTGAGCTTACTCTAGATTTGACCAAAGAACGACGAGGCAGTTGGATTTACTATCGGTTAGTGGCAGAGCGTTTGGCAGAGTTACGATCGGTCTTGTCCTAAAGCAATCTATACAATAGGAATTAATTCAATTAGAAATCTACGCCACGTTTAAGATCAATACCACGGGCGGCATAATGTTTATGGCAAATCATTTCTGAATGGACATTGGCTAAATCGAAGTAAGCGGGCTGATTTTTACAGCGACCCGTGATAATGATTTCCGTATCTTTGGGTTTACGAAGAATCGCTTGGACAACAGGTTCCTCGGGAAGAAGTTCTAAATCTAACGTCGGATTCAGTTCATCGAGAATAATGGTTTTATAGAGACCAGATGCGATCGCGCTTTTGGCAATTTCCCACCCCCGTTCCGCTTCTACATAGTCAATATCCTGCTGCTGTCCACGCCAAACAATGGCATCCCGCCCGCACCGTTGATGATCCACCAAATCAGGATAACTCTGGCGCAAGGCTTGAATGGCCCCGTCTTCCGTGTAACCATTACCGCCCTTCAACCACTGCACAATCAATACGCGATGGGATTTGTCTTGGCTGATTCCTTTTCCGATCGCCTGCAAGCCTTTCCCCAATGCACTAGTCGATTTCCCCTTCCCTTCGCCCGTATAAATTTCGATGCCGCCCGTCCCTGCTTCCAGCGTTACATCGTGGTAGTGGGGCCTCATTTCAGAATGTAAATCTGCAATATCAATCAAGCCTTGAGGTGCGCCGCGTCCAGTTGCAATAATTTCCATGGGTCCGGGTTTGCGTTTCAGTACGCTTGCCACTTCATCGATCGCCAATAGACCCAAATCCAACACCGGATTCAGCTCATCCATCACCACAACCGAATACAAGCCCGACGCGATCGCTCCTCTGGCCACATCCCAACCGCGCAACGCCTCAAGCCGATCGAATTTAGTAATCTCATCCGCCCCAAAAAACTCCGATCGTCCCGTCCGCACTTGATCAATTAAATGAGGAAACCCGCGTTGCAATGCTTCGATCGCCGCATCTTCGTCATACATCCGATCGGGACCCTTAAGAAACCGCAACAGCAATACTCGCGTCTGAGAAGACGATTGAATCCCAAGACCAATAGACCTCAACACTACCCCCAAAGCCGCCTGAGACTTGCCCTTCCCTAGCCCATCGTAGACATGAATTTGTCCTGCCAACCGTTCTGACGAATCCTGCGCTGTCCGAATGCCAATTCCTGCACGAGCCATATATCTAGTGTCCTGACTCTACATCACCGCCCCATTATAGAAGAACTCCTGAAATCCTATCCAAATTTTCGTTCCAAACACCAGAACGACGCGTAAAATTTGGGAACTGAATCTTCGTACACTATTTACCCCCTTGTTTCCTGACTTATTTATCGTCTTTATCGCCCTCTTTCAAAGCCCTCTTTCAAAGCTTTAGTAATGCCACCGATCATTAACTACACCGATGTTTTGCCTCTACGGGCGATCGCCTTTCAACTTTTGTTTCTGTTCATGGCGATCGCCATCGAAGCTGCCGTCCTGAATGAGCGGCTTAACCTGGGACGAAAATTGAGTATGCAGTATTCGGCCACGGTCAATCTGCTCTCGACCGTTGTAGGTTGGATTGTGTTCTTTGGAGTCGAATCTTGGTTGCCTAGTGCCGCTCGCCAGCTTTTAGTGGAATATGTCTTTTTTGGGATCCGATCGGTGCCGCCCACTGTATATTTAATTGGGTTCGCGGCTTTTCTTCTAACCTTTGCCCTTAAGCTTCAAGGCATCGAATTTTTGGAATTGATTCTTGAAAAAAATACACTTCCCACTGTCGAAGAAGCCAACCATCCTCGCAAGTTTCAGGGCCGCAAAAAACAGATCGAACTCAGTGCCGAGAATCAACCTAATCGTCCTATGGCGGTTCTTTGGGCCAATGCGTTTAGCTTTGTCGCTATCACGGTAATTTTGATCATCCGAGTTATGGTCGATCAAATGATTCCGATCGCCTGATTTTCACTCCCTTGATCTTCACTAATTAGTTGTTCAAATCGTCATTTTCCTAGACGTTTCGCCCTATTCCTTAAAGCTCAATGAAAGACCTGTTTAATTCAATCCGATCGTACCTCACCCCTAAAGATCCCGCCAGTTGGCAAACCTTCATACTGCTGAGTTTGTTTAGTGTTGTGATGGCCGCATTCATGTCTCCGACGGCCCAAAACATTGTGTCCTCGTTTGGTTGGTTTTTCTTGATTGTGGCGGTATGGTGGTTTGTCTATGGAAAAGATATTCAAACAGCACTGACCTTTAATGCTATTTTCATTAAGGTTTTTCTCGGTCCATGGATTATTTCTACCTTAATCGTCCTAGCCGTGTTTGGAAGCTGGAGTGGATTTGGAGATCTCGTGGGCGTTGCTCCGCCCGCCTTTATCTCTGTTGCCCCGATCGCCGCCATAATCGCCCTTGCCCCTAAGTTCATTAAAAGTAGTAAAGACAAAACACCTGAATTCACCATCCCAGCCGTTAAGGATCGTCAAGGCATGGTGTTATTTTTTTTAAGTCACCTGCTAATTGCCTGTTGGTTCCAGTTCTATTTTCTGCTCCAAGGCTGGCTCAATCTATATCCAAGTTTAATGGCTGAGGATTTTAGTCGTAGTTCATTTGTCGTCCGAGTCCAGCCTAGTATTCAAGTTTCCCGTGGACGTGAAGTTTTGAATGCGGCGGAAAGTGACTTGCGCGATCGGCTCAATAATCAAAGCTGGTCTGCCATTGAACGCTGGTTGTTTGAAAGTAAGGTGAGCAATCAATGGATAACTGACCTTGAAAGCAATGTTCAATCTCGTCTAAGAAATAAGCTAGGCGGCGGCGAAATGGATCTCTGGAGTCTTTCCGGCAAAGTCGATGCAGACCCCTATGATTCCGGAGCCTATTACAACTTGGTGTTGAATGCAACTTGGAAAGGCCCAACCGCAACCCAAGCGCCCCACACCGTCAGCAAGCGCTGCGAACTTATTCCCAAACGGATGTTTAATCGTCGGACAAAATCTACTATTCCTGAAGCAACAGTGATTGGAACCCTGAATTGTGCTGACGTAAAAGATGCCGCGTCATTCATAAAGAAGGTTTAACGGATAAGGTTTAGGGTATTGTATTGGACGTATTGAGTTAGAACTATTGTGTTTGGACCGAGTGGGTCGGACGTTGCCATGTTTGTTTCAATTCCTCGGATTTTAACGATCTCGTCTAATGCATTTCTTGAAGTAGTGCGCGATCGAATTCTGTATACCTTAGTTTTATACGGCGCATTTTTGTTGGTCGCCGCTCGGTTATTACCTGAAATCGCCGCCGCCACAGAAGCGAAAATTTTGCCTGATTTAGGATTGGCTGCGATGCAAATCCTTGGTGTAATCTTGGCCATTGTTGTCGGAACCGGATTGATTAATAAAGAAATTCTAAATCGAACAATTTTTGTCCTCATCGCCAAGCCCGTCACTCGAACCGAATTCGTTTTAGGCAAACATTTGGGCCTGAGTATCGTGCTGGTGTTGATGGTGGCACTCATGAGCGTGATGTATTACGGAGTGATGGTCGTCAATAAAATCTCCATTGTTCCCGTTGAACTTTTGATTCATTCGGGATTTTTGTGCATTCAGCTTTCCTTAATCACGTCGATCGCATTGTTTTTTGGCGTATTTACCAGTTCGCTTCTGGCCATGTTGATGACTGTCGCTATCTATCTCATGGGTATTTCCAGCTCTGGTATGGTTAAATTTTCCAAGCTTTCGCAGAATCCTATGATTGAAAAAGTTGCGGGTTGGCTTTACCTGTTATTACCCGATCTGAGTCGTTTAGATATAAAAAATCAAGTGGTTTATCATCTCATTCCATCCCAAATGGCCTTGCTGACCAGTGTTGGTTATGGTTTGCTATATACCCTGTTGGTGTTGACGGGGACATCGCTTATTTTCTCTCGTAGAGAGTTCTAGAATAGTGATCAATACTCTCCGCCAAAGTTTCTAACCTCCATGATTGCATCGCTCATCACGCTTGAAAAACTGACCCAACTTACTGCTCTGTTTAAAGACATGGACCAGGCACTAATTGCCTATTCTGGTGGAATTGATAGCACATTAGTTGCAAAAGTCGCCTATGACACCTTGGGCGATCGTGCCCTCGCCATTACCGCCGAATCGCCCTCTTTGTTACCCGAAGATTTGGACGATGCAGTCACCCAAGCCCAAGCGATCGGTATTCGTCACGAGGTCGTCGCTACCCACGAAATGGACAATCCCGATTACACCAGCAACCCAATTAATCGCTGCTATTTTTGCAAAAGTGAACTGCATGACACCTTGAAACCTATGGCGATCGGTCGGGGATTTTCCTACGTGGTAGACGGCGTGAATGCGGATGATCTGCGCGATTATCGACCCGGAATTCAAGCCGCTAAAGAACGCGGTGCCCGATCGCCCCTAGCTGAACTCGGCATTACTAAATTTGAAGTGCGCGAGATGTCTAGACATTTAGATCTACCTTGGTGGGACAAACCCGCCCAACCCTGTCTCAGTTCTCGATTTCCTTACGGTGAAATGATTACTGTCGAAAAGCTTCAGCGGGTAGGTCGATCGGAACTCTACTTACGTAAACTGGGTTGGAAAAATTTACGGGTCCGATCGGATGGCGATACTGCCCGGATTGAAGTGATGGCTGACCAAATTCAAGATTTCATTCTCACTACAAATTTACCTCTGCTTACGACGCAGCTTAAGCAATTTGGCTTTCTATACATCATGTTGGATTTAGAAGGGTATCGCAGTGGAAAATTGAATGATGTTATCAGTCGCTGACTTTTTATGGTGATCTCGGACCCTACGCATAGAGGGTGATCTATAGTCTGTACAGTAGCGTAAACTGCTGCTGACTGGACCTCTATTTGGCGTTTCCCACCGAACATAACGCTATGGTGGTTGAGTTATACAGAACGAATTCAAAATCCGCCGTGAGATTGAGAAAAATGCATCTATCTGCTACTAGACTGTGTACTATAAGCTAAAAGCAAACCCCTATATTTATATCTTTTTACGTCATTCACTTCATCTCCATCATATTCTGTGGCCACTCCCCATAGCTCCAAATTATCAGACGATCGCTCGAAACCAGGCGAAATTTCCGAACTTCCGTCAGACACCGATCGGGATACTATTTTTTCGTTAATCGATCGGGTGCTGCCCTTTGAAGCTTGTCTCTACCATCAAGTCTTGCCGCTTTCATTAATCAATAATGAGTTGCGTATGGGCATGGTGGACTTAATGGATGTCAGTGCTTTGGACTATCTGCGGAAAGTGTTGGCCTATCTCCAGTATCGCCTCGCACCGCAGGTCATTTCCTGCGACCTTCACCATCAGGTCTTGTCGGCCTATCTGAAATTCAAGGTTAATGACACGGTTAAACCCGTAGAACAAACCGAGCCACTAGAACCGACAACTGTTTTCTTTGAGCGGCCTATGATGTTTGAGGACGACGAAGATAAGAATCCGACGCTTTCCGGAGAACGTCTCATCCCTCCTCCCCGAACGACCGTAGCCAAGCCGGGATTGCCAGCGCTGCCAATCGATCGGCACACTCACGATACTTTAATCGTAGAAGATCCCGAGCCGCAATTCGATGGCAGCACCATCATCCAGCCTCAGCTCTCAGAATCCATCTCATCAGAATCTATCTCATCGCCAATCCAATCTTCCCCTTTTCCCTTCGCTCTTCCCGGTAGTGCCCTGCCGCAACTTGAGACCAATAGTCTCCATATCAATGCATCCTCTGAAAAACTCTTGGCATTAAGTCCCAAAGATTTACTCCAAGCGCTTTTAGGCCGTATCTTAGCGACTGGAATTGGACGGCTGTTTTTTGAGCATCAGGGCCATCAGGGACGAATATTGTGGAGTGATAGCGGTGTATTTCAATCATTTTTGGATTGTTTACCACTCGCAACCTTTAATGGTGTGATTGCGGAACTTAAGCGGCTCACTTCGTTACCTATGGATCCGGTTGAGAACGTAGTTCAAGTCGAAATTGAACGAATTCATGAAAAAAATCGACTTTTGTTGCGGTTGAAATTGATGCCGAAGCCCCAAATTGGTGATCGTCCCCGATCGGAGGGAGAAGATGCAACCTTGCAAATTCTTCGCGGTACAGCCTTGCGTTTTTATCAACAGCAGCAAGCCTCTAGTCTCAGCCGTGACACCCTGACTGTCGCCCGTCAACTCCAACGAAAAGTCCAGGAACTCCACCGCCGATCGTACTCCACCCTACCAATCAACTCCGACGAACTCGGTGTCATGCCAGAACTTCAGGAGGTGCTGCAAACGGTCAAAAACCAACTCATCGAAATCGAACGTCAGACTAGTACGTTTAGTGATCCTATGCCCTAAATTAATCCCTAAAAAATCAAGGGTACGATCGTGGATAGGGTACGCTCTCCTGTATCCTGGTAGATCACGTTAAATGAATTTATATAGGATTGGATGCTGGGGATATGACAGGGCAAATTACTCTTCTCTCAAAACGTGAAATCGAAAAAATGCGGGTTGCAGGCCATTTAGCAGCCAAGTTATTGAAGCATTTAGAAGCATTTGTCAAAATTGGTGTCAGTACCCAATCATTGAATGATGAAGCAGAACGCTGGACCAAGGCTCATGGGGCAAAAAGTGCTCCTTTGGGATATGGCGCAGAGGGCGATCGTAAGGCATTTCCCCGATCGATTTGTACCAGTGTGAATGAGGTGGTTTGTCATGGAATCCCTAATTCTAAGCAGATTTTAAAAGATGGCGACATTCTCAATATTGATGTGACGCTGATTGTTGAAGGCTATCACGGCGACACGTCTCGGATGTATTTGGTGGGTGAACCATCTCCCATTGCAAAGCGTTTGGTGGAAGTTACTAAAAAATGTCGTCAGCTTGGCATTGAACAAGTGAAACCGGGCAATCACATTGGCGATATTGGTGCATCGATTCAGGAATATGCTGAGTCTCAGGGGTTTAGTGTGGTCCAAGATTTTGTCGGTCATGGGATTAGTAATGTCTTTCATACCGAACCTCAAATTTCCCACTATGGTGAATGGGGCGACGGGAAGAAGATGCGGCCCGGAATGGTCTTCACTATTGAACCTATGATCAATGAAGGGACCTTTGAGGTGAAGCTGTTGAAAGATAATTGGACGGCTATTACCAAAGACAAAAAACTTTCTGCCCAATACGAACATACGATCGCAGTGACTGATACGGGGTACGAGATTCTAACGCCTTACGAAGACTAATTCTCAATTTGATAGATGCGATCGGATGGCCTTGGAAAGCACCTCAATTTGATCTGGGGTGTGGGTGGCCATTAGGGTTAAGCGAATTCGGCTGGTCGGCACGGTTGGGGGACGAATCGCGGGGGCAAAGATACCCGAGTTTTGTAGGTGCTGGCTGAGCTTTAATGCATCCTGAACGGTCGGTTGCGGAATACAAACAATGGCAGAATCAGATGGAAATGTTTGAATTTTAGTCTGATTAATTTTAGTTTGATTAAACTGATCTGGATTAAATTGATTTTGTAATAGTCGGATATTGTGCCAGAGATTATCACGCCTTTCGGGTTCGGTGCGAATGATCTCAATGCCAGCGAGAGCGGCGGCGGTGTCAGCGGGTGAAAGGGCTGTGGTGTAAATCCAGCTTGGCGCACGGTTTTTTAAAAAGTCAATCAGGATTGAAGATCCCGCGACATAGCCGCCGAGAGAACCGATCGCTTTACTCAAGGTTCCCATTTGAATGACAGGTCTGTTTGTACAACCACAGGCTTCAATCCCCCCCGCACCCGATCGTCCTAAAACTCCTGTTCCGTGGGCCTCATCGACTAGAACCATACTTTCAAATTCAACGGCAAGATCTAAAATTTCACTTAAAGGCGCAAGATCTCCGTCCATACTAAAAACGCTATCGGTCAGAATTAGACATTTTGCAAAGTGCGATCGGTGCTTCTCAAGCTGTTCTCGTAGATTCGACATACTACAATGTTGATAATCCAGACTGCTCGCGCCTGACAAGGCGCTGCCATTACGAAGACTAGCGTGATTATATTGATCATTTAAAATCAAATCACGTTTTCCCATAAGAGCCGCGATCGTTCCAATATTTGCACTATATCCAGAGCTAAATACAAGAGCAGCCTCCGTACTTTTTAGGGCTGCAATATTTTGTTCTAATTGATCATGCAATACTCTATGCCCGGTCACGAGTCGAGAGCCTGTTGTACCTGTGCCATGGCTTTGAATAGCATCGATCGCAGCATTTTTTAATCGAGAATCATTAGCAAGCCCTAGATAGTCATTGCTGGAAAAATTGATGTATTGTTTCCCTTCCACTTCAATATAATTTCCGACAGCAGATGTGATGGTCCGTGGGGTTCTATACCAACCTGCTTTATGAATTGTTTTTAGAGATGATTGGAGCCAATCGTAGGACATTTTGAATTGAGAATGGTGAATGAATAATTAGTTAGTCAGTTTAGAGGGATATTGTGAATGGTGGCGTAACTGAGGAGCCAGTTTACCATCGTGGCGCGTCGGGTTTTGCGGGGGATGAGTTCATTCAGCGTGTAGCCTTCAAAACCGAGTTGGGTTTTTAGAAGTTGTTTGTTTTCGGGTGGAATCGATCGGGTGAGTTTGACGGTGGCGGGACGGCTTTCGATGAAGTTGGGTGGATCTGGATAGGCCGCAGCCCAGTCTGGATCGGTAATGCTCCAGGCTTGGGTTTTTGGGTTTTGAATATAGCCGAGATAATGCCAAACGAGTTGATTTGCCGCACTATCCTCTAGAGTATCACGCAAAATTTCCCATAGTGTTTCATGGGTGAGTGGAGCAATTTTTGTCATAGTTTAAGTGTCATAGTTCTAAGAGTTCTAGCCAACATGAAATATTGAAATACTCATCGTAATCAATGTTAAAAACATAATAAAACCGATCGTATCTAACATTGTTGTTACTAATGGACCACTGATTAACGCTGGATCTAAATTTAAACGCTTGAATCCGATCGGCAACAGCGTCCCTAATGTTACAGCCACTAATGTATTGGATGACATTACAGCCCCCGCAATCAATGCCACCCAGCGTTCTTCTGGTTTAGTCCAAATCAATGCCAGCAAGATCATTGTTCCGCCCAACGCAACAGCAGTTCCTAATCCAGCCAGTAATTCCTGTTTTAATACCTTCAGGGTATCGTCTGGAGTGACTTCTCCAAGGCCAATAGATCGAATGGTTACGGTCATGGCTTGAATGCCAACGGTGCCTCCAGTATTTGAAAATAAAGGCATAATCACTGCTAAGACTGGAATTTTTTGAATAGTGTCTTGAAAGGGCGAAATTGAACTTGATGCACCAATATAAAGTGCCATCACTCCAAGTAACCAAGGAAGCCGATTTCTGAGTTTTTCGAGCGGCGGTGATAATGATGATTCGTCCCCACTCGCGACTCCGGCCATGCGCTGAATGTCCTCGGTGGCTTCTTCTTCGAGAATATCCATGACATCATCAATGGTGACAATGCCCACGAGGCGATCTTCACGATCGACCACAGGAACCGCCAATAAATCATAGCGCTTCATCACCATTGCCACTTCTTCTTGATGCATTTCGGTGGTGACTTTAATCACCCGATCGCTAGCAATATCCCGTACGAAGGCGGTTGGCAAGGAGAAAAACAATTGCCGCAGCGATACGACTCGCACCAGTTTACGATTGTTATCTGTGACCTAGGCGTAGTAGATAGTTTCCTTGTCTTGATCATTGGCGCGGATTTTAGCGATCGCTTCCTCGACCGTCAGCCCTTCACGAAGCTGTACATACTCCGTCGTCATGACGCGTCCTGCCATGCCTTCGGAATATCCTAAAATAAGATCCGTTGCTTGACGTTCTGCGGGGCTGAGTTGCCGAATCAGACGTTTAACAATCCCAGCCGGAAGTTCATCGAAGAGTTCAGCCCGATCGTCCGGACGCATTCCCTCAACAATCTGACATACGTGGGTATCGTGGAGCGCCCCAATGAGTTCTTCACGAACGTCTGGTTCTAGATATTCAAATACATCGGTGGCTTGATCTTTACTGAGTAGTCTAAACGTCAAAGCCCGTTGATCGACGGGTAAATCTGCAATATAGTCGCCGACATCAACAGGCGGCATCTGAATGAGTTCGAGTTTCAGACGGTTGAGGTCTTGAATTTCGGATAACGTAAAACGTTCTTCCTGAGTAAGCATGGGTTCACCTCAAATCACTTCTGTTCCTTTGGAAGTATTCAAGAGTGACCTCCAAAGGCTAGAATTTTGTACTACTGTGTGTGGTAATGGACTTTAGTCCATATTAATCATGAGAAAGCGACATCGACCTCAGTATTGAGTATTGCTAAGCCTATGCTACCCGCGAAAGGAGCATAATACAATGTGTGAAAAAATCTTTTAGAAAATCAGAATATTATCTCTAAGACTGTCACGAGTACTAGCGATCGGCTGTAGAGACGAAGGGGAGAGATTGAGTTGAATTTTAATCGTCCATTTGCGGTTGATGGCGTTAAGGTGAATGAATAGATTGGACGTTGATAGACTTAAAGTTGTGAGGAATATTGCGATGAAAATCAGAACTCTAATAAATGATGGGACTACGCTGAGAACATGGTTCGGGGTAATAGTATTTTCTCTTTTGGTTGTGAGCTGCACTGCCCCCACGCCCACGGTTCAAAATCCACCTGTTCCATCCCCTATCCCGACACTTGCATCCCCATCCCCATCCCCTAAGCCCTCACCGAGCAACAGTCCATCTCCTGTTGAAAACTCTCCTTCGCCTAAGCCCATATCGACTCCGTTGAAGACTTCGGCAAATACTGCGTCAACGGTTCCGATCGTGATTTATCGGATGGATAGTGGTTGTAACGATTTGGTTCCGAAGACGGAAGATTTGCCTAAAGAGAAGACGTTAGATGCAGCGGTGGGTACGGTGATTAACAATAACAATAGTGCTGATTTTACGGTCAGCGATTATGCCATTACTAAAAGAGGAAATAGCGCCACTATTGTTCTGCGTCTTCCCCCGACCGCTAAGCGTCCATTTGCGGCGATGTCGGCCTGTGAACAAATGAGTTTGTTTGGAGCATTGCGGGCGACGATCGTAGGCCGATCGGATTGGAACATTCAAGATGTACAGTTTTCTGATGGAAAGAAGGAGATTGAGTTTTAAGGGCGATCGGAGTTTCTCCTTTTCAGTATTTGAACTCGAGTTTGACAATTGTAGTCATAAATATGTAGTCATAAATAAAATTCCAAATGACTGGAATATGATTCGCTGACCTCCTAATGAAATCCCATCTAGAAGTAGTAACTTAATTTTTGACAACCTGTCAAACGCTTTTAGTTGACCTTAAGGATTTTGGATAAACTGACGATCGGAATCCCGATATTTATGATTTTATTTATCCCAACGAGTCCTAGCATTTTTGACCCCACTATCAGATCCACATCAGATTCACTAGAGTTTCACGATACATAACACATCAAAATCTGGAGATATGTTGATTCTCATCTATGCCTCTACACTACGCTTTTAGACAAGGACGCTACCTGCAAATAAATTAAAAAACAAATCGTTCAATTCTGAGAAAAAGAACTCAAAATTATCATGAGAACTGTGTTAAGTTATATGAAGTTCAAGTGATTGAGGAAGATTCATGGGTGACATTCAGGCGACTTTCACAGCTACAGAGAAAGCGTTTCATGTAGAAGGATATGAGAAAATAGACTTCAGTTTGCTTTATGTAGAAGGAGCCTTTGCGATCGAGAACCCTGAGATTGCCGACAGCTATCGACAGCTTGAGCGCTGCCTAATGGTAGTAGATGCAACGGTCTATGGTTTACTTAGCGAACAGATTCAGAATTACTTCAAACACCACCAAATTGAGCTAAAAGTCTTTCAAGTTACTATTAAAGAGACGGATAAAACATTACGAACTTTTGAGAAAATTGTTGATGCATTTGCTGATTTTGGCCTAGTACGTAAAGAGCCGGTATTAGTTGTCGGCGGTGGGTTGACTACTGATGTTGCTGGTTTTGCCTGTGCCACTTACCGTCGTCGAACCAACTATATTCGAGTGCCGACCACGCTGATTGGGTTGATTGATGCCAGTGTGGCAATCAAAGTCGCCGTGAATCATGGCAAATTGAAAAACCGTCTGGGTGCCTATCATGCGTCCCAAAAAGTGATTCTAGACTTCTCTTTCCTAAGAACGCTACCTATTGATCAGGTGCGAAATGGGATGGCAGAATTGATTAAGATTGCAGTCGTTGCTAATGGCGAAATTTTTAATCTGCTAGAGGAACATGGTGAGGAATTACTTAGGACTCGATTTGGGTACTTGAATGGTACCCCTGAGCTGCGGCAAATCGCCCATCAGGTGACCTATGCAGCTATCAATACTATGCTCAGTTTAGAGGTTCCTAACCTGCATGAATTGGATTTAGATCGCGTCATTGCCTACGGTCATACTTGGAGTCCGACGCTGGAGCTAACTCCTGATCTGCCGATGTTCCATGGTCACAGTGTTGCTATTGATATGGCATTCTCGGCGACGATCGCTCAGCAACGGGGCTACATCTCTGTTATCGATCGCGATCGGATCTTAGGGTTGATGAGTCGAATTGGCTTAGCGATCGATAGTTCCTATTTGACTTCTGAACTCTTGTGGAAGGCAACAGAATCGATCGGTCGAACACGCGATGGATTAATCCGTGCAGCCGTGCCGAAGCCCATTGGCAGTTGTCATTTCATGAATGATCTGACTCGTTTGAATTTGACCCAATACCTTACAGCGCACAAAGAAATTTGTAGCCATTATCCACGCAAGGGCGACGGAGAAGATATGTACCTTATTCCTAATGCTCCTATCAATACCCAAGTTCCCTTCGGAGTGCAGGCATGATGGCCAGACCCGTTACACCTGTGGGGATTCTAGCGGCGAAGTTAGAATCTTTGAACCGAAAAATAGGGGTTTTGGGGACTGTAGACACCGAACTCAAATCTGAGCTACATCAAGCATGGGAATTGGCGACAGGATTAGATCCCTACATCAGTAGTTGCACGACACCAGAATCGCCAGCCTTAGCCTCTCTTGTTCAACGCACCCAAACTGAAGATTGGGACCAACGATCGACAAATAACGAGACATTACAGCCCTTAGAGCAAGAAATGGTCTCTGGACATGTCGAGGGGCAAATGCTGAAGTTCTTTGTGCATTTGACTAAAGCCCAACAGGTCCTAGAGATCGGAATGTTTACGGGATACTCAGCACTGGCTATGGCTGAGGCATTGCCTTCGGACGGGGTGCTTGTTGCTTGTGAAGTTGATCCATTCGCGGCGGCATTTGCTCAATCCTGTTTTGAGAAGTCTCCTGATGGTCACAAGATTTTGATTAAGGTCAATCCAGCGCTGGTGACACTGAAACAATTAGCGGATACAGGTGAGAAATTCAATTTAGTGTTCATCGACGCTGATAAGGCAGGATATATAGACTATCTAAATATTTTGCTAGATAGTTCTTTGCTGGCTGAGAATGGCTTAATTTGTGTAGATAATACTTTGATGCAGGGCCAACCTTATCTGAAGGGTGAACCAACGGCGAATGGAGCTGCGATCGCGGCATTTAATCAAGCAGTAGTGGATGATTCGCGAATAGAGCAAGTGTTACTCCCCTTGAGAGATGGGTTAACATTAATTCGACGGATTTAATCTATATGATGTCAAAAGACCCGATCCCCCTAAATTCCCTATGCCCTTTACTGCGTAACGCTATGCGAACGGGCAGGCTATGCTACAAAAAAGGGAGACTATAAAATAAGGTTTGCTCTTGTTCCCCCTTTTTAAGGGGGTTAGGGGGATCGGGGTTCAAGCTTCACGATCTTTAGTTTTTCAAACACTCTCTATCAATCTAAATGATTTCTATTTGATGGCGTTTTCATGATTTTTAATCACACCAATCCTAATCCCGTACAGAGTTCTATAAAAACTGTAGCAACATTAAGTATTCTTCTCTTAGTACTACCTATCAATCTTGCCCTAACTACGATCGCACTACTCAGACTAGGCTTACTCAAACCGTTTCAGACTAGAACAATTGCAGCCAATCCTAAAACGATATTAGTCAGTGGCGGCAAGATGACCAAAGCCTTACAGTTGGCACGATCGTTTCATCGGGCAGGTCATCGAGTTATTTTAGTAGAATCCCGCAAATATTCGCTAACAGGGCATCGTTTTTCCAGAGATGTCGATCGATTTCATACAACTCCCAAGCCAGATGCGAAAAATTATAATGATGCACTTCTAGAGATTGTACAAAACGAGAATGTTGATGTTTATGTCCCAGTTTGCAGTCCAGTATCAAGCTACTACGATGCATTAGCAAAAAAAGTACTTTCACCTTACTGCGAAGTCATGCATGTCGATGTTGATCAAGTTCAGCAACTGGATAACAAATCTGAATTTTCAGCGATCGCAACCTCATTGAATCTTTCTGTTCCAGATTCCTATTGCATAACTGATCCACAGCGAGTACTAGAGTTTGATTTTTCTAAGCGCCCTCAAAAATACATTATCAAAAGTATTCCCTATGACTCAGTGCGACGGCTAGACCTGACGCAGCTCCCTTGTGATAGTCATTCAGAAACTAAGGCATTTGTTCATAGCTTACCTATTTCTGAGAACAATCCTTGGATTATGCAAGCATTTATTCCAGGTCAGGAGTATTGTACCCACAGTACGGTGCGGGATGGGGAACTAAGAATGCACTGCTGCTGTAAGTCATCGGCATTTCAAATCAATTATGAAAACGTAGACCATCCAAAAATTGAAGCATGGGTAAGAAAATTTGTCGGTGATTTGAAGTTAACTGGACAACTTTCCTTTGATTTTATGGAGTCCGCCGATGGCTCTATTTATGCGATCGAATGTAATCCCCGGACGCATTCGGCCATTACGATGTTTTATAACCATCCAGATGTTGCAAACGCCTATTTGGAACAAGGGAACTCAGATACGGCCATTCAACCGCTACAGTCCAGCCGTCCTACTTATTGGATTTACCATGAAATCTGGAGATTGTTGACGAGTTTAGGTTCACCTAGTCAGGTTTGGCGACGATTGCAAATTATCATTAGCGGCAAGGATGCGATTTTCGATTGGGCTGATCCACTGCCCTTTTTGATGGTTCACCATGTACAGATTCCCTGGCTGTTGCTACAAAATCTGTGGCAGATGAAAGGGTGGATTCGGATAGATTTTAATATCGGCAAGCTTGTCGAGTTAGCGGGAGATTGATTATGGTACTTCGGGTTTTGCATTTAGTGGGTTCGGCGGTTAGTGAATTTTACTGTGATTTGTCACGGTTGTATGCAGAGGATTGTTTGGAGTCTAATGCTAATGCAGCCCTATATGAATTTCACATTGCTTATGTCACGCCCGATCGGCAATGGCGATTTCCTCAATCATTGAAACTAGATGCGATCGCGGCGGCTCGTCCCATGCCCCTAATCGAAGCGATTCAGATACTAACGGCACTCAAAATAGATGTAATGATTCCCCAAATGTTTTGTGTTCCAGGTATGACTTCTTACAGAGCCTTATTTGATTTACTAAATATTCCCTACGTAGGCAATAGACCAGATGTCATGGCATTGACTGCCCACAAGGCAAGAGCTAAAGCTGTGGTAGCTGCATCAGGTATCAAAGTGCCTTCAGGAGAACTCCTCCGCCTTGGAGACCTTCCGACGCTTACGCCTCCTACGGTCGTTAAACCTGTAAATGAAGATAATTCTTTGGGCGTAGATTTGGTCAAAGATTTTTCTGATTATGAGAATGCTTTGAAAACTGCGTTTACTCACGCTGATGAGGTACTGGTAGAAACATTTGTTCAACTCGGTCGGGAAGTCAGATGCGGTGTGATTGTAGATGAGGGAAAAGTGATCTGTTTACCTTTAGAAGAGTATGCGATGGATAGAGAAAAGCAGCCGATTCGACGGCATGAGGATAAGCTCAGAAGAAATGAAAAGGGCGGCTTGGGAATGGTGGCTAAGGGAAATACGAAGTCTTGGATTGTTGACCCCAGTGACCCCATTACTGCCATAGTTTGGGCGGCGGCTCGAACTTCTCATGTAGCTCTAGGTTGTCGCCATTACAGTCTTTTTGATTTCCGCATTGATTCCAGTAATCAGCCTTGGTTTCTAGAGGCGGGGCTGTATTGTTCTTTTGCTCAAACTAGCGTTATCTCTACTATGGCAAAAGAAGCAGGAATGCCTCTAGATCAACTTTTTAAGTGTATGTTGAATAATACTTTAGGGAATATCAACAGATAGATCTCTATAACTACAAATAGATGTAAGAATTTATACGATCGCCTTTGAATCTATCGTATTAAATAATAATATCAATTCATTAAACTGAACCCGATCGGGCTTCACAACTCAACCCTGCCAAAACCAAATGCAAAAAATATAGTGTTATGGAAAAGAATTGCGATCGTCCTACTCAACACTAACTATCAATACTAGTTCAAACTCTTCCAATACCGGGTTCCCACGATCGATAAAAAGCTCGCATAGCCGATCGCCTGCAATAAATACAAATTCTGCGTATAGCCAAATAACGCCTTCAAAATCAAACCTGGAAATTGATTATCTGGCAGCCGATCGCTCAAATCCCACACCATTGGCCCCAGCAAACAAGATGCATTCTCGCCCCAACAAAAACGATGCCATTGCGGATCAATTTGATTAAGTAATCCCAAACTCAGCTCAGTCTTTCTAAATGCCGTCACCACCAACCCCGCCACAATCAACAGCAAAACTGTCCCCATAATTTTAAAAAACAAGCCTAAATTAATTCGTCGTCCACCCTTAAAAATCAACAACCCGATCGCCGTCGCCCCCGCCAACCCCGCGATCGCTCCCACCGCCGGAATCCAACCTTGATTGAGTTGCGTCCCCAAAAACAAAACCGTCTCAACCCCTTCCCGCAACACCGCCACAAACACTAACCCAAACACGCCCCACGAAGTATTCTCCGCTAACGCCGCCTGCACCGATTGCTCCACTCCAGCCTTCAACCCCTTCGCCTGTTGCGTCATCCAAATCAACATCCAACTCAAAAGACCGATCGCCACGATCGCAATTCCGCCCTGCAACGCCTGTTTGACCGCCGGACCATAGACCCAACTTGACAACCCCAATTGTTGAAGTCCAAAATTAACGCCAATTCCCAAAAGCAAACTGACCCCAAGGCCCGCAAACACCCCTTGATAAACAGCCCCATTCAAATGACTCGCATTTGCTTTACCGAGGCAAGCTAAAACAATACCTACCACCAGCGCCGCTTCAACCCCTTCACGTAGCGTAATCAGAAAAACAGGCAAAGCCGCAGTGAAATCCATAGGATTGAGAATTAAGTAATTGATATGAATACGCTATCCATAGTTTGACGTAAATTTAAGTTGAATGCAAACTTCAAAAACATTCATGCCAATATTTATCATCGCTACTACAACAAGACAAAAAGACCAACTCCGACAAACACCCCGCCAATCAAAATCGACCAAACCTGATGTCCGCCTGACAGCACACCCTGCCCCGTCCGTGCCGCCTCCACATCCAGCCACATCGTTGCCCCGCGCCGCAGCCAGCCTGAAACCATCACCTCTTGCCCCACATACCGCACCAAAGTTCGATTCCCAAAAAACTCCCGCAACCATAATCCGATCGGACCCAAACTCGCCCCAACATGTAACTTAATCCGATCGCCCGAGGCCATCTCAATCCATAAATCTTGGCCCAACCAATTCGCCACGCCCGATCGGCCTTGGAGCTTGCCCTCAAGCATTACCAGTTGCGGTTTTAGCAGTATCGCATTCGCTTGAGCCAACGAATCAATCAATGCCTCATTTTCAACATTCAATGCTTCCGAACCCGCCGCATTCAAATGAGACCGATCGCAGCGACTCATTGCTGTCGAGAGTTCTGGGAAAAAACGATTAAATCGCATCCAAGTTCCCGCACCAAACCCAATCATCGGCAATCCTAAAAACAAACTATAGTCACTGCCCAACCAGGCCAATTGTCTCTGCCCCACCCAATACAATATCCAACCCAATCCCCAGGCCAGCCATGCCAATCCATAGGCTGCGATCGCCCAAACGAAAGGAGTTGCCCAAGTCCGAATCGACTGACTCGGCAATCTGGTCAGTGATTTTGGTCCAGAAAAAAGAGGGGCTAAATTCCAGTGAGATGCGATCGTCCCGAGTTGGATCAATCGGGTTTCTGTGGGCCGTTGAGATTGATTAATGGCCCACCAAAATTCCACAGATCTCAATGGGACGGTTGTACAGTCGCGTAAGCTCACAGTCAACAAATTCTCAAACCCTTCCAATACAAATGTCCCAAACGATCGCTGAACAATTACATCTGCCGTCCATGATCGCAATTGCAATACCGTACTCGTGAGACCATTCGGATTGCCCGTCAAATTACAAACCTTCCGATCGCCCTCTTCTGAACGTAATCGGGACAACCCAAACCCCATCCAGCGCAAAAATGCAAAAACACCATAGCTAATTGCTGCGATCGTCGCAAAAAACAATCCTGCAATTTTCCAAATCCAAGGCAACACAAATAATGATTGGGGTTGTAACGCTAAAGTTAGAAACCGATCGCCCAATTTAGAACATTCCCAATAAACGGTATGAGGCAAAAGCGCCAATGTTGTCGTCGAAGCCAAAATCGCTGTCGTCCAATTGGCCAAATTATTCACTTCAATTGTATAGAGTGTCGCAATCTCAGCATCTTGAAAGCCCTCCAACAATGCCCGACTCACCGCAATCGTTTGGTGCATCGGCAAAACGCCATAACTCAAAGCCAACGGCAAATCTGTCTCAATAATTTCTAAGCGAGGCAAGGCCATTTTTGCATCCTTACACCCACGCTGAAGCACCCGATAGGCTTCGGGACTATAGTGGGAAAGCTGACTCGTCGAAAGAGTTTTCACCTTACCCGATCGATTCAGTTGCCAGCGAATAATCCACGGACTCACGGCAATTGCCCCGATCGCCAACAAGGTCAGATTCAGCCAAGGAATTTCGATGGCCATCGGTTGCTGCGACTCCAAAAACGGCAGCGTATTTCGTATCGATCCCAAGATCTGAGCACTCCACTGCAAGCTCCCAATCAACGCCGCCGGAATGCCCACCAGCCCCGCGATCGTCAACAATTGAATGAGGGGTAAATTTAAATTTTTCGTTTCTTTTAATGGACTCCACTGGGTCGAACGATCGTAAGGTTGCGCCGGATCAAAGACCCTATTGGTTGAATGATGGTCTGTAACGGATAGATCTGCCGAATTAGCCTGAAAATCATTACCGCCACTCGAAGTTCCAGGAGATGCCCCGATCGCACCATCAGATATTTCACCCGATGTCCCCCCAGATATTCCACCCGATGTTCGACGACGGCGTTCTGGGCGTGGCGCATTTTCATCAAAAGCCATAAATCCAGTGTCGTGGCTCGTGGCTTGGGGCGTATCTGTAGATGAAGATCTCTTCCAATGAGTCGGCTGAGTTGTCCCAGTGCCATCCATCGCCGCCAATTGAGCGTTAGCCCAATCATTCACCTTAGAATTGCGAACAAGAGTTAAAGGACCAACCATCTTGCGGGCGATCGCTAGATTTCCAGCTCGTTGATGCAGCGTCACAAGACCCATTTGAGCCTTCCAACCGTCACTCGTATCCACCATTCCCGCCTGCTCCAAATCTGCAATGACTTGAGTGAGGTGCTGGAAAGCTGTGCTGTCGTCGCCTTGAGAAAGGGACTGTAGACCGCGTTGGAGCAGTTGGGAAATTTCCGACATAAGCTGAATACCTATCGATAACCCTGAAAGATTCGCACGGTGATTTTCAATTCGCCCTTCTAGGATACCCAACTTCCCGCAGGTGGGTCGTCTCAAAATGCTAAGGTAATCAACAACCAGCGGGCCGAATTAACCAGCGTGATGAATTTTTTATGAGTCTTCAAGTTTACGGAATCCCAAATTGTGGCACCTGCAAAAAAGCGCTAACTTGGCTAACTGGCAATAATATTGACCACGAGTTTATCAATTCCCGCGAAATTCAAATTCCCAAAGAAACGATCGCGAGTTGGGTTGCATCCCTCGGTAACAAGCCGATGCGTAATACTTCCGGACAATCTTATCGATCGTTAACTGAGGAAAAAGATCAATGGGATGATGATCAATGGGTGTCGGCCTTTACCCAAGACACCATGCTATTGAAGCGCCCACTTTTTGTGAAAGATGGCATTGCCGTTGCCGTTGGATTTCGGGATCCTGATGGGGTTCGTCAAGCGATTTTAGGATGAGATGCTTTTACCTGAGAGGGGTTTCACATGAATAAGGTGCTTGCGGTTGTGGTTGATCCAAGTGCGATCGGACGGCTGAAGCTTGCAACCGTTGAGCCGCCTATTTCGTTGCCCCATGAGTCGATCGTTTCGGTTCATGCCGTATCGGTGAATCGGGGTGAAATTCGTCGAGCACAAAACGCTAAGGCAGGCGATCGGATTGGCTGGGATTTTGCAGGAACTGTGGACCGATCGGCAGCGGACGGCTCTGGGTTTGCCGTTGGAACTCGCGTGGTCGGTTTTTTGGCAACGGGTGCATGGTCTGAATCGATCGCAGTGCCTACAACAGCTTTAGCTGCCATCCCCGATGACATCTCCATGGAGGTCGCCTGTACATTGCCGATCGCGGGTTTAACGGCATTATTTGCCTTAGAAAAAGCGGGATCAATTCTGGGTAAAAACGTCCTGATTACTGGAGCATCCGGCGGAGTTGGTCATCTGGCCTGCCAGTTGGCGCGGGCTTCGGGAGCGATCGTCACCGCTCAAGTCCGTAGACCCGAACAATCCGCATTTGCCCTAGCCTCTGGCGCACATCAAGTGGTTTTAGGGAATGCGTTCAACCCGGATCACTTCTTTGATTTGGTATTAGATTCGGTGGGCGATCGACTCCTGACTACGGCGATTAAACAACTGGCAAAAGATGGAATTCTGGTTACATTTGGTGCAACAGCGGGCCAAGAATCAACCCTAGATATCGCTAGTTTTTATGGCAAAGGCGGATTGAATCTCTACGGCTTTATTCTGTTTCATGAAGTTCTCAGAAATCCCATAAATCTTGGCTTAACGCGTCTGCTGGCCTTAGTTCAACAGGGTGTTTTAACGCCACATATCGATCGTTCTATGCCTTGGGAACAAGTGGGAAATGTGGCTCAAGACTTAACCGATCGCGTGTTTTTAGGAAAAGCCGTGCTGCGAGTACGAGACGATTAAAACAACATTTAAGAACCGATCTAAGAATCAATCTAAGAATCAATCTAAGAACCTCGTTACACCATGCCCCATAGCTCAGGATTAACCTGAATTTGCACACTATTCATCTTGCTTTTTCCGGGCAACTCTTGGGCACTCATAATGAATTTTTCTTGTTTCAATCCTTCGATCGTTCGCCAAAAAATCTGATTATTTCGAGAACTATTACTGCCTAGTAAATCCAAATTATTAAACAATCCTTGCTTCGACAAAATCATATATTGCCCATCTGACAGCAATCCCCACGCCACCCGACTGGCCAAATAAATCAACAACCGCATCCGATAATCATTTTTAGCATTGCCTCCCAGCCGTTGAGACAAATCTACAGTGTTAGGAAACAATATCCGACTCGTCGTCCCATCCCGCCGACAATTCAGATCCACTGTATAGCGCTCCGCCATCTCAAAACTCATATCCGCTGCCCGAAACAAATCAAAGCCCGAAGCCGATCGTTCTGGGACAAAATCCACAATCTTCAATAGCGATCGGACCTCCACCTTCCGACTCGCACTTTCCCCTGCCGCTTTCCCCAACATAATGGCCCTCGGGTACACCAGCTCCACCCGATGCAGCGCCACCAGATCTTGATGCACCTGCGATCGGACTTTCGAGGCAAATCCACCGTCTTTTGTCCGGGTGTAGCCCAGCGCCATTAACAAGTCATCAGAATTCACTGTCACCTGTCCAGAAGCCGACGTACCTTGCTGATAACAATATAAGAGAATTGCCAGTTGCCGAGGATTGAGAAACGTCATCAGGGAGGTCAGCCAGCGCCGTTGCGATCGTTGCTGTACCCCCGCCAATCCCTGACTCAGGCCCTTATTAACACAAGCCGACCAGTCCATCTGTTCAAGCGCAATCGGCAATGTTGTAAGGGCTTCCGGTGAAAGACTTTCAATCGCAATCCGCCGCACGAGTCCCAACTCTCCATCCTCACTCGACTCCACTCGCATCTCTAAAAAAGCATCCTCACCGTCCCTCCGCACCAGTGGTGACCGTAAGTTAGGGTTTCGCAAGGGAATGCTCGCACGAGACACTAGCCGTAGTAGATGGCCATCCACGGCAAAGCTTCCGGATGAGCCATTGACAGAAGTCTTAGATGAAGGAATAGGGTGCGACACGGGAATAACACTCTCGGGACGACAATGACTTGACCAAGAATAGAACCAACCACACTACATCTAGCGTAGTGACTCGTCAGTTCACATAGCATACCCCGTATTTAGTCCGTGTGTAGATATAGCGTCGGAGGAAATCCATAACGGCTGCGTCCGATTTTACCCGATCGACCTGTTCCTTTGCCGTCTAGTGATCCCTTAAATTTGGATCCAGAAAATAGCCTCTTTCCGTAACGCCATCGTCTAAATTCAGTTCTCCACTGATCCCCACATTTGAGGGTGAACGATCGCCCAGCCTACTGCCCGATCGCGAGAGCAATCCGTTACACCTGCGTCTAGAAAAAATAGATTTATCAGCCATTCAATTTTGTCGTCCATAACACGATTGTCTAAATAGATCCGTAACACGATCGGATCACTCAGCCATAACGCCTGTGGATCGGTTTTTTGCCCCTCTTGAGATCTTGAAGGAGGAATGTTAACTTATGGCCGTTGAGGTCTTCTACCACAGGCTAATAAATTGCAAGCTACCACCTTGTAATTTCAGCATTGGGATAGGTACCGCTGGGTCATCACATGGTCATCCCATCCCGCTTTGTGAAAAGTTTTAACCAATTTTTTTCAAAGCAAAACCCCTTTAGCTTCCCTACCACAGTTAGCTCAAGGGGTAATTGTTCAACCTTGTCATCCCAATTTGCGGTTGGGATATCTGTCCTTATGTCTAGAAATTGTATCAGAGGTTGTGGCTCTAGCATAGAGTTGCGATCAAATTCACATTTGAATTCGTTATCAATCAAACCGTCACTAAAATCTCCCTCTAATTCGTCAATTTCGCGATCGGTACTCAGTCGATCGATTTTGAGCAAACGGGTTGCAAAAGATCATGAACAGGAATGGTTAGACAGCGGCGTAGATGGACAAATTATTCATCTCAATGTTCAAACGTTGATCGACTCTGAAGTGGATGAACATTGCCGGGAGATGCGATATCCCATTGCAGAACGATTGAATTGGAATGCGAGACAATCAAAGAATCGGACATTGCGAGGTTGGTGGGTTAGTGGAATTGATCCTTTGACCAATTGGCAACAAATGCTGTGGGGACGGTTTAAACCAGATGCCGCAACTCCAGTTATTACTCCGACCACGGGAAAGGCTGCAAAGTATTTAAGTCCTAGTCTGGGCAAAGGTTCAAGTCGTTTAGTATTGCTGGATGTCCCCTCTTCTGTATGGCAGCGGGTGGCCGATCGGTACCAGATTTCGATTAAACGTAGTGATACTCGAACAGGATTTTGGAGTTGGGTGCAGCGCAATGCGGTTCCGGTGGTTTTGACGGAGGGGGAAAAAAAGGCAGGATGCTTGTTGACAGCGGGTTATGCAGCGATCGCATTGCCAGGAATATTTGGTGGGTATCGTAAAGAGAACAATCAATTGATTCCTGAATTGGCAATTTTTACAGAAATCCCCCGTAGTTTTTTGATTTGTTTTGATTATGAGTCACGCCTTCATGTTGCTCAACAGGTCAATAATGCGATCGGATGTTTGGGGCATTTGTTGTCCCGCCCAGTTCAGAATAATAATGATCACTCTAATAATCATGCCAATGTCAGACGATCGATCGTTAAGGTGGTTGAATTGCCGGGTCCAGAGAAGGGCGTGGATGATTTTATTGTGGGCCGCAGTGCGATTGAATTTGATGCCGTTGTCGGGAACTCGATGCGGTTTGAACATTGGCAGCAGAGTCAAGCTTGGAAACTAACCTATAGCGCTTCTCAGATCGTCAATCTCCCGTTTTTGTCAGGGGTGAATTACCCCAGTTCTGGATTAATCTGTGTTAAAAGTCCTAAGGGCACCGGAAAAACAACGGCATTGCGATCGTTTTTAGTCCAGCCTCCGCAAGCCGATCGTAAAGTATTGGTGATTACCCATCGAATTCAATTGGGGCGAGCAATTTGTCAAGGATTAGGATTGCCTTGGGTGAGTCAAATCAAAGACAATGCAAGCCTAGGAATGAATGGCTATGGATTGTGTGTCGATTCGTTATATGCGACCTCCCAAGCGAATTTTATGCCGGAGGATTGGGCAAATTCTATTGTCATTTTGGATGAGGTGGAGCAAGTAATATGGCACGCCCTTAATAGTCCAACCTGTGCGAATACTCGCGTTAAAATTTTGGAGACATTGAGAGAATTGATTCAAATGGTATTGAATTCTGGCGGCGTAGTGATTGCTCAGGATGCAGATTTATCAAACATTAGTATTGAATATCTATTAAGTTTATTAGATGAACCCCTAGAACCTTGGGTCTTAATCAATCAATGGCATGGCGATCGATTCATCCAAACCCAGTTTTATGACACTCAAAATCCGGCTGCTTTGATTTTTCAAATGGAGCGTATTATTGAGACGGGTCCAGTTTATGTTTGTTTGGATTCTCAAAAGGTAAAAGGGCGTTGGAGTTCGAGAAATTTAGAAACTTATTTTTCCGATCGATTTCCTGAAAAACGGATTCTACGAGTTGATAGTGAAACCGTGGTCGATCGGACTCATCCGGCCAATGGCATTGCTAATAATATCAATGCTGTGATGCAGCAATATGACATTGTATTGGCAACTCCAACAATAGGGACGGGAGTTTCAATTGATATTGACAATCATTTTGTGGCGGTCTTTGCTATTTTTAATGGCGTGATGTCGGATACTGAATCCCGACAAGCCTTGGCACGCGTCCGCTCGTTGGTGCCGCGCTATATTTGGGTATCAAGCTATGGTTTGGGGAAAATTGGTAATGGTAGTTCTTATTATCGGGAGTTAGTAAGGTCCACTACAAAAGCTGTTCGGTACAATATAATGCTGCTGAGAGAAGTAGATTTTGATGTCGATCGAGGCACTGATCCAGTCACATTGCGTACTTGGTCAAAAATGGCGGCTCGGGTGAATTTATCTTTGAATCGCTACCGGATGGAAATGTATAGAGGGCTAGAAAGAGAGGGCCATAGGATAACCACTGTGACGGATAATCCTATAGAAATTCTGGGTGATGCCTATAGTCTGGAGGCTCAGTATGATTTGTTGATGGGAACGCGAGAAGTTGCGGGATTTGAATATCTAGACCTTCGCCATGATTCTGAGGAAATTGAACATATTTACAATACAATAGCGCAAGTGCGTGAAGAGAATAAGCAAGCGGAGGCAGAGGCTATTGCTGGTTCTATGGAACATTGCTCCGATCAATCTGATTTGCCTATGATGGATCAACGCTATAGTCAGCGTAAACAGGAATTAAAGGGTCGGTATGTGGTGAATGTTACGCCAGATCTTCAAATTAAAGATTCGGAAGGTTGGTATCCCCAATTGCGATTGCATTATTATTTGATTCACGATCCGCTTTTCGTTCGATTACGCGATCGTAAGCTGTTGGATTCTATGTTGCAACAGGGCAATGGGAGGTTAGCATTACAAGATGTGAAATTGATAACCGCTCAAGTTGAAATGCTGAGAGCGTTAGATTTAGCCGTACTGTTTGATCCCGATCGGAGGACGCGAACGACGGATGAGGATATGCAAAAATTGTGGGCTATGGTGTTGGCCCATCGTCAGGATATGCGGCTTCTATTTGGGATTAATGTGACCGACAAAACGGCTCCTATGACGGCTATTCAGTCAATTCTGGCGAAGATGAATTTGCGATTGATTTGCGTATCTCGCGATCGGAATTTGGTGAATGGTTGCCGAGGTGGATTGCGAGTCTATAAGTTTGTTATCCCTGAGGACAATCGGCTTGATATTTTCAAACAATGGAAAAATCAAGATATGTTGTGTTTGAAAGCGGCGACTTGATTGTTTATTTTATGATTTCTTAAATCCGACAATCTCAGAGACAGTATAGAGTGGTCGGCCTTTAACTTCTTCGTAAATGCAGCCAATATATTCACCAAGAATGCCAATACAGACCAATTGCACGGCTCCGAGAAAGAAAACGGCGACTAGGATCATTGTAAATCCAGTGAGTGGAGAATGCGGTACGAAGATGCGCCAATATAAGATTAATAGAGCCATGAATAATGAAACAATGGCGGCAAATAATCCAACATAGGTCGAAAGGCGTAATGGGACTTGAGAAAATGAAACAATACCGTTCATTGCGAGTTTAAATGATTTCCGGAAGGTGTATTTTACTTCTCCGGCAAATCTGGAATCCCGACTAAACGGGACCGCCGTCTGATTGAATCCCACCCACGATCGCAATCCTCGTAAATATCTTGTACGTTCTGGCATTGAATTTAATATATCAATTACCGATCGATCGATCAAACAAAAGTCTCCTGTATCGGTTGGAATGTCTATGTCTGCTAATTTCCGTAAGACTCGATAAAACCAATAGGCAAGAAACCGTTTCCCCCAAGATTCTTCAATGCGTTTTGTCCGTTGAGCATAGACGACTTGGAAACCCGATCGCCATTGTTTAATCAATTCTGGAATCAATTCTGGTGGATCTTGTAAATCTGCATCCAGAATTATTGCCATATCGCCACGCACAAAATTCAGGCCTGCTGTGACAGCAATTTGATGACCGAAATTACGGGCTAAATTGATATAGCAAATCCGATCGTCTTGTTGATGAAACGATCGTAATAGCATTAATGATTGATCTTTGCTGCCATCATTAATCAAAACTAATTCCGTGGGTTCATCCAATGAATTCATCACATCAGTTAAACGCCGAACTAGTTCTGGAAGGGTATCTTGTTCATTGTAGAGTGGAACAATTAGGGAATAAATTGGCTGCATTTTGGGAATTAATTATTGAGTCTTTATAGCGCTGAAAGAACGGATCTTAATCGAGTCACAATCCGATCGATGTGTTCTTTTTCAATAATCAATGGCGGCGAAAGGGCAATAATGTCTCCGGTTGTGCGGATTAGTAAGTCTTGTTCAAAACAATTAACTAGTGCCTGATATGCTCTCGCGCCAGGAGATCCGGGAATAGATTCTAATTCAATCCCTGCAATTAAACCGATTGTCCGGATATCAATAATACAACTAATATCTTTAAGGGATTGCACTGCATCTTGCCAATAGGGTGCGATCGTAGCGGCTTTGGCAAATAGATTTTCGTTTTGATAAATATCTAATGTTGCGAGGGCAGCGGCACAGGCAAGAGGATGACCAGAATAGGTATACCCATGGAAGAGTTCAATAGCGGTTTCTGGTCCCTGCATGAATGCATCTCGAATCTGCTCTTTAGCAAAGACGGCTCCCATCGGTACACAGCCATTTGTAATTCCTTTAGCGACGCAGATCAAATCAGGAATAACATTGAAATAGTCGGCAGCAAAGGGCGTGCCCATTCGACCAAATCCGGTAATCACTTCGTCAAAGATCAATAAAATACCGTATTTGTCGCAGATCGATCGTAGCTTTTCTAAATAGCCTTTGGGAGGAATAAGAACGCCTGTTGATCCCGCAACAGGTTCAATAATGATGGCGGCAATGGTAGTGGGGTCATGAAGAGTAACAATGCGCTCCAAATCATCGGCTAAATGCGCCCCCCATTCGGGTTGGCCTTGGCTATAAGCATTGTGTTCAAGATTGTGAGTGTGAGGTAAATGATCAACGCCTGAAAGTAATGGTCCAAATCCTCGGCGATTGGTGGCAATACCTCCGACTGAAATCCCGCCAAATCCGGTGCCATGATAGCCCCGTTCTCGTCCAATTAAGCGGGTTCGGGTGGCGTCTCCTTTGGCTCGGTGGTAGGCGATCGCAATCTTTAGTGCGGTATCAACGGCCTCGGAACCAGAATTCGCGAAGAAGACTGCATTTAAATCTCCGGGAGTGATCTGCGTGAGGCGATCGGCAAGTTCAAATGGCCCTGGATGTCCCATTTGAAAAGTGGGGGCAAAATCTAAGGTTTCAATTTGTTTTTTGACAGCCTCCGCAATAGTACGACGGCCATGTCCCGCATTCACACACCACAATCCCGCTGTCCCGTCCAAAATTTCCCGATCGTCGATGTCTTTGTAATACATACCCTGTGCGGATGCCAGCAGTCTGGGTTTTGCTTTGAATTGACGGTTGGCGGTGAAGGGCATCCAGAAGGCGTTGAGGTTGGGATTCATGGGGATGGAGTGATGGGGTGAACTTTGAAGAGACGATTTAATGATGGAATTCTAAAAAATCACTTAAATAAAAGGCATTGAAATAATGGATCTCAATGCCTTCTTAATGCTTTTTGTTTAATTAAATTGGCCTCAAACGCTAGTTGCTTTACGGCGACCGCGAGTGGTCGTTGATTTTATTGTGGTTTTAGTTCCTAATTTAGCCGGACTTTTATCACTCTTACTCACTTCGGGCGAACTAGATTCACTGTCGGTCTTGGATTTGCGACCACGAACCTTCTTCCCGTCTGGTTCACTCATGGCATCTACCGCAGCATTGGCGTTAGTTAACGTTGTTTCCGTCAATTTCCCGACGACGCGGCGCTTGATATTTTTGCCACGCCGTACAGCCGATAAATAATATTTCAAGGTCGATGGACTAATTTCAACCCCTTGTTGGGTCAGCATTGTAGAAAGTTCAGGGTAATCGTACCCTCGATCGAGAGCCAAGATAATTTGGTCCTGCAATGCATTGATCGCTTCGCGCAATGACCAGATTTCCTTGGGCTTGTCTGGCAAATCCATTAGCGTTGACGATGCTTGCGAAATAGCAGCCTTTGAGACGAGTGTAGCAGTCGGAGAACGACGTTTTGCTCCAGTCATTAGAATATCCCTTTTTGTAGTGTTGGCTTAGTAACTTTATTGCGTAACTTTCTCTAATGTATACCTCGATAATTCAAGGTTGACAAAGTATTTTTATTTTTTGTGATTTCTAATCCAAATCCACCGTTTTATTGATGTCTCGATCGGTTTTATATCAGCATTCTTCGCCCTATTAGTTCGATCGACGCTTGGAATGGATATGATGTAACATTACGATCGCTTTAGCATTTCACCTAGCCGTTAAGATGCTTATAAATGAATGGCTTTGGCGATCGTGAACAAGATTGGTGCAAGGAGTAATGCAGGTAAAAATGAGCTAACTCGAATAGGAACTAACTCTAGTAAGTTGCAGCCAATGCCCATGACCATCAATCCACCTACTCCAGAAACGAGCGCAACACAGGGGTCACTGCTCGGATTTGGGAGAACTTGAGCAAGGCTGCTGGCCACCAGAGAGAGACTGCCTTGATAGATCAAAATCATCAGGCTAGAGAATGCCACACCAATGCCATAGGTACTGCTAAATGCGATCGAGGCCAGTCCATCCATCACGGCCTTAACGGTAAGAATTCCAGGGTCTCCGTTCAAACCATTGTTTAAACAGCCTAAAATCGCCATGGGACCGACACAGAACAATAAACTCGTCGCAACGAACCCTTCTGTAAATCGTCCGCCGCCTTTGACTCGGTGCTTTAGCCAATCGCCCAATTGGGTGAGTTTCAATTCAATGTGTAATGCTTCCCCGAGAATGCCGCCAAATACTATAGATAGCAATTCTAAAATCGTACCATCGACTATTCCAACCGTTGCATTTCGCATTGCCCCAGCCATGGTGATCCCTAGAAAAATAGTAAATAATCCCAATCCTTGGGTTAAGACCTGCTGCATTCCGGCAGCCATTCGTCCCCGTAGGCTTAGTCCGATCGTCGTACCCATAAGAATGGTAAATACATTGATCCAGGTGCCGCTTGTTTTTTGCCAAAGGGAGAGCATAGAGAAACCGATCGTAGTGTAGATAAACTAAATCTACAGTAGAGCCTTCAAAATAATCTGACTGACTTCTTCATTGCCCATCGCATTGAGATGAATATTGTCGTGGTAGAGCTGTTTTGCATTGTCCTTAGCTTTAAAGGGTTCTAGCAAATCAATATAGTTAATTCCTTCTTTTTTCGCTAGTTCATCCAAACGATCGCGGGCTACTCGTTCATAGTTACGAGATTTTCCATCCACTTCTCGTAATAATGGAGTCATGAGCATTAAAAATTCGACATTGTTTCTCAGTGTTAATCTATGAATGGCCTCAATTGCCTCCAAAATCCTCCCCACCCGATCGCCCTCTTCACTGTGAATTCTTTGTAATTCAGATAAAGGCGGGAGCTTAGACAAGCGATAGCGCTCGATTAATTCACCAATGGCTCCGATAGGTTTACGATCGAGATAATTTTTTTCACGGCCCACCACAAGACTATTTGGAGCCGTACCAAACAAATCGTCAGTATTAATAATCAGAATCAAGATATCCGTATCAAATAGCCCAAACTGGCGCAGATATTCCAATTCATTGCGCGGGGACCAAGAATTGGCCGAGGCATTCAAAACGGTAATAGTGGGAACGTTTTCGAGTTGACTCTCCTGAAGATGTTGCTTAAATCGTTCAGAAATGATCGAGTCTTGCGGATTCCACCAACCCCCATTGGTCACCGAATCGCCAATGAAAAAAAAGCGGCGTTCACCGGGAATTTTACGATCGCTAATTTCATCACTACGCATCGAATACCGATTGATCCGAATAGTGTTGCCATTGCGAATAACGGTTTGGTTCGGTGCAATCAAATAGCCTACTTTTTCATCTGCCTGATACAAAAGTGGATCGCCCAGCCCATAGCGCGATCGGAGGATCACTTCAAGAATTAGAAGTAAGACCATGCTCAGTAGACTGATAGTTAAAAAAAGTTTCATAAATATTCAGAAAAACTATAAATCGAGCGTGCGGCGATCGGAGGTAAAATAAAAACAATTATTTTTCTTATTTTATGTTGAAACGAATTTGGGAAGGCGTGTTAGTGATTGTGGCTGACCTTAAGCTGGGTATGACTAAGAGAGATGGGGCCGATAGTCCAGTTTGGATTGGCCTATCGACCGTCATTATTTTAGGGGCGATTGGATATTTAGTCATCTGGGCGACCCGATTGGCCTATTTGTTTTAAGTGACCCTTGGGCCAGCAAACGCTTGAGTCATTAAACGTCTCAGCCTCTCAGCTTCTCCAACACGCTGATATCTTCCAAGGTGGACGTGTCACCAGAAATCTCTTGACCCGCCGTCAAGCCCCGGAGTAATCGCCGCATAATCTTACCCGATCGAGTTTTTGGCAATGCCTCCGCAAACCGAATTTCTCCAGGACGGGCGATCGCACCAATTTCTTTTACGACATGTTTTTTGAGTTCTTTCATCAACTCGTCGCTGGCAGTATAAGTGCCTTCCAACGTGACAAACGCCACAATCTCCTCGCCCTTCAGATCATCGGGTTTCCCAACGACTGCCGCTTCTGCAACTGCTGGATGGGAGACCAATGCTGACTCAATTTCCATAGTGCCTAATCGATGTCCCGCTACATTAATCACATCATCCACACGGCCCATCACCCAGAAATAGCTATCTCCGTCTCGGCGCGCCCCGTCTCCTGCGAAGTAAATGTATTTTCCATCTACAGGCGCAATATGTTCCCAATAGGTTTCGCGGAATCTGTTGTCGTCACCATACACCGTGCGCATCATTCCCGGCCAAGGATGACGAATCGCCAAATATCCGCCCTCTCCAGCAGGGACAGTATTGCCGTCCATATCAACCACATCTGCCAGAATTCCAGGGAACGGAAGGGTTGCAGAACCCGGTTTTGTGGCGATCGCTCCCGGCAATGGCGTAATCATGATGCCCCCTGTTTCGGTTTGCCACCACGTATCAACAATAGGGCACCGTTCCGCCCCAATCACAGTGTGATACCACATCCAAGCTTCTGGATTAATCGGTTCACCGACGCTTCCAAGCAATCGCAGCGACGTCAAGTCTCTTGAATTCGGATGTTCATCGCCCATTTTGATAAAGGCGCGAATGGCGGTCGGCGCTGTGTAAAGAATGCTGACCTTATGCTTTTGAATGACATCCCAAAATGCACCAGGATTCGACGGACGCGGGGCACCTTCATACATCACCGTCGTTGCGCCGTTAGACAATGGACCATACACAACATAGCTATGTCCCGTAATCCAGCCTACATCCGCTGTACACCAGAAAACGTCCTGTTCCTGCAAATCAAAAATCCATTTGCAAGTCACATGGGAATAGAGGTTATAGCCGCCTGTTGTATGAAGTACACCTTTGGGTTTGCCTGTCGATCCGGAGGTATACAACACAAACAAATTGTCTTCTGCATCCAATTCTGCCGCCGGACAATCACTCTCTACTGTTGCCATTAGTTCGTGCCACCAATGATCGCGCCCTGATTCCATGGTGATATCTTGCGCCGTCCGTTTGGCTACAATCACGGTTTCGACTTTGGTTTGACCATTAGCGATCGCCGCATCCACAGCAGGTTTCAACGGTACAACAACATCCTTACGCCAGCCACCATCGGCTGTAATCACAACCTTGGCTTCCGCATCTACTAACCGATCGCGTAATGCCTCCGCACTAAATCCACCAAACACAACCCCATGCACCGCACCAATTCGGGCACAGGCCAACATTGCAACCGCCGCTTCCGGAATCATGGGCATATAAATCCCGACCCGATCGCCCTTCACCACGCCCATTTTTCTCAGAACATTTGCAAACTGACAAACTTGTTGATGCAATTCCCGATAGGTAAGCGTAATTGAATCACCCGGTTCGCCTTCCCAAATGATGGCGGGTTTATCACCTCTCGATTCTAAATGACGATCGAGGCAGTTATAAGACAGATTGATTTTTCCATTCACAAACCACTTTGCAAAAGGCGGATTGCTCCAGTCTAATCCCTTAGTCCAAGGGCTAAACCAATGCAATTCTTTTTTGGCTAACTCTTCCCAAAACGCGACTGGGTCGGCTGCTGCCCGATCGTAAAGCGCCTTATATTCATCAAAGCTTTTCACCGTTGCCTTGGCCGAGAATTCAGCGCTGGGCGCAAAGGTCCGATTTTCTTGGAGAATCGATTCAATAGTGGGTTGGGACATGGGTACTCGAAATGAAAATACTGATCCTACGATACTGGTTTGCCTCGTCCGATCGTATTACTATGTACTTTCATAACGCGATTGGTATGACCGATTACACCGCTTCTACATCAGTTCAGCAAGCTCCATCCACCGATCGGTCGATCGTTCAATCTCACTATTAATATTGGCCAGCCGATCGGACAATGCCTGAATATCACTGTAGCCACCGGACGAATTGCTGTAGAGCTTCGCTTCCAGTTCAGCTTTTTCGGCTTCCAGCTTTGGCATTTTAGCTTCTAGTTCTTCGTATTCTCGTTTCTCTTTGAAGGTGACTTTGCGGGCTTTGGTGACGATCGGAGTTGGTTCAACTAAAACAGGTTCAGGAGCAGTTGGTTTAGGGCCAACTTGAATGGTGGGCGCTGAGTTTTCTTCTCGCTTCTCATCTTTTTTACAATCGAGATAGATGGAGTAGTTGCCGGGATAACGACGAACGTTACCGCCCGGTTCTAAGGCAAAAATAGTCTCAACGGTCCGATCGAGGAAGTATCGATCATGAGATACCACTATGACAGCGCCTTTGAAATCTTCCAAATATTCTTCAAGCACCCCCAACGTTTGGACATCCAAATCATTTGTCGGTTCATCCAAAATTAGAACATTTGGTGCAGATAGTAAAACCTGTAATAGGAAGAGTCTACGCTTTTCGCCTCCCGAAAGTTTACCGATCGGCGAATATTGTTGATTCGGTGAAAATAGGAATCGCTCCAGCATTTGTGATGCGGTAATAATCGATCCGTCAGACGTTTTTACTAATTCCGCAATGTCTTTTAAATAATCAATTACACGCTGATTGTTATTAATCCCACTTTGCAGTTCATCAGAATGTTGATCAAAGTAACCAAACTGAATCGTCGAACCAATATCAACCGTTCCAGAATCCGGTTCAACTCGTCCTGTAATCAAATTCATTAAGGTCGATTTACCCGCGCCATTCATGCCGATGATGCCAATCCGATCGTCGGGGGTGAATTCGTAGGTGAAATCTTTGATCAACGTCCGATCGCCGTAGCTTTTGCTGACATCGGTAAGTTCAGCAACTTTTTTACCAATACGACGGCCCATAGTCGAAATTTCGACTTTCCCTTGAACGGTTTTGAATTCCGTCGCCTTCATATCCTCAACTCGACCAATCCGCGCCTTTTGTTTAGTACTACGCGCCTTTGGTCCTTTTTTCAACCATTCCAGTTCCCGCCTTAAAACCCCAGCAAATTTGCGTTGACTACTAGCGGATGATTCTTCTTGGGCTGCTTTTTTTTCTAAATAATAGGAATAATTTCCTTCATAGTTAAACAGTTCTGCCCGATCGATTTCCAAAATACGATTGGTCACTTGGTCCAAGAAATACCGATCGTGCGTCACCAAAAGCAAGGATCCGGTATAGCGCGACAAATAGCCTTGTAACCACTCGACAGAATCCGCATCCAAATGGTTCGTCGGTTCATCCATCAACAACACATCAGGCTGGGCAATTAGAGCCGTGGCGATCGCGATCCGTTTACGATAACCGCCCGACAGATCTCCCACTCGCGTCGTAAAGTCAGTGATTCCTAACTGATTGAGCGCGATCGTCGCTTGAGTTTCCAGTTCCCAAGCTCCAGTTTGATCCATCCGATGGGTGAGACTGGACAATTTATTGAGAAGCTTATCTTGGTCCGCATCTGGGTCAGCGAGTGCTTCAGAAACGGCTTCGTACTCTTTAATCAGCGCCATCACGTCGCCGCTGTCAGTAAATATTTGCTCTAATACAGTTTTTTCTTCATCTACATCGGGCTGCTGGGGTAAATACACTACCCGCACACCACCCGGAATCTCGATTTCGCCGCCGTCAATTGGCTCGATTCCCGCAATCATTTTCAGCAATGTAGACTTGCCAGAACCGTTGGTGCCAATGAGTCCCACCCGATCGCGGTTCTCTAGAACAAAATTGCCCTCCTTCAACACCTCTTTAATTCCAAAGTCTTTACGGATCGATCGCAGTGTCAAAAGAGCCATGGAGTGCTGGGGGTGAGAGGAATCTCAGACATAAAAGATAGCAGGCATAACCCTATCACTTCTCGGTAACAAAAACTTTACAGCTCTGTGATGCCAATCACAATGCATATGACCATTTCTTCCAATAATAAGTAAGGTGCATCCATCCGTATAAATTCTGAATGTCTGAATTCTCGAAAAAACGTCGGGAACAGGATAGATATCTATCCCTTCGTTCTGTTTTCTTTGAAATTTGTGCCATTCGCTACTTTTTTGTTCAGTCCATAACTTCTACTTATGCTGGTAATTGTGATGTGCATCCGCGATGTCGTTGATCAGGCGTTAATGACTGGACTCTTGACGTTTGAAGCTGAGAACCAACTCCGAGGTTTGTTGTCGAAAAAGTATGGTTACGAAGATTGGCAAGCTTTTATGGCGTTGCAATCAGCGGCCATGCTAGGTCAGGTTCAACAAGAATCTCGTTATTGTCTACCCGCGCGCGATCGCCAAGGTTTGGAGCCTGTTGTGGAATGACTAATGAGGTGTTCTAGAGGAGAGCTTCTGGATGCAAGCCTTCTGGCCATGTGATATTTTAGGGAATGCATCCATCGGGGCATTTTTTGTGGCAATCTGGAACTCACAAAGATTTTTTCCGTAAGCGCTATGCAAACTCTGATGATCCCTGAGACCGCGCCCCTGAATAGCCCAAGTAGCTTGATGCTATCGACTGATCCTGGTATTCGTCGTCGCAAAACCCGATCGGTCCCGGTGGGCAGCATCATGATCGGCAGTGAGCATCCGGTGGCGGTTCAGTCGATGATCAATGAAGACACTTTAGACATTGAGGGATCGGTCGCTGGAATTCGTCGCCTCCATGAAATTGGTTGTGAAATTGTTCGGGTGACGGTGCCCAGTATGGCCCATGCCAAAGCGATGGAACAAATTCGCGATCGGCTTCATGCGACCTATCAGCCCGTGCCATTAGTGGCTGATGTCCATCATAACGGCATGAAAATCGCGATTGAAGTTGCAAAATATGTAGACAATGTACGAATTAACCCAGGTCTCTATGTCTTTGAAAAGCCAGTGGAAGGCCGCACCGAATATACAAAACAAGAATTTGACGAGATTGGCGAAAAAATCCTCGAAACTCTCGCGCCATTGGTCATTACGCTGCGGGACCAAAACAAATCCATGCGAATTGGCGTGAACCACGGATCCTTGGCAGAACGGATGCTGTTCACGTACGGCGATACTCCAGCAGGCATGGTCGAGTCAGCTCTAGAGTTCATTCGGATGTGTGAGTCGCTGGATTTCTATCATTTAGAAATTTCCCTCAAGGCATCCAACGTACCCGTCATGTTGGCAGCCAATCGGCTGATGGTGCAGCGGATGGATGAATTAGGCATGATGTATCCATTACATCTTGGGGTGACGGAAGCGGGCGATGGTGAGTATGGTCGCATCAAATCTACAGCAGGCATTGGCACGTTACTGGCCGAAGGCATGGGCGATACTTTGCGCGTTTCGTTGACAGAAGCTCCAGAGAAGGAAATTCCAGTGTGCTACGGAATTTTACAAGCCTTGGGACTCCGGCGAACCATGGTGGAGTATGTTGCTTGTCCCTCTTGCGGTCGGACATTGTTTAATCTGGAAAATGTACTCCACAAGGTTCGTGAGGCCACAAGTCACTTAGCGGGACTGAATATTGCGGTGATGGGGTGCATTGTGAACGGTCCGGGTGAGATGGCGGATGCTGATTATGGCTATGTGGGTAAGACGGCTGGGACGATCGCCCTTTACCGGGGTCGCGAAGAAATTAAACGGGTCCCCGAAGCGGAGGGTGTGAAGGAACTTGTGGCGTTGATTAAGGCGGATGGTCAGTGGGTGGAGCCGGAAGAAACCCCCTAGGAGACTTTAGATCGAGCCTAGAGTTTTACTCATTTTCTTTAGTCCCGATCGGACCCGATCGACGATTTATTCGTTATGCTACATAATCAATCTAGTCTTATCCTGAGCTTCTTGACATGACCTTGACCAAGCGGGCAATCGTTCTAGGAACCACTGTAATTGCCCTAACGGCGGTGACAGTGTCGCTGGCGGGGATCAACTTTTCTCGCGGAGCAGGTTCACCGTCGAAGGCTTTGGTGGATGAGGTGTGGCAGGTGATCGATAATTCTTATGTGGATGGGACGTTCAATCAGACGGATTGGCGATCGGTCCGGCGGGATTTTATGGGGCGCGAATACAAGGATAAGACTCAGGCATATCTAGCGATTCGGGAAATGCTCAAGAAGCTCAATGATCCCTATACTCGGTTCATGGATCCTGAAGAATTTAAGAACATGAAGGTTGAAACGTCGGGCGAACTGATTGGGGTAGGAATTCAGCTAGCGGCTGATGAGAAAACAAAAAAATTGACCGTGATCTCTCCTATTGAAGGCAGTCCGGCATCGAAAGCGGGTATTTTATCCAAAGACATCATTATTAAAATTGATGATCAATCCACTGAAGGTATGGATTTGAACAAAGCCGTCACTCTCATTCGTGGAGAATCGGGCACGTCGGTGAAGCTCACGATACAGCGTGGCACCCAGATGATGGATTACAACTTGAAGCGCGATCGGATTGAATTGCATCCTGTTAGTTCAAATGTGCAAAAGACAACAGCGGGTGAGACAGGTTACATTCGTCTACGCCAGTTTAGTGCGCCTGCGGTTAAAGAAATGCGCGAGGCCATTCGGAATTTAGAAAAGCAAAATGTGGCGGGTTATGTCTTAGATTTACGATCGAATCCCGGTGGATTGTTGAATGCAAGTGTAGAAATTAGTCGCATGTTGATTAAAGACGGCACAATAGTTTCGACGGTTAATCGTCAAGGTGTGTCCGATCGGCAAACGGCAAATAATTCGACCTTGACGGATAAGCCTGTGGTGGTGTTAGTGGATGGTGGGTCGGCGAGTGCCAGTGAAATAGTCTCTGGAGCGCTGCAAGATAATAAACGGGCTAAGATTGTTGGTATTAGGACCTTTGGTAAGGGACTGGTGCAGTCGGTAAGAGAACTTGGGGATAATGAATCTGGAATGGCGGTTACAATTGCGAAATATCTGACTCCAAATGGTCGCGATATTAATAAGCATGGCATTGATCCTGATGTGGAGATCAAACTAACAGAACCCCAACAAAAAGAACTTCAGGCCGATCGGGATAAAATAGGAACGCCTGCTGATCCGCAATTCGGCAAAGCTATTCAAGTGTTATCCGAAGAAATTAACGTAAAAAAAGCGGGCAAATAACGCTAGGAATACAAGTGTGATCTTTATCTATATCGATGATATTGAAAGAACGCTTGCTACCTTTCTGATGATGGTATGGAGGAGACGTTCCAGTTTTTCCAAACATTCAAACATTAGAAATCAGTTGATTGATGAGGATGAATAGCGATCGCTCTTCTAGAATAAAAAATCTCTTCAGTATTCATAATACTCATTCAATCATCGATTGCAGATCCAATGAGAAATATCATTAGTTGCCGATCGCCAAAATAAAATACCTAATTAATCAATCTCTCGTACTCGTCGTGTGTGCCAATCCAAATCCAATAATAATTTTCTCCTTTTTTCAAAGCCAATGCTCGAAATCCACCACTAATTCGAGCAGACCAAAGCGTTTTTCCTACTTTTTTAAAATGTAAGGATGGGTGAAATAAATTCTCTTGCCAAAGCTGATAAGCTTTTTGGGCTGGCTCTTTTACTTCTGGAGAGAGTTTTGCATAGGATTTCCAAAAGTCAGCCGTTGTTAAGGACTTCATGGAGTTCTCTCACTTGGTTGATTTCAATAGCTGCTTCTGCCCTAGCAATCAAAGCATCTAGTTTTCCAGTTGCCAGATCTGTTTCTAATTGGTTATCCCATCGCTGGTTCAAGTAGTCCTGAAGCCACTTTGCAAGATCACGAATTTCAGCTTCTGGCATTTTTTCGATCGCAGCTTCTACTTCAAATCGAGTTGTCATACAAAACCTCTATTGTTGAACGACATTTCTACATTATCGCATCAAATTTCGATCGATCACTTTCCTCTAATGAAAACAGTATTACGTAGAAATAGATCGGTTGATTGATGAGGACGAATAGAGATCGACTGCCCTTCTAGAATAAAAATCTTTTCGGTATTCATAATTCTCATTCAATCATCGATCGCAGCCCATCGATCGCCGCTCCAATGGGAACATCATCAGGTTGAGTCTCAATCCATTGAACTACATCGGGAAGAATAGTTTCAGATTTTTGATTCAATCGGCTTAATGCTTTTGCTGAACTAGAACGTATATAAGGGGCATTATCATTGAGTAATCTGAATAATCCAGACACCACCTCCGTTGATGTATTCCCCAATTTAACCAACGATTCTGCCGTAGACAATCGCACATCAGAATCCTCATTTTTGAGTAAGTCAAACCATCTATTTACCCCTTCTCTCGACCCATCTACCAATTGGTCGAATGACATCAATGGCAACATTGATATCATCAAATCCTTCAATACCTTAACGGCCTCATCGTTTTCGAGTAAGTCATGCAATTCATTTCGCACCTTCGACGAAGTATTTTCCGCAATTTTAAGTAACGAGAATCTCGCATGACGACGTTCTCTATGACTAGAGCTTTCATTTTTGAATAAGCTGATCAGCACTTCGATCGCCTTCTCCTCCTGCCCCAAAGAAGCCTGAAATTCGAGTAATCTAAACCGATCGATCGCCTCCCCACAGTCATTTAATCTATTCCAAATCTCCCTTTCAAAAGCAGTTCCACCCAAACGATGAATTATTTTAGAGCCTTCTTCTCTCGCTTCCTCTCCCATTCGTTCAGTATCCCCAACCTCGATCGCAACTAACCGATCGAGAATTTCCCCGACCAATTCCGGTGCCACCACTTTCAAATCCACCGGGTCTTCCGTCAAACACCAACCCACAAAAAACAAATCTTGATGTAACCACTTCTCATACTCACTTCCCGCCTTCAACACTGCCTCAATCGCCTTAGCCGCCCGCTTTTTCTTCAGCTTCGACACCAGCAACAACAACACCTCACGCCAATGTCCATCATGCAAATGATCTCGAATATGATCCAAAATCACCTCATCCTCACCCTCCTCAAACCGATCGTAAATCTCCTCCGCCGTCAAATACTCCTGAAACGTTTTATGAACAAACGCATACCGATCGCGCCCCTGTTCATTTAGCAATCCCGTCCGCCGCTGAATGAAATCAACAAACCGTCCCGATTCCTGTTTCGCCTCATGTGGCTTACAAGATTTCAGATTACAAATCTGCTTACATAACTGTCGAATCAATTCATCCTTATCAATCAGCGTTCCACTATCTGTCTCCCCAGCATTTCCCTGATCATGAATCCAATAGGCTAACTTCTTCAACACATACAATAAGTCATCCGCCTTCAAATACTCCAAAACCTCATACAGCTTCAACTCCTTCCCACTATCCCAACTCGTCAACAACGTCTCCACCGCCTTCTCATACAGCTTAAAGCGCTGCCTCGGCAACTCCGCTTGATAGCGATGAATCAACGCAATAATCGTCAACAACAATGGATTTTCTGCTAGTTTTTGAATGCGGTCGTTCCCCTTAAATGCCTTCTGCAAATCCGCCTTCAACCGATCGGCCTTAGCCTTATCATCCTTTACCCGACTGTCATACCAATGCTCAATAAATTCATTCCGTTGCCTCTCATCAAATGGCTCCAACGTATAATGCGGAAACTCATCCAAATTAAAAAAGTCCCACCGATACCCCGCCGGACGCGACGTAATCACCGCCGGATTATCCTGATACCGATGCAAAAAAGTCTCAATCTCCTCCGCAACCTTCCGCCGCTGCGCCTCATCCACAACCTCATCCAATCCATCCAACAAAATCAACGCCTTCCCCCGATCGAGCCAATATTCAAAAAACCCGATCGGCAAACTTTTCACCGTCATCTTCTCAGCATACGATCGTAAATACTCCAATAACCCCACTCCCGGCGACAAAATCCAATCCCGAATTCTGACAACGATCGGCAACCAATCCCCATTCGCATCAAACCCAATATTCGTCGGATCATTCGCCAACATCAACCCCAAATAACTCGCCAACGTCGTCTTTCCCGAACCCGGCGCACCCAACAACACCGCCTTATTTTTAGACTGTTTCAACACATCACGAGCCGAAATTCTAGGAGAACTCCGATCGCGAATTGCCCATTCTTTTTGTTCCTCTAACAGCGATCGACTTTGATCACTACCAAACATTCCATCCATCAAAATATCTTTAGCACCCTTACGATCGAACATTCTCCCAATTGACTTACTTTGCTCCTCTCGCACATCCGGCATCACAAAAATCTGTTCTAAAGTCTCCTGCTTCTCCACCTCATCCCCCGGCACCGCAATCCCCACAAACTTCACGTCATCCAATCGTTGCGCCAACTGCCTCAAATATTGCTCCTTTGCCACCTGAAAAACGATCGCCGCCTTCGTCCGATCGAAATACGTCTGAGCAAACGTCTTCACCCACCGCTCCAGACTCCCAGCCATCAATTCCAGCTTCAACTCCGCCGCAACTGACTCAACAACCTTCACCAAACAATCAACCTCAATATTGCCACTCTCCTCCAAAGGTTTGCGCAGCTCCGCGAGTGTTGCTGAATGTTCAATGACTTTAGCTAATAGTGCATCGCGATCGTTCTCATAACAGCGATAGAACAAATGTTGCGAAGGTGGATACAAATCGTCCTCAGCCTTTGCCTCCGCAATCCCGGCCGCCACTGCCTTCTCTAACTCCCCCGGAAAAATCTTTGCCTTTCCCTTCTCCACCCCAATCCCTGCCAGCTTTGCTGCTCCAGAACTCACCGCAGCCTTAACCGCAACCCCACCAAGCAAGGCCCACTCAATCACCATAGTAATCTCGCCAGCACATTCAGAATTTCCTCTATTATGCTGCAAAATCTAAAAAAATGTTTCACCTAAAGACGTTCGTCGTCTCGAAGGGACTTTCGCTATTAGTCCACAATTCATTCGTAAGTGGTCTATGAAAAAGATGATGACCTTTTGTCGGTCGGAGACGATCGAATCAATAAATTATTGATAGTATTAGCTACTCATTTAGTCACTAATCACGACAATTCCCAAGTCCAAGGACGCTTAGCTGTAGCTTTCTCTTTGGGAAATGCTTTGCTCCAATAGGTTGAAATTTGTTTGAGATCCACATTACCGCCACTAACAATTACTCCAATTCGCGCCCCAGGTTGATTAACAATACCTTCTAAAAGGGCCGTTGCTGCCAATGCCCCCGTCGGTTCCACCACAATCTTCAACCGCTCCCATAAATAGAACATCGATCGGGCAATAGCAGCATCACTGACCGTTACCATATCTTGAACTTGTTCTAAAACAATGGGAAACGTTAATTCACCTAAGGATTTAGATCGGGCACCATCGGCAATGGTATTTGTTTTTTCTGTGCGCTGTAATTTTCCCGACAAAAACGATCGGGTTGCATCATCCGCGAGCTTAGGTTCAACGCCAATAATTTGACAGTTTGGTGATAAGTAATGGGCCGCGATTGCACTACCCGAAATCAAACCGCCACCGCCCACACACACTAACAACAAATCCAAATTACCCACCTCTTCAATCAATTCTTTTACCGCCGTTCCTTGCCCCGCAATGATGTCAGGATGATCAAACGGGGGAATTAGAATGGCACCTGTTTTTTCTAAAATTTCCTGCGCTACCGATTCACGGGTTTGAAGGTTACGATCGTAAAAAACAATTTGTGCGCCATAATCACGGGCTGCATTTTGTTTTACCAATGGTGCATCGCTTGGCATCACAATGGTCACATCGATATCCAACAATTTTCCTGCTAAAGCCATTCCTTGGGCATGATTCCCTGATGAATAGGCTATTGCCCCTCGTTTACGATCGGCGGCATTCAACTGTGACAATGCATTGTAAGCGCCCCGAAATTTGAATGATCCGGTACGTTGAAAATTCTCGCATTTAAAAAAGACTTGGCTTTTAGTGCGATCGTCAATGAGGGTGGAGGCCATAACGGGCGATCGGTGGGCAATTCCCTTTAGCCGATCAGCCGCCCGATCGATGTGGTCATAGGAAATTGTAGACATGAATAATCCTGAAAATTTTACAGATCTTGCGCTTCATAGGCTTCCACAATGCGCTGGACTAAGGCATGACGCACCACGTCCGATCGATTGAAATAGCAAAACGATGTGCCTTCAACTTGGCCCAAAATCTTCTCTGCTGTCGCCAATCCTGACACTTGACTAGGTAATAAATCTGTTTGAGTTAAATCGCCTGTCACTACCATTTTAGATTTAAACCCAATTCGAGTTAACAACATTTTCATTTGTGCTGGGGTTGTATTTTGTGCCTCATCCACAATCACAAATGCATTGTTCAATGTCCGACCGCGCATGTATGCGATCGGGGCCACTTCAATAATTTGGCGCTCCATCAAATTGGTAATTTTTTCGGGTTCAATAAAATCATGCAGCGCATCATAAAGCGGACGAAGATAGGGATCGATTTTCTGCTGCAAATCCCCTGGCAGAAACCCTAGCTTTTCCCCCGCTTCCACCGCTGGACGAGTTAAGATAATCCGCTCATACTCGTTATTTAGTAAGGCTTGAACCGCCAGGACGGCAGCTAGATAAGTTTTTCCAGTTCCCGCTGGGCCAATGCCAAAGGTCAAATCGTGGTTCCGAATTGCTTCAACGTAGTGTCGCTGACGAAAGGTCTTCGTCCGAATCATTTCCCCTTTGCGATTTTTGCCCAAATTATCAGATTGCATGGCCTTCAGCGAAGACTCTTGCCCAGACTCTAGCGCATGGGCTGCTGTCTGAACATCAACATCCGTAATCACTTTACCGACGCTCCAATACGGTTCAAGCGCTTTGAGGATGCGATTTGCACGATGAATTTGATTGTTGGTGCCTGAAATTAAGAGATCTTGGCCGCGCATTACAATTTTTGCACCCGTCATTCGGGTTAGGGTTCGGAGATTGACTTCTCGTTCTCCAGCTAGAGCAATGGCACTGTCAATGGTCGGTAACTCTAAGGTCAGGGTGTCGGGCATAGCGGCTCAACTGAAGAAGTACAGGTTCTTGTTATCGTACCGCGTCAACTGTGGGGCTGGCGAATTAGTCATAAAAAACGCCCTGATCATTCAGAGCGATTCTTATACATTGAATTCTTAATTCAGAAGGGTGGGGACTTTAGCTTTTGAGTGAGTCGGATCAAGAGGAGATTGGGCGATACCTGGGAGTATCCTCATGAATTTCAACTGAAATGATGTGACCCGAGATTTTCCTAATACAATCCAATGTCTGACGAATGGATCGAATGTTGTTACAATCTCGACCATCAGGGCCGCCCGCGATCGGACCCACGTCTAAAAGGATAAAGCCTGACCTCTGATGAATTACTCAGCGGGTGCGGCTGGTGCTTCTACAGTGACAGTTTTACGAACTTTAGCCGATTCTTTGGGCAGTAAATTTGCCTTGATCAACAAGCTTCTAACGGTGTCAGTGGGCTGTGCGCCTTTTTTGAGCCAATCTGCAACGGCTTCTTCGTTAAATCGAGTTTCGTTGTTGCGAGGATTGTGGAATCCAATTTCAGCAACGGGACGACCGTCACGACGGGAAGTACTTTGAGCGACCACAACACGGTAGCTGACTTCACGTTTTTTACCCATACGCTTCAATCGCAGTTTAAGCATGGCTTATGTTAGCATTCCCAATATTTTACATAATTTGCTTGCCTAGGATATCACAGATGGGCCGACGATCGGTCGCAGGATTGATAATTGCTTGATGCGTTTGTGGCTTGATGCTTCTGTGAAAGCGATAATAGTGTCGTTGCTGATTTGTTCAACGGCTTCGATCACAAATGAAATAAGAAATGCTTATTTCATCTATCACAACGATTTTTATTACTTTTTCATTACTTTGTAGATTCAACGAACAATGCAGCCAATCGCTGATTTCGAGTCTCAATCCGCCGATCGTACCAGTTCATAAGTGGTGTTGAAGTAATGCCGTGTAGCACAATAGAGATCACCACGGTGATTAGCGTAATCCAAGAGATTTGCTCTCCAACTTCAGATTTTAAACCCTCTCCCAATGAATAAAATAAGTAGTAAAGTGAACCGACTCCTCGAATCCCAAACCAACCCAATAGCCAAGGCCGAATAGGATTCGTATTCTGCCCCATACTGCTGATCCAAGCGCCTACTGGACGGATGACAAACAATAGTAAAAACGCAATCAGGAGTCCCTGGCCGCCATATTTGACAATAGGCTCAATGCGTAAGAGTGAACCTAGTAACAAGATTGTTCCAATTTCAGCCAGCTTTTCAATCGTCTCAGTAAATTCTAGCTGAGAATTCTTTTTTTCTGGGTCGTGGTAGTGCCGTTGTGTCGTAATACCTGCTATAAACACCGCTAGAAAACCGTATCCATTCACAAATTCTGTCAATGAATAAGTAAGTAGAATAATACTTAGTCCTACAAAGTCTTCCATCAAAGCATCCACCCGATGGAATTTCTGAAGCTTGTTGTCTACCCAAATCACACTTCGAGCCACCATGACACCCATAGCAAGCCCGGCAGTGATCGCCCAAACTAAATCCACCATGACCCACTCGGTCGCCCAGTTTTGCCATTGAGTATCCTTCAGCCAACGCAATCCAAAATAGACAAAGGGAAAAGCAAGGGCATCGTTTAAGCCTCCTTCTGAGGTCAGCCCAAACCGAAGTTCATCGCGATCGTTAGGATGAGAAATTTGGACTTCTGAGGCAAGAACAGGATCCGTCGGAGCCAAGATTGCCCCTAGTAAAATTGCTGCACCGACTCCCATTCCTAGCCCCCAGTACCCGATCGCCGCAACTGAAAAAATGCAAATGGGCATCAATATCCCAATCAGCCTTGCTGTTGACTGCCAAGCCCAAGCCCGAAGCGGTCGATTCATTTTTAGCCCACAGCTAAAGAGCGAGATAATCACAACTAGCTCAGTCAACCGTTCTAAAAACTCTGCTCCAGGACGAATTTGAACCAAGTTAAAACCATAAGGACTCATCAGAATCCCAACAATTAAGTAGATAAGAGCATAGGAAATAGGAAGACGTGAAATCCAACCCGACCCTAAGGTCACAACTATTAGCAGGAATCCAATAACAAACAGATAAATAATGTGGTAATCCATACACCGCTCTATGCTACGAATCATTCCAATCGTTTCGTAACTTCAAAATTGCGATCGAGCCATACAAAATAGATGGTCGATCGCAATTCTATGATCTATGCCTCTGTCCAGAGTTCTCGAACACCATCTTCAGGTAACCAAGTCGAAATTTCTGCAATTCTCTCGTCGGAAAGCTCTTTCTTAGTGGCTGCGAAAACCGCTTTTACGGCGCGCTTACGATCGGCATCCTTATGCTTTATTCCTCTTTCCAGTCCACCTTCATTTGCGGCCCTAAAAAAGAAGCGATCGGAATTAATCTTAAAGATTCCTGGACCTTGCCACGGTGGACGGACTTGGCTCAGAAATCCAACTAATGGATTGGTATCTTTCCAGAGATCGGTTACTTCCATCTGGAGCGCTTTTTCCTTGGTGGGCAAGATCTCTTCATGCAGCTCCTCAGCAACCCTGTCAGCAGCTTCAGTGGTCATCAAATCCCGCATAATCCGAAACACAACTTCAGTGAAGTCTCTTGCATCATAAGGATCAGCAAATCCACCTTCTACCATCACTTTTTCCAGAAAGGAGCGATCCTTATCGGCAAAAATGGCCCTCGGATCTTCTAGCTGAGTCGGATCAATTTCAGGTAGCCTTTGTTTAGATGTTTCATTGCTCATCAGTAATTCTCCTAATGTTAATAGGGCTAATAGTTCAATTAATATTGCATTTGACTAAATATTGCGTTTGTAAGAAGCTCCGTCAGTATAAGAAGAAAACTAATATTTATGGTGTATCTTTTGGCTGATTTGAACTCCCCTAACAATCACTCGATCGAATCTAAATGAATACTGACGAAAATCTTATTTCAATGAACGATGAACCTTTAAGCCAAGACTTATAATGCTTCGTGTATAGTCCCTGATCGCCTAATCTAAGTGTAGAAGGAGGAGGTTCAATGTGAGATGAACAGGGCAATAGAGAGTTTGTTCTTAGAGAAGAGGGAGCGATCCTAAGGGTAATCACACCAACGCAGCAACTTAGTCATGCAACCAACCCTCGTTTGTATTTTGAACTGCTGAAGTTCGTCCATCAAGGCAATTGATGGGATTGGCAATATGATTTAATTCCTATTTGTTTAATCACTAACTTATGTTAGGCAATTAGAGTATTAACGATCGAATCAAGAAAATTAATAGAATTATCGGTTTCATTTAATCTTTACTCTTCAAGTAGTGAAGTAATCACGAGCAAAAGTATGAATTAACGCATAGGGATTTATTCATACTTCATCAAATCTTTATTCCTCTACAGATCGTTTTATATTCTTATATGCCGTAAGAAGTATATTTGAATTCATCCTCGTATTTTGAATTTATCTGCCGATGCATCTTGGAATAGTGAAGTATAACGCGTTGATTATCAAATGAAATCGATCGGTAATGCTATGGTGGGTTATGAGTAAGCTATTTGCACAATAGAGATATGGTCACAGCTACCTTAAAAGTATAATTTAAAAGTGCAATCGCGGATTTAACAGACGGTCGATGGGTTCCACTGCATGAATAATTTCTGCGGCATCTTCTGGTTTCACTTCGCAATACCATACTGATCGAGTGCCCGATCGTAGTACTTGTACATTTGGTCCTATATGACATTGACCCTGACATCCGCCCGCTGAGATCACAGTATCAGCAGGCAAATCGATCGCCAACAATGCATCCAAAACTGCCCGCGATCGTCGCCGCAAGCAGTTGTCATATTGGCACACCCATAATTCACGCTTACTCATTCACAGCTACTCTATTTACGCAAAAAACCTTTTCCACGAGTACTAGAAGTAGTCGTCAAACAATTATCTAGCTGAGTTCGTAAGGCATCATGATCTAGATTTTGACCAATTAAAACCAATTGATTTTTACGTTCAGGCGTTTTCCATTGATCATCATCCAATGAAAAGCGTTTGCCGCTCAGATGGAAAATATGACGCTTCTCACTTTCAGAGAACCAAAGAATTCCTTTTGCTCGGAATACCGTTTCAGGAATTTGGTTATCTAAAAAGAATTGGAACTTACGAATACTGAAGGGCCGATCGCTCTGGAACGATAAAGACGTAAAACCATCGATCGCCAAATGATCTGAATGATCATGCCCGTGACCTGAATGATCGTGGCTTGAATGGTTATGACCTGAATGATCGTGTTCCGAGTCATCGTGTTCCGAGTCATCGTGTTCACATTTGCCGTGATCGTGATCGCAACTACTATGATCAGATTCATCATGACTGTGAGAATCGTGTCCGTAGGAATCGTGACTATGCGCCTTTTCAGGCTCGAAGTAATTATCAGACTCAAATAAACCCACGCTCAGCAACAATGATAGCGGCACATTTCCGCGCTCAGTCCGTAGAATTCGAGCACCTTCTTTGATATCGCGAATTTGGACTTCTAATTTATCTAGATCAGCTTCATCCACCAAATCTGTTTTGTTCAATAAAATAATGTCGCCATACGCAATCTGACTTTGAGCAACTTCAGAATTAAACAAACTAATATTGAAATTCTCAGCATCAACAACCGTGACAATAGAATCAAGCCGCGTCAAATCTCGCAATTCTGAACCCAAAAACGTCAATGCCACAGGCAACGGATCCGCAAGACCCGTCGTCTCGACAATCATGTAGTCAACCTTGTCGGGCCGCTCCATGATTTTATAAACAGCATTAGCAAGATCTTCATTAATGGTGCAACAGACACAGCCATTGCTCAGCTCAACCATCGTGTTGTCGTCGCTGGTGTTGACAATTAGCTCATTATCAATGCCAATTTCTCCAAATTCATTCACCAACACAGCCGTCTTAATGCCTTGTTGATTGGTCAAAATGTGGTTCAGAAGCGTGGTCTTACCACTGCCCAAAAATCCGGTAATAATCGTGACCGGAAGCCCCGTTTTTGGAACATTCATCGTGGAAGAGGTGGACGGTGCAGTGGTGGGGGTCATGGAGGTGCTCCGACAATTCGGTGAGGCGTGAAAAACGGTAGACTAATCTAAACTTTTATCTTGAGTCTGGACTAGACTGCTTTATCAGTTTATCGCAAATCTCTCTCAGCTAGACACATCAGTCTAGATACACAATTCATAGACAAGCCCTAGATAAACGTCTTCCCCCTAAATTATCTTCGTCATTCCTACTGAGCCTCCCGCCATGACACTCACGATATACAACACCCTGACCCGCCAGAAGTCACCCTTCATCCCACTTGAAGAGCATCAGGTCAAAATTTATTGCTGCGGCGTGACGGTCTATGACTATTGCCATTTGGGTCATGCCCGATCGTACATCGCCTGGGATACAGTGCGGCGTTATCTGGAATGGCGTGGATATGAGGTGCGTTATGTCCAAAATTTCACTGATATTGATGACAAAATTCTAAAGCGTGCCCGTGAAGAAAATTCCTCTATGGATGCGATTTCTGAAAAATATATTGCGGCCTACTTTGACGATATGGATCGGCTAAATATTCGTCGTGCGGATGAATATCCCCGAGCCACCCATACGATCGATGGAATAAAGCGCTTAATTCACGAATTGGAGGCCAAAGGTTCAGCTTATGCATCCCAAGGTGATGTCTATTATTCCGTACGAAGTAAATCGGATTACGGCAAACTTTCTGGCCGCAAACTAGAGGATTTGGAAGCTGGGGCAAGTGGCCGGGTAGATGGGGAAGAATCGAAAAAAAGAGATCCCTTTGACTTTGCCTTGTGGAAAGCGGCGAAATCAGATGAACCCTATTGGGAATCCGCTTGGGGCAATGGTCGTCCGGGATGGCATATTGAATGCTCGGCCATGGTGCGCGATCGTCTCGGTGACTCCATTGATATCCATTGCGGTGGCGGCGACTTGACGTTTCCCCATCACGAGAACGAAATCGCCCAATCCGAATCTGCCACAGGTAAACAGCTCGCTAGCTACTGGATGCATAACGGCATGGTCAACGTCGGCGGCGTAAAAATGTCTAAGTCCTTGGGCAATTTCACCACCATTCGAGATCTCCTCGACAAAGGCCATATTGAACCCATGGCCATGCGATTTTTTGTTTTAGGTGCCCAATATCGTAAACCCATAGACTTTACCGAAGAAGCCATGACAGCGGCAACCAATGGCTGGCACACCTTGCAAGATGCGATGCAATTTAGCGCCGTCGGGACGACTAAGTTGGGTTGGGTGCTGGATTCAAGTTGGGATTTAGACCAAAATGTGTCCGATCGCCCGCTAGCTCAACTTGATTCTGCGGCGATCGAGAGTTTCCAACTGGCTATGGATGACGACTTCAATACCGCATCCGCCTTGGCTGTTCTGTTTGACTTAGCTAAAGGAATTAACCGGGAAGCCAATCAACTTATCCATCAAGGAACAATAGATGGGGATGCCCAAACGCTCTTAACCACTTGGAAAACACTGCTAGTGTTGTCATCTATTCTAGGATTGCAAGGCGAAAAGGCCGAGTCAATCACAGCCAGCCTTTCGACTGAAGCCATTGAATCCGCGATCGCCAAACGATCGGCAGCAAAAGCAGCAAAAGATTTTAAAACAGCCGATCAAGTACGCAACGAATTGAAGGAGCAAGGAATTCTTTTAGTGGATCAACCGGGTGGAATCACAACCTGGCATTTTGAAGCTTAATCCACTGGTCACCTCGAACAATCACCCAATAAAAGAGGAGATAAGACTGATGCCTAGACCATCCGGTTGATGCTGATGGATGTACGATCGCTGCTGGTCGGTCAGTCGAGGACTATTATCAACCCACCAAATCCAAATGTGTGTATCCAAAATGATCATGACATCGCATCCCAATCATCAGGATTGACCTCTAGATCAGGATTGAGTAGGGTTTGACTCATGAGGCTTACCTAGGGAAATCAGTGACTAATTTTATTCGGAACGATCGCAGACTCCGACGGTCGAGGAACCGATCGATTTTTCGCGGTATTTGAATGAATTAGAACCGCCCAAGTCTGATGATTTGCGATATTTTTGTTGGGGGCGTGAGGATTCAGTGCATTTGTTATCACAACTTCAAACTGATTTGCTAGCGGGCGATCAGATTGATAGGAGTATTGGCATTACGATCGCCATTGGCCCTGAAGGTGGCTGGACCGATGAGGAAGTGACTCGATCGGTGAAGGCTGGATTTGTCTCGGTTTCTCTGGGGAAACGAATTTTGCGGGCAATCATGGCTCCGGCTGCGGCGATGGCGATCGTCGGTGCGGTTGTAGAGGCGGATTGAATTTAGAATTTTTAGATGTTTGATTTGGATTCGATCGCTACTTTCCCCTTCACCTGATCAAAAGCGATCGCTGTCATTTTGTTGATTCAAATTTAAAAAGCGATCGCCTAAAAATCATGACTCATAGTACTAGCGATCGCCTACAGCAAACCCTTTAGCTACCAAGCGAAAGCCCTGTACTCTATCCGTTTACAAGGATGAGTGACGGGATTGAAGGTGCCTAGAGACTTGGTTGCAATATGCAACAATTTGATATATATTGCAACAAGTTTGATTGAGGTTTTACCATGTCTATCGCAATCAGAATTTCCGATGATTTAGCCCAAAAAGCAAAAAGTCGATCTAAAGCGATGCATCGCTCAGTTGCGGGTCAAATTGAATATTGGGCGGCAATGGGCGAAATCCTTGAAGACAATCCAGAGCTTTCGTTTGGCTTTGTTCAAGCAATATTGATTAGTCGTGAGCAAGCTAAGAATTCAGAATTAACGCCCTATGAGTTTAGTGAATAAATCCGATGGGTGAGATTCAAGTTTTTCAAACGCCCTTATTTTCAAAAATTAAGAAAAAGTTAAAGAAAAATCAAGTTAAAGATCTTGATAATGCCGTAGGAGAAATTATCAAAAATCCCGAACTTGGGGAACAAAAAAAGGGTGATTTAGCCGATGTGTGGGTCTATAAATTCAGAATGGTTGATCGAGAAAATCTCCTTGCGTATCAATGGGATGAGAAAACGAGAACTTTAATTGCCCTTGGAGTTCATGAAAACTTTTATCGTGACATCAAAAAATATAAAAAATTCTAAATTTATAAAAATTGCTGTGACATTTCTGCTGTCGCTTCAACTATTTTTCTAACTGAATTCACCCGCACTAGCTAAGATTAAATATGAAGGTTGCGATCGTCTAAAAATAACGACTCATAGTGATGGCGATCGCACTACGTAATAATGTTAGAAACAACCCCCATACCTATGCGTCCATCTTCACGAAGTGGCCTAGATTCTCATTCCTGAGTGATGCAACGCCATAATTCCTAATCACTCCAATTCCAACAAACTTGCCAAAAAGTCCAATTGTTCACCCTCGGATTCTAGAATTGGTTTTGTTATCCGTTTTGATTTGCGTTTCTCACCATCTCCAGGCGGCGATTTTCGGGCAGTAATATTCACATGGGCTACCAACCACGATCGTAATGCCTGGGACTGTGCCAAATCTAAACTATCCAAATCTAGTGCAGGCGGAAATAACGATCGCACCTCCTCCTGTGCCCATCGAACCTCACTCTCAAACCGATCGCTACCAAACGGCATCAACGACTCCGGCATTCGCGTCAAAAACGGTACTACATCGGCAGTCTGGCGGAATGCTTTACGCTGATGCTCTAATTGTTTAACTCGACGATGACGAGCTTGTTTGTAGTCCAAAATAGGCGTAATATAACCCGCACTTTTCGGCGGCATTCCTAATTGAACAGGCGCAACTGTACGCAATTCAGGAACCCAGCGTTTAATGAATGTTCCCTTTGGATCACACCGATCGACCGCCGCCTGTTCTGGATTATAAATGCGGGTCCACGACTTATCTAAACAATGGGTTACACCAGCTTGCATGGCCCATTGATAATGATCGATCGGACAATCCCCATCAATCAAATGCCGCATAAAATGCAATGCACCATAGCGCCAATCCATACCAATTAGATTGCTTAAAAAACTAGAATATATTGCCCTTGTGCGAAAGTTCATCGCCAGCCAGCCGCCTGTTTCTTGAAGGCATCGTGCCGCCGCATCAATAATTGGAAACCCTGTTTCACCATTTTGCCACGCCACATACATCCCTTCATCAAACTCCCAATCGTCTTCCTCAAATACGGTATACAACGATCGTAGTTCCAACTGCGGTAAATATCGAAACCGTTGCGTAAAACCTGTTCCCCACCGTAATCGAGAAATCAATTGTTTTAAACTCAATTGCACTCGTTTATCTTTTTCACCTTTCAGTCGTGCCTGGGCTGTTTGAAAGCATTCTCGGACTGAAATTACACCAAATTTAATATGCGGACTCAATCCTGTTGTCGCTTCAGCACTTGGCAACGACAATTGCCAATAGTACCGATCGCTCTTTTCCGTAAAGAAAGTCTGAAGTAATTCCCGCGCATAATGAGTACTCGCTGTTGGAACCTTTTTACGATCGGGCACCATTCCCAAACTCAACAAAGACGGCAGATTATCCGATCGGACATCATCCGGAACTTGAATTATTTTTGGTGTGGGAAGAATAGGCGCACACATTTCCTTAAACCAATGGAACCGATATTGTGGATAGGGAACCAATTCACTGATCCCAGCTGTCGGCTCAAACCATCGAAGGCGCTGACCTGCTTTTTCTAAAGCCGCATTCACCTTCGCATCCCGCACTCGGCCATAAATCCGCTCGTAGTCAATGTAGGCATAAATCCCTTCGGCTTGAGTTTCTTCTACTAGCTTTGGCAACACCTCCGCCGGATCGCCGCTGCGAAGAATCAACCGCCCACCACAATTTCGCAAATCTTGGTCCAGAGAATGCAATGCATCAATCATAAATGCCACCCGAGATACCGCCGTCTCGGGGTGATAGAGCAATGCCCGATCGAAAATGAAAACCGGAATCACTTCACCGCGCCCCGCCGCCCGACATAATGGCTCATGATCGCTAATTCTTAAATCTCGTCGAAACCAAACGATCGTCCGCTTCATACTAAGCCCCAGTCAATTCCCCAAAGAACGCCCAAGACAACAAGGCTTAGAATTCCAGAGACTCCTCTTGATAATATCCTGCCTCTTCTAGCAAATACTTGACCGCATTGAGCATATCTTTCGGTTGATAGGGCTTCGTAATATAAGCATCCGCGCCCTGCTTCATCCCCCAATACCGATCGAATTCCTCACCCTTCGTACTGCACATAATCACTGGAACGTTGAGCGTGGTCGGATTACTTTTAACCCAACGACACAGATCGTAGCCATTCACCTGGGGCATGATCAAGTCCGTCACCACTAATATTGGCGGATTTGCAGCGATTTTGACCTTCGCATCCGCACCATCCACCGCAGTCTCCACGGTGAATCCCGATCGGCGCAACTCACCCGACAGCATTTCTCGTGCCAGCGTACTATCATCAACTACTAAAATCGTGCCCATAGAAAATTCCCAGCCCAGCTTTCTTGATTATCTGCAAAACCCGTCTTTTACAGATAGTTCACAGATTATTAGTTTAGAGATTATTGCAAATCGATCGGGCTATATTCCTCCTGAATAATATTAGTCTCTAAACGTAAGTTACCCGAATCATTCCCTTACATTATCTTTTTCACGGGAATGATCCAATATTCCGTCCGATCGGGTCTCCTTTGTCCAAACTTCACCGACTTGCGCGACTAACCCGGTCGATTTGCGCAATTTCTTCATCATTCAACGACCAACCGATCGCACCTGCATTCTGAGCCGCTTGGTCTGCGGTTTTTGCGCCCGGAATCGGAATCACGCCAGGTTGGGAAATCAGCCAATTGAGTGCAACTTGAGCGCAAGTCCGATCGTGTTTCCCACCAATTTCCTTGAGCGTAGTCAAAATAGGCTGAATTTTCTCTAGTCCCTCAGGCTTAAATCGTGCATCCATTTTTCGCGCTCCAGTCGCCACTGCCGGACCATTCACCGTATATTTTCCCGTCAACAACCCCTGTGCGATCGGACTGTAGGCCAAAATTGTTACCCCAAGCTCCCGAGCTGCCGCCAAAACGCCATTACTCTCAATTTTACGATCGAGCAGGGAATATTGTATCTGGTTAACCGCTAAAGGAATGCCGAGACTGGCTAGCGTCCCATGAGCCTCGCGCATTTGGCTTTCAGAATAGTTACTCACGCCCAATGCCCCAATCCGTCCGGCCTCCACTTCGCGGGCCAAGGTTTTAAGCAGCGTCTGCTGGCCCATCAAAAAACTGAAAGGTTGATGAATTTGATACAGATCAATAAACTCGACCCCTAATCTAGAGAAACTCGCATTCACCGCATCAGACACCTGCTTTGCACTAACCCGCCACGGCACAGGCATGTACTTTGTCGCAATATAAATCTTTTCTTTAGCCGTCTTCACCAAGCGCCCAACAATCCGTTCAGACTCGCCTAGCCCATAAATTTCAGCCGTATCAAACAGCGTAACTCCAGCCTCCACACTCGTATTAAAAGCTTCAGCAATTTGCGCTTCGCCATACTCTTTCCCATAGGTCCAGAAAAACGAATCTCCCCAAGCCCAAGTGCCGACTCCAATAGGTGCGATCGCAGATTTACCAAGCTGAACAGTAGTGGGAATAGTCATGGGGGCGGGCCTCAAAGGGACAATGCACTTGCGTAGACGATGCCTTACAAAAGCGTACCTAAATTGTAACGATAGATGAAGCCGATTCACCACTCTATTCCACTTCCGGACGGGTTTCCCTCTATTCTAGGTAGGTAGTCTAAGCCGTAACTCAGCATAGTAGCTCGCATGGATAGCATAGAACGCCCAATTTTATCTCCAGATACCCTGACCTACCCTCTTCCTCGGGTTAGTCTTTGGACCATGATGCGGCTGGGGCTGTTTCAAATGGGCTTAGGAATGATGTCGGTCTTACTGTTTGGGTTGCTAAATCGGGTGCTGATTAAGGAATTGGGTGTTCCAGGAACGATCGCAAGCATTGTCCTAGCGGTGACTTTGTTTGTCGCCCCCGCGCGGATTTGGTTTGGCCAATTGTCAGATACAAAACCAATCTTCGGTCTGCATCGCACTTGGTATGTCAGATTTGGGGCACTGAGTTTTGCCACGATCGCCTTTCTCGCTGTGCAGCCGCTGTGGAAAGTGGGGGCGCTTTTAAATAAAACGTCTGGCAGCAATAATCTACTGCAAGCGTCAGAATGGATTATTCTCTCAACTATCTTGTTTGGTCTGTACGGCATTGCTATCAGCGCTAGTTCAACTCCCTTTGCGACGCTGCTGGTAGATATTACTGAAGAAGAAGACCGATCGAAAGTCGTCGCCGTAGACTGGGCCATGCTGCTAATAGGGACGATCGCTGGGGCCATTACGATTGGGGTAATGCTAAAAAAACTAGGCACAAATCCGTCGATCGAGTCCTTACAAACTAGTGTCAATCAATTGTTTTTAGTGGTGCCGTGGTTGGTCGTCTCGATGGCATTCATTTCCACTTGGGGCGTTGAGAAGAAATATTCACGGTTCTTACGATCGAATCAAGAACGAAAAGCGATCGCCCAGAGCAACACCAACGAGATCAATCCAAATATCCACGAAACTAAAGAAATAGTGGGTTTAAGTCGAGCTTGGTCTCTCATAACAGCTAGCAAACAAACCCAATATTTTTTCACCTTTCTCATCACCATGACCTTGGGTTTATTTTTGCAAGATGCCATTTTGGAACCCTTCGGCGGAGATGTTTTTAATTTGACGGCGGGGGAAACGGCGCTGTTGAACGTACCTTATGGCGTGGGCACCGTAATCGGCATTTTGATCTCTGGGTTCTTTATTTCGCCCCTAATTGGTAAAAAAAGAACCACTCAAGTCGGGTGTCAGGCCGTAGCATTGTCTCTCGGGACCATTATTTTGGCGGGATTCACCGCAAACGCAGCAGTGCTGAAACTGTGTCTCTTACTGTTTGGATTAGCCTCTGGCACAACCACAACAGGCGCAATTACTCTAATGCTGGATTTGACCGCCGCTGAAACTGCCGGAACCTTTATCGGAACTTGGGGACTAGCGCAGGCATTGTCTCGCGGAACAGCAGCAATTTTGGGCGGAAGTATTTTAGACATTGGCACTCAGATTTTTGGCATGTCGCCTCAAGGTGAACGACCGTTGTGGGCTTATGCCATGGTACTGGCCGTTCAGGCTGGCTTTATTTTGGGCGCGATCGGACTTCTGGGTCGAGTCAATGTCCAGGAGTTCAAAACCGATGCCCGCAGCACAATTAATTCGGTGATTGCAAACGATGGCTAAACTACTACTAAATTACTAAGTTAGAGGGCTAAATTAGTAAATTGACTAAACTAATGGTTGGGGATGATTCAGTAAATTTTGCCGCTCCGATTCTCATGAAAATGGATAAACTGATACAGACCAGTCCTCTAAACGCAGCTACTCCGGCGAACCCATGGCAAAAACAGAAATAGGCAGCTACGCCCCAGACTTTGAGATACCGGGTGCCGACGGTACTGTCCACCACTTGGCTCGCTATCTTGAATCCCACAAGGCGGTATGCGTGGTTTTCATGTGTAACCATTGCCCTTACGTCAAGGCATACCTCGATCGGATCGCCCAACTTCACCAAGATTATCAATCCAAAAGCGTTGCAGTCATTGGCATTAACCCAAATGACGCAGCCCAGTTCCCTGATGACAGCTTTGCCAATATGAAAATTTTGGTGTCGCAACTGGGGATTGCTTATCCTTACTTGCGGGATGAGAACCAAGATGTTGCCCACAGCTTTGATGCCCTGAAAACGCCCCATGTCTTCCTGCTCGATAAACAAGGCATTGTGGTCTACAGTGGCGCGATCGATGACAATCCCCAAAATGCCAACGCTGTCACTGTGAACTACCTTCACAACGCAATAGAAGAGCTACTATCAGGCCAGATGGTGAACTTAGCTAAAACAGATCCGATCGGATGCTCTATCAAATGGCAAATCGGAGGCCACGGCTAAGCTAAACTAGAACCGTATTTATACTAGTCAGTCTCAGCCAAAATCTTATGACGCTTACCGCCCAAGACATCCTTGACGTACTCAAACCTGTCGAAGACCCTGAACTTCATAAGAGTCTTGTCGAACTCAATATGATTCGCAACGTTAAGGTGTCCGACGGGGCGGTAAGTTTCACCTTGGTCCTAACAACGCCCTCTTGTCCCCTTAAAGCTTTTATTGTCGAAGACTGCGAACGAGCGATTAAGATGCTTCCCGGAGTCAAAACTGTTGAAGTCGAAGTAACAGCCGACACTCCAGCTCAAAAATCAGCTCCAGGCCGAGAATTGGTCAAGGGCGTCAAAAATATTATTGCGGTATCCAGCGGAAAAGGTGGCGTTGGGAAAAGCACAGTAGCTGTCAACCTAGCCGTCGCCTTAGCTCAAGCCGGGTCAAAAGTTGGCTTAATTGATGCTGACATCTATGGACCAAATGCACCTACAATGCTCGGCCTTGCCGGAACTAAGGTCGCCGTTCGTCAAGGTGAACAGGGCGAAATCATTGAACCCGCTTTCAACCATGGAGTTAAGTTAGTATCCATGGGATTTCTGATCAATCCCGATCAACCTGTCATTTGGCGCGGTCCGATGATCGATGGCATGGTGCGAAATTTTCTTTATCAAGTGGACTGGGGCGAACTGGATTATCTGATCGTCGATATGCCACCGGGAACAGGCGACGCCCAGCTTACGATCGCTCAACGGGTTCCAGTTGCAGGCGTTGTAATCGTGACGACTCCGCAAACCGTGGCCCTTTCTGATGCGAGACGTGGCTTAAAAATGTTTGAGCAATTGGGTACAAAAATTCTCGGTATTGTGGAAAACATGAGCTATTTCATTCCACCTGATATGCCCGATCGCAAGTATGACTTATTTGGCTCAGAAGGCGGACAAAAAGCGGCGGTCGAGCTAGGAGTTCCCTTACTGGGATGTGTCCCCCTCGAAATCTCATTGCGGGTTGGCGGTGATAGGGGAGTTCCGATCGTGGTGTCTCATCCTGACTCGGCCAGTGCGATTGCTCTTCGTGAAATTGCCCAGAATGTTGCCGCCCAAGTCTCGATCGCAGCATTATCCTAGCGCCCCCATAAGCTAAGCTCTCTCCTATTACTAAGCTTTCGCGACTAAGCTCACGCTTGCTAAATTCCCTGTAAGTTCCCTGTAAGTCAACGCTATTTAACCCCACACTATGTTCCAGAAAACCCTGATGCCTCGCATTCGTTGGAAGTCCCTTTTACAACCTTGGGAAGGACTCGATTGGTGGTTAGTATTAGGGACGGTAGGCCTCATGGTTTTGGGCTGTGTGATGATCCGAAGCATCACCCACACTACTCTGCCACTGCAATGGACCCAAAATGCCGGGATAGGAGTCATTGGAGTCTTTGCGATCGCACTTTTATCAAGATGGCGCTATGAGCAGTTGATCCAATGGCGATGGATTGTTTATGGCGTCACTAATTTTGGTTTGGTTTGTGTGATGCTTTTTGGGCGGACTGAACTCGGCGCAACCCGTTGGATTAATGTGCTGGGTTTTAATTTACAGCCCTCTGAGTTTGCCAAACTTGGGATCATTATTACCATGGCTGCTATTTTGCACGATCGGCCTGCTAATACGATTGGCTCAATGCTGCGGGCGATGTCAGTGGTTGCATTGCCCTGGACCATGATTTTTCTAGAGCCTAATCTCGGCACCTCGTTGGTATTTGGCGCGATTACCATTGGGATGCTCTATTGGGGCAATGCCAATCCGGCTTGGTTAATTTTGATGGTTTCTCCATTGCTTAGTGCAATTATGCTGCGATCGTTGCCTATGGCTTTGGGATCCCTCAATCCTGGTTTAGTCCCCTTGGGAATTGGTCTATGGTTGGTATGGGTTGCGGTGATGGGAATTGTCGCGCTGCGGAATTTGCCTTGGCCGCGCTGGGGAAGCTTTGGGGCTGTGGTAATTAATTTAATTTCCGGTGGACTAGGAGAATTTCTCTGGACTCGGGTGCTGCAAGATTATCAAAAACAGCGCATCACTATGTTTATGAATCCCGAGCAAGATCCATTAAATGGGGGTTATCACTTGATTCAGTCGCGCATCGCGATCGGGGCGGGGCAGCTTTTTGGTCAAGGTTTAAATAAAGGAACCCAAACTCAATTAAATTTTATTCCTGAACAGCATACAGATTTCATCTTTGCAGCGATCGGTGAGGAGCTTGGATTTGTTGGCTCGATCGCAGTATTACTTACATTTTTATTAATTTGCTATCGGCTGTTGGTCATTGCTCAAAATGCAAAGGATGATTTCGGGTCCTTGATTGCGATCGGTGTGTTTTCGATGATCGTGTTTCAAACCTTCGTTAATATTGGTATGACGATCGGCTTGTCCCCTGTGACTGGGATTCCATTGCCGTACTTGAGCCATGGACGATCGGCATTGCTTATGAATTTCCTGGCTATTGGGCTTGTGGAGTCTGTGGCAAACCATCGTCAACGTTTACGGTATTGATGACAGTATTTAATGCTCAATGTTCAAGTGTTTTTCAGCCAGACCGATCGAAATTTTCAATCAATAACGTTCGATCGCAAATAACATTGCATCAAAGACGATCGCATTTCATCCAGAAAACAAAATCCCACAATTGCAAGATCTACAAGCTCAGACTATTTCTAGTTGAGAAGGATTTTGGATGAAGCAGAGACGAATCGTAGGATTCATACAGAAAGTTGCGATCGGCCTTCTACATACATGTAAAACTCGCGACTCAATCACAATCGAGACTTTGTGGTAGCTAGGAAAGGGGGATTGTCATACCAACTCAGGAATAGTGGCTATTTCATAGTTTTCAATTAATGCACTGACAACTTCCATCAGAGATGCTAATGGATGGTTTTCATCTTCTCCCACTTGGTCGATTAATCGATCGAGAATGGCAACCAGCCGATCGTAATCTGCTTCTGTATGCGGCACAAAAACACTGTCTGCGATCGTACTCCAATTTGTAATAGTTTGGTCTAAATTTAGTATTTGCATCATTCTTTCCATTTCCCTAAATTGTATTCTGGATAAGTTAAGACAGCGCGAATGTAGAGCTTCTGACGATTGTAATGAATTGCAGCAATGAGTCGAACTTTATTTCCTCCAATGTTAAAAACAGTGAGTTTACCAACTTGGTCTGCCGAGGGAAATGTTTTCCGTAATTCGACAAAGGTTTCTGCTGTATTCTGCTTTACCATTTGACGATCGCATTTTGGGTTTCAGGATAACGCTCAACAAACTCGTTGAGACGTTTTCGGGTGATCACATGCATGTGGAACTACTCATTCGTCACTAGTTTATTCTATCTTTTTTAGCCGATAACCACCAGATGAAATGATCGGTCTCACCATCCTACCGGATCAAAACGCTTGATGATTTGATTGAGATTGTGGAGGAGCGGGGGGGCGATCGTATAGATTCAACAGCTCTACGATCGGCATAAAACTGGTAAAACCCGTAACTGAATCATTGAGTGAATATGAACGATCGGGCGTGAATCAAGAAGAGATTGATGAATAATTCTTGCTCCCCAGCGTACCTACCTAACTTAGTCTCGCAGAATGTTGGTGTATTTGAATAAATTTTGCCAGATCATTAATACGGGTCTTGAAATGGGAACTTGGGCATAATTGTTGCCCTAAAATTTCCAGAATCAGGCTTTTTGAAATATAAGGAATCTCTAAGAAGGGACGATGCTGAATTCTTTTTGTCAAGTCAAAGCAATAGGAATCAGAAAAACCTTGTCCTTCATACCTTTTAGATAAGAGGACAATATACTGAAAAGTACTAAACATCTGCACAACTCCGTACAATATCTTCTCTTCTGAGTCTCCACGAACAATCAGGCTATGGAAAACTTCACCTCGTGTTAAAGAAAATGGAAAGAACTCGTAAATTGAATCGCATATTTTCACACAGTCAATAGCTTCTTCCCCCTTTAAATAAGGAATTAAGTGATTAATATGACTGTATTCCCGTGTACTATAAACGTAAAAATTCATGGCTATTTTACAAATAGCTCTGTAAATTGTGTCACTGCTAACTTCAAAATGAAATTTAATTTGAGTATCCAAAGAAGATTTTGACTTCACAGCACTCTTTAATTCTTTATTAATATCAAGAGTAGGATTTCTTCTCTTTAATCCATTTAATATCTCCTTTAATTTATTCTCATTTCCTCCGGTCGTTATTCTAAGTCTTCCATTTTTTTCATGGTTAATGGTTGGTTTCAATCTTCGTATCTTACCAACACAATCTATATATATTTGTTCTCCAGAATTGACAATTTTAGCTTGAATAGGCTGAGGTTGTCCGCGATGTCGTTTGACATTTAGAAGATTTGCTAGAGGGTTAAACTGCTTTGCTAGCTCAGCATCTATTTTGTCGAACAGAGGAGCACATTGACGACAAAATAGATTTTTTGAGTGAAGCCTTCCACCCAGCGCATTAAGTATAATATGCTCATCGTATGTATTTCCATCTACGATATATTGCTCGCATATGTAACATTTCACTGAATTTTCACTAATCATAATTTTCCAATTCTAGTTATCTTAAACAATAGTATAAATGTAATACAAAGCAGTAGTATATAAGATTTATAGAAAATCCGAAAATCCGATTCACAACCATTTCTCTATCTAGACCTTCACTTCGATCGAGGGATACCGCCGCATCAATCTTGATACCAGTTTCTTCTACCCATCTCTCATCCTAATCACATTCTTCAATTAGTCTGATAGTCACCTCTTCCCTTTGACAAAATCGCAAGGACATCAGATAACAAAGGATAGCCATGCCAATATCCCCGTCGAAGTCCCTATGTCACTCCTGCAAATCAACCATCTCAACCTCGCCTACCCCAACTCCATCGAATGGGTCGTCGAAGACCTTTCCCTCACCCTACAGCCCGGAGAACGGCTAGGACTCGTGGGCGAATCCGGCAGCGGCAAATCGACGATCGGTAAAGCAATCCTACAAATGCTACCCAATGGCTCAACCATTCAAGGCGAACTCCTGTTTGAAGGCCAAGACATTGCACGACTCACAGGCGATCGGTTACGAAAATTTCGAGGCGAAACCGTTGCATTAGTCTTCCAAGACCCCATGACCCGGCTCAATCCGCTGTTGACGATCGGCGATCATTGCATCGAAACCTTACAGGCCCACGAAATTGGCATCACCCGAAAACAAGCCCGCGCCCGTGCTCATGACGTACTAGAAGCCGTCAAAATACCAGCCGATCGGTGGAATCAATATCCCCACGAATTCAGCGGCGGAATGCGTCAACGGGTCGCTATTGCCCTGGCCCTAATTCTCAATCCCAAACTTATTATTGCTGACGAACCCACCACCAGTTTAGACGTAACCGTCGCAGCCGAAATTCTTACCGAAATCAAACGACTTTGCACCGAACGCAATATGAGTTTGATATTGATTTCCCACGATCTCGCCATGGTCAGCGAAACCTGCGATCGGATAGCCGTCTTATCCAATGGCAAACTAGTTGAACTGAATACAACCGATGAAATTGTTAATCATCCACAACACGAATACACCCAAGAACTTCTAAACTCCGCCTTATACTTACAAGCAGGACACGCAAAAAAAATAAACCCAATCAAACCCGAATCCCTTCTAATCTTAACCAATCTCAAACAATATTACGATCGTAAAAGTAATCTAATTACAACACTCTTTTCAAAAGACGATCGGACCATTCGCGCCGTCGATGGCATCAATCTAACAATTCATACCAATGAAACCCTCGGACTCGTCGGCGAATCTGGCTGCGGCAAATCCACCCTTTCCAAAACAATTCTGCAACTGATCAAACCCACCAGCGGCACCGTTGAATTTCAAGGCCAAAATCTGGGCCAATTGACCCACAAACGAATGCAACAGCAGCGCCGCGACATTCAAATGATCTTCCAAGATCCCAGCGCCTGCCTAAATCCCCGCATGACCGTGGGCGAAAGCATTGCTGACCCATTACTAATTCACAATATGGCCACAGCAACCACCGCCAAACCCCACGTCGAAGCCCTACTGCACCGAGTCGGACTCGAACCCAAAACCTACCTTAACCGCTACCCCAGCGAGCTTTCCGGCGGACAACAACAACGGGTTGCGATCGCCCGCGCCCTAATTACCCGACCCAAACTCATCATCTGCGACGAACCCGTCAGTATGCTTGATGCCACCGTCCGCACCCAAGTCTTAGACTTAATGCAAGATCTAAAAGAAGAATTTGAATTAACCTATCTATTCATCACCCATGACCTATGGGTTGCACGATTCTTCTGCGATCGCATTGCGGTTATGTATCACGGTAAAATCATTGAGCTTGATCAAGCCTCGACCATTTTTGACCATCCTCAGCATCTTTATACCCAAACCCTACTGGGTGCCGCTCCAATGATTCATCGATCGGCTTAGCTTAAGCCATCCAGTTTTCAATCAAATCTCCAATCAAATTTTCAGTGCAACAGCCCTTAAAAACTGAAGTACAATTTTTAAATAGCGTTCTCGGAATCACAACGCCTATCGTCTAAATAAAAACGATCGCGTCAAATGATTCAACGTAAACTCAACGCAATATGGACATGGCCGTAAAAAACGACTACTCCCTTGGAAAATTTCTTACTCACTGCACCGTCATTTTGTGGCTGGTGTACATTCTCACAAATCTGCGCGCCGGAAATAGCTTTTCCTGGGTGAATACAGAACTCAAAGGCGAAAATGCGCCATTAGCAATGGAAGGCGGCGACCCTTATATCCGCGCCCTCATGCGGACTATTTCCGCCAGCGAATCCAACGTATCTAACCCCTACAGCATCATCTACGGCGGTAGTCGCACCCAGAGCTACGGCCAACACCCCGATCAATGTATCACCATCAGCGTTGGTCCCAACCTAGGTAACTGCTCCACCGCTGCCGGACGCTACCAATTCATCACCACTACCTGGCAAGAGCAATCTAAAAAATATCATCCCGGAGCCTCAGGACTCTGGCTCTGGCAACATTACAGCTTCGAGCCGCAGTACCAAGATGTCGTCACTTATCGCTGGCTCAGCGACCGCAACGCTTGGAATGCCGACCTCAGCAAACTCTTACAATCAGGACAAATCAACACCGTCCTCCAAAAACTCTCCCCCACTTGGACGAGCCTCGGCTACGGCATCGAAACCAACGACATGAGTAGCAGCCTGCCCCAAATCTACAAAAAAATCCTCCGAGAAGAACTCAAACTCACCTCCACCGCAAACCGATAAACTACCCTCGAAAGACCAAAGCCGTAGCTATAACTCATAGTCATTATGACTATGGGAACGATATGGTAAACTACAAAGTAGGAATGAACGATTTAATAAAAGGTATCTACCATGGGTAAGAAAAAAGAAGCAGCGCTGTCGATCGCAGCCATGGGAACAGCTATTGATATTGGTCTTGAACCTGCATCGCGAGAAGCGATCGCCCAAGGACTTTCGAGCCTGTTGGCTGACACCTATACGCTGTACCTCAAAACCCACAATTTTCATTGGAACGTCACTGGGCCAATGTTCAATACATTGCATCTAATGTTTGAAGCGCAATATACCGAACTGGCGTTAGCGGTTGATATGATTGCAGAACGCATTCGTGCCCTGGGCTATCCCGCCCCCGCCACCTACAGCCAATATGCGGAACTCACCTCTATTCCTGAAACCGCAGGTGTACCTAAAGCAAACGAAATGATTAAGCTATTGGTGGAAGGTCAGGAGGCTGTCGTTCGCACTGCCCGATCGCTCCATCCGAAAGCCTCTGAAGCCCACGACGAACCCACCGCCGACTTGCTCACCCAACGCATGAACCTACATGAGAAGAATGCTTGGATGCTTAGAAGTCTTCTAGAGTAATGGCTTTCAATTTGAATTGATTATTCTCAATCAAACAGAAACCCCGGTGATTAAATTCAAATCAGCGGGGTTTCTTGATTAAATCATCAATTTAATGACTCAGACCAATTACTCACGATTACCAATGTAAAGATAGCCGTAGTAGGTTGCCATGGGAATTACAGTGGATAACACCAACAACACAATCACCCAAGTGAATCCGCCGCCTTCTTTAGTTTCTTCACGGCTGGCAAAATTACCTTCCACATTGATATTGTCTTTGACCACAGGCGGACCAGGATCGGCTTGACCCGAAAGCACCAAGGCTAGCCGATCGGTTGCATCGGTAAAGGCTTGATTGTATTTGTTGCCATATTTCAACGGCACTAGTACGGTTTCTTTGGCGACGCTTTGGGCAATCGTATCGGGCATGATTGCTTTGGCACCTTCCCCCGTCACGATCGCCGTATTGTCCGTCTGAACATCTATGGTCAGAAGTGTCACATTATTTTGATCCTCGGCAGTCGGAAACCAACGAACAAATAAATCTTGGGTGAATTTTTCGATCGTTACGTCGTAGTCCAACCGACGGACCGTAACGATGTAAATCTCTTGACCATTGTCGGTCTCAATTTTACGAAACGTCGAATTGATGGTTCCTTCAGTGGCGCGGCTCAGGACTTCGGCCTGGTCTACGACGTGGGCATTTTCTTCAAAGTCAGGAACATCGTAAATATTCGTGGCGTTTGCGGGGAGACAGATTTGTAGTACCAGAACGGCTAGAACTACGATCGCGCCGATTTGGGCTTGAAGGCGCTGGAAAATGGGTGGGATTTGAATCATGGGGAGTATTAATGATTGCAATGACTGATTCTCTCCCCAGAATACAGGATTGTCTGAGCCTGGGATCGGCAAACGGGATTCTGTGGGGACGGTATAATTAGGGAGAAAACTTTTTTCCCGTTGAGTACGTATTTTTTATGGCTTTATCCATTGGTGCAGTAGCTCCTGATTTCACCGTCAAAGACACTCAGGGCAATACCGTCAAACTTGCAGATTACGCCGGAAAAACGGTTGTGCTGTATTTTTATCCCAAAGACGATACGCCAGGTTGCACAAAGGAAGCCTGTAGCTTTCGGGACAATTATGCGCAATACACCACCAAAGGCATTACGGTCTTCGGGGTGAGCATGGACGATGAAGCCTCACACCAAGCATTCACCGCTAAATTTACCTTGCCGTTTCCATTGTTGGCGGATGTGGATGGCGCGATCGTGACGGCCTATGATGTGGCGGGCGATCGGAATGGGGTGAAGTATGCAAAACGGGTTACCTATGTGATTGAGTCTGGCAAGATTGCTCAGGTGTATGAGACGGTGAATACTGAAACTCATGCATCTGATATTTTGGCGGCGATCGGCTAGTTTCCTGGGGACATGGTTTGTGAGATATAGCGGCTATGTCCCTGATGCCGATCGGGAGTTGAGGAGTTCAGGGGGTTTGCGATTAAGTAAGCGATTTGAATACGTTAGGCTTAATCAAGGGATTGCAATTGTAAATTCTAAGAACTGTCCTTATTGTGCAGAAACTATAAAAGCTGAAGCTAGGGTTTGTAGACACTGTGGTCGTGATTTAAAGACATAGATTACTGGGTGCTCATACTCTAGAATGACTGCATAGAATCAGTACATAAGGTAAATCAGAATGAAATTAGACCGTATTACTACCTCTCCTGCTCGCATGAATGGTCAGCCTTGTATTCGCAACCTTCGCTTGACTGTCCGTAGAGTGATTGAGTTGTTGGCAACTTACCCCGATCGTGCAGAGTTGTGTCGAGAATTTCCTAGCCTAGATGATGAAGACATTAAACAGGCGTTAGTTTACGCTTCTACTTACATGGATGATCGAATCATTGAGTTATCCCAAAGCTATGAAGTTGTTGCTTGATCAGGGATTACCGCTTTCTACGGCGGCATTATTACGCGATGCAGGTATCGATACTATCCATGTAGGTGCAATTGAAATGTCTGAGGCCGAAGATGCGGAAATCATCCAGAGAGCCAGGAAAGAAGGGCGTGTTGTTGCCACGTTGGATGCAGATTTTCATGCTTTGTTGGCACTGGGTGGAGCAGTTTCTCCATCGGTTATTCGTATTCGGATTGAAAGGTTACGTGCTCAAGCATTCACAGATTTATTACTGGTAGTAATTGCTGAGTGCGAAGACGACTTAGAGCAAGGATCAGCCATTACGGTCGAGCCAAGCCGTATTCGTATTCGTCGTTTACCACTACTTTAGTGCATGATGTCTAACAATTCAAACGCACCGGACGGACGAAACCCGCTGGTGAATCGCGACAGGCCACGCTGCTGATTTTATGCGTTAGAAAGATAGTACGATCGCACTCTCAACCAACCGCCAGCAAATGCGAGTATCAATTAGCTCGATCGAGATTCCGCTATAATTTCCAAATGACCGACGTTTCCCTACAGTTTGGTTAACTTACAGTGGATATTAGCCCTTGAAAATGTGAAGCACGCGATGAATGCTACAGATAATTCCCCAATAGAAGATATGGAGTCGTCAATTTTGGTATCTGCGACTGAGTTACAGCATCAACTCAATGACTCACTCAAGCAACTGTCGCCAGAGCGCTTACAAGTGCTTGCTGATTTTGCGGCTTACTTGGCAAATGCTGAAAGCGAAGTTGCAACTCAAGAACTTCTGGCAATTCCTGGCTTGCTAGAGCGTGTTAAGCAAAATCAAGCCACCTCTAACGCCCAGTACAGCAGTTAGAGAACCCTTCGCTTTGATGTATGAAGTTCTTCTCCACCCCGATGTCCAAAAAGTTTACGTCAATGCTGACAAAGCCTTAGCCAAGAAGATTACCCGATGTTTGCAGCAGCTAGAGAAAACTCCCCGATCTCATCCCAACATCAAAGCTCTCAAAGGAGATTATGCAGGCTACTATCGCTACCGTGTTGGGGATTATAGGATAATCTATTCGGTGGATGATGAATTGGTTCAGTCAAGGTTGGATGATTTCTAACCACTAAAAAGCGGTGAGATTTTGTTCAAATCCCACCGCATCCTCTAATTAATTAACTAACAAATTATTGTCAAGTTAGTATCCAGATTGAACTAGATGTCTAGATCAGCCATGTTCATGCGAGATCCGTAGGTTTCAATAAACTCACGACGCGGCGCAACCCGATCGCCCATCAACATAGTAAACACCCGATCGGCTTCAGCAGCATCTTCAATCTCAACGCGCTTTAAGGTCCGGGTTTCAGGATTCATCGTGGTATCCCAAAGCTGGACTGGCATCATTTCCCCTAATCCCTTAAAGCGTTGAATGTTGTAATTTGCATTGGCGGGAAATTCGGCAATCCGTTGCTTCAAATCCCGATCGCTGTAGCAATATTGATGCTGTTTTCCGCGCTCTAGTTTGTACAACGGCGGACAGGCAATATAGACAAATCCACGATCGACCATTTCACGTTTGTAGCGATAGAAGAAGGTTAGAAGTAGGGTTCTAATGTGCGCCCCATCTACGTCTGCATCGGTCATGATGATGATCCGGTGATAGCGAAGGTTTGCCACATCAAATTCCTCACCTTTGATTCCCAATCCCAAAGCTGTAATCAGCGCTTGAATTTCAGTATTTTTGTAGATTTTAGAATCATCGGTTTTTTCAATGTTGACGATTTTTCCACGCAATGGAAGAATCGCTTGAAACTTACGATCGCGACCTTGTTTTGCTGAACCGCCAGCCGAATCTCCTTCTACAATGTATATTTCGGATTCAGATGGATCGCGGGACGCACAATCGGCGAGTTTACCCGGCAATGTTGACGATTCTAGAACTGATTTACGACGGACGAGATCGCGGGCACGTCTAGCGGCCTCGGCGGCATTAAACGACTGAACTGCTTTCTCTAGGATGGTATCGGCAATTTGCGGACGGAATTCTAAATACTCGGTTAGGACTTCGCTAACGATCGAATCTACAATTCCCCGAACTTCACTATTCCCCAGCTTAGTTTTGGTTTGGCCTTCAAATTCCGGATCCGGAACCTTAACCGAAATTACCGCCGTCAGACCTTCCCGGATGTTTTCCCCGGCCAGATTCGACATGTTTTCCTTGAGCTTACCGCGCTTACGGGCAATAGAATTCAAGGTCCGAGTTAGAACCGTTTTCAGCCCTTCCAAATGGGTTCCGCCATCGATCGTCCGAATGTTGTTGGCAAACCCGAGAATATTATCGCTGTAGGAATCCACGCACCATTGCAACGCAACTTCAACTTGCACATTGTTTTTTTCAGCATTAATGAAAATAACTTCTTCATGCAAGTGTTGTTTGTCACGGTTCATGTAGGCGACGTATTCTTGGATTCCGCCTTCATAAAGATATTCTTCAATGCGGAATTCACCGTCTTTGGTCGCACTCGATCGTTTGTCCGTGAAGATAATCCGAACGCCCGCATTCAGATAAGCCAGCTCTTTTAACCGTCCAGACAAGGTGCCGTAATCAAACTCGACCGTCTCTGTGAAGATGGTATTGTCCGGCATGAAATGAACTTGGGTTCCGGTTTGGCTACCTGCCCCATCTTTGGCTGCCAAATCTCCCATGGAAAGTCCACGTTCAAAGCGTTGCGTATGAGTTTTCTGATTGCGCCACACCGTGACATCTACCCATTCAGAAAGCGCATTCACCACCGAAATCCCGACTCCATGCAATCCGCCGGAAACCTTATAACCGCCATCACCGAACTTCCCACCCGCATGGAGAATGGTCATCACCGTTTCGAGTGCAGACTTTCCGGTCTTGCTGTGGATATCCGTTGGAATACCACGTCCATCATCTCGAACGCTGACGGATCCATCTTCGTGGATAATTACGTCAATATTTTTACAATAACCAGCTAGTGCTTCATCAACGGAGTTGTCCACAACCTCATACACTAGATGATGCAAGCCGCGTGGCCCCGTCGTACCAATGTACATTCCTGGGCGTTTGCGGACTGGCTCAAGTCCTTCGAGAACTTGAATCTGTTGAGCGCCGTAATCTTGAGTCATGAGGTGTGGTACTCCGTCTGGACGAGGTTGAAATTAAAGAAACAATCCGAAAACAGCTCTTTTACGAAAATGGCCGTGAGGACGTTTGTGACGCTTTAATATAGCAAGTATCTCAATAATTCTAACATGAAAGGGTTGTAGAGGGTTTTGAGCAGCTCTGAGAAGCATTTTACATAGGTATGGGAACGAGGCTATGACAGATGGAGTGACAGATGGAGTAATAGTGAATCAAGATTTGGGTCCGATCGCCCAAGCCGCTACATCAAGACACAATCAACTGAATAATTCAAATGTACTAGACAAGATTGTACCAGAATTTCCCCGTGGACTAGTAACGATTTGTGGAGCGACGGCGACGGGAAAGTCAGGACTGGGAATTGCAGTTGCCCGCGAGCTAGGGTCTGTCATCATCAGCGCGGACTCTCGGCAAATTTATCGTGAGTTTGATATCGGTAGCGCTAAGGTGACTCCGGCGGAGATGGCGGAGGTTCCCCATTATTTGGTCGATGCTTACGATCCGACAGAGACTGTCTCGGCGGCGATGTTTCAAGACCAAGCGAATCAAATTTTGTCGAAGGCTACTTTGCCCTTACTAGTGGGTGGAACAGGATTATATCTACGAGCCATTACCCACGGAATGCAAATTCCTCGCGTCGCACAGCATCGGGAATTACGATCGCAGTTGGAAGCTTTAGGCCAAGGTCTGTGTTATCAATTGCTTCAGCATTTGGATCCAAAAGCCTGTCTCAAGATCCACGGTAACGATCGGATTAGGACTGTGCGAGCTTTGGAAGTTTTTTATGTGACGGGAATTCCCATGAGCGCTCAGCAGGGCGAAATACCCCCGAACTATCCGATTTTGCAGATTGGGCTAAGGTCTGAATGCTTGACCGATCGAATAGTTCGGCGAACAAGGCAAATGTTTGACCTGGGGTTTGTGGATGAAGTTCAGAATTTAGTTGCGAAATATGGCGATGATTTACCGCTTTTGAATACCTTAGGCTATCAGGAAGTGAGGCAGTACTTGCGCAGTGAAATCACCTTAGAAGAATCTGAATCATTGACCGTCATGCACACGAGACAATTTGCAAAACGACAACGCACTTGGTTCAATGGTATTAAAGAAATTGAATGGTTTGATGCCGATGATAAGAATTTGTTCGATCGGGTGCTGAGGCGTGTTATGGAGTTTCATAAAATATGAATTACCTATTCAATGTAGTTTCAATGCGATCGTTTTAGGGTTGTCTTAGCGCCCAAGATTACAGCAATGTTGGCAGTTCCTCGGCGTCCACTATTATGGAACTATATATCTGATTAGTCTGAGTTTTCTGTATGCGTTTGCTCTGTCTTAGCAATGGCCACGGCGAAGATACCATTGCCCTTCAAATTCTCAAAGCGCTTCGGCAACTCCCAAATGCACCGACGATCGAAGTATTACCGATCGTGGGCGAAGGACATGCCTATCAAAAACAGGGCTTTTCGATCATCGGCACGGTCAAAGCAATGCCGTCGGGGGGCTTCATTTATATGGATCGTAAACAGTTGGCTAATGATCTTCAAGGCGGATTATTGAGCCTGACATTAGACCAACTAAAGACCGTTCGGCAATGGTCTAAATGCTGTAAGCAGAATGCAGAACCTGCCCTTATTTTGGCCGTTGGCGATATTGTGCCGCTGCTGTTTGCATGGCAAAGTGGATTGAACTACAGCTTTATTGGCACCGCAAAATCTGAGTACTATCTTCGAGACGAAACCGCTTGGCATCCCCGTCAGTCTTGGTGGGACGATCGGTTGGCCCGTCTTACAGGCGGCGTTTATCTTCCCTGGGAGCGTTGGTTAATGAGCCGTCCAAACTGCAAAGCTATTTTTCCCCGCGATCGAATCACCACTCAAACCCTAACTGCCTTTGGACTCTCGGCTCACGATTTCGGTAATCCCATGATGGATTTGGATCCTCAACCTATCGCCGCTGACTCTTGCAAATCCTTGAGCGAGTCCTTAACTATTTTGCTGCTGCCGGGTTCCCGTGCCCCAGAAGCCTATCGGAACTGGGACGTGATTCTATCGGGTTTGCAAAATTTGGCTGACCACTTTGACCCTAGGCCAATTGAATTTCTCACTGCTTTATCGGGCGATCTCGATCGGACCCTTATTCACAACGCCTTGATTCAAAACAACTGGAAACAAACCGATAACCCCGATCAATATTCCAGACCCGATCGGCCTCATTTGTTAACTCTAGGCATCGCAAAATTCTCAGAGTATGCCTATGCCTCAGACCTCGCGATCGCCATGGCCGGAACCGCGACAGAACAATTCATCGGCTTGGGAAAACCTGCGATAACATTGCCCGGTCAAGGACCACAATTTACCCCAACATTTGCCGAAGCTCAGACCCGATTATTGGGACGATCGATTATTTATGTTCAGGACATGAATCAATTAGCCCCCACTTTACGTCAACTGCTACAAGACTCTGAACGGTTAACGGCGATCGCCCACAACGGCCCACAGCGAATGGGAAAACCGGGAGCCGCCGATCGAATTGCTCACAAACTCACCCAAATCCTCAGTAATCCATAACAATATCTAACAAGCCCTATTAAGTTCCCCTGTTTTACCATGGCCTCGATCGCCCGCAAAAATCTCTTTGAAGACATTCCCCGATTTCTCGTCGCCCAAGCCGGAATCATGTTTGCCGTCAGCTTAGTCACCGTTCAACTCGGGATTTTAAGAGGATTCTCGCGATCGACCGCGATCGTGATTGACTATGCCCGCGCAGATTTATGGGTCGCATCGAAGGAAATGGTAGCCTTCGAGCTAACGTCACCCCTACCCGCAGATTACGTCAATAAATCCATGGCCATCACGGGAGTCGATCGGGCCGAAATCCTATTAGTTCGGGCAGGTCGATGGCGCGGGGCTGATGGTAAACTGTCACCTGCTCGCATCTTTGGATTTAATCCAGACGGAGAATTATTTGCGGGATGGACATTATCCGACGGCAGTCTCCAGGCAATTAAACAACCCTATACGGCGATCATCGCCAGTGGCGTAGAGAAGTCTCTTGGGTTAGACGAAAACAACCGGACAGGCTCAATTGCCGGACTTCCAGTCACTATTGTAGGCACCGCCGAAGATGTCCAATCCAATGCCTCCAGCCCCTTTTTGTTTTCTTCACTAGAGACCGCCAATACCTACGGCGACGCTGAAATCAATAGCTCGATTAATTGCGTCCGCCAACCCGATGGAAATCTCAACTGCACTAATAGCTTTAAAAATCGTCCCCTCGGGCAAAAACTTGGAGACCTCGCCTCTCCCCAACCCTTGAGTCTCAGCGATCCGATTAGCTACATCCTCATCCGGGCAAAACCGGGGCAAAACCTTCCTCAACTCAAGCAACGTCTTCTAGCAGCTCTGCCCGAGACTCAGATTCTAACTCAAGCTGAAATCGCTGCCATTACCCGGAATTATTGGGAAGTGCGAACAGGCGTTGGTTTTATTTTGGGTCTGGGAGCAACAGTGGGATTTATTGTTGGGATGGTGGTGGTTGGCCAAATTTTGTATGCTTCTGTCGCCGACCATATTCGAGAATTTGGCACCTTGAAGGCTATGGGCGCCTCCAATGGAGTGATTTACCGGATTATTATTGAACAAAGTCTCTGGATGGCGATTCTTGGGTATGTTCCTAGCATTGGAATTTGTCTAACGTTGGGGCAATGGACGCAGATGACACGAGGGATTATGATTCTCATCGAGCCTTCTACAGCCGCAGCAGTATTGCTCTTGACGGTGGTGATGTGTATGGGTTCGGCTATTTTTGCGGTCCAAAAGGTGACACGGGTAGATCCGGCGATCGTTTTTAAAGCCTAAACGATTAGGGGAAAATTATTCTGAAACTTTTCATGACTCAATGCGTCTGAATGGAAGAGGATAATTAAGGAATTAAGAGTTTAAAATACAGAATTAACGTTCAGAGAATTGAAGGATTAAGGTGAGACTATCGATAACGTTGTGATTAATACTGTTTGTCTGTGTGGGGGTCTGATGATCTGTTTACTTGGGGGGCGGTGCTGATATGACCGCGATCGATTTCAAGCGATTTTTCGCTAAAACAACTCCTATAGCCCCAAGTCCAGTGCAGGCCATGGCCAAAGAAACGGCGATCGTTGCCAGCCACATTAACTTGGTTTATCGCAACGGAGGGGAAGAATTTAATGCCCTTCAAGATGTCAGCTTGACGGTGAAATCTGGTGAAGTTCATCTTTTGATGGGTCCGTCCGGTTCTGGGAAAACCACACTGCTGTCAATTTTGGCCGGATTATTAACCCCAACTAGAGGGCAAGTTAATCTTTTAGGTGAAGAAATAACTCAATTATCACGCTCTCGTTTAGCGGCATTCCGGCTTAAACATTTAGGATTTGTTTTCCAAGGCTTTAATCTATTTCCAGCTTTAACCGCTTGTGAAAATGTGGAAGTGGCGTTCCATCTAAAAGGCGTTCCCCAAGCTCGCAAACACGCGATCGAACTTTTGGATCAAGTGGGACTAGCCGATCGATGTAACCATCGGCCCCAAGACTTATCGGGCGGACAAAAACAGCGGGTTGCGATTGCCCGTGCCCTAGCCGGAAATCCCCAAATCATTATGGCTGATGAACCCACCGCCGCTCTTGACTCCCAAAATGGCCATGCCATTATTACACTTCTGCGCAATTTAGCAAAAACCAGTGGTCGGACCGTTTTAATTGTTACCCATGATCCACGGATTTTAGATGTAGCCGATCGCGTCACAGATCTCGAAGATGGCAAGGTTGTGACTAAGGCGAAACTGGGATAACAGTAGGCGCAACGATCGCCGGAGACACGATCGCGGAATTATTCTGAAGAAGCACAGCGGTTCCTGATACTGGAGCTGTTGTGATCGGAGTCATGATCGGGGCCATGAGCCGAACATTAGGGACTCCTGTAGAACCCGGTGTAGAACCCGGAAGAGTCGCGGATTTTGGCTTTAGAAGTTGATTCCGTTTGGCAAAGAAGTCCGACGTGGCATCATTAATATTTTCCCGTTGGGATTGAGCTTCAGCGGCCCGATCGACATTTGCATCGCCCCGCATCGCCCGGTGCATCAAGTCCATAATCGCCTTACTATTGTCACCTCGCGTCGAAAACGGATCCGTACCACCTTCAGGTCGCATCTCGCCAAGGGGTACAATAGGAGCCTGGGCTGGCTCATCAGCGATCGCGGGGGTAATAGGGAGTAATGCAATCCCTAGCAGCACCGCACTGGAGAATTTTGAGATAGAGACTATGGACATGGGAAAAACTCCTCAAAGGAATAATCGTGTAAAAGAACTTGGGTGAGAGCAGTTATTCCTCGAACAAACCGCTGTAAACCCTCACAATCCTAATTTTAGTTTAACATTTGTCTAATTATCCGAATTGGATCATGCCGCAATCGATCGAAACGGTTGAAATTTCCTAAAGTCGGACAATCGTCGTAAAGCGAATTTGGATTGAAAATCAACTCAATCTTAATCACTTAACCGAGCGATCGTTTTAGTAACGGTTGAATCGAGTAGAAACTAATGGCAGCGAATGCACTCAGTAATCCTAAACATCCGATCAGCGACACCGAACCCCAGGGAGCCACAATAGCGATCGCATTCAAATTCCAATCAGGGTGCTGATAGATGTAGCGAATAGGTTCAATGGCATAGCTCAACGGGTTTAGCAGCGCAATCCATTGCAACCAAGTGGGCATAAAACTAATGGGGGCGAGAGCGGTGCTGGCAAAAAGCAATGGGAGATTTGTCACCAGAATAACGGCAATTAATTCCACATGTCCTTTTAAACTAAACGCCAATGCCAACGACAATGAGGTAACGGCTAATACTAGTACCATCACAATGGCCATGATTAACAAAATCCCCAAGACATTTGGTAATCCTGCACCTAAGATTGCGATCGTACCCACAATGACGAGGGTTTGAAGCAAACTCAACGACATAATGAAAATAGCAGACGCAACGACAATGGACGATCGGGAGGCTAATGGAGCCATTAAAAGCCGATTTAAAAAGCCAAATTCCCGATCGAACATGACAGGCAATCCCGCATTCAACGCGCCGCCAAATGCCGTAAATACAATGACTCCAGCGCCTAGAAATTTTTGATATTGGCCAGACGTGCCCATAAAGCCATCGGGTGCATTCTGAAATAACGCTCCAAACAACACTAACCACATCAAGGGCTGCACTAATCCGGCAATCAAGGTGGAAGGGCGACGAATGAGTTGAATGAATAAACGTTTTGTCAGGGCACGGGTTTCTTGAATGAAGTGCAAGATTCTAATAGATAAACTTAGATCTGGATAATCAAATTGGGCTGAGCTAGCCGACGGGGTAGGGCTAATAATTTGAGTCATAATATTGGTTTGAACTCCTGATTTGAATTCCTTAAATGTCTGATTTAGTAATGAATTATTTCTCTAACATAGCTCCGAATAACTTCCAAATGCTACTAATTTAAGGGTTCAGTGATGCATTTTCCCGTTACAGCCAAATAAACATCTTCTAAACTAGGTTGCGATCGAGAAATTCCGAAAAGCGGCAAATTTAGGGAATTTAATTTAGATTCTATTTGGGCCAATACATCAGACTGGGCGTCAACTACGAGATTCAATGAATTCCCTTGAAATTCATTCAGCGTGACGGACTTAACCACATCCAGTTTCAACAAGTGTTCCCGAACTTCAGTCGCTTCAGAAAGTGGCGTAAATTCCCGAACTCGCAATGTCACCCGATCGCCGCCAATGGATTTTTTAAGATCCTGTGGACTGCCCAATGCAATCACCGTACCGCGATCGAGAATGGCCACCCGATCGGCTAGAGCGTCAATTTCTTCGAGATAATGACTGGTAATTAAAATTGTGGTCCCGGATTGGTGCAATTGTCGAATCAAGGTCCACATGATTTGGCGACTTTCAATGTCGAGTCCAGCAGTGGGTTCATCAAGAACTAGAATTTGTGGATTATGGAGCAATCCAGCGGCAAGATCAAGCCGTTTTTTTAATCCGCCAGAATATGTACCAATCAATCGATCGGCATATTCCACAAGATCTAAAGTAGTCAGCACCGATTGAATCCGATCGATCTGTTGGGCTTTGGACAAATGATATAAATCACTGTGCATTTCCAATAGTTCACGGCCCGTCATCATTTTATCAAGCGCTACTTCTTGGGCAACATACCCTAAGCGTTGACGAACGGCGGCGGGATTTTGAGTCACTGAAATGCCATAGACTTCTAACAATCCTTCATCTGGTTGAACTAGGGTGCAGAGGCATCCTAATGTTGTAGTTTTCCCCGTACCATTGGGTCCGAGCAATCCGAAGATTTCACCAGACCTAACCTCCAGCGACACATTTTTTACCGCATCAACGGTACCGTATCGCTTTTTTAAATTTTGAATAACGATCGCTATTTCAGTTGAATCCACCCCACCATTACTAGGCTCGGCCTGAATTCCATTATGTCGATTGTCAATTGCAATACTCATGACTGACTCACAAATGATTTCTGAAATGATTAAGCTGAAAGGCTAGATATCATCCAAGCTGAAAACTGCGCATTCATTTGATTGAAAATTGGTAAACTATCCACCATCATGCCTGCGCACAACAGCATCATGTAAACAATTGAGTATTTAAACAACGATCGGGCCGTTTGATAATCTTCAGGTTGTTTGATTAATTCCCAGGATTTTTTGACAAATATAATTCCCAAAATAAGGGCTATTGTTCCGTACAGCGCACCCATCACACCCAATGGATAAACTAGAACTAGTGTCGCCGGAATTAAAACTAAGGTGTAATACAAAATTTCTTGACTAGTGACTTTATTCCCAAAAACGACTGGCAACATGGGCACTTTGACGGATTCATAATCATCACGAATCATAATAGCCAAAGCCCAAAAATGCGGTGGGGTCCACAAAAAGATAATCGCAAACAAAATCCAAGCCGGAAGACTCAAACTCCCTGTGACCGCTGCCCAACCTACCAAAGGAGGAATCGCGCCCGCTGCTCCGCCAATAATAATGTTTTGAGTACTGTGACGTTTGAGCCAATGGGTGTAGACCAATACGTAAAACACAATCCCTGACATCGACAACATCGCGCTTAAGAGATTGGCAAAGTAGGCCAAAAGTGTAAATGAAAGAATCGTTAAGGTTGCCGCAAAAATCATGGCATCCCGAGGACTGACTCTGCCAGACGGTAAAGGCCGTTTGCTGGTGCGAACCATGATTGCGTCGATGTCACGATCGTACAGACAATTCATTGTATTAGCCGCACCCGATGCACAAGCGCCACTAAATAAGGTCACGAATGCCAATTGGGGATCAACCTGACCATCAGCAGCGATCCACATTCCACCCGCTGTCGTGATTAGCAGGAGCAAGATAATTCGAGGTTTGGTAAGTTGACAATAGCTGGTTAAGACATCACTCACGCTTTTGTTAAGCCGATCGTCAGAAAGTGAAATGGGTTCAGAAAGGTTCATCATGATAGTCTCGAGTGTGATTTTTAGTCAAGGAATGGTGAGTCGGAATCACACATGAGTGATGCGAGAGGCCGTCATGCGATAAGTTGCTGCGGTGAAAAAGACTACCGATCCAAGCAACATCGCACCTATGAACTGGTGTAGAATGGTGAGAATTTCAACTTGTAAATGAAGTCGAAATGTAGCATATCCGAGTAAAAGTTGAAGCACCAAACACAATCCTGTTCCATACACAACGTAGCGCAAAATACGCGGTAATGGTTTGGTTCGTAGGGCAACAGTAATTACTCCGATCGCTGACAATGTTGCGGGGATCACGCCCAAAAGATGACTATTCATCACGGTACAAAGTTGCTGCTGGTCAAAACATTGATGCAATGCCCAACGCGATGCTACCACTCCGCCCATTAAACTCTGACTATAAATACAAATAACTGACACTAAGCCTAACTTCCATAAATAGGTTGGAAGATCATAATTGTTAGAAGTACTAATCTTAGAAGTATTAAATGGGAAGAAGGAAATAGAGATCGTCAACAGCGTCATAAAAAAGAACAACCCAGTCCCTAAGTGCGCCGTTACAATATCAAAGCGTAGAAGCTGAGTGACCGTCAAACCGCCCAAAATTCCCTGCATCAACACCACCAAAACAGCAAACCCCATCGCTTGGGGAAACCCGGCTGAGAGTTGTCGTCTTTTCCAAAGGCTCGTAACAAAAAAGCCTAAGGTGGTCAGACCAATGGTCGTCGCCACCAGCCGATGAAACCACTCTAGAAACACCTGAAGATTCATTTCATTGCTAGGTAAGACCTGTCCATAACACAAGGGCCAGTCTGGGCAAGATAAGCCAGCATTCATCACCCGTGTTGCACTGCCCAGCGCCATTAGCCCAAGGACGGCGATCGCTAAGCCAAAGATTCCTTGGGTCATACGCTGCTGTAAGACTAAAGCTTGGTCAATAGCGTGACTAGTCGTAGTCGTATCTGTCTTAACAGTGCCCGCACTCTCAACGGCAACAGGACCAGTGGCTTTGTTTCCGATCGTGGAAGTCATATTAGATGCGATGTTAGATGTCATTTCTGCCATCCATTTTGTTAATAACGGTGTTGTGTGTTAAACGTATCAAGTCAATTCGTGTCTGAAACTTAAGTTTTAAAAACTTTTAAGCCAACGAAAAATTGATCTCTTCAGTACTTTGAGGGGTAAATTGTCAAAATGCGGTAAATATTTAGAGAATCTTCAAGTTCTCTGCTAAAACTCGTTACAAGTTGTAATTATGTTCTAGCGATCCTGAAGAAAATCGTAAGTTTCTCTGGTTTTGAGACTCAATGCGATCGAACTGAACTAGGCTTTATAGCAGGCTGTGTCGTTCTAGCAGGCTGTATTGTTCTAGCAAAACTTGTTATGTCGGCTTTTGTATAGTTGTTGCTGTTGAGCTGCGCTAGTAATTCTCTCGATCTGTTAAGGAGTATGTGCAGTGAATGTTCCCAGTCAAGTTATTACGTTGTTGTTTGGGATTGGGCTAACTCTGGTTAGCTTATGGTATGGCTATAACCATCATCTACTCCCGATCGCAGCGTCAAAAGAAGCAGTTCTGATTGATGAATTGTTTAATGTAATGATGGTAATTAGTACTGGAATTTTCGTTCTAGTACAGGGCGCCATTTTATTTGTGGCCTTTCGCTATCAACGCGAAGAAGGCGATGAAACCGATGCAAAATATATTCATGGGAATATACCCCTCGAAATTGTCTGGACGGCGATTCCATCAGTCATTGTGCTGGCATTGTCACTCTATAGTTTTGATGTCTATGAGCAAATCGGTGGACTAAACCCGATGGACCATAGCTCTCATCAAGGTGTTCGTCAAGAGATTTCTAATAAAAAGCAGAAGATGCAATCTAATGGTGTTCAAGAAGCAGCTGTGATGAATGCTGAAATGCCGGGAATGGCAATGCCTCTGGCCGCTGACGACAGTGCTGTAACGATTAATGTGTCTGGTATGCAGTTTGCCTGGTTGTTTAATTACGTTGGGACAGAGGTTACGACTGGAGAGCTTCATTTGCCCGTTGGACGCGATATCATCCTGAATCTTACGGCTATGGATGTGCTTCATGCATTCTGGGTTCCAGAGTTTCGGATTAAACAAGATGCTGTTCCTGGACGGACGATTCCAATTCGGATTAGTCCAACTGTTGAAGGTACATATCCGTTGATTTGTGCGGAACTGTGTGGCGCATACCACGGGGTCATGCGATCGCAGGTGATTGTGCAATCGGAGCGGGACTATAATGCATGGCTCAGTGAGCAAGCAGTGGCGATGAAAGAACAAAACCAGGATGCGGATTCCAAAAATTCAGTCTCGACGGTGGCGCTTTATCCTGAGCTTTTGAGTGATACCGAATACCTAGCACCCTATGCCAAAAAACTAGGCGTGACGGTTGACCATTTGCAAGCAATTCAGGCCCAACAGCAGAGTTAGGAATTGAGAATGATTGAATGGGTTTGATTGTTTTTATTTTATTGATGGTTTTAGTATGACAACCTTAACTCAAATTTCAAATGATACGACTCCTAGTGGGGGCGATCGGCCTAAGCCTGAATGGCGAAAATACTTTGGCTTTAGTCACGATCATAAGGTGATTGGGATTCAGTATCTGGTTACATCATTCTTCTTTTATTTGATCGGTGGTGGATTAGCGGCGGCGGTACGAACTGAACTGGCAACCCCAGCGTCGGATTTTGTTAGTCCTGAGTTGTATAACAGTTTGTTTACGCTGCATGGCACGGTGATGATCTTTTTATGGATTGTGCCTTCGACGGCGGGGTTTATTAATTATCTGGTGCCCTTGATGATCGGGGCGCGGGATATGGCCTTTCCTCGGTTGAATGCAGTGGCCTTTTGGATGTTGCCGCCCTCTGGATTGCTGTTGATGAGTAGCTTTTTTGTAGGTCCAGCTTCGGCAGGTTGGACATCCTATCCACCATTGTCCACCATGGGTCCGGTGGCAGGGGAGTTGATTTGGATTCTGAGCGTGTTGCTGTTGGGAACATCGTCCATTTTGGGGGCAATTAACTTTATTGTTACCATTTGGAAAATGCGCGTACCGCAGATGGGCTGGAATGATATGCCGCTGTTTTGTTGGGCATCACTGGCAACTGGGATTTTAGCGTTGGTTTCGACTCCGGTATTAGCTGGGGCGCTGATTTTACTCTCCTTTGATTTGGTAGTGGGAACGTCCTTTTTTAATCCCACAGGCGGCGGCGATCCGATCGTTTACCAACATATGTTTTGGTTCTATTCTCATCCCGCCGTTTACATTATGATTCTGCCCGTGTTTGGGATGATTTCGGACATCATTCCAGTCCATTCACGCAAAGCAATTTTTGGCTACCGAGCGATCGCCTATTCCAGTATTGCCATTTGCTTTTTAGGCTTGATTGTCTGGGCGCACCATATGTTCACGAGCGGTACACCTCCTTGGCTGCGAATGTTCTTTATGTTTGCCACAATGGTGATTGCAGTTCCGACCGGGATTAAGGTTTTTAGCTGGGTTGCGACGATGTGGGGCGGCAAGATTCAGCTTAATAGTGCCATGCTATTTGCCATGGGTTTTGTATCTATGTTTGTGATTGGTGGGATTAGCGGGGTAATGTTGGCGGCGGTTCCGTTTGATATTCATGTGCATGATACCTATTTTGTTGTGGCCCATTTTCACTATGTGTTGTTTGGTGGCAGTGTATTTGGGCTATATTCCGGAATGTATCATTGGTTCCCTAAAATTACGGGCCGAATGTTGAATGAGAAGCTCGGTAAAATTCACTTTGCGTTGAACTTCATTGGGTTTAATTTGACGTTCTTGCCAATGCATAAGCTGGGCTTGGATGGAATGAATCGTCGGATTGCTGAATATGATCCGAAGTACGCGACGATTAACATGATTTGTTCGATCGGAACCTTATTACTTGCCGTTTCTACTGTTCCATTTTTAATCAATGCCGTTCGTAGTTGGTTCTGGGGCGATCGTGCGCCAGCGAATCCTTGGAATGGATTGACCTTAGAGTGGACCGTGAGTTCTCCGCCACCTGTAGAAAATTTCGCTGTTGACCCAATTCCGGCCTGTCATCCTTATGCCTATGGTAAACGTCCAGCCTCAATGGTAACCTCGCCTCCGCCCACCCCCATTAGTACCTAAGAAATACCGTAAATACTCATCCCTTAACTATCAGTTATGACCACTACAACCTCGACACATCTGACAACCGAAACCATCACAGAACACCATCATCCTCATCCCGATCATCGGATTTTGGGATTGTATATGTTTCTGATTGCAGAAGGTATGATTTTTGTTGGTCTTTTTGTGGCCTATTTCACCTTCCGAGCCGTGGCTCCAGGAATGCAAGGAGAATTGCCAAAGCTAGAACTCATGCTACCGGGAATCAATACGATTATTTTGGTAAGCAGTAGTTTTGTCATGAATCGCGGTCAATTAGCGATTAAAAAGAATGACACTAAGGGTTTGCAGTTTTGGTTTGGACTCACTGCATTAATGGGTGCTACATTTTTGGCGGGACAACTGTATGAATACTTCCATTTGGAATTTGGATTAAAATCTAGCTTGTTCGCCAGTACCTTCTATGTTCTGACTGGGTTTCATGGATTACATGTGTGCTTTGGGTTAATTCTAACTTTGGCAGTGTTGTGGCGATCGCGATCGGCGGATCATTACAATGAACATTCGCATTTTGGAGTAGAGGCGGCTGAAATTTATTGGCACTTTGTTGATGTGATTTGGATTGTGCTGTTTATTTTGCTCTATCTCTTCTAGAAGCGCAGAATAACTGAATTCACAAAACCTCCTACTCATACAGGAGGTTTTTATGTAAAAAATCGTACTGAATTCTAGGCTGCTTTTTGTCGCTGTGGTAGAGTATCGATGAACTTCAGGGGTTATCAATTGATGCCTCTTGAGTCTTATTGATTGTCGATGTTAATGTCGATTACCTACTATAATTGCCGCGCAGAAAATCTCTATGAATTTACCCTTTGTCCTAGATCTACTAATAAGTATTGTCTTTATTTATCTGATTTTGAGTCTGCTCGCCTCAGAGATTCAAGAATTGGTTACAACGCTATTACAATGGCGCGCTCGACATTTAAAAGATGCTATTGAAAGCCTAATTTCTGGGGGCGATCGGACCCAAGACTCTCGTAAAGTAAATGCACTAATTGATAGTATTTATAATGATCCACTAATTAAAAATATCAATCAAGAAGCCCATGGATTAATCTCCACAGGTTTTCGATCGATTACCCGAATCTTGATTCCAGGCAATCGTAAAGGAGGCTTTGGTTTAAATCAATCTAGTGGACCATCTTATATTGAACCGGATACATTCTCGACCGTCATTGTCGATCGGTTAGGTGTGAGTCATCTGACGGATAAATTAATAGAAATTCGACTGGAAAAATTTATAACCCGAATTCTTGGAAATGTCACAATTGCCGGTAATCGGATTGAAGCAGTACCGAATTGTGAGGAATCCACCAGCATTTGGGGCCGAGGAATGGCGCTGGGAATTGAATTAGGTGATGACGATCGATACTACCATTTAGTGGAAAGTTTCGCTGACGTTCAAAAAGATTACTCTACTAGATCTGCCAAACTTAGCACTTGCATTGAACGCCTAGGAGAATCTTTTGATCAATTCATTGCAGCCTACCAAAGCGATATCCAAGGCGAGGGGAAGAATCTTTCTCTCAGCAGCTTTGTCCGACGCATTACAAATGACAAATTGAGTCTATTTGGGCCGAACAATGAGCGTGCTTGGATTACCGGAGGATTGCAACCCACTGTTTCAGACATTGCGGCAGTAGTAGATAAAAGTAGCACATTGTACCGCGAAGTTAAGGCACGCTATAGTAACATTATGACCTCTGGACAAGAACTCCAAGCCCGTGTCCTCACCAGCAAAACTAGTTACCTTCAGCAATGCTCTGGACTAACGGCGGATTCAATAAGTAGCTATCAGCCGACTGAAGAGGACGAACAAAATTGTTTAGGTTCGGCCCTAGGTGAATTGACTCCTGAAGAATTCCGAATTTACCAAGATTATCAAACTTACGAACAGATCGATCGTGCTCTAGATCATTTGCCGAAGTCATTTAAAGACAGTCTGGGAATTTTGGCTCGCCGTGCCCAAACCCGAACTAGCGAGGCAGGAAACGCTGTCGATGACTTTAGAACTGAGGTGGCGACCTGGTTTGACCGATCGATGGGACGCGCCTCTGGGGTTTATAAACGAAATGCAAAAGGGGTTGCATTAGTTATTGGACTATTGATTGCAATGTTTACAAACTCTGATACCTTTCATATGTTTAATCGGGTTGCGAGTGATGATAGTTTGCGGAGAGTGATTACCGATCGGGCTAGTCAAGTTGTTTCAAAAACAGAACCAGCAACGGCGGGAAATAATATAACTAGTCGTGATTTAAGTGACCTAAAAAATCAAACTCAAGAAGTCCTAGATGACATTCCACTTCCAATCACCTGGAATCCACGCAATCTCAGCCAACAGCTTAATTGTCCTTATAATCCAACGTTTAACAATCTGAAAAATGGTGAGGAGAAAATCTATAGCTTATTAACTCGCGCTCAATGGAACGATTTATATCAAGCTTGTGTTGGCAGGACCAGTACGAATGACATGTCTGTCCCATCGCAGGTGCTTGAAATGATTGGGGCGAAACCGATGGGCTTTTTACGAATGTTCGCGGGATGGTTAGTTAGTGGCGTCGCGATCGCAATGGGTGCGCCATTTTGGTTTGATTTACTTGGGAAAATTGTGAATGTCCGAAACGCTGGAGAAAAACCGAAGAGCTAGGTAATTTCTGAGATTAAAAGATATCTTTTTGGGGATTGAGCCTCTTATATTTCCTAAGGGGCTTGATGGATTTCGTAGACCCGATCGTATTCTCTTCTAAGGTGGCTCAAATGATGACGGTAGAGTAGCGAGTTGCCATTTTTCATACAGATCAGGACGACGATCGCGAGTTCTATCAATTTGTTGCTGTCGTCGCCATGTCGCGATCGCTGCATGATTTCCCGATCGTAATACCTCTGGTACTTCCAAACCTTGATAATCAGCAGGTCGTGTATAGTGTGGAAAATCTAAAAGACCATCTTCAAAACTATCGCATTGATGAGATTCTTCTTTGCCAATAGTCCCCGGCATCAATCTCACTGTGCCATTAATCAACGCCAAAGCCGGAATCTCACCGCCCGTCAGGACAAAATCACCCAACGATATTTCCCGAGTCACCACCGTCATCACCCGTTCATCTACCCCTTCGTAATTACCACAGAGCAATATAAGTTGGTCATAAGCTAACAAGGTCTTAAACAACGCCTGATCCATCGGCACCCCTTGAGGCGTGAAATAAATAACTTCTCGTGTGGGACATTGCGGTAAGGACTCGATCGCTGCAAAAATTGGCTCCACTTTCATCACCATTCCCGCCCCGCCCCCATAGGGAATATCATCGACCTTACGATGTTTGTCTAAGGCAAAGTCTCGGGGATTGGTAAAGTGGACAGTGGCGATCTCATTAGCAATAGCTTTGCCAATAAGTCCGGAACTTAAGGGCGAGTCAAAAAACTCAGGAAACAACGTAACTACATCAAACCGCATAGGGTTTCCTATTAAACATTAGAAAATTAAATATAGGGAGAACTGAATCCTGCTGGTCTCTATTCTCGCTGTAAGGTCTGGGTTTGCTACAGATCTTCCGTCTTATCATCATCCTTTGTGGTCATACCCTCTTTGAACCCTTTCAATGTTTTGCCAAAGCTGCCGCCAAGTTCTGGAAGTTTTTTAGGCCCAAAAATGACAACAGCAATCAGCAATACAATAGCGACTTCAGGCCAACCTAAATTAAACATAGCGACTAAACTCCTAGTTTGAATGAATACATTCTAATTAATTATCTCATATCTAAATTATTTTGCGGGGATTACTGGAGTGGCTGCTGGTGCTGGAATGACGGTTGGCGTTTCAGGAACGGGTGGAATTGTTGGTGCCTTGGGGTCAAAATCATTCACCAAACTAATGGGATTCGTCGGGTCGGAGATTGATTTGACATAGCTTGAGGTTAAGAATGATCGGAAATTAGCGCTTTGGTCCGTGAGATAGGTTCGGAAAAAAGCCAAACTCAAGGCATTCATATAGCGCCGTGCTTGGGCTGGATTTGGACCAATCACACCGTCAGGAACACTAACAGAACCGGGGCTGCTGCTGGCATCTTCTAAGGTTGAAAAGTGGCTTCCGTCCGGCATCATCACTAAGTATCGATCGGACATTTTCAACTGTGTAAAGGGCAAAATTTGTTCCGGTAATGAGAGCGCTACCGTATCTGATCCGCTCGATACAATCATGGTAGGAATTTTGATTTGGCCGAGACTAGCGGGACCAAATACAAGACTAGTCAAGGGATTAATAGCGATTACCGCTGCAATTCGAGGGTCAGCTAGGGGATAGTTTTGATTGAAGAGTTGGGTGGCTCTGCATTGAAGGGCCAAGGAGACATTAAATGTGGTGAGTAATGTCGATTCGGTACAATTTTCATTTAAACTCTGAAAATTTAGGGGCGCTCCGGCGAGGGCGAGGACCGTATAGCCACCAAACGATTGGCCCAGTATTCCGACCTTTTGAAAGTTGACGAATTTTAATCGAGAATCAGTGCGACTTAGATTGCTGAAATAGTCCAACAAATATTTTATATCTAAAGGCCGATCGATAAATTCTGTCGGTTCAGCAACTTCGTTAGTTAAGCCCCGTATTAGTGCCTGAATTTGATTGGCATTGCTCCCAGGATGCTCGGGGACAAAGACGGCAAATCCATGACTTGCTAAATGAGTGGCTAAATATTTAAACGTCGTCCGATCGCTGCCAACCCCATGGGAAATGACAATCGCGGGCGTATTGCGAGTAATGCGAGGCAAATAGACATCCACCGGAAACGATCGGGACTGTTTATTACCAGTAATTTGAACGCGGATATTATCTGTGAGAGTGACCGTAAAACGATCTGTAGCAATCTGTCCTGGAGTGGTTAGGTCAATTGTTTTCTGGAGGGGCATTGCGGCGGCGTTCCGATCGGCTAGGGCCACAATTTTACTGATAGATTGTTGGGTTTCAGAGACTAGACGTTGTAATTCTCCGGCCACCTGAAGCGTTTTTTGTAAATCTATCCGAATTCCGCGTGTGGGAAATTTCCGAATAATGCTCAGCGGGGTAAACCCTTCGGTCGAATCTGCGGCGGCTAAAATTAACGCGGCCCGAATTCCTATAGCTCCATCGGTTCGGGCTTCAGATTGAATTACTTGCCCAAGGCGTTTTAGTAATAGCTCACCTTGAGGACTATATAAAAATTGAGAAATTGCAACGGGACTCACATCAGCTTTTGTTTGTAACGCCGATCGTAATTGTTTTCGTTGGTCTGGGCGGACGTAGCTGGTGTAGACATAGAGATCATCGTCAACTTCTCCCGTTTTAGCAAAGTTCTCCAAGGCATCAATGCTGATGGAGCGCTCTAGTAAACCGTAGGTCACATAAATACGATCGGCAGCTTGAGCCACAGGTGCTGTAGTGGTTAGGGCCGTAGTAGCGGCGATCGTGGTGAGGGCCAACTGTGGTAAAAGCCGTGGTAAAAGCCGTGATAAAAACTGTGGCAAAAGCCGTGGTAAAAACTGAGAGAAAGACGACGGCATGGCACTATGTAAAAAAGTACTGTCTCACTAAAGATAACACCGAGGCTTTGGGATGGTTCGATTAAGTGGGAAGATAGAGACGAATTTCTAGTGTCAATAGTGATTGCCATGCGCCCGATGCTTCAGTTGTTTTGTGATAAATCGTTGCTCTGTTTGACGATCGGATTAGTCCTCACCCTTAACATTCGTCCGCTTCCAGCCTTGGCTCAGACGGCGCCTAGTAGTGAGCCTAAGGTAGATGCTCAATTTGAACAACAGGTCTTAGAAGTCCTCAAGCGTAATCCTGAAGTTATTTTAGAAAGCCTTCAACGCTACCAACGCAATCAGCAGCTTAAGGCCCAAAAGGCACAGCAAGACATTCTGACCGCATTAAACACCGATCGTAAACGTGCTATTGGACAATCGCCTACTGATGGAAAAGGTAAGGTTCTTGTCATTGAATTTTCGGATTTCCAATGTCCCTTCTGTGCCAAAGCGCGCACTGAATTGAATGCGTTAGTGAAGAAATATCCCGATCGGGTGACATTGGTTTATAAGCATTTTCCATTGACTCAAATTCATAATGAAGCCATGAATGCCGCGCTTGCATCTTGGGCCGCACAACAACAAGGAAAATTCTGGCAATATCATAATGCATTGTTCGATCAACAAAAAACATTGAATGCCAATAGCTATACCAGCATTGCTACGACCTTAGGATTAAATTTAGCTAGATTCGATCGCGATCGTCAAAGTCCTCAAGCTAAAGCTGCGGTAGAAGCGGATCAACAACTCGGGGCATCCCTAGGAATTGATGGCACTCCGGCAATTATTATCAATGGAGAACTTCTATCGGGAGCTGTTCCACTAGCAGAATTAGAGAAGCTATTGCCATCTAAATAATTATCCAACTAGTTGCCTAAATATCCACGTTTCATAATGCGTTTTAAACAGTTTTTAATTCAAATTACGTCTATTGCATTTTGGGGATTGCTCGGATTGCCAGCAGGATGGGCCGCCGAACAACCAGCTAAGCAACCTGTCTATACTCCATTGCCCCTTACTCTCGGTCAAGACCTTACGGATACCCTGAGCGATCGGGATATTCCCACGGGGCAAGGTGGATTTGCACGAGACTATAGGGTGACCCTCAAAGCTGGAGATCAAATTGCAGTGGATTTGGTCTCGGAAGTATTTGATCCGATGGTTGTTCTGATGACTAAAGAGGGCATTCCGATCGCAGAAAATGATGATGGTCCCGATGGAACCCCCAATTCACTTTTGTTTATGCGAATTGTTAAATCTGGAGTCTATATCATTCGAGTGCGATCGTTTGGAGAAACCACCGGAGGTGCATTTAAATTAACGGTGACACCCTTAAAATCACGCTCATAGTTATAGGCCAGACTACGGCGATAATCGCAGACGATCGGATTACAATTTGCCTCTCATGGCCTGACGCGATCGGATTTTGTCTAAACTTCCCACTGGAATTGAATCAATCAGTTTACGAGTGTAAGGTTGGCGATAGAGGGTAGTGCTTGTTTTACCTTACGGCGTTGTCAATAAAATAGGGTGCGCTAAATTTGATTAATACACCCTATTTTATTTACGATCGCACTTGGCAAAATTTAAGTGGAAGTTTATGCGGTTTGTAATGGAGATCGTTTTTTCTTGATTAAAAATAATTTGCGCGATCTGCAATAGTTATAGGTCTTCTTCATAGCTAGCTCCACCC
>JANXWB010000006.1 GCA_025351345.1 Synechococcales cyanobacterium GL140_1_metabat_312
GGCTTACTGGTAGACTGCTTCGCCACATCTCGAAGCGCCTCCACCAAGATTGTCACCTGCGAGGGTGTTACCTGTGCCTGTGCAGCGGACACGATCGACATTGGGGCCAATAGTGGCAGCACAAGGAGTGTTCGAGTTAATCCAGTTTTAAATTGAGTCATGGTCCAATGCGATCGCATAATTCCCATCCAAGACATTCTAATTCTTCCTAAAGTGATGTATTGCTGAGGTAATGTGGATCCATCCTAGGCTCCTTTACTATTTTGCAACGGCCGTGGGAATGGTTTTAGAAGTTCCACACCTTGGTAGACGAAGATTCGATTAACCTCATATCCCCCACGATCGAGTGGAATTTCACCAATCTTCTTCACCGTTTTAAAATACTCCCTATAGGTTGCCACAGAATTTTCCTTAATATGCAACTCTTGTGTCGTTAAGTATAGCCCCGTCTTGCCAACCCAGTCATCTTTACGCGACCAGTACGCAAAACCGCGCATATCATCAGGGTCAAAACAGGTCATGGGCTTGGGAAAAATCGGGTCGAGAGCCATGGCAAAGTGGCCCGCTAAGTGATAGCGATTGCTAAAGATAAAATCCGATTGCCGCAGTGCTTTCACCATTTCGGGTTGTTGTCGGAAGTTTTGGCGCAATTGAACTACATCTAGAAGTTGGGTTGACGGATCCAAAGCGATCGGAACCAATCCTCCAAACACTGTATTCTGACTTGGTTTTTGAGCAATTCCGAAACTAATATGGCCCAAAGCAATTCCTAAAATAATTACAATGGAAACAGCGCATCCCGTCAGCCAACGTCGAGTAATATTCGGTGCTTTTTGTTGCCAAATTGCCACGCGACAAGCTAACAACAGGGTTGCGATAAACCAACCCGGCATCGTCCACGTGGGTAAGACCTGACGGTATCCGCCCACGAATGTGAAAATCAAAATCACTGGAGCCGATAGCCACAAAATTAAGCGCTGCTTAAGTATAAAGTCTGGTTCTATTTCACGTCGTCGTCGGTTAAAGGGACTGCGTAATTGTTGCAAAAGCGATCGGGCCGTCACCCAAATCAATGGCACCCCAAAAAACGGATACAAATATAAACTCTGCACGCCCAAGGCTTCGATCGCCCGCACAATACTGAATTGGGTCGCTGGAACACTCCGTCCCGCTTGGAACGTAAACGATTCCCAATTATGATTTGCATTCCATACCACCACAGGCGCGATCGTGATTCCAAAGCCCAATAGCCCCAATAAAATCCAGGGCGAGGTCAATGCCTTGCGAAAGGGCCGTGCGGTTAAACAAAACCCGATTAACCCCGCACCCAGTAACAATCCGTGATACTTGCCCAAACACGCCATACCGACTAACACCGGGATAATCGCCAATCGATAGGTCGGCTTGTAATTTTCAGATGGCCCAGCTCCGAAGAACTCCTCAACGGCTCCCCACAGCGCCGCTACCCAAAAAAACATCAACGGCACATCGGGAAGGGTCAATGTCCCAAAGGCGACCATAAAAATTGGCATTAACGAAGCTAAAACTAACGTCAATTGACCAATGCGTTCATCAAAAAGACGACGAGCTGCATGATATAAAAGCGCCAACGTCGCCGTATGAATCAGCAATGTTCCAATGCGAATAGTGAACTGGGAAACAGTCTCAAAACTCAACCACAAACCGATCGCTGTCGTAATGGCGACAAGGGGTGGATGGTCAAAAAAGCTCCAATTTGGGTTTTGCGTATAGATGTAATAGTAGGCTTCGTCATACCCCGGTGGCAGCCACACTGCAATAATTCCGCGGACTAATAATCCAAGTCCAAGTATCCATAGTACAGATTTATTCATCTCGCCCCAACCCAAATGTCGTCACTTAATTCCTGCATTAACGCGTCGCGGATTTGTTTAGCCACAGCATCAGGATGTTCCACCATGGCCAAATGACCACAGTTCTCCAATTCCAATACATTCTCTCCGCAATGCTTAAATAACGCATGGAAACTGGCTAAGTGTCGCACATACCGAGGCTCCATGATCTTATCTTGCTGGCCTGCGATGAAGTAAACAGGTTGGATTAGTTCGGACAAAAGGTGGGGTAATCGATGAACTTCAGCTTCTGTAGTGGAGCTGAGCAAGCTCTCGCGGGCGGCGATCGTATCGGCAGTAATAATGTCTAAAAGCCGTTGATGACCCAGCTCCCGACCAATGGGCTGAATCACTGACGCACGAGAAAACAGATAGTCGAGTCCGGGACATTTTAGAATCCAGGGCGATCGAAACTTTAAAATTTGTTGTCCTACACTGCGGAACTTTTCAAACGCTTCTTTCAAATAAATACCGCCGCCAGCATTCACACAAGTTACTCCTGCAACCCGGTTCCCCATCTTATGGGCGGCCCAAAGCGCAACACTCCCGCCCCACGAGTGTCCGACTAGCCAAACCCTTGTAATCCCCAAGGTATCAAGAATTTCTTCTAAATCTTGAGCATAAGCCGCTAAGGTATAATTCTCAGTGAACCCATAAGAATCAGTTGTTGCTGTTTTTTCCGTTAACAACGATTCCCCGAAGCCTCGTAAATCATAGGCTAGGCACGGAAGCCCTTCTAATCGTTGCATTACAGGTCGCCAATACGCTCGACTTAGAAGCCAACCATGAATAAATACGATGGTGATCGGTTCAGACAATTCAGGTAGTCTAGCCTCATGGAATTTACGCGTATTATCATAATCATCGTGGTGAGTGTCGTCGGGTTGGGTACGATCGTAATGATGTTCAATGCCCCGAACAATTAGGTTCATCATGATTCAGCATGGTTCAATTCATAGCGCCATATAATCCTAGCTTGGATCAGGGACGCGCTGACTCATAGAATTCTAAATTAGAGATTGTAAAATCAGCATTCTCAAAGTCTCATAGGCTTCTAAAATTGTCGGCCTAGCAATCGTTGGCGAACACCCTCGGCTATTTTTTGGCCTAGATATTCTGGAATTAAGCTTTCATTCGGACCCAATAAATACAAAATCAAGCGCGTTCGTCCTCGCCATACCAGTAGATTTGCATTCACCACCAACAAATCTTCCTGCCAAATCGCATACATCACTTTGTAAAAAAGACCCGGTTGGTTATCCGCTTCAATTAAAAGGGCTGGAAGATGAAAAACAGGATCCACATAAAACTCGGTTTCCACTTGTTCTAATCCTGCATCCAAATTAAATTCGACTGCCAACATTTCTTCCACCTCAAATCGCCCTGCCAATGCTTCGCGGATGGCTCGACAGACATTTTCCGAGGTTTTTTCCGTCAGTGTTTTGCCGCTACGGGAGACGATTAGCTTAATGAACACCAGCATCGGCGCATGAATTTGCCCATAAAGACTCAAACTATGAATCGTCAAACCATAGGCCGCCAACACCCCAAAAATGTCGCTGAGGAGAAAAGATTGGTTACGGTAAGCAAAATGAAGGGCGCTTTTTGTACCTTCGGGCTTCATCTCAATGATGGTCTGACGGGTGCGGTAAAGCTGGTAAGCAAGGCGAAGATTTTGCAGTTGAATTTCGCTGCTGACAAATTGTTCATAGAACTGTGGAAATGCCCGATTAAAGCGTTTCAAAAGTTCCAATGTTGTTGGTTTGAGACCCAGGGCCATAGCGAAAATTGTATTTTTGGAACTGTGCTAACCCTAAGAATGCCCTAATCTGGGCGAATGTATCCGATTTTTTACGCAGACTGATTATCGATCGATCGCTAGATAATATTAACCCTCTGTAGAATCCCATCCCGAGATATACTAAGGTCTTATTCATTTCGTGCTTTGTGCTGCGTCCGCATGGGTTTTTGGAAAAGCTTATTCAGTGGAGGTTCATCCGATGTCTCAACTGCTTCTTCGGCAACAATTGAGAACTATGCGGTCATAGGCGATGACGATCGGGCAGCTCGTATTTTTTTTAGCACTGAACGAGAGATTGATCTGTACGAGCTAGAAGAGCTGTGTGATGCTGTGGGCTGGGCGCGTCGTCCGTTACGCAAGGTCAAGAAGGCCATGCAGCACAGTTTTTTGGTTACGTCGATGTGGGAACAACGTGGGGTCAAGCGTCGAATGATTGGGTTTGCGCGGGCTACTTCTGATCATGCTTTTAATGCAACGATTTGGGATGTGGTGGTGCATCCAGATTACCAAAGCAAAGGATATGGAAAAGCGCTAATGAAATTTACGATTAAAAAACTGAGAAACGAAGACATTAGCAATATCACTTTGTTTGCGGATCCTCAAGTGGTAATTTTTTATAAAAATATGGGATTTGTTCCGGATCCGGAGGGCATTAAAGGGATGTTTTGGTATCCTGAATAATGCAGATTTCGCGATTATGGTGGCGCTTAATGGTAGTAATCAATACTGGAAAACGTCTAAGTTAAGGTTGCTAACGTTGGGTTAGGAGTTTTGCTTGCTGGATCCAAATTCCAATTTGTCCCGCATCTGGGCATCGATCGCTACTTTGAAAGGTCGCGACTTGAAGCTTTAAAATTTGTCGATGAAGTTGTCCGGCGGGCATTAGTGCTAATTGCTTAAGTGTCGCGACTCCCGCATGAAGAATAAGTCCAGCAAATTGACAGCCGATCGTTGGTACACGGGCTAAATCAGCTAGGGCAACCCATTTTTGAAGGTAGCGTAACTGGATTCCCGATCGCCCAGCCAGCTCAGTTTGTCCTGGTTTAGTTCCCGCTTGACGCAATAGCCCAAACGTTGTGGTGATACCGAGTTCGGCTAAACGATTAAGATCGGTTTGGGCCAAGCCAGGGAGATCGTTCAGAGACCAATTGGCTGATTTTAAAGGAGTCGATGGCATGATGCGTCGGGATTAGGACAATGAATTTAGTGGCTAAATTAGCTGATTTAATTGTAAAGCCGATGACGCTCAAAGATAGAATTATCACTGTAGCCTAACTGTTTAATTGAGCTAGAAAATGGGTATCGAAACACAAGCACAATTTATATCACGGCTAGGCGAAAGTCTGAAGACACAAGAATTTGTCAAATTGACCTTAGGAAAATATCGCGGAACAGACAGTGCGCTCAATCGAATTTTGATTAGGGCCGTGCAACTTAAATCGGGACTGAAGTTGTCGTTTACCTATTGCTATAAAACCCAAGAAATTGTCAAAAATCATCCGATCGAACCTGGTCTAGAACTCATTAATACTTTGCTGGGCAGTGAGTTTATGAGCGCTAGATTGTTTACGCCGGATCAAGATATTCAAGTTGAATATAACAAAAATAAGAAAATTACAATCAATCTGATCAAACCTGCTTCAACCAATCCCCATAAGACAATTCCTCAAGTTCACGATCGTAAGAAAACACGTTGGATTGAATCTGAAAACAATCTTTATCTCACCGCATTAGGGGTAACGAATAATCAAGGCGGTATCGTCAAATCGATGGAGGATAAATTTAGGCAAATCAATAAATTCATTGAGATTGTCCAGAGTTTACTAGAGTCTTCAGGATTAGATCAGAAAAGTGAGTTTTCCATTGTGGATATGGGATCGGGTAAAGGGTATTTGACGTTTGCGCTTTATGACTTTCTCAATACAATCTCAGACAAGCGCGTTTCTATCACTGGAATTGAGAGCCGAAAAAATCTAGTTGACTTTTGCAATCAAGTTGCAGCATTAGTGGAATTCGAGCAATTACAGTTTGAACATGGAACCATCAAAGACCATCGGATTGAAGCCACAGATGTCACGATCGCACTTCACGCCTGTGATACCGCAACGGATGATGCAATTTACCAGGGAATCCAGTCTAAGTCATCGCTCATTATTCTTGCGCCCTGCTGTCACAAACAAATTCGGAAGGAAGTTCGGCCTTCTGGCAGCTTAAAAAATCTGCTGAAGTTTGGGATTTTGTTAGAACGGCAGGCTGAAATCGTTACCGATGGATTGAGAGCGCTGTTATTGGAGCTGTCTGGCTATGATGCGAAGGTGTTTGAGTTTATTTCGCCTGAACACACGAGTAAAAATTTGATGGTGGTGGGCGTGAAGCACGATCGAACGATCGAGACCGCCATTATTTTGCAACAGATCAAGGATCTAAAAAATCTGTACGGCATCAAGGTCCATTATCTAGAGTCTTTGCTGTGCCCTAATGTCTTGCTGTCGCCTAACTTGGCTGACCTGATTTGATGAAGCCATAACCTCTGTTCTAATTTTTTAGGAAATCATCGTTCACGATCGGGAGATCTATGATATTCTTGTTTCAACGGATTGATTGAGAGATTAGTCGGTCTTCGGGATGTAGCGCAGCTTGGTAGCGCGCCTGCTTTGGGAGCAGGATGTCGTAGGTTCAAATCCTATCATCCCGATTTTAAATAAGATAAATAAATGATTTCGATGCCATTTGTGATCACCGGACCACTGACAATCGAAAGATTAAGCATATCTATTGAGTCTTTGCCAAAGTCTCTGAATGGCCTTAAGTTGATCCAAATGTCTGACTTTCATGCAGATAGTTGGGGACTCTCAGATCAATTATTGGCCCAGGCGATTGCTGCTAGTAATCGAGAATATCCGGATCTCGTCCTTCTTACAGGCGATTTTATTACGTCAAAACCAGATCCGATCGATCGGCTGGCACGCCAATTCAAAAAACTCGAAAGCCGTTACGGCACCTACGCAATCCTGGGAAATCACGATATCTATCCACAGGAAAACCGATCGCGAGTGATTAAAACCCTAACCCAAGCCGGAATTACTGTCCTCTGGAATGAGATTTGTTACCCCTGTGGGCCGGGATTGGCACTAGTTGGATTTGCGGATGTGCGATCGAGGCAGTTTTTTCCCGCTCAGATCATGCCCCAGATTCCTGACGACATTCCGCGCATTGTTCTTGCTCATAACCCCGACTGTGCCACCCAACTTAGAGCTTGGCGAGTAGACCTTCAGTTGTCTGGGCACACCCATGGCGGACAGATTTATATTCCAGGATTGGGGAGTTTACCTGCGATCGCGGCTCGGTCTTACGGTACAATTCCTGGCGCTATTCAACGACGAATTCCCGGCCTACAGCGCCTCAGTAGAATTAATCAGAATTGGGAATGGGAACGAGGCTACCATGAAATTGAGAGGGATGGTCTACCCACTCGCGATCGCGCCGCCCCTAATCGTCTCTATATCAACCGAGGGCTAGGCACCTATCCACCCGGACGGCTTTTCTGTACCCCTGAGGTGACGATAATTTGCCTGTATTCCAAGCCAAATTCCAAGCTAGAGGCTTAGGCTAATGCTGAAAGTTATTAAGAAATTCAAGTTAAAAATAAGATCTGCTGAACTGGACCAGACAGCCGATACAATCAGTTAGTGAGATTTGAGAATAAGTGGATATGCTTAAGGCATGAAGCTCGCCTATTGAGTTTCGGTTAAGCTATCTGGCTGCCAAATTATCTATAAAAAGCCCCGATCGTTGCTGTTTTGAGTCGAGTTTCTTAAATGACCGCCTTCATGACAAATTTGAATAACGCCTCCGAAAGTAAATGGGAAGAGTTTCTCGCTGCCACTGAAAAAAAACAACTGGTGTTAGTTGAGACCTTAGCTGCCGAAGCATCGGGACAGCAAATCTTAGTTGACTATTTACAGGATTACAAAACAAACAGTAGCGAAGTATTTAGTAAATATGGCGCTGTGAACGCTGTTGCGGCCAAGGCATATCAGACCCTTTATTCCCTGCAAACTGAGGCGACACAAGCATTTCTGACGGATGTATTTCCCACGGGAATCGTTCCCCTGAAGTCTGATTTGAATGTAGATTATCTGCCACTTCAGAAGTTACTGGCGGATCAGAAGTTTCTCGAAGCCGATAAGCTGAATAATTTGAAGCTTTGTGAATTGGCCGGGGAAGCATCACTGGCTCGAAAGTGGATTTATTTTACTGAAGTCAATGGACTGCCGACAACGGACCTTCGCACCTTGAATGCACTGTGGTTGGCGCATTCCAATGGCAAGTTTGGGTATTCCGTGCAGCGGGAATTGTGGATTGCGGGAGGGCGAGATTGGATTAAGCTATGGAGCAAAATTCTGTGGAAAAATGGTAATGTCTGGACACGTTATCCCGGTTCCTTTAATTGGACGGTGGATGCTCCTAAGGGACATCTGCCCTTGACAAATCAATTGCGCGGCGTTCGAGCAATTACCAGTTTGCTAACCCATCCAGCTTGGGAATAGAAAAACCGATCGTTGAGGAAATTTATCTGTCAACGGTTGCTGTTAGATAAATACGTTACTCGCATCTTTGGAGTCGCCCCATAATCTATGAGAAATCTGTGGGTTTCGATAGATAGGGATCACCTGTGAACGATCCAGTCATTGATCCAGAGTCAACTCCTTCAATCGTAGTGTCAAGCAGGTAGAATCAGATGTACTGGCCAACGTCCTGAATTCTATAGGCTACTTGGCAGCAACAAATTCTTCTACAGTTAATCCAGCAGTGCGAATTAAACTTCGCAACGTTCCTTTTGCCACTTCACGGTGATCAGGTACTGAAAGCGTTATGAGTTCCCTGTCTTTTGTCATGATGATATGGCTACCTGTCTGCCGCACAGCCTCCCAACCCAACGATTGAAAGACGCGCACAACCTCGCGCCCACTCATTAAAGGTAAAGCGGAACCCATTAGACTAAGACCTCAACCTGACAAGTCTCAACAGTCATCGGCATTCCACGCTCTGCTCGAACTTGTAGACAAGCTGATATAGCGTCTTTAATATTTTCAACGGCTTCTTGTTTGGTCTGACCTTGACTCACGCAACCCGGAATACTAGGGCACTCTACAATCCAGACTCCATCCTCATCACGATCGAGCGTTACGTTGAACCTCATACCATTTCCTCGACCAAAGGCTTACTTTTAACATTTTAATCTGCTGTGTCTGCCATTTTCAAACAGTTTAGAGGAATGGAAAGATAATAATTAACACGACAAGAATCAGTGTGATGCTAAAGTCAGACCCTTGCTGAGTGGGACTTTTAATATATCGATTTTTTGAATTGGGAATTGCTAATTAAATAACTACAGCAATTCCAAGCTCAAGTTTGATATAAAAGCTTTGCAAATCATGCCGATCGCGATCTACACTTAAAGTGCGAATGTACTGATCACTACGTTTCATCAACGTTTGGATTGATTTCATCTCACATTCATGGTTCGCACTTTAGATAGGCTTCGGATAGCTGCATTCAACTCGGTATGATTCCCATCCAGTTAACCCTGCGTAATTTTTTGAGTTATCGGAATGCGACCCTAGATTTTCGGGGGTTGGAGACTGCTTGCGTCTGTGGAGCAAATGGGTCAGGGAAGTCATCGCTGTTGGAAGGAATGGCTTGGGCAATTTGGGGCCGCAGCCGGGTGGAGAACGAGGATGATGTGATTCATCATGGAGAAACAGAGGCCCAAGTTGAATTCACTTTTCAGCTTCATGACAACCTTTACCGTATCATTCGGACGCGATGTCGGCGACAAGGAATTGCGTTGGAGTTTCAGGTTGCGACGCAGTTTGATGCAGAAATTAGCCGATCGACCCAGCCCTTACCAAAAACCTTTAGACCCTTGACGGAGAAAGGCGTTCGATCGACCCAGCAGTTGATTGTGCATCATGTAAAACTGGATTACGACACGTTTGTGAATTCGGCCTATTTGCGACAGGGACGGGCCGATGAATTCATGCTCAAACGTCCGAGCGATCGTAAACAAGTTTTGGCCGATCTCTTGAAGCTACACCATTATGATGATTTGGCCGATGCCGCTAAAGAACAATCGCGACAAGCTAAAGCACGGGTTGATTTGCTAGAGCAACAACAAGCCAGCCGAATCGCTCAACGACTAGATTTGACGCAGCTTGCCCTGCAACAGCAGATCTTAGAAACCACGATCGCAAATCTGCAACAAAATCAAACTAGTTCTCAATCTAAATTACAAACCTTACGAACCGATCGGCAACAAAAAGACCATTGGCAATCTCAATTGCAATGGCATCAAAAACAACATCATCATCAAAAACAAGACAGCGATCGTCTGACTCAGGAATACCATCAAGCCGAGCTTCAAACCCAGACGTTGGTTGAGCTTTTAGAACAAGAAGAAGCCATTTGCTCTGGATATGTGCGGTGGCAACAGCTTCAGGCCGAAGAAGAATTTTTGGGCGATCGCTTTTCCGCCTATCAACAATTACAAGCGCAACGCCATCACTATCAACAGCAACAGCGCGATCGGATTCATCAGCTTCAACAAGAACAACGTCAATTGGAGACTCAAGAACATAGTTTTTTGGAGCAACTGAATGACATAAATCAAGTGTTGGAAAAGCGATCGGAAATTGATGAGGCATTGGTCAAACTCAAAGCCGCTAAGCAAGATTTACAACGTTTCGATCGAATTCAACTCAAAGCCTCACCTCTGCTGCAACGTAAACAGCAAATTCAACGGGAAATCGATCGGGCGGCGGCAACCGTCGGCGCACAGCTCACAACGCTAAAAAATTCTGTACAACAATTTGAACAACAACAGCAAGCGCAATCCTATTTGAAATTCCAAGCGATCGAAATTGGCAATCGTATAGATGAACTAGACAAATTGCGTCGCTACCAAGAACGAGTCCGGGATAAGGGCTTAGAGCGTCGGACCTTTATGGAACGACTTCAATCAAAACAACGCGAAGCAGAGGCTAAACTTGCGGAAGTGAATCAAATTTTGAATTTACTCAAGCATCAAACCGAAGACTCGGAACTCAATGCAAAACTTCGCGAAGTACTTGCTAAACATCATGCAGATTTAGGTCGGGAATTGCAAATTGAACTTGAACGAGTTGAATTTGAACGTGGGGCAGGTGCGATCGCTGTTCAGACCGTCGTAAAAAAGATAGCTAAAGAGGCTATTTCAGACTACAAAACAAATCTATTTCATAGTCATTCTTTAAATTCGATCGATGATCAAGAATTCCCCCCTTGTCCATTGTGCGATCGGCCTTTGGATGAACATCATTGGCAAGTTGTAGTTCAAAAACATCTCACCGAACAACAAGAAATCCTTGATGAAATTTGGATTGTCCGAGAACAACTGGCCGTATCTGAACGGGAAATACAAGTGCTGCGTCAGGAATATCGTGAACTAGAAATCAAACTCACCGACTATCCCGAAACCCTTGAACAACGTGGTCAACTTCAGGCTCAACTGCAATCTGGTGAAGAATCTGTATTGCAACTTAATCAACTTAGCCGAACCGTAATTCAGCTCGAAACTCAGCTTTTAGAGCAACAATATGCCCCTGAATACCAAGAAGAATTGCGACTTTTAGATCAAACCCTCACAGAACTTGACTACGACGATCGTAATCATGCGATCGCACGGGGGGCTGTCGAACGGTGGCGATGGGCTAAGGTGAAATCCGCTAACTTGTATCAAACTCAACTCCGTCAAACTCAAATTGAAGCCAAATTGCCAGACATTCGATCGCGTCTTGAAGCCATTGCCTTAAATCTTGAATCTGTTGAGACAGAACTTGCAGGTGGACTTGCGGAATTTAATCAAGCACTAGTGGCATTGGACTATAATCTAGAACAACATAATCATTTGCGATCGCATTTAAAAGCGGCTCAAGTTTGGCAATTACGCCATCAAGATTTTCTAAAAGCCCAACTTCAACTGCCCGAACTTCAAAATAGGCTCGAAAACCTAGCCCGAAATCTGCAATCCCGACTTATGAGTTTAGAAGCCATCAATCGAGAATGTCAGCAATTGCAAACTTGTCTGATCAACACAACCGACACCAGCACCGAAATCAAACAACTCGAAACCCAACTCCACCAAGAACGTCAACAACTCGACCGATCGCTGTCACAACTGGGAAGCCTACATCAACAACAAGAACAACAACGGAATTTACAACAGCATTTAACTCAAGACAATCAGCTCCTAGCTCAAGCCCGTCAGCAGTTCACCGTATATCAAGAACTGACCCAAGCCTTTGGCAAAAATGGCATTCAAGCGCTTCTAATTGAAAATATCTTGCCCCAGCTCGAAACCCTCACTAACCAAGTCCTCACGCGTCTTACCAACAATCAACTCCACGTCCAATTCGTCACCCAACGCCGCACCGGAAAAGGCAAAACCGCCCAACCCAAATTTGCTGAAACTCTGGATATTTTGATCGCCGATGCCCACAGTACTCGGCCTTATGAAACCTATTCGGGCGGCGAAGCGTTTCGGATTAATTTTTCTATTCGGTTAGCATTAGCCAGATTACTGTCGCAACGATCGGGAACAGTGCTGCAAATGTTGATCGTCGATGAAGGGTTTGGCACTCAAGATCAAGAAGGATGCGATCGCTTAATTGCGGCCATTAACGCGATTTCATCTGATTTTGCTTGCATTCTCACTGTTACGCATATGCCCTATTTCCGCGATGCATTCCAAGCCCGTATAGAAATTGTCAAAACTCACGAAGGTTCACAAATTTCTATCTAAAGTAAATGGTCTTAAACAGAAGAGTTCGATCGGTTCTGACAACGATCGCTAAGTATTCTCTGGATTTTATTTGGAAATTCTAGCTGCTCCGCTACATTAAATTATAGGCACAACGATCGATGGGACCAGGCTTAGAGCTATTTCTTTGTCGCCAAATTATTCGAGAACATAGCGCTGAGATTAATGCAGAAAGCGCATTGAGCCAGGGATTAACAATTTGCTTTACGTTGCCGATGCATTGAAGCTCGGTTCTGGTCGTAAGATAATAAGAGTACTGTTAAGAATTATGATGAACATCACTTGGTTAATTGTCTTAGGCACGGCGGGTTTGGCTGCGATTTATTTACTCAGTCCCCGTCAGTACCAATCGGGCGAGTCTGTGGCGACGGCCTACGATGAGTGGACAGAGGATGGGATTTTAGAATTCTACTGGGGGGAGCATATTCACCTTGGGCATTATGGAAACCCCGTGGGCCGCAAGGATTTTCTGGCGGCGAAGTCGGATTTTGTGCATGAAATGGTGAAGTGGGGAGGATTAGATCGATTCGCGGCGGGTACGACGGTTTTGGATGTGGGCTGTGGAATTGGTGGAAGCAGTCGAATTTTGGCGCGGGAATATGGGTTTGCGGTGACGGGAATTACGATTAGTCCGGGACAGGTTCAGCGGGCCACGGAGTTGACTCCACCGGGGGTGACGGCGAAGTTTCAGCGGGATGATGCGATGAATTTGTCCTTTGCGGATGGCAGTTTTGATGTGGTGTGGTGCATTGAGGCGGGTCCACATATGCCGGATAAGCTCGGGTTTGCGCGGGAGTTAATGCGGGTGTTAAAGCCGGGTGGGGTGCTGGTGGTGGCGGATTGGAATCAACGAGATGCGCGCAAGAAGCCGTTGGTGTTGTGGGAGCGTTGGGTGATGAAGCAGCTTTTGGATCAATGGGCGCATCCCGAGTTTGCAAGTATTGAACGTTTTGCGGAGTTGTTGGCGGAAACAGGTCTGTCTCAGCCGGGTACAGTGACGACAGCGGATTGGACGAGTGAGACGTTGCCGTCGTGGTTGGATTCGATTTGGCAAGGAGTTGTGCGTCCGGCGGGGTTAATTAGGTTCGGGATTCCGGGGTTTGTGAAATCATTGCGGGAAGTGCCGACGCTACTATTGATGCGTCTTGCGTTTGGTCAGGGGCTATGTCAATTTGGTATGTTTCGATCGGTCCGATCGTAGTCATTTGCGATGAGATCGTTCTCTAATCTAACTATCGATCTCATCGTAAATTTGACGGTTTAAAATGAGTGATCAAGATCAAGTGCTATGCCATCCAAGAATAGGATTTTTCAAGAAACCGATCGTCCTTCTAAGCTTCGTTAATTCAAATTTTCATTCAAAAAAACCGATCGCACTCCCGAAAAAGCACGATCGTTATTCAAATTTAAAGTTCAAATTTAAAGTTCAAATTGAGACATCAAACCCTAGCTCGGCAATACCCGCAATACACTCGCAATACTAGATAACACATTCATCTGTTCAATCTCTGCCAAAGCCGATCGGAAATACCCTTCCTTAACCACATGAGTGACTACCACAATCTCCGCTAACCCATCGCGCTTATCGGCCTGAACAATTGATTCTAAACTGACAAAATGATCACCAAAACAGGTTCCCAACTTACCAATCACACCCGGCAAATCTTGGGTCAAAAATCTTGCGTAGAACTTAGATTCTAAAGTTTCCAAAGGCGCGATCGAAAACTCTTGACGGTAAGCACAAGCCAAAAGCGGATCTAAAAGTGGCGTCCCATCTGCTTGCTTAGCACAATCACGATCCACTTTAAGCAACGCCGCAATATTCAATAAATCCGCCGTTACCGCACTCGCCGTCGGTCCCGCACCCGCACCCCGCCCGAAGAACATCACCTGTCCGACTGGATCGCCCTCAACCAAAATGGCATTGTAGACATCATTCACATTCGCCAACGGATGAGCTTTAGGCAACAGCGTTGGATGAACCCGGACGGCGAGAGTATTCGGTGCAGAGTTCGATCGTTCTGCGATGCCCAACAGCTTAATCACAAACCCCAACTTCTCCGCATAAACAATCTCCGATCGACCCACCTCACGAATGCCTTCACAAGACACCTGCGATCGATCGACCCGTCCACCAAAGGCCAACGCCGCCAAAATCGAAATCTTATCCGCCGCATCGCCCCCATCCACATCTGCCGTCGGATCTGCTTCGGCATAGCCAAGGCGTTGCGCATCCGCCAACACATCCGCAAACTCTGCCCCCTCATTCACCATCCGAGTCAAAATGTAATTAGTGGTGCCATTGATAATGCCCATGACGCTCTGAATTCGGTTAGAACATAGTGATTGTTTCAACGGCTCAATCACCGGAATCCCGCCACCCACTGCCGCTTCAAGCAACACATACACGCCATGCTTTTCCGCTGCACTAAAAATTTCGTCGCTATGTTTAGCAATCAGCGCCTTGTTTGCCGTGACAATGTGTTTTCCATTGGCGATCGCCGTCAAAATTAATTCACGAGCGGGTTCAATGCCCCCCATAACTTCAACAATAATGTCAATTTCAGGATCATTCACAATAGAAGCCAAATCCGTCGTCAGAATGCTACTGGGCAAACTCACCTCACGGGCTTTGGATAACGATCGGACCCCCACTTTATGAATTTCGAGTTCCGTTAACAGCGGGTGACGCTGGTCGGGGGTTTGCAGAATCTGAACGGTGCCTGCACCTACGGTTCCGAGTCCCAACAGTCCTACTTTAAATCCCACGGTTTTTCCAGTTCAATAATTTGACAGCACTCTCATTTTAAGGTTTGGGCGTATGTTTAGGACGGAAAATGCCGAACACCGATGTAAATCCATGAAGATAGGTGCTGTCTCCCACAGGGCCAATTTCACCATTGCAGAAAAAACCAGCGATCGGCATCAGGCCCAACGCTTCAGTAAATAACTGGGAATCAAAGTTTTTCTCTTCATACAACGACTCGCCGCGCCCCAAACAAGCAAACATCAATGCCCCGATCGGTTCCGGTTTGTCAGACAAGCCATCTTGATGCTGCTTGAGCAACGATCGTAAATCCTCTTCCGAGGTCGCCGCATCTCGCAAATGGAACTGAAGTCGCTGTCCCGGACGAATCCGATCGCCTATGGCCAATGCGCCTTCTTTCGGGTCATAGCCCATCAAATTTCGCACCAAAAAATCCCCAGCCCCCAGCGACATCTTAAATTCCGTCTGGGCCACCCCGACAAACAACGAAGTCTGAGCTAGGAGCTTGTCATCTTCATCCAGCGATTGGACCAAATTTTGAAGCTGCTCCAAAGGACTCAGACGGCTGCTGAATTCTTCCTCAGGCGACATTTTAATCACAATATTGCGCTCACTTTCTGTCACTCGGAACGCACTCCCGATCGGACGACAGCCTTGGGCCACAATTGTTTCCATTTCTAAGTTGCCGCTCAACGCAAACCCTACAGTCCCTTCGCGATACATGCGCTTATGACAAAATAACCCAACCGACCCGTTCACAATGCCAGAACTCGCCACACCGCCAATTTTTGGAGTGCCAGGATAGGCATAGTCGAGACCTGCCAAAAAGTCTTTGATGCCTCGGGAAAACGGATCCGACAGCAAAACAAAACAAGGCGACTGGGCTGGATCCGCGCCAATTAACCGGGACCAAGCTCCAGGTGATCCATCGAGATCTGGCAACCGATCGGTATCGACATGAAAGGGGTGGACCGTCACATCCGGGAGATAGGCCAATACCAAACTAATAGCCACTTCATCTTCGGCCTCTTGAACATTGCGATCGTCTTGGGTGCCAATAATGCCGCCGCCACTGCAACCGATTAATGGAACATTCGGCAATAACTCAGTCAGCAATGGCATCAACCGCGAATATTCACTGGTGAAGGCAGACGACACATAAATGAAACCCAAGGTGGCCGGAGCTTCTAACTGAACAGAAGCTCGATTGACAACATCCTCAAGTGCAGCCTCTAGGGAGACTTTATTAGAAAGGCTGCTGACCCATTTAGAAGACATAGTCACAGAGTCCATAGCGAGGGATCCAAAAATGAGTGGCGAGAACGGGGAGGAGACGGTTAGAACTTTTGTAGAGAGATCATCGGCTGGAACAATTCTCATCAACAGATGCGACAGAATCAGTAAAAGAGGATGCTGTAGAGTTTAAGAAGGTCTTAAGAATTTTAACGCGATCGCTTACACATTACGAAGAGAAATCAGGGCAATCATCTGCGGGATCAAGACTGGACCTCTGCTCACTTTGCCTGAGATTGCGCAATAAACCCCGGCTAATAATCAGCTAAATCCTTGAGTAGGAAAGACTTTAGGGAACTCCGAAGACCAGGGAATATCAACCGAAAGCGTTAGGCCAAATTATCCAATGCGTTACCTATCCATCCCTCTACACTAGCCACTGTTTACTGTAGAGAATGGCCCTACCGATCGTTGGACGGTTTTCCTCGATCTACGGATCTAGAGAAGGCGGGGTACACTAGAAAAGTCGTCAAAAGCAGTTCAAGTGAATTTTCGGTTCACGGCGAACAGCCTTGCCAGAGTTTGATGGCATAGGCTAGAACAAGTCAACGACACCCAACAATATGTCTTTAGAAGAGTGAAGGAAATACTGCTATGAGCAAGAATGAACAACTAGAAAAGAAGATTGAAGCGGAACGTGAGAATGCTCGCGAGACTTGCGGCATTGATGGTGCGACTTCACCAAAATGTGCAGCAGCTTGGGATGCCGTTGAAGAACTGCAAGCCGAAGCGTCTCACCAACGTGAAAACGAAACAGGGACTGAGTTCAATGTGTACTGTGACACCAATCCAGATGCTGTTGAATGCCGAGTCTACGAAAGCTAGTCCGTTTTACCTAATTTCTTAGCGCCATTATCATGGTGAGCACACCCGAAGTTACACCGATTTAAACGATGGTGAACTCTGGGTGTGTTTTGTTTTCTGGTTTTTTTAGTGGACTGCGATCGGATTGAGCAATTCTTCAGTAATGGTGTTGGAAATTGTGTCAGAGTATTGCGATCGGTTGAAAGCTGTGTCATTGCTGCTTAACAATGGTGTGAGTTGCAAACCGTTTATATCTATAGTTCCCCCATATGGCACCCTGGATTTCTTCACTAGTCTGGACTGATTACAGGCTAGCTGTCCTGTTAACCGTTTTGGTTCCCTTAGGGCTTTTAGTAGGTGCATTCATCAAGCAAAATGAACCCATTGCCACGTTGATGGTGATTTATTGGCGAGTATCAAGCTTGTTGGCAATTAGCGCCTATTTGTTGATTGCGGCGATGCCCGTTGGGTTTGTGACGGGCTGGCTGACCCGAATTTTGATTGTAATTTCGCTTTGGTTCTGGGTGGATATTAATGAATCTCTAGAAGATCAGGCCAATAATCCACTTAAGTTTAGTTTGTTAAGCTGGCGCTGGGCTGTGAGTGCCTACTGTGTGATTGGGGCGATCGCTCAGCTTCCAGTGTTACAATGTGCATTTTTACCCAGCGTTACCGTATTGGATCCAATCAGTCAGCCGTTGTGTTATTTGTGGATGCAGCCGCCTTTCGGGTTCAAGGAAATGTTCCATCCGACGACGACAGCTTGGTTCCTGGGTGGCATTGGTATGGTCGGGCTTGGAGTTTATGCTGTTTACTTGACCTACTTTTTATTGGTCAGATTTAACAAACGCAAACGATCGGCTTTAGGCTAATATTTTGGTCAGAGCAATAATTGATAAGTCTGATGGGCATTTTGATCTTCAGGGATGAAAGCATTATGGTTTCAGTAGGTCTCCGATTAGAAGAGTACACCATACAATATCCTCGTGAGGTACTGTTGGTTACGATCGAAGTTCAGGGAGAACCCGATCAAATCGCCATTTTCAAGGGATTTTCAAGTTCATTGATGTGTCCAACGGCTTTTGATCCTGAGGTCCCTATGATTCCCCAGGATGCGGAAATTAAGACGATCGATCGGCTGGAGGGTCCATATAATCCTAATTATCCTCGTTATATCGATCGTGGATTGTCTTGGGTAGAGTTTGAGCAGATTTTGACTACAGCAGGACTTTAATCGAATTTACTTATGAACAAATCACAGGCGGATTTAGCTTGGGGGCAGCTTGAGTTGCCTGATGGTGAATTGTTTGGGACTGATGGCATTCGGGGAAAGGCGGGGGATTTGTTGACAGCGGCCTTGGCGATGCGGGTTGGCTATTGGGCGGGGCAGGTGCTACGGGAAGTGTCGGGAGATCATGCGCCTGTTATTTTAGGACGTGATTCTCGAAATTCTAGTGACATGCTGGCGACAGCGTTGTCGAGCGGGCTGACATCGGCGGGACTTGATGTGTGGGATTTGGGCATGTGTCCGACCCCGATCGTGGCTCATGTGGCCAGTACGACTAGGGCGATCGGCGGCGTGATGATTTCGGCGAGTCACAATCCGCCGGAAGATAATGGGATTAAGTTTTTTGGGGCAACGGGCAGCAAGCTAGAACCAGATTTACAACAGCGCATTGAGCAATCTATTCGGGGCAAGCTTCATATTGAATCCACCCATGGCGATAATGTTTGGGGCCAACATCTCTATCGGCCTGAGTTGCTGGATGGCTATTTGAGTCATTTGATTGCACCGTTAATTCATCAGTCTGCAACACCATTTGTGGGATTGAAAATAGTATTGGATTTGGCTTGGGGTGCCGCGACTCGGACGGCGGTGGATGTGTTTGAACGGCTGGGGGCAAAGGTCATTGCGCTGCACGAGATTCCGAATGGCGATCGGATTAATGTCAATTGCGGCTCGACCCATTTAGGGAATTTGCGGAATGCGGTCATATTACATGATGCTGATTTGGGCGTGGCGTTTGACGGAGATGCCGATCGGGCCTTGTGTGTGGATAGTCGGGGCCGGACGGTGGATGGTGATTATATTTTGTATTTTTGGGGAAAACAGCTTTTGGAGCGGGGACAATTGCCAGATGACACTATTGTTTCCACAGTGATGTCGAATTTGGGGTTTGAGCGGGCTTGGGAAAAGCTAGGTGGAACGTTGATTCGGGCTTCCGTGGGAGATCAATATGTCCATGCGGAAATGGTGACTACAGGGGCGGCGTTGGGCGGTGAGCAGTCGGGCCATATTTTGTGTCCGCAGTTTGGGGTGAGCGGCGATGGGTTGATGACGGCATTGCATATGGCGGATTTGGTGCAGCAGTCGGGTGGGAATTTGGCGGATTTGGTGGATGGCAGTTTTCAGACTTATCCTCAGGTTTTACGAAATGTGCGGGTCAACGATCGGGCCACACGGCTCAATTGGCAAAGTTGTCAGCCTGTGGTGGATGCGATCGCGGCGGCGGAATTAGCAATGGGTGATCGGGGTCGAATTTTGGTGCGAGCATCGGGGACGGAGCCAGTGATTCGGGTGATGGTAGAGGCGCAAACGATGGCGATCGTGGATGAATGGACGGATAAGGTAGTGTCCCTGGTGGAACACCACTTGGCTCACTAGAACACTGGAAGGAATCCTAGGATTAGGTTGGATCGCGATAAAACGTAAGCTTAGGTGAAATGGGCTGGATCTGGCTACCGGGGAAATAGAACGTCAAAATCCGATCGTAGCTGAATCCTCGTTTGCCCAGCGCATAGGATCCAAACTGACTCAAACCCACCGCATGACCAAATCCACCGCCCACAAATTTGTAGCCCTTTAAATTATTACTGGCATCAACAATAGGATCAATGTAAAATAACAAACTATTTGGAGCTTCAAAGGCGAGAAGAATTTCATCTTTTTCAAGGACAACCACACCCAAATCAGTCTGAATACCCATTTTTGCGACCCGTCCAGCAGACGATCGTTCCATCACCTGAATTTCCTGAATCTGTCTAAATCCGGCCAAAGGATTGCCGATACTTTTCAGATATTCTCTAATGTCACGAGTTAGAGTATCGATCGAACTTTCGGTTTGCCAACGGAAATAGCTAGATTCCTGAGACTCGTTGAAGCCATCTCTCAATTTAATAAAGTCTCGCAGATTGTTTTCATCTGACAAAGGCCGCTGCGTCAAATTCCACACATTCGCCACCGCATCGACTTTCCCGATCAGATACGCCCGAGGTTTACCGCGCCACACTTCATTAAATGGTGCCGTGATGCCGCCCGTAGTCGAGGAATATAAAGCATCAACAAGTTCATTGTTGTAGGTGGAGACTAAGCCTCGGGTGCTGGCAATGGCACTATCTGTGGCTGTCGTTACACCGCTGGTTCCGAAGTAGACCTGACATTGGGTCGTGGCACAAAGTTGATAGTTGTCAGTGGAAAAACGGCGCAGATTTCGTAACACATAAGTGCGGGCCATGATGGCTTGGGCTTGCATCGCAGCTTGAGGCGCACCCGTACCGATTTCGTAGGGAACCACACCGCGTAGATAGGATTCAAGGGCGACTAAATTGACTAGGCTGTAGTTGCCATAGGCGTTAGGCTGGAGCTTGAGACTGCCGGGGAAGGTGCGGTTGGGGGTTTTGTCGTTGTCCCGATCGACTTGAATCATGCCCTTGCCGGACGTAATTTCGATTTGATCGCGGGTATATCTTGCGCCATTTAGAACAAAGCTTGCGCGAGGCAATCCGGTCAGAGTTCGGGTTTCGATGCGGGCGGTTTGGATGCCTTGGGTTTTCAGGTTTTTTTCAAGTAAGCGAAGGACAGTCGGGGTTTTATAGATGCTGCGTTTGGCCCAGACTTGCCAGCGATCGGGCTGGGCTAATTCGACTTCAATGCCACGAGATTTCCAGTATTGGGCTTGTTCTTCGGCGGATTCAAAGCTGCGGTGGGTACTGAACACCAGACGCTCTTCAACGCGGGGTTTGGGTAAGGGCTGGACGGTGGTTTCGAGTTTTAGGGTGTCGGTGGTGAGGCTTTTGATTTTGCCATCTTGTTCGGCAACGCGAACTGTTAGCACGTCGCCGGGGACTGCTTTTAAAATTAAGACATCCTTTGGCCGATCGCCATAGCGCTGAATAATACCAATCTGCAACTCTACATCTTGCGCTTGAACGGCAGTGCTGGAGAGCAACACGATTAGACTGCTAGGGACGAGACCAAAAATAAGCGCACGAGATGCCATAACACCAACCGAAGTTTCAAACTAGTTTTAGATTGTACGGGTTTGTGGAAGAATTCGCGGCCAGGTTTGTTCCATTTCTGAGAGTTTTTTCAACACATTGGACTACGGCACTTACAAGAGCGTGTTTTAAAAGTCCTTCCGTTGGCATTTAAAGATCTCTTACTCGTCCCCAAAGATTGGCGTTTGACAGTCATGGGGTATCCATTGCCAAAGCTCCTGCAATTCCAATCGATCGGGCCGCTGTCCCAATCCCAACCGCGCCAGAATCAATCGAATTAACACAGCATTAAAACAGGGCGGAAACCGATATTGCTCTTGGGCATGATCGAGAAAAAATGTCTTATGGTACTTTTTTAAATGGGTTTCTAAGGATTCAATCTGCGTCAATAAATTTGGCACTTCGTCGAATCGATCGCGGTATTGATTAAGCAATAACACGGCTGCATTATTGAAGTGCATTCCCTCATCCTGAATCAGATGATGACCGATGCGCTGAATCGCTGGCCCATAATGGCGATAGTATTCCCACAGGTCACGACGGTAGGAATAAACTGAACCAATCTCATCGAACATCAGCGTTACCAGAAACGTGAATTCATCCACCAATACCACTGCGATCGGTTCAATTTCATGGACTCGATCGGCAAATTGTTGATCCATTGCATCAAAGCTAATGCCTGCAATGCAATGATTGGTGCGACGCAGCGCTTCATAATGTTTCAGTTCATCGGTCAACCATAAATCCAACATAGCGAGAAAGGCGGGAGACATCTCATTCGATCGATTAATAATGTGATCGTATAACGATTGCGAATCGCCCTCGGAGTAAACATCACGACTCAAAAGACGACAAAAATTCTGATGAACTTCATCCGTCACTCGATCGAAATAATTCGGCGCAATCTGATACCCCAGAGGTAAAACAGCATCCAGATCCCAGTGATTTTGATTTACCCGCGATCGGGTAGCTGTTTGTTTAAAGTGTGATTGATCAAGTGTTTCCATTGGGTTTGTTAATCAGGAATGCAGCCCTCATTTGAGATAATGTGAGGAATAATCAAACAATGTCGGCCCGTAATTCTGGAAGTATCACCCCGAATAATGACCCCAGCGGCAACTCCATCAATCGCCCAACTGCCGACTATATAATGATAGTCAAAGGCTTGCGGGAGTTCGATATATTCCTGAATAATGAATCCCTCTGAACCATAGCCAAACGATTCTTTTTGTTCTAGTGCCCCATATCCACTTTCGATCGAAATTCCCGCGCCTTCAAATCCCAACAATGGTTTGCGTACATGCATATCAAATAGTAATTTCGTGGCGGCGACTGCGGTGGCATTGTCGAAATAGGTTGGCAAGAGATATTGCCCATAGTCCGAATCGCCAAACTGCTCCCACATCATCGCCAATGCCCCTTTATTTGACAGCACTTGCTTCCATAGGGGTTCAATGATTTTGACTTTCCCTGTCTCCAATCGATCGGCAAACTCCTGGGTACTGCCGTCATTTGCCATATCATTTTGCAAATCTGACCAATCATACATTTTCCACAACACGGGAATGCGATCGTTGGCATGATCAACAAAATAACCCTCCTCATCTAACCCCAATCCCTGCTGAATTTCCCGGCCCCGATCGTCTTTCAAGCCACGCAGGTAGACAATTTGGGTATAGATATTCGGATTGACATCATCAATTAGGATTTGAATCAACTGCATCGCCATTTCGAGATCTTCTTCGAGATTCTCATCCACTAGAAAGGAAATCCCGCACTCTTGAAGATTATATGCCGCAACAATACGTCCCCATTGGGCTGCGATTTGCTCCCAGAATTCATTGAATTGACTGGCATCGCTCGGTAACGGGAATGCACTCTGCTGGTGATTCTGCATGTAATCTACATACCAATTCCATTGATAAATTGTTTCTGCCCCCAACAGTGGCGTTTCCCCATTAATTTCCAGTAGCTTGATTGCACCTTCTGGCGTGACGGCTAAATCGAATCGCGTATGCAACGAGAGATCTTCAACAGGTTCCGTCCGATCCCAGCTATTTTTGATCGCTTGCCAATAGTCCGGAGAGATTTGGAGTTGGGCCAATCGCCGATCGACCTCCCCAGACTCGCGATCGGTAAAAAACCAGTCGAGAAATTCAATCCCCATGGCCCATAGCGCCTCGGTAGCTTGAGCGATCGCCGTTTCTTCCTGTCCTGTGAATTGAATGGCGAAGGGTTGGGGAAGCGCTTCTACCCAATATTGCTGTGTTCGATCGCTTAAAACATCCGCTTGATAGGCATTCTCACGAATATGCTGCTGCCACTCGGGACGGCAAAGGATAGCGATCGGTTTCATCTTGATTTCCTCCCTTATTTTCCACCACGGCCAGTCGCTTTAAATGAAGAGCCAAACCCCTGGCTTCTTCTGCCCTTGATTGTCCCTTTAGCCGCAGTTCCGGTGGGCCGAATGGGGGCGGCGAAACTGGTATGACGGGGCACAGTGACACGGCCTGGAGTCGCTTGGGGCATCACCTGTCCGTAAGGCGTGACGATGGAGCCGGGAGTATTACTTTGGTACACGGGGCGATTGGCGTAGATGTGATGGGAGCCGCCCCCGTAATAGATGTAGGTAGAACTATCGGAGTAGGGGTCGATATAGGTGCCACCATAGATAGGGCGAAATCCTGCCGTTGTTTCGCCGGGACGAGTTGGTTCACACTGCACACCTTCGGCATAGCAATCGGCGATCGTATTGTAAATTGGCGCTGTTTTTTCATATTCCTGTTGGGCAGCCTGCATCTGAGCGGCGCAGTCCTCAACCTTCATCGGCGGTGGGGTTGGAGCTTCATCTCCTTCATCCCCTTGGAAGTTCTTTTGTATCGTGGCGTATTCAGTTTGCTGCTTTTTGATGTCTGCTTCGCATTGGGCAGTATTTTGATAAAACACCGAATCGATCGGGTCGTCGGGCTTTTCTTCGGAATTCTTATAAATGACAATGCCACCTGCCAGGACAGCCGCGATCGTTAAACCCAGATAAACTTGCTTGCGGCGAATAGGACGACTTTTTAGATTTTTTGGATCATTGTCGGGTTGAATCATGCTCGGTTGGGTCGCCCACATTGATGGGGTGGATGCTGCTTAAGCTGGATGCACTTAATTAGGTGCTTCTGGAGTTGCTAGCTCTAGGTCCATAGTAGTTTTGCCAAACTCCTGTGTCAATTTAGCGATCCCCGAGACTATATCCGCTAAGGACTCCGATCGGTGGGCGGTTGTTGAGTGGGTGGAAGCGAGGCTGCGGCTTGACTATCGGGACTCCAGAGCTGGGTTGGCACATCAGAATCCTGGTTGTCATCTAGATTTATATCCAATAAACGAGGCACCCTGTTAGGGATGAGATCTTGAAGCGCAGTTAATGCGTCTGTAGCGGTTTGGTAGCGTTGCTTATAATTGTGAGCAGTAAGACGGTTGACAATAGCAGCCAGGGGACGACTGACGTTAGCGTAGGGTTCCCAGGCGATCGTATTGGTATTAGGATCGGGCAACAGTTGGCGAGCGGGCAGTCCCGTCAGAGCTTGGATGGCCAGAATACCCACTCCGTAAAGATCGCTGCTAGGTCGAGGGTTGCCCAGTTGTTGTTCGGGAGCCATATAGCCTTGGGTGCCGATGCCAACAGTAAGGTCGGAGGGTTCATCCGGATCGGGGATGCGTTCAAGGGCTTTGACGGCTCCAAAATCGATTAGGACGAGGCGTTGATCGTTCGATCGTTGAATGATGTTGCTGGGTTTGATGTCGCGGTGAATCACTTGGTGGTGATGGACAAAGTTCAAAATAGTTAGGAGTTCCACTAAAATCCCAATCACCGTGACCTCAGGTAACTGGCGGCCCAAGGTAATGGTTTGACTCAGCGGCGTTCCGGGGATGAATTGTTGAATTAGATAAAACTCTTGCTCCTCTTCAAAAAAAGCCAAAAGCTGCGGAATCCGATCGTGTCGTCCTAATTCTTGTAAGGTCAATGCCTCGCGTTCAAATAATCGACGTGCTAGGGCCAAATGGCTCACGCTGTCACTGCGGGGCCGCAAATGTTTCACGACGCAGATGGGTTTGCCGGGAAGCTGAACATCACGAGCCGTATAGGTTTCGCCAAATCCACCCGAGCCGAGGATTTTACTGATTTCATACCGTCCACCCAGTTTTTTACCCTGTAACTCGTCTTGACGTTCTTGAAGAATATTGCGCAAGCTCGGATCGTCTTGTTGCTCGATGATTTGCTGGACGAGGGGTGAGCCACCATAGCGCTTGAGGGTGCTGCGTAATTGTCGTTGAGTCCGCCTGTCGCTCCCCACCCGCACCAATGGGTAGAGCAATCCGGCAAGGCTGAGGCTGAGACTGGGCACTACGATCGGCAGGTGTAATCTCAATGTCGTCAAACTGCTGTAGCCAATGCACAACCACAGACCGATCGTTAAGCTTAGCCATAGGGGAACCATCCAGAGCGGGCGACGAACATTCGGTTCACGACTGAGGGCTAATAGGGGCAATAGAACCATGAAAAATACTAGTCCCCCATTCTGCCAAGGCAACCCTAAGGCCGAGCGCAGATCTTGATTCTGTAACCGGGCAACAGCAGCCGTGGCATGAAGTTCGATGCCAAACATACGACCGACAGAAGTTAGCAAAATATCGTTTTGAACAGTGGTAGTTGAGCCAATCAATACGAGTTTATTTTTAAAATAAGCCCCTTTTTTTAACCGATCGCTATTCCAGTTTTCGTCTGACAAAATATGCCACATCGGAATGGTTTGGCCTTCAAAGGTCTGATTTGGCAAGCCAAGAAAGGGAATATCCTGTGGATTAGGGTTCAGATTATTCAGCAGACCCGCTTTCTTCAGTAAAGCGTCAGCAAAGGTCAACGGTGTAGAGTTATCGGTATTTTGTAAGCTCGGTAGATCTAAATAATTGCCAAATTTGTGGATCCGTTGATCGGGTTCTGTGGGGAAATTGATGGTGCCGATCGTAGCGTTCTGAAAGGGGCAGTAAGGTAAGGTGAGCTGTGTTTGTTGCCAATTGGCGGTATTGATAATGTCGTATTGGGCCGCGAGAACGAGGCGATCGCGATATTTATTAATGGTCTGTTGCAGGAGACGATCGTCCTCTGAAAGATTAGCTTGATTAATGTTGGCACAATCCAGATTATCGGCCACAACACTATCTGGGCTGGGCAAATCAAATACAACATCAACCGCCACCACCCTCGCGCCCGCCGTCATGAGTCGATCGATTACCTGGGCATAGAGCCGACGTTTAAATGGTAGAGGTTGTTTTAGTTGATTCAACGTATCATCATCGATCGCCACAATCACCACATTTTCAGGCGCAGGCGTAGGAAACTGGGTCACTTTTGCCCGATGCAATAGGCTTTGAATATCTCGATCGGTGCTTTGCAGAATCAACGGATTCCAAGCTGTGACGGTTGCTGCCGCGATCGCAAATCCAAGCGACGGTATCGTCCATCCCCAAGACCACTGTTGGAGGGTGTGTTTGACAGTGGCCAGAAGAGGCGTTGGAGAAGGGCGGCTTGGAGATTGTAAGGGTACGATCGTACGCTCTTTCTCGGTGAGTGAAAGGGTCTCGTCGTCGGGGGCGGAGGACATGGTGGATTATGCCTGGGTTTTGGATCTACGTCGAGGTTGAGCGGGTGGGTGCGGTTTAGTCAGTTGTCGAAGCAATGGAATCAGAAGGGGGACTAAGACAAGACCCAGCGCAATCGCACTAACCAGAACAAAACCTAAGGGGAGTTCAATAGACTTCGCGAGGAAAAAGCTAAGCTGTACGGGCGTTGCATTTTGATAAGCTAAAACGGCACAAAATAGGGCTAAAACGGCGGCTGTAGTGGTGGTTATTAAATGAAGTGTTGTTTTCAACATGGCCCTCAGATCTCCTTTAAACAAAATTTAGATCAAAAAGAACTGCATCGATCGTAATGGATCAATGCAGGTGTGGATTATCAATGTTGAGTTGATTTTAGGAAATGAAAAATACGGATAAGGATCTATTTCAAGTCATCAATCAACGATTCCATGAACTTAGAAATCTGGGTCAACTTTTCAGGCGTAGTGGTTTCAATATAAACCCGAATCAAGGGTTCCGTGCCTGATGGTCGCAACAGCACCCAGCTTCCGTCCGCTAGATAAAGTTTAATCCCATCTTTACGCCCCAATTCCTTCACCCCGATGCCCGCAATTTCCGTCGGAGGATTGCTCGGAATAGCCGTTAGGACTGCTTCCTTATGGGCATTGGTCAGGTGCATATCCAGACGGGTGTTATAAAGCGGACCATTAGCATCGGCGATCGCTTCCGAAACAAGCTGGCTCAGAGGTTTGCCTTCGTAGGCCACCAGTTCAGCAATTAACATATCTGCCAAAATTCCATCTTTTTCAGGAATATGACCAATAATGCTTAGTCCACCGGATTCTTCGCCCCCAATTAATACGGTAGTTTCCCGCATTTGTTGTCCGACATATTTAAAGCCGACCGCTGTTTCAATCAGTTCTAAGTCGTACTTTGACGCTAGATTATCCAGCAGATGCGTTGTCGCGACAGTCCGAACGATCGCACCTTTTTTGCCTCTATTTTTCAACAAATGACGAGCCAGCAGGAGCAAAATGGTATTAGGCGTTAAGTAATTGCCCAATTCATCAATCACTCCAAACCGATCGGCATCTCCGTCTGTCGCGAGACCCATGTCTGCATGATCCGCTTTGACTGCTGCAATCAGTTCGACCAATTGTTCGGGTTTTGGCTCGGGCATTCCGCCACCAAACAACACATCTCGGTGCGTATGAAAGGATTCAGTCTCGCAACCGCAATGGGCCAAAACTTCGTCCAAATATCCACGAGAAGTGGAATATAGCGCATCAAATTTTACTTTTAGTTTTGCGCTGCGGATCCGATCGACATCAATGATGCTGTACAAAAACTTCAGATACTCAGGTTTGGGATCAAAGGTGCTGATATTCTGGGAATTCTTGTTTTCTGGCGGCAGGTCGGAAGCGGTGGCTAGAGCGGCAACAATGGTGTCTGTAATGTCAGTAGTCGCAGGACCCGCGTAATCTGGGATGTATTTGATGCCGCAATAGGGAGCCGGATTATGGCTGGCCGTAAACATCAGTGCGCCCGCTGAATTCAGGTGCTTGGCGTTGTAGGCGATGACGGGAGTGGGGCAGTCGCGATCGACTATTTTCACGGTCCAACCGAGATCAGCAAGCACATTGGCAGCAGTATAGGCAAACTGGTCGGCTAGGAAGCGTGGATCATAGCTCACCAGTACTGGACGGTCTTTGGAATATGCCTTTTCGAGATAGGTTGCGATCGCTCGCGTTACTTTGCAGACGTTGCTGAAGGTGAAGTCGTCGGCAATAATGCCACGCCACCCGTCGGTGCCAAACTGAATCGGTGGATTCGTACCGTAGTTAATGCTGGAGGCTGACATAAGAAGGTCTGAATCCTTATTTAAGGTAGTTATGGTTATGGTTAATCCTAGGTGAGAACGGCAGCAGATGCCCATAATTAACACCAGAATTGATCCTGGAATTGACACCAGATCTGATGTCGGAATTCACGGTAAACTAAAAGAAAGTCGTTACGATGTGTTTTAGGGCACGCCACCAGGAACGATCGGTCAATTTTTAGGAGTGATGGTTTTCAATGCGAACTATAAATTGGTTGATGATGGCCTGTATGAGTGTTTTGGCTAGCCTGTTGCTAGGGGTGATGCCTGCGGAAGCGATGGTGCAGGTGGCAGTAAAAGATGTGTTTTACCATGCCTGTACGGCGGAGATGGCGGAAGGGACGGTGATGAGCAATGGAAGTGGTCGTAGTGCGAGGTGTTTTGTGGTGGAGGGGACAACGGTCAATACTTCGGGTAAAGATTTATTTAATGGCGATATTTTTGGCCGGGTCTTTGATGCGACGGGCGATACCATCATGGCCAATCGTGGGCGGCTAGGTTCAGTTGATGAAATTCCGATGGGCGAGGGTCATTTTGCGATTCGCATTATTGTGCCAGATGGTCAGCCGGAGCCGTTGCAGTTGAAGCAGTTTAAGGCGGCAGGGTTTGCGGGTAAGGTCAGGAGATAAGCATTGAGTAGGATTGTTTGAAAGTATGGGTAATTGCCCGCGATAAGAATTATGGCCAAGTTCTTTACTTACTTTTAAAAGTCCAATAGAAGTTCAGTAAAAAGTTGTGAATCGGTACGATTAATGTAGCGGGTAGTGCATTTATGTAAAGGATGGAGAGAATTCAAGGGCAAGTCTTTTCATCCTTTCAACTCGAATTTTATCCTTGTAGTCATGAATGAAATTCCATATCGCTGCAATATCATTCTCTAACTTCCTCGAAAACGACAATGTCTTTCGCACTAATCGCGAGATTTGCTGTCTAAATGTATTGTTCAGACGTTCAATGTAACTCGTTAGTCCACTGTCTTTACCCACTGACTCATGATGCTTAGACGGTAATACGGCTCGGTACGCTTCCCAATGGTCTGTATAGATTAATTGGCACATTGGCGATAGACACTTGGCAGAGAATCCCACAGCGCCTGGGCTGAACCCTGAGAACGGTCTCCGATATGACAGCCAACGACCTCCCGTGTTTCAACATCCATTGCTAACCACACCCACTGCTTATTCCTCTTGTTGTCGACAAATGACCAGAGTTCATCCATTTGGACTGTACATTTTCCCACGGCTTTTGGAATAATCGTGACTTGGGATTCTACTACGGCATAAAGTTGATTCACATAGTTGTGGAGCCAGCTCTTGGAAACGCCCATGACACGGGCAATCCCGGCTAATGAGATCCGCTCTAGGAGCAGTAATTTAATTCTTGACAACGTATCCGGCCCTTTCGGTTGACCTTGAGGATTTTCCACAAACTGGCGACCACAATCCCGACATTTATGATTTTGTTTACCCCGACGAGTCATGCCATTTTTCATCACATCATCAGAACTACAAGTCGGACAGATTAAATAGAGTTTCATAATGCACAACACCTCAAAATTTGGAGATAGTACTATTATTCCCTATTCTTTATATAGCAATCCTAATTGATTAATGAAAATCTACCAAGGCGATGCAGTTTAGAAAAATCAAAGATTTGATAATGTGTTGCTAACTCAAATAGAATCTTGACAGCATCAAACGTTTTACCCTGATGCCAACAGCTTCAGAGC
>JANXWB010000016.1 GCA_025351345.1 Synechococcales cyanobacterium GL140_1_metabat_312
GGGCAACACTTCTAACAGGAGTGGTTCTAGAATTTCCCATTCGTCGTCGGTTAAACTGCTGGAATAGGTCATAGCGCTGGAGTTCGTGACTTTTTGATATTTACTTTAGTATACTCTATGATGTCAAATGGGTTCTATAAGGCTTTGTACAACGTTGTTCCTTCCCAATTCGTAAGGAGCCATCAGTCTGGCAAAGCACGTAGCGACAGGTAAGATAATGTCCTTCCTTCGCAAGGTGACCTTTGGGTTTGTTGGTTTCAAGAGCCATCTTTAATTCAAGATCGGGTACTCGCGGAGAAATCCCAGTTGCCAATAAGTCAGGATATCTGTGTGGACCATTACGTCTAAGTACACCATTTGAGTGTTTAGCCAGTGTTGAAGCAAAAATATTTCCAATCATCGAAGATAAGTTTGCAAGTTCAACCGTTTGACTAAGAGGAAAAACTTCTGCGGTTTCAAGAGTTGTATCTATTTGGTCAAGAAGGTTGTAAGTGTCTCGAAGTGCTTGCCTTAGCATCTCGTGAGTCAAGCCAATACTTTCTACAATACTCGTGTTGAGGAATCCGTTTGAATCAGGTTCACGCATTACTCTATCTCCTGTTCAAACTTGAGTAAATCAGCAGGTGAAACACCAAAAGCCTGAGCAATTTTCTGGATATTCAAAAGGCTTATGTTTCGTTCACCTCTCTCCACACCGCCGATGTAGGTTCTATCTAACCCCGCTGCAAGTGCCAAGGCTTCTTGCGAAAGACCGCGAGCTTGACGAAGAACTCGCACACGTTCTCCAAAGAGCGTCAGAATCACCTTGTCTCCACTGAAATGTACTGACACTTAATGCACACAGTAAACCTTCTAAGGTGACTATAAGTCTACGGACTATAAGTATCTTCTAGGGTTATATCGATGTTTTTGTCTAAGTAACCAATAAGGTCATGTCCAGTTTCAAGCCGGATCAGAATTACGATGCCAAGCCAGCTAACAACCGTGTTGCAGCGGATGGCTTAGATATCTTGGGCGTGATGCGAAAGTTATTGGCCGCCGCTGAACATGAACGTTAGCCCTTCATTTTGTTGTGTGTCGAGTAAGAAGTATTTACATGCGAGGCACAGTTCTTAGTTTCTCCATTCAGACAAATCAGGGGTTCATTTCAGGTGACGATGGAAAAAGATATAACTTTCTCGGCTCAGACTGGAATTGGAGCGACACTCCGGCTCAGGGAGTCAGAGTGGATTTTGATGTAGACGGCGATCGTGCTATTTCGATTTATGAAGATCCTAGTGCAACAGTTGCAACCCAAACTTCCCAGTCTCGAACAACAGGCACTCTAGCTCTACTGCTAGGTGGTTTGGGAGTACATTCCTTCTATCTTAAAGCTTAAGGATGGGGGTTATTCAGTGTGTTGTTTTGTTGGACTCCCACCTGATCCAAAACTGACGTTAAATTACTAAATAAATCACCGAATAAATTACTGCGGTTTGGCTGAGTTTCCGTTGGTATGGCGAAGGGCAATGCGACGACGACTGGCTGCATCGGCACAATTAGGATTGATTGCAAGTGCTCGTTCATAGTTCGATATCGCATCCCCGTGCCTTCCCATACGGCTAAAGGTAATGCCTCGACGGTACCAAGCCCGATCGAATTTTGGATGAATTTCTAGAGCACGATCGTAGGAGGCAATTGCTTCTTCAGATTTATTGAGCCGATCGATTACTTTTCCTCGTGCATACCAAAGCGTCCAAGATTCTGGATGAAGTTTCAGCGCCCGATCGTAGGTCTCCAACGCGTCTAAGTAACGGCGTAGCTGATAAAGAGTATGCCCCTTCGCGGATAGGGCGGGAATGGACGTAGTGCGGATAGTCAAGGCCACATTGAAACTCACCAACGCGTCTTCTAACGATCCACTACTCTGTTGGACAAGACCCAAAACGACCCAGCCTTCTAGCGAGTGAGGCGAGAGCTTAAGAAATCTTTGGTAGCTGGCGATCGCTTCATCGGCTTGATACAGTGACTCTAAAACCTTGCCACGTTCGTACCATGCTTCGGCCATTAACGGCGCTAGGCGAATTGCTTGGTTATAGCTGGTGAGCGATTCGTCATTGTGGTTGAGCTGTCGCAGCACCATGCCCCGTCGCAGCCAGACTTGGGCCACAGTTGGCTTAATTTCTAAAACACGGTTGTACTTAGTCAGGGCTTCGCTATACTGGCCCAATTTGTATAAAAGATTGGCTTGATTGTGGTGAGCACTAGAAAAATGAGGCCGTGAGACCAGAGCAGTTTCGTAGCTCTCGATCGCTTCGACATAGCGTTTTAAGTGCGTCAGTGACAACGCCCGGTTATACCAAGCTGGAGCATAATCTGGCCGAAGTTTGAGACCCGATTCATAGCTCTCGATCGCAGCTTCGTAGGCACGTAACTTCATTAGGGCATTTCCTCGGTTATACCAAGTTTTATGGACATGGCGGTTGAGTTGGAGGGCGCGATCGTAGCTGATGATAGCTTCTTCGTAATGTTCGATGGCAGCATAGGCCATACCGAGATTATTCCAGGCTGGAGAGTAATCTTCACGGATGGCGATGACTTCTTTAAATGAGACGATCGCATCATTAATTTGACGGGTTTTCATCAATGCTTTGCCACGTTCATACCACACCACATACCAGTTCGGCTGGTGGTTAATTGTGTAGTTAAATGCAACGATCGCCTCAGCAAATAACCCAGACTGGGCAAGCTTTCGGCCTCGTTCAAAAAAAGTTTTCGCCCCAACCTCGTGAGTCATACTTGCCTTAAATCGTTAATGTCTAGGATGAAATACGCCAAGATGAGTAACAATTCTGAATAACGCCTAAAAAAAGTAAAATATGAGAATTTAGGTATCAATTAATTAAGATTATAAATTTTCTTTATTGATTATTTAGATTTTATGGATTGAAATTGATGATTTCATCCTTTAGTTATGGATCAACAGCCAAGACTTTATACTTTCATACTATGATTTTGGATGGCTTTCTTTATAGTTAGCGGGTTGCAATACTGACTCTGTGTAGTCGGGCGCGATCGGGCATAGGCGCGCTATGTCTAGTACGATCGAAGCCCATCCAAAATCAGCATTCCAATCAGACTGATTTTTAGACTAGAGTATTTTCTCAACACCACACTTAATTCTCAGAAATCACTAGAAATCATTATGGGCAGCACCTTCGGACAAGCATTTCGGGTTACGACATTTGGGGAATCCCATGGGGGCGGTGTAGGTGTGGTGATTGATGGCTGTCCACCGCAGGTTGTGGTATCTCGCGAGGCGATTCAGTTTGAACTCGATCGTCGTCGCCCCGGCCAAAGCAAAATTACAACGCCGCGTAATGAAGCGGATCAATGCGAAATCTTATCGGGAATGCTTGATGGTGTGACCTTGGGAACTCCTATTGCGATTATGGTGCGCAACAAGGATCAGCGATCGCAGGACTATGGCGACATGGAGCAAAAATATCGACCTTCCCACGCAGATGCGACTTATGACGCAAAGTATGGCATTAGGGCCGTGGCGGGCGGCGGGCGATCGTCAGCGCGGGAAACAATTGGCCGAGTGGCGGCGGGGGCGATCGCTAAACAAATTCTTAAAGATTTTGCGAATACTGAAGTGATTGCCTACGTGAAGCGGATCAAGGATTTGGATAGTCATGTGGATCCGGCGACGGTGACTATGGAGCAAGTAGAGAGCAATATTGTCCGATGTCCTGATGGGGAAGCTGCCGATCGGATGGTGGATTTGATTCAGCAGATGTCGAAGGAAGGGGATTCGATTGGTGGCGTGGTGGAATGCGTGGTGCGGAACTGCCCGATCGGGTTGGGGGAGCCTGTGTTTGATAAATTAGAGGCGGATTTGGCGAAGGCCGTGATGTCATTACCTGCGACAAAGGGGTTTGAGATTGGGTCGGGGTTTGCGGGAACATTGCTGCGGGGCAGTGAGCATAATGACGAGTTTTATATGGAGGGCGATCGGGTCAGGACCGTGACGAACCGATCGGGTGGCATTCAGGGCGGGATTTCTAATGGCGAATACATTACATTGCGAATTGCATTTAAGCCGACGGCGACCATTCGTAAGGAACAAAATACAGTGACGAATGCGGGCGAGGCGGTAACGTTATCAGCGAAGGGACGACATGATCCTTGTGTGTTACCCCGTGCAGTACCGATGGTTGAGGCGATGGTAGCATTGGTCTTGTGCGATCATTTGATGCGTCAGCGGGCGCAGTGTGGGGATGCTTTTTTAGTCACGAGTGGAGGTGCTGGGGATGAGTGATTTTTTTGAGTTTGAGGCGGATTTTGTGGAGTCGTTGCGGTGCATTCCGATGCAGGTGCGGTTTAAGTTGGATACGTGCGGTGTGAAGCTGAAGTTGCATCAGTGGAGTTTGTTGAATGCAGACGATCGGTTCCAATTGGTCGATCGTGCTTGTGTGAGTAGTGATGAAATTCAGGCATACCGATCGTTTTTGGAGGCGCTGGTTTTGCTGCGATCGGGCGAGGTGGCTAGTGAGTTAGCGATCGATCCTGAGCCACCTTGGTTTAATGATCTGATGATTCCAGATTCGGTGATGGAAAAAGCTGAATCAGTTGGAGCGGTCCTGCTGGGTTCTCAGTGGGCAAGGTTAGATCCGTTGCGGCGGTTTGCGTTGATTAAGTTAAGCCGATCGAATCATGAAAATGCTAATTTTCGGCCTGCGTTGGAGGAATTTGGCTTAGTTTAGGGCTGCGCGATCACTAGCAATTCTGAAGATTCTGATAATGGGTTTGTATCACTTCAAGGCTCCAAATTTTCCAAAATGGATTGAATTTCTGGCAAGATTCCTCAATATCCTACTGATATAGATAGTCAGCAGCAATTCTAAAGACATATTCATAAAGTAGTGCATAGCTGTTTAGCGTTAAGCAGCTATGCACATGTATTAACTAGACAGGGCAATTCTGGTATCAAATGCATAGTTACAACATAGTAACTGCATCAAAGTAGTAGAAATTACTCGGGGCGAACTGATTCAGCAATCATACCCTTGTTACTTTTTGACGATTCGAAGGAAGCGGTTTGACCTTCTTTTAGACCTTCGGAACCATCGCCTTCAATCGCCTAATGGTGTACAAACACGTCAACACTGCCATCTTGAGGGGTGATAAAGCCGAAGCCTTTTCCATCATTTTACCATTTAACGGTACCGATTCTGCGACTATACATAATGTGCCTCCAAGAAACATATAGATTTAACGGAATTGTACTGCACGAGGTCGAAGTTTGTAGCTTACGCTAGCCTACTGTCCCTATCTAAAAAACGCACAAGGAGCACCATTTCGATCGATGGACTGAAGGATAAGCGATCGGAACCTAACAATTATTAGGTGGAAATTTCTACATATCAACCTAAATCAAAGGTGACAGCCAGAAAACCTTCGTACATCTCCTCGACAAAAGCATAAATCTTCTTACTACTTTCTCGGCATATAAAAAGTGATAGAAATTACTCTAGGCGAACTTGTGCAGCTTGCATACCCTTTTGACCTTTTTCTGCTACGAAGGAAACAGCTTGACCTTCTTTGAGACATTTGAAACCATCGCTTTCGATCGCTTTAAAGTGTACAAACAGGTCGTCATCACCATCTTGAGGAGTGATAAAGCCGAAACCTTTTTCATCGTTGAACCATTTAACGGTACCGATTTTGCGATTCGACATGGTGTATCTCCAAAAAATATATGTATTCAGTAGCACTATGCCATAGGATGCCTAGGCTCGTAGCTCACACTAACTTACCATTCTTATTAAATAAAATGCACAAAGCATACTGTTTCGATCGAAGGACTAAGAGACAAGCGATTGAGATGGTGAGTACGAAGGGGAAGGCGGTGCTGGTCAAGGGTTTGGTGTTTCGGTTGGCGGTGCCGATCGAGGTCTTTAAGTTGGTGTGCGGGGAGGTGGAGATTGAGCGATCGTGCTTGTGTAAGTGGGGCTGAAATTCAGGCGTACCGATCGTTTTTGGAGGCGCTGATTTTGGCCCGATCGGGCGAGGTGGCTAGTGAGTTAGCGATCGATCCCGAGCCACCTTGGTTGAATGATTTGGTGATCCCAGATTCGGTGATGGAAAAAGCTGAGTCGGTTGGAGCGGTCCTGCTGGGTTCTCAGTGGGCAAGGTTAGATCCGTTGAGGCGGTTTGCGTTGATTAAGTTAAGCCGATCGAATCATGAAAATGCTAATTTTCGGCTTGCATTGGAGGAATTTGGCTTAGTTTAGGGTAAATCTTCCTCTGTAAATTTAGGGGTATTTCATAGAGAGAGTAAGCTACTAAAAGAACAACGTAGGCAGAGCAGAAAAAGAAATCTCAATTACCTATACAAATTCGATCGCATATGTCGCATATGTAACTATGGTAACTACCCAATTGTTCAAATATTTAAGTAGTTGCTTAGTCAAATTGACTAATACTAAAAGTCGTTTTCCGGTTTCGGTCAGTGGTAATCGAGATCGTTGCAAAATGACTTAGCACTATTTTATGAATCGCACATTGCATTAAGACATTCCCGATCGCTACTGGATGAGACTTTTAATACATCTAGTACATCAGTTTTTTAAATTTGTAATTGCTGGAATCTATTCGGCTTGAGCGCTGAGACGGTAGCTGCCACGATCGCCGGGGTCCATAGAGCCGACCCAAATTTTGTAGGTGCCAGCACTCCAGTTACTGCCGGAGAAGCTCGCGTCTTTTTTGCTGCCTGTATCATCGCCGCAGCGCAATTCTCCGTCTGGACCTTGGATGACAATTGTGGTGTCGCGTCCGCTGCTGTTAACTTTTAGGTTGAGCTTGGGGATAGCTTGGGTCAAGGTCATGAGGTGGTCGGGTTTGGAGTCGCCGAAACCAAGACATTTATTACCGGAACGATCGCTGCCTCCGGTGATAGCGGGAATTGAGACCGTGCCACCCGTGGAGCCGCCGACGGATGCTGTCTTTTTCGTGGAGTCGAGGGTAAAGCCGTCAAAATTTGCCGTTGCTTCGGCCATGACGATAGTGGCGCTGACGACGCTGCTGATAATTAGAGTTGTAGCGATTGCGATGGAACGAATTAAAGATGCCATGTGGGCCTCGTAAGGATCAAAAACCGAGTTAGTTGAAGATTTTTGTTAGTTCTATTATCTCTCATGGATCCGTTACTTTTCTAACCACTCAGGACAGATTCTCGATCGCCACAGGTCAGGGAACTAAACGGTTTTACTATTTGTTCGTCAAAGCTTGTTAGCTAAAATTTATTCCTTACGATTTGTGGCTTAGGATTTGTTAGCTAGGAAGTGATGGGTTTTGTGACGAGCCATTGAGTAATAGGGGAAAGCGATTTCCAGCCAAGGAAGGTGCCGATCGGTTCAGCGCGTTGGATTTGAATCCGGGTTAGGCTGCCGCCGTGGGCTTGTTTTAACTGAAAGAGTTTCATTTCGGTCTCTAAGGTCACGCCATTAATCACCATTCGTCCCCCGTCCTTGAGTGCGTCCCAACAGGTTTCAAATACGCCCGATCGCGTAATTCCGCCACCAACGAAAACACTGTCAGGCCGATCGAGATTTTGCAAGGCTTCTGGAGCACGTCCGGCGATGATTTTGAGGTTTGGGACTCCTAGGTTTTTGGCATTGTGGATAATGTTTGCTAGGCGATCGGGATGGGATTCGATCGCGATCGCTTGGTTTCTCGGATGGGTTCGCATCCATTCAATGCCAATAGATCCACTGCCCGCACCGACATCCCAAAGAAGCTGACCGGGAAAGGGGGAAAGGACGGCAAGAGTTAAGGTGCGGATTTCCTGTTTGGTGAGTTGGCCGTCGTGCTGATACTCCATGTCGGGAATGGGGAATTGAGAATGGGGAATTGAGAATGGAGAATTGTAGGTTTGGATAGCGATCGTGTTCAGGGGCGCGATTGGGGTGGTGAATCTTTGGCGAGCGATCGTGTGCAGTTGGTTTTCTTTGGGACCGCCGAGGTGTTCAAGGATGGTCACGTCTGCGTCGCCGTAGCCCCATTCAGTGAGACGATCGCAGACTACGTTGGGGGTGTGTTGATCGCTGCTGAGGATGAGGAGTTTGGCGTTTGGATAGAGAGCCGCGCGGAGGAATGCTGGATCTCGGCCACAAAGGCTGATGGTCTCGACTTCGGTGCTGGACCAGCCGAGGCGCGATCGGGCTAGGGTGAAGGCGGAAAGGGCTGGGATGATTTGCATTTCTGACAGGGGAATCGATCGCAGCAATGTGGTGGCGATGCCGTGACAGAGCGGATCTCCACTAGCGAGAATGCAAACGGGCTGGCCTTGATAGATGAGAAGTTCGTCGATGGAGGTTTGAATGGGTGAACTCCATCGCAATCGTTTGCAGGTGATGGTTTGGGGGAGAAATTGGAGGTGCCGATCGCCGCCGATGATTACCTGAGCTGTGGTGATGGCGTGGTGAGCTATTTCGCTGAGAGAATCAAATCCATCGTCGCCTATTCCAATGATGGTGAGCCAGGGGGTTTTAGGAAACATTGGGCGCAGATTTTTCTGGGGTTACGCGCTTATGGTACGCTTCTGAGGCTGAAAATGTGGGAAAGTTCGGTGAGATTCCGGGGCTGTGCCGCAACTGTAATGTTGAGATTTGATTCAAATTTTCAACAAGTCAGAACACCATTTTTCAACATTATTTTGTAGGGTTTACCATTTCCTGCGACGCACAGGAACGGAGCTAATGTGACTGCTGAATTGATTGATAAAAGTCTTGCTGAATTGACAAGTTGCCCAGGATTATTTTGTCCAACGATCGCAATTGATGGAGTATTAACTCGAATTCGGACTCCTGGTGGGATGGTGTCGTGTATTCAATTGGCGGCTCTAGCTAGGGTGATGGAACGATCGGGCTGTTCTCAATTGTTAATTACCAATCGGGCGAATGTCCAATTACGATCGATTCAAAATCTAACGGAAGATGATTTAAATGATTTGCAGGATGCCGGACTAGCGGCAAGAAATCCTGATATCGATCATTTGCGAAATGTGATGACAAGTCCGATGGCGGGGCTGGAATTAGGGGCGTTTGATGTGGTTCCAGCGCTGCGAGAGATTGAACGATATATTTGTGAAACGCCAAAGCTCGCAACATTGAGTGCAAAATTTAGTATTGGGATTGATGGTGGTGAATTAGTTTCGGTTCGCGATCGGACAAATGATATTTGGTTGGTGGCGGAGAATACGGGATACCGTTTGGTTTTGGGTGAGGAGTCGCCATCGGATATTGTCAGTGATAATCCGGTGGGATTGGTGCGGGCAGTGGCCGATCGATATTTAAACTATGTGCCTTACGTTGTGAACAAATCGGTTAATCATCGTCGAAGTCGTAAGCCAAGATTAAGAGATGTAATTGAATATGTTGGAAAAGAACGTTTTTTGGATGGATTGCTAAATTGTAGAATTTTAGAGCATAGGGAAAACCGGAAGACGGTGAGCCGTGGGCCGACGCTGGGTAAAACAGAATTATTAGATTCATATCTATTGCATTCACAAGAGGATCCCGATCGAATTGCATTGGAGATTATCTGTCCGCTGGGAAAACTGACAATTAAACAAATCAATGGTTTGATTGCAGTTTTAGAATGGTTTGATTTAAGTGAAATTCGGCTGACCCCTTGGCAAACACTAATTATCCCCAACGTGCTGCGATCGTCCCTGGAATCAATAAAAATAGCATTAGCCGAAATTCCATTGAATCCAAATTCAAATCATCCAGCGCGGGGAATTGTTGCTTGCAGTGGGAAGTCAGGATGTATCTCAGCAGCGACCCACGCCCAAGAACATGCCCAACTATTGATTACACAATTAGAGAAACATCCCGATCGTTCCTTTCCGAGTATTCACATTAGTGGTTGCGAAAAACTCTGTGCCCAGCCCCGTGACCAGTCCAGAGGAGATCATAGGGACGGCGATATTGTTTTGGTGGGATACGAGGTCAATGGCACCGAGCGTTATCGCGTCGAGCAATATGGACTGCGCTATGAGCTACAAGATCAATTATTGTGTCCTGAGGATGCGATCGTTCATATCATCACAAGTCTCAATGCCCAAAATGACTGATAATGAATTCACTTATTAATTCTCAATTTTCTGATTCTCAAATTTTTAATTCTCAACTCCCTATTCTCAATTCTTAATTCCCATATGCTCGACTATATTCGCGATGGCGCGGCAATTTATGACAAATCGTTTGCAATGATTCGGGCGGAAGCTGATCTTGCTGGAGTACCAGTTGACTTAGAAAAGCTTGTAGTGCGGCTTATTCATTCCTGCGGGATTATAGATATTGTAAAAGATATTCAAGCCTCGCCTAATGCGGGGACAATAGGCCGTAAGGCTTTAGCTCAGGGTGCGCCGATATTGTGTGATGCACATATGGTCGCGAATGGGGTGACACGCAGTCGGTTAAGTGCAAATAATTCAGTGATTTGTACCTTGCGGGATGAACGAACGCCAGAACTTGCAAAACAATTGGGAAATACCCGATCGGCGGCGGCGATGGAATTATGGTTACCTGATTTGGCGGGGGCTGTGGTCGCGATCGGCAATGCTCCGACAGCGTTGTTTCATTTGCTGGAAATGATTGATAATGGCGCACCGAAACCTGCATTGATTTTGGGGTTTCCCGTCGGCTTTGTTGGGGCGGCAGAATCAAAGGCAGAATTGGCGGCCAATAGTCGGGGAGTTGCTTTTGTGACATTGCATGGACGTAAAGGCGGAAGTGCAATTGCGGCGGCGGCGGTGAATGCTTTAGCACAGGAAAAGGAGTAATTAAATGACCAGTTCACTCGGTAAATTGTATGGTATTGGGCTTGGTCCTGGCGACCCGGAACTATTGACGTTGAAAGCCTATCGAATTTTACGATCGGTGCCCATTGTAGTCTATCCAATGTCGCCGGATGGTCGATGTATTTCGCGATCAATCGTGGCTGAATATCTTCAACCGCATCAAATTGAAATGCCTATGGTGCTGCCCTTTAAGCCGGGAGAATCTTCACAACCAGGCTATCAACTGATGGCGGATAAAATGGCGATACATTTAGCCCAAGGTCAAGATATTGCGGTCTTGTGTGAAGGGGATCCGTTCTTTTTTGGAACGTTTATGTATTTATACAATCGGTTGAACGATCGGTTTCCGACTGAAATAATTCCTGGTGTGTCGTCCATAATGGCAAGTGCAGGGATGTTGGGCGCGCCATTAACCTATCGTAATGATGTATTTATGGCCTTATCGGGGACGCTGGATGCAGAGATTTTGAGAAGTCGATTATTGATGGCAGATGCAGCGGTGTTGATGAAATTAGGGCGAAATTTTGTCAAAGTATATGACGTATTAGAACACTTGAATTTACTCGATCGTGCCCTATACATTGAACGCGCTACGATGAAAGAACAGCGAATTATTCCCATTCGTGAAGTGGATTCCACGCAGGTGCCATATTTTGCGATGATTGTAATCCCAAGTCAATGGAAATGGCAGGACGGCTAAATGACGATCGCAGTAATTGTACTCAGTCAACAGGGTGTGACGATTGCCAAACAAATTAAATCTGGATTGCCCAATGTAATTACCTATGGATTAGTCGATCGCGTTGTGACTAGTGATGTAGATCATAGTTATCAAAACTTTGGTGAAGTGATTCAAACCTTGTTTCGATCGGGTTCTACTATTGTTGGTGTTTGTGCAGCGGGAATTATTATTCGTAGTGTTGCTGAACTTTTAAACGATAAATGGCAAGAGCCGCCTGTGATAGCGGTTGCAGAGGATGGAAGTGCGGTTGTGCCATTGTTGGGGGGATTGCAAGGTGCGAATACGATCGCTCGACAAATTGCGGATTTGTTTGAAACTGAAGCCGCAGTTACAACCAGCGGAGATATTCGATTTCGCACGGCATTACTAACGCCGCCACCCGGCTATACTCTTGCCAATCCTGAACATGCCAAAACGTTTCTGTCTAATTTGCTAGCCGGACAAACTGTAAAACTCATCGGGGATGCACCGTGGTTAATTCAAAGTAAATTACCGTTTTCTGATCCTAATA
>JANXWB010000032.1 GCA_025351345.1 Synechococcales cyanobacterium GL140_1_metabat_312
ATTCCAGCAATTGCCCGTTGGATTGTTGAACGGTCGAATGCCTGGATGGAACGCTGTAATATATTAGTAAAGAACTATGAAAGAACATTGAGAAATGCGACGACAAAAATGAATCTCTGTTTCGTTAGGTTAATGATAAAGAGGCTTTCAGTCTCTGACTAAAATGTCAAATGGGTTCTATATACCGACTGTCTCAATATCGTTGGTTGCATGCGAGGGGTACTATCGGCGTGTGAATGGGGTGCTTTTAAACCATAGTTCTATTTAGGATAGGCTACCGTCACCCCCGCGTCACCGTCGTACTTTTCAGCAGGTTCAAACTTTGCAATCCGATCGTGCCCCTTTTAAATAAGCATGAACGCCTTCCTTAAGTTTGCCTGTGCCGTGACTAAGACTAATGAGAGTGACTGTGTTTAGGACGATCGCCTTCTGCCATTAATTTAGCAGTATCGCGATCGGTAAAATATCCCTTTTTCCCATTGGTGAAAACTAGAATCTTTCCGTTTTCTTCCAATCGTTGACGGTCTTGGTCCGCAACACCATCATAAAAATCAGCAACATAAAACTGGGCATCATTCAAACCCTGCCCTGATACTTCAACCAAGTTTCCAAATAGGAATGCTCCACTGATTTCAATTTCGGTTCCAATAGCAACGTTTCCGGGTTGGTCTGTTGGAGAACCTTCCCAATTTTCAAATCGATTTGAATGATATTCATTACGATCGCGATAAAGGGCGGTAGTAGATGCATCCGATCGATTTAATCGTCGAAATAACCCTGTTCAATTAGCAAATCAATATCTCCACCTTCGGCAAGGCGATCGCTCACAGAGTCGTAACTGGCTCGTCTCGCTTTCCACTTTGGGTGAACGAGGACTTCGGGGCGATCGTCTTCTACAGGTGGAATTGGCAAACTGCGGGGTTTAGTCTTTTTCGGGGTTGGAATAGATTCTTTGGGTTGCATTGAGATTGTCCTTACGCTTGAAGTGGGCGAAATTCCATTCCAAAGCGTTGTTCAATTTGATCGTAACTGGGAAACCGATTTGCATAAATAGTAAGGTGTTCACGATCGGCCACACTCGGACTGAGCAGAGGTTTGATTTCAGTTTCTAGCCATTGTTGTTTCGCGATCGCGTGATCCTCTAAAACATCTTCCAAGAGTTGAGCGCTTTTAGCTTTTGCGGTTTCATAGGCGGTTAGGAATTCGTGGAAGTGAGTGCCTCCGATAACCCGATCGGCGCGATGGTCTTCGACCGACCATAGGTCATCGCGGCTCAGAGTCTAATACTTCCACTTAATCCGCAGCAAAGTGAGTCAAAAACGTCATTCAGCTAGATAGTCTTTTACTGATATCTAATCTTATTAAGCTGTTATCACTCTTGCTACATCGTTAGCTCTCCTAAACTCCCTTCAATCATCTCCTCAATTGATCTTAGCGACCCTAAACTCCTAGAAAAATTCTCAATAATGAATATAAAGCGTGCTGAACCTTCAATACTTAGCTTTCATAGTACCTCCTATAATTACTCTTATTAAAGAGGTCTACTCCTCTTCAGGTAATGTCTTTAGCGATTGAGTGCAAACCCCTTACCGAAGCCCAGTCAGGAAAGAAATTTCAGTTAACTCATTGAGATCGAAGATTAAGAGGCATTGCTGTTTTTCTGGCTCCTACTGAATAGGGATTACAAAAAATCAAAATAAAATAAATCTCATATTGCAAAAGATTTCTGATAAGCTGTCTTCAAGTTAGTGAAATTGAGTTGCAATAGCAATAAATTTGCTAGGTCATAGAACTGGTGTAGGAAGAAAACTCTGTATGAACTTTATTCGGGAAATGTTAGCGGGTAGCGTCTTGTTGGGAGTTGCGATCGCAATTCCCGTAGGGGCTGAGGGGCTTGAACTTGGGGCTACGAGTGTGATGGGATCGCATCAAATTAAGCGTGCGATCGCCCAGATTGAAGCTAGGGAAACCGAAAATCTGATCGAGATTCGCAACGTACAGGTTGAAAAAACCGCAGACGGAGTAACGATCGCACTTGACACCAATGGTGAGGCCATTGCGCTGGCGGCTAAGACCGAAGGTGAGACCACTGTCCTAGAGATTCCTAATGCTTTTCTCAGCCTAACAAATGGCAGTTTTATCTTAGATAATCCTGCCACCGGAATTGCACGAATCGAAGTATTGAACTTGTCCAGTAATCGTGTCCGTGTGACTATGACTGGTGTTAAAGCACCTCCCGTAACCAATGTCAGCACGACTCAATCAGCAGTAACGATCGGCGTAACGATCGCTACTATGGCGGATGTTCCCGATAATAACGATGAGGAGATCGTCGTGACGGGAAAGCGTAGCAACAACAAAGAACCATACTTTGTGCCCAGTGGTAGCACAGCAACCGGAATCGACACCCCCATTCTCGAAACTCCAGCCTCGCTCCAGGTTATCCCCCGAACCATCCTTAACGACCAGCAGGCGATCAATCTCGGCGATGCTTTGCGTAATACCAGCGGTGCATCTGTTAGTTCTACCGAGGGGCGAGGGTTCCAAATTAATTTGCGAGGATTCGACGGTGCTCCTGTATTTCGCGATGGTTTTCGTTTTTATAGTCCCAATGGTAATGGCGATGGGGCGGCTCAGGGATTTCCTGAAATTGCCAACATCGAAAAGATTGAAATCCTGCGTGGTCCAACGTCGATTTTGTTCGGGCAAATTCAACCCGGTGGTGCAGTTAATATCATTTCCAAACAACCCCTAGCGAAACCATTTTATTCTGTAGCGCTACAGGCCGGAAGTGATGGATTAATCCGTCCTCAAGTGGATTTGAGTGGTCCGCTGTCGAGTAAGGGGAATGTGCTTTATCGTCTGAATGCGGTATATCAACATAAAGACGATTTCCGTAATTATAATCAAGCCTCAGAGAGCTTTTTTATCGCACCAACAATCGCGTGGCAAATTAATGATCGGACCGACCTCGTTCTACGTGCTGAATACCTTAAAGGCAAACGCGCCCTAGATCCAGGACTCGTTGCGTTTGGAAAGGGTATTGCAGCTATTCCTCGCGATCGTATTTTGGGTGAACCAGACGATCGGGTCGAAAGTGATTTTCTTAGTTTAGGTTATGATCTTAAGCACAAATTTAACGATCGTTGGTCAATCCGCAATTCCTTTCGATATCTACAAAGTAAAGATGATATTAGTGCAACTTTAAGCTTTCCATTTATTGGCGGACTGAACGAAAGAACGGGCATACTCAATCGTGTTTTTGCTGAGCAAACTATCAGTAATAAAACATTAGCGATGCAGACCAATGTTACGGGTAAATTTAGCACTGGTTCGATCGAGCATACTCTGCTCACCGGGGTTGATCTTGCCTCATACAATCTTGCATCTGATTCATTTACTAGCTTTGCGTTACGTACTCCGATCAATATTTTTAACCCGAAGTATAACCTCATTGCTCGTCCAGCTCGCCTTAGTAATCCCACCAGTGCCCAACGCATTCAAACGGATACTGTCACACTTTATTTACAAGATCGCATTAAATTGCTAGAGAGCCTAACTCTTCTAGCCGGACTGAATTACGAAGCTGTCAACCAAACGACTAAAGCGACTCAGAACGGAACAACGACAGAAAGAACACTTAATAACAATGCTGTCACTCCACGTATTGGTTTGGTGTATCAGCCCGTCAAAAATCTGGCATTTTACGCAAACTATTCACGATCGTTTTATCCCAGTGCTGCAATTACGATTGGCGGTAATCCACTAAAGCCAGAAGAGGGCGAAGGCTTTGAAGTTGGTGTAAAATCTGAACTCTTTAATCGTCGTTTGCTGACAACATTGTCTTACTTCAACTTGACTAAAGCAAATGTTGCCACGGCTGACTTAAATGATCCACGTTTTTCAGTTGCAACTGGTAAACAAAACAGTCAAGGAATTGAATTAAATGCTATTGGGGAGATAACACCTGACTGGAATATCACCCTTTCCTATGCCTACATTGATGCGAAAGTTACAGAAGACAATCTGATTAAAGTCGGTAATCTTCTCGCAGGTGTTCCTAAACACAGTGCTAGCCTCTGGAGTACCTACAAAATTCAATCTGGCAATCTTAATGGTTTAGGTCTAGGGGTCGGATTGAATTGGTTTGGTCAACGTCAAGGTGACTTGCAGAATAGCTTTCAATTAGATAGTTACTTATTGACTAATGCGGCAATTTTTTATGAACGTAATAATTGGGAATATCGTCTGAATTTCAACAATATCTTTAATGTGGATTACATCCAAGGTACGCCGCGTACTCGTACCCGAGGGATTGAACCAGGGAAGCCTTTTTCTGTTACTGGCCTAATTCTCTACAAATTTTGAGTCGGGTTTAATTTCAAGTTCCACACCTAAAGCTTGAAGCTTGAAAATTTTAAATCATCGTCATTGTTGTCATACCTGAGTTTTTCATTATGCGTGATTCCCAATTCACTGCGTTCCCTTCTTCCGCCTTTAAATTCCTTTTATTGACGAGTCTTTATACTTCGCAATTTATCCCCTCGGCGTTTTTCTTCCAAGCATTGCCGATTATTCTTCGTCAGCGTGGCGAATCACTGGAAACGATCGGCTTGCTGGGACTGCTGACTTTGCCTTGGATGCTGAAATTCCTTTGGGCACCGTTGATCGATCGCTATGGCTGGCAACGCTGGGGGCATTACAAATCCTGGATTATTCTCCTGCAAAGCTTAATGGTGCTGACACTGATTGTTTGCGGGACACTCCCAGCACTAGACACGATCGGAGGTAGCCCGTTGCTCCTTCAAGGCGTTTTCCTAGTCGTTCTGCTGGCCGCAACCCAAGACATTGCTACCGATGCTCTCGCCGTGAATCTTCTAACACCGGAGGAACGAGGCTGGGGCAATGGAATTCAGAGTGCTGGTCGTGCGATCGGCGGCATTTTGGGCGGTGGTATTATGCTGCTGCTGTTAAATCGCCTGGGTTGGCAAACGAGCGTCTGGATGCTGGCGGGATTTACGCTGCTGGCTCTATTGCCGCTGTTCCCCTACCGAGAAATGAATTCTAATGTGATCTACAGTGCTGGCGATCGTCCACGTTCGAGTTATCTGAAAACCCTAACGGCCTTTCTCTATCGCCCCCAGGCAATCCCATGGCTTGGTTTCATCCTCTTGTACGTGACTGGTAGCAGCATGGCAGCCACGATGTTCCGTCCACTGTTGGTGGACTTAGGGCTGTCGATGGCCAATATCGGTTGGATGACGGGAATTGTGGGATCGTTGGCCGCAATTATTGGCTCATTTCTGGCTGGTGCGCTGATTAGACCCTTAGGACGACGACGATCGCTAGTAGTGTTTGGTGTCCTTCAGGCGATCGCTGTTTTAGCCCTAGCATTACCGACACTGGGTTATCGTGACCCGCTGCTGCTGTACGTGGTCAGTACTGGGGAAGTGTTCGCCCGCAGCCTTGCCAATACCGCATTATTCACGGTGATGATGGACAAATGCGACCCAAAAATAGCGGGAAGCGACTACACCTTGCAGTCATCGGTGTTCATTGTTGGCCACCAGGTGGGCATTCCAGCCGTGAGTGGTTTTATTGCGGCCAAGCTAGGTTATTTCGGAGTGTTTGCGATCGGATTCGTGATCTGTTGCATCAGTGTTGCACTAATACCGAAAGTGGTGAAACGTTCGCAAGCAAGACTAAGCACTAACCCGGAAATCTAGCCATGTGACAGGTGATGCCTTATAGCTGCAAACCCGCTCCTCCAATTGGTCTTAGCTTCTCCCTTTTGATGTTGTGTATCAGTCTAATTGTTTAAAATCAACCCTCACAAATACCTCAAATTATGGATACCCAATCAATTCAATCCAAATCAACCCCTTCGGCCCGCCAACGTGACGGCGCACCACTTAATGACAAACTGCTTGCCTCCCTTGCCGTACATCTCAATGATGATCATCGCAACGATTTACTTGCCTGTGCCAAAGCCTCAACCGACTGTCACTGGGCAAACAATGCAGAGATTAAGCGTTTAGATGCGACTGGAGTTGATCTAGAAGTGAGCAACGAGTCACGGGTGGAATCGGTACGGGTGAACTTTCCCGAAACAGCGAGAGGGGTGCTGGCATTTAAGTCGATCTTAGGTGGACTAATTCGTAATAGTCGCGCTCAACTCGGATGGGAACCAGCGATCGAGGAGGATTAAGTTCGTAGCCACAACACCGATTTTAAGTTGACACTCATGATCATAAATGAATCTAAGTTACATCATTCTTACCGAGCTAAAAGCAAGAAACTGTTTTTTATTAGGAATTTTTCTAACCTGTTATGAAACCTATTGACTTCGCCAGTAAGCTCTTTGCTGTGACGGGAGCCGCTCAAGGCATTGGTGCTGCAATCACCCAAGCACTACTTGATCGGGATGCGATCGTTGCTGCACTCGACATTTGCGCTGATACATTGCAGGCATTCCGCGATCGTATTGCCTCACCCCGGCTCCATACCTATTGCCTTGATATTGCTAACTATTCTCAAGTTGAATCGACGATTGGACGTATTGAAAGCAGCCTCGGTCCGATCGTCGGTTGGATCAATGTCGCAGGCATTCTGACCCCGAAATCCATCCTAGAGACAACGCCCGATGACTGGGAACGCACCTTTGCTGTGAATACCACGGGTGTATTTAATGCTTGTCAGTGTGTAGCTCGAGTGATGGTTCCCCGATGCAGTGGGGCGATCGTAACTGTCAGCTCAAATGCCGCTAGTGTTCCCCGACAAAATATGGCAGCCTACGCAGCCTCAAAAGCAGCAGCCACTCAATTCACTCGCTGCCTGGGTCTCGAACTTGCAGAGTTTGGCATTCGTTGCAATATTGTCTCGCCCGGTTCGACTGATACGCCGATGCAGCGATCGCTTTGGTCAGATGCCACCGCCACCGACGTTCCTGATGCTGTCCTACAAGGTTCATTGTCACATTTTCGGATCGGAATTCCCCTTCGTAGGATCGCTTCTCCTGAAGATGTGGCAGACGCGGTGCTGTTTTTGTTGAGTGATCGTGCCCGTCATATTACCCTGCACGATTTGCGTATTGATGGAGGTGCGACATTGGGGGCGTAAAACAACGCTGGAAGGCGATAACGACGATTTCATACTCAAAGTGCAGTCAGATGTTAGGCGAGTTGTTACAGCAACAGCTTGGTCCAGATTTGACCTTGGCAGGCATTTGAGTATTTCGTTCCAATCACGTATCTATTTTACATTTCTACCGTTTTTATTGAGAGGCATTTTGTATGAAAACTCAGCTTCCCCCGATGTATTCCGAGCGCTGGACGAGTGCTAGTGAACTCGCGATCGCCTGTAACAATAATACATCCTTTTTCTTTGCGACCCCGACTCAGACGATGTTTGCGGAAGGAGTGCGATCGCGCCTGCCCCAATCTTCTAGGATGACTAATACCAGCAATCTGCCCCAACAAGCACGGGAGTTTTTGCAACAGCAGATGCAAAACTATTGGTGTCCAACGCTATTAGTCGGGGCGATTCCCTTTGACGATAGTGCAGCAGTTAATTTATTTGTCCCCGATCGTTTGCATCGCGCCCAACCCCTCACCAATCCGGCAGCAGTCAGTGGTCTTGGAGTCGCTCGCCCTTCCCAATCGATCGCGATTCCCGATCCGACTACGTATCAAGAGAATGTCGCCCAAGGCTTAGCACTGATTGATCAATCCGAGTTGCTCAAAGTGGTGCTATCGCGATCGTTAGAGCTTTCCTTTTCTGACGATATTGATTTCGGCCAGCTTATTGGCAACCTCGCTAACAGCAACCGTCACGGCTACACGTATCTAATCGATTTAGTAGATGCGATCGATTCACCCCCATCGCAGCTTTCCCAAGCCTCATCGGTTCCCCCCCACAAACTGATCGGCGCAAGTCCTGAACTGCTTGTCCGACGGCGAGGACTCAAGGTCGAAGCGAATCCCTTGGCTGGTTCGGTGGCGTTGAGTGGCGATCCGGATCGTGATTCTCAGCAAGCCTACGCCCTGTTGAATTCTAAGAAAGATCGGTATGAACATGCAGTCGTCGTCGAAGCGGTGGCCAATGCTCTACGTCCGTTTTGTGACTACCTCAATGTGCCGTCGATTCCATCGATCATCGAAACCGATACGATGATGCACCTTTCGACCCAGATCAAGGGAAATCTACACGATCCTGAAATCTGTGCTCTATCAGTAGCGCTAGCCTTACACCCAACCCCGGCGGTCTGTGGTGCACCACCCGAGCAAGCCTATGATGCGATTAAAACCATTGAGTCGTTTTCCCGCCGCTACTTTACTGGCATGGTGGGCTGGATGGATGATCATGGAGATGGCGAGTGGGCGGTGACGATCCGGTGTGGTGAGGCGCGGGGACGTTGTTTGCGTCTGTATGCTGGAGCTGGAGTCGTGGCTGGGTCAAGTCCTGCCAAGGAACTCGCCGAAACCTCTGCTAAGTTGCGCACGATGTTAAAAGCGTTAGGGTTAAACGATCTGCTGGAGGTCTCTATATGATTCGTGCTGATCTCTCCTCTAACTTGCCGCGATCGCCAGAATTACAGGCAATTTTACCTTCCCCTGATCTCCGAGGGGATTGTCCGAGCTGGCCGCCTGATGTGGCGGAGGACTATCGTCAACGGGGGTATTGGCAGCGCCAAACTTTGGGTGAGTGGCTCGCTCATCAATCGCAATGCTTCGGCACAAGCACGGCACTGGTCGATCGTGATCGACGCTGGAGTTATGCTGACCTCGATCGCCGTGTGGATCGGCTTGCCACGGGCTTTCAATCCTTGGGCTTAATGGCGGGCGATCGTGTAGTAGTGCAACTGCCTAATAGCCTAGAATTTTTCGCTGTCTTTTTTGCTCTGACGCGGTTGGGTGCGTTGCCCATACTGGCTCTACCTGCCCATCGTCAAATCGAAATTCAAAGCTTTATTGAACACGCCGAAGCGATCGCCTATGTTCTGCCCGATCGCACTTGGAATTTCGACTATCGCCAACTCGCCCGCACCATCCAGACACAATGCCCCAGCCTCCAGCACGTAATTGTCGTTGGCGAAGCGCAGGAATTTTGTCCTCTTGATCGGCTTGATGGCGACCCGAAGCCTTTCCCCGACCTCGACCCTGAAGCTGTCGCCTTCTTCCAACTATCTGGCGGTAGTACAGGTGTCCCAAAACTCATCCCTCGCACTCATGCTGACTACCTCTATAGTGTGCGGGTAAGTGCCGAAATCTGTCGCCTTACTCCCGATAGTACCTACCTTGTCGCCCTACCCGCGTCCCATAACTTTCCCCTGAGTTCCCCCGGCAGTCTTGGTACACTCGCAGTCGGTGGCAAAGTTGTTCTAGCTCGCCATCCTAACCCAGATGAAGCCTTCGCCCTAATCGAACAGGAGCGCGTCACCATTACGGCTCTCGTGCCACCCCTCGTACTAGCGTGGCTTGAGGCGGTTGAGACCCGCGATCGAGATCTGTCGAGCCTACAAGTATTGCAGGTGGGCGGCGCGAAACTTACCCCAGAAGTGGCAGGCCGCATTACCCCGACTCTAGGCTGTCAGCTCCAGCAGGTCTTCGGTATGGGGGAGGGTCTAGTGTGCTACACGCGCCTTGACGATGACGAGGAAACCATCCACACGACCCAAGGTCGCCCTCTATCATCCGCTGATGAAATTCGAGTGGTGGACGATGACGATCGCCCAGTAGCATCTGGCGAGGTGGGGCATCTGCTGACCCGTGGTCCTTATACGATCCGGGGCTATTATCGCGCTCCAGAACAAAACCGCCGTGACTTTACGATCGATGGATTTTACCGCACGGGAGATCGTGTATGCCTAACGCCATCGGGCAATCTGATCGTTGAAGGACGAGCTAAGGAATTAATCAATCGGGCGGGCGAAAAGGTGAGCGCTGAGGAAGTGGAAAGCCATTTGCTGGCATATCCCGATATTTACAATGTGGCGGTGGTGGCTATGCCCGATCGTTTTTTAGGGGAAGGTATCTGTGCCTTTTTAGTCAGAAACTCTCTGCCCGATCGAGATATTCAAACCTTTGACCCCGTTGAAATTCAGGCTCTTAAGCAGTTCTTACGCGATCGAGGTTTAGCGGACTATAAAATTCCTGATCGATTCGAGGGGTTGATTGCATTACCCCATACCGGAGCCGGGAAGGTGGATAAAAAATTCTTGCGGCAACAGTTATTGAGTTGATCCTCATTGAATTGACCTAATTGCAACGAATTGAACAGATTTGAACAAATTAAATTCTGAAATTGAGGACATTTGAAATGGTTATCCCCCGCATTGCTGCCTATCCCATGCCGCCGATCGCAAACTCTCCTAAAAATCGTGTGAACTGGACGCTTCAACCCCAACGAGCTGCCTTGCTAATTCACGATATGCAAGACTATTTTCTGAACTTTTTCGATACGCAACAGCCCCCGATTCCGGAGCTACTGCACAACATCATCACCCTACGATCGTACTGTCAGTCTTTAGGTATTCCGATACTCTATACAGCTCAGCCTGCTGAACAATCCTTAGCCGATCGTGGCTTACTCAATGACATGTGGGGGCCAGGATTAGTGGCACAGCCACACCTTGGAGAAATTGCTGCTGTGGTTGCACCGGAGGAAGGCGATCAAGTTTTTGTGAAATGGCGATATAGCGCTTTTCAACGCACCGATTTAAAAACGCATTTGGCGGCGGCGGGACGGGACCAACTCATCATTTGTGGGATCTACGCTCATATCGGCTGTTTGATGACAGCGTGCGAAGCATTCATGAATGATATTCAGCCCTTCTTTGTCGTGGATGCTGTAGCTGATTTTTCCGCTGATGAGCATCAAATGGCGACCAACTATATTGCCCAACGCTGCGGCATGGCGGTTTCAACTCAAGCGATTACGGATGCTTTAAGGACAGATTTGTATCAGACGAGCAAGCCTGTGACTTCATTAAGCACCGAAGCATCGTCACATTTATTATCTGCAAATGTCACAATTTTGGCTCTCCAAAAGCAGCTTAGTCAATTACTACAGCAGCCGTCTCACACGATCGGTGTTGATGATAATTTGCTCGACTTCGGTCTCGATTCTTTGCGGTTGATGCATGTGGTGGAATTTTTGCAGCGTCAGGGTGTAGAGGTTAGTTTTGCAGATCTTGCTGAAGCGCCGACGATTGCCCATTGGATGCAACTGCTCAACCGCCGTCAGCGGGATGCTCGTCCTGTTGTACAGGAGAAAGTCTCATGACTCGAACGACATCCGATGCGCGGCGGAATTTAGTCATAGTCACAACTCCGGGGATTGAGCGGAATAGAAATGATGAATTCTGCGATCGCCAGCCATTGTCAGCCGCCCAAGAGGGGATCTGGCTCGGTCAGCAGCTCCACGGTCAGCGTCCGTTGTATAACACAGCGGAATGTGTGGAAATTTGCGGTGTGTTTAATCCTGTGGCCTTTGAGCAAGCGTTGCGTCAAACCGTTAACGAAACTGAAACTCTCCATTTACGGTTTGATATCGTGGATGGGGAGACGCTTCAATCCTGCGATCGAACCCTGCCTTGGGCGCTAGAAACCATCGATTTCAGTATGAATCCTCAGCCTCGACAGGTGGCTTGGGCTTGGATGGAGCAAAACCTCGGACACACCGTCGATCTGGGCAACGATAAGCTCTTCGCCCAAGCACTACTCCGCCTCGCACCCGATCACCATCTTTGGTATCAGCGTATTCACCACATTGCGATCGATGGCTATGGTACGGCGTTGTTGCGGCGACGAGTGGCAGATATTTACACGGCTCTGGTGGGTGGCGAAGCTGCTCCACCCCGTACCTTTGGATCGTTGCAGATGGTGATTGCGGATGATTTGGCCTATCGCGCTTCGGAGCAGTTTGATCGCGATCGTCAATATTGGCTCGATACTCTGCGGGATGCACCTGTCCCTGTTCGTTTATCGTCCAGGATGGCTCCGGCGGGCGATCGACCAGACTGCCAAAGCACCGAGCTATCGGCGGAAATTTTTGCACAGATGCAAAAGGTTGCCCATGATTGTCAAGCGGCATGGCCTGATCTACTGCTGGCAACTACGGCGATCGACCTCCATCAGATAACGGGTGCGAGGGAGGTGATCCTCGGTGTACCGATGATGGGGCGTTTGGGATCGGTGACAGCGCGGGTTCCGGCGATGGTTATGAACATCGTGCTGTTGCGTGTGATGGTGCTGCCATTGGATAGTTTTGCGGCGATCGTCACGCAGATTTCCCAACGCCTACGCGATCAACGACCTCACCAGCGTTATCGTTACGAACAACTTCGGCGTGACCTGAAGATAGTTGGGGGACGTGTTGCCCGTCCACTGTTCGGCCCAGTAGTGAATGTCATGCCCTTTGATGAAACCCTGTGCTTTGGCAAGGCGACTAGCACGACCCATGCTCTATCTGCGGGACCTGTGGAAGATTTGGCACTCAATGTGCGAGTAAATCCGGGTGGTGGTTCTCTAAAGCTCAATTTCGAGGCGAATCCTGCTCGGTATGATCGCGAAACCCTCGTGGACTATCAGCATCGTTGGCTCGACACTTTACAGAGCCATCTCGCCGATCCCGATCGCCCGATTCCTTTTCGCAGTGAGCAAACGAATCAGACCCATGGGGCAAATACTGATGCGATCATTCGGGGTAAACCCTTAACGGAGCCAGTGCGGCTCATCCCCGATCGCCTGCTCGAAGTGGCAGAGCAATACTCCGATACTGTGGCGATCATCGACATGGCGGCGGGAACTCGTTTGTCTTATGGCGATCTCATCACTCAAGCGCGGACACTGGGGATGCAATTGGTGGCGGCGGGAGTCCAGCCCGATCAACTGGTGGCGGTACATTTACCTCGTAGTTGTGAGGCGGTTGTTGTGATTCTCGCTGTTTTGTTTTCAGGTGCGGCCTATTTACCCCTTGATCCGAAAGCGCCGATCGCCCGAACGGTGCAACTCGTTAACGATGCTAATCCGGTGTTAGCGATCATTAAGACTGGCTATGAACTGCCCTCAGATTTTGCTTGTCTGCTTCAATACAATTTGGATTACCCATCTCAGTATTCTGCTTCTGAGACGCTTCCCACGCCCCAAAGCGATCGACTTGCCTACGTCATTTATACGTCCGGTTCGACGGGACAGCCTAAGGGGGTGGCAATTGAGCATCAGGCGTTAGCACAGTTTACGGCGGCAGCGATCCAGTGTTATGGCATCGAAGCAGGCGATCGCGTTTTACAGTTTGCCGGACTGCACTTTGATGCAAGCGTTGAAGAAATTTTTACCAGTCTGTGCATTGGGGCAACTCTTGTGCTGCGTGACCCGTTAATGCTGCAATCCATCCCGCAGTTTCTTCGGGCGTGCGAACAGCATCGAATTACCGTACTCGATTTGCCCACCGCCTTTTGGCATGAACTAGCCTTTTATTTGGCGGAGTATTCGACTGGCTCCACCGATGCTTCCGTAGGCGATCGTAATGCATCAGAACTACGACCCAGCTTACCCTGCGATCTACGAATGGTCATTATCGGCGGTGAGGCGGCTCTTCCCCAACGTGTTGCCCAATGGCACGCTGCTGTCGGCGATCGCGTAACGCTCTGGAACACCTATGGGCCGAGCGAAACAACCGTAGTGGCAACGGCAGCAAATTTGACCCAAAGCACAAATGACGGGGGAGATGTGCCGATCGGTCGTCCTTTGCCCGGTGTTGAAATCGTGGTGATAGATGCGCTGGGACAACCTGTGCCGATCGGTGAATCGGGCGAACTATGCGTGATGGGGGCGACGTTAGCGCGGGGTTACTTAGGACGATCGCAGCTCACTGCCAAGCGTTTTGTGCCGCTTGATGCTTTGCCCCAGAGACCTCGGAGTTATTGCACGGGCGATCGCGTGCGCCTACGTCCGGACGGTCAGCTTGTTTTTCTCGGGCGGCTCGATGCTGAATTTAAAATCAGCGGTCATCGGGTTGAACCCACGGAAATCGAAGCAGTCCTGATCGCGATTCCCGGCATTCGTGAAGCAGCGGTCATCGGCTATAGCCTTCCAGATGGCGGCAAACGTCTGTGTGCTTATCTTGTGGCAGCATCTGATAAACATCCGTCCGATCGATTGCTTCGTCAGCAGCTTACGGCGATTCTGCCTGCGGCGATCGTTCCGGCTGGGTTTGAATGGCTCAATGTGTTGCCAAAGACACGATCAGGCAAAGTCGATCGTCTTGCCCTCGCTCAGTACATACCGCAGTGGTTGCCCTCTGAACAAAATGAGGTGCTGCCTCCGCTGGAAGCCTTTATTTTAGAGACGTGGGAACGGGTGTTAGGTCAGTCCCGATTGACACTTCAGGACGACTTTTTCGAGCTGGGTGGTCAGTCACTCCAGACGATTCAAGTTGCGACTTGGCTTGGTACAAAATTGGGCTGTGATCTCCCGATCGCGCTCCTTTTCGAGTATCCGACGGCGGCGGCCTTAGCGATGGCTCTGCGATCGCAGTTCGAGATTGACCTTGCTCGTTTGGAGATTCCCGATCGTAACGAGAATGTACCCCTCATCCGAGCACCATTTGCCCCTCTGTTATCGATCACTCCCCCAGCCTCGGACAAACGATCGCCCTGGTTTTGCTTGCATCCGGCAGCTGGTCTAAGCTGGTGTTATCTAGGATTAGCCCGCGCTTTGAATCAACCGCTCTACGGCCTTCAGTCCCCCTATCTTGACGGAGATTTTCCGGTGGCGCATCGGACTATTCAAGATCGCTGGTCGAACCTGATCGATCGCTACCTAGCACTCCTCCGCCAAGCTCAGCCCAACGGTTCCTATCGCTTACTGGGAATGGTCCTTCGGCGGTTTGCTTGCCCAAGCACTGGCTTGCCGACTTCAGCAGGAGGGCGAAACTGTCGAGCAGCTCGTTCTACTGGATGCCTATCCCAGTCAACAACTGACGCAGCGCGATCGTCCCAGCAATCGCGATATTCTCACCCTGCTCCTGCAAGCGACTGGACAGCCCATCGATGAAACGATCGATGAAACGAAGGAATGGTCTGTTGATCGCGATGCTACGTTGGCAATTCTTCGTCGCGGTAGTCTCGGTACACAACTCAATCACGATCAGCTCAATGCTCTATTTGAGGTGACGCGCCTGAACGTCGAACTGACAAGGAAAGCGCCAATTCCAGAACAGTTTAACGGCGATCTTACCTTCGTTACGGCAACGGCAGGAAGAACCGACGCGGCACTGCATCACCGTGCTTGGCAACCCTTTATTAATGGCGTGATTCACAACCACGATATTGAGGTTGACCATGGACAATTGCTGAGTGGTAATGCGACCGCGACGATCGTCCAGATTGTTGCAGCGCTTGAGTAACCCAGGCTTACCTTGAAGTCATACCAAAACAATCTCACATCTGTCTCCGAGACAGGCATTAATAATCCCCCTAACCAAGACCTCATCATGACTACCCAAACCACAGCCCAACCGACTAATTGGCAACGTATCGATACGACTCAATCTGACTACTTCATTGATTATTTAGACACCGCCACAGCGCAAGTCGAAATGCAGCGCTACAAGCAAAAAACCTACGATTTAATCGGTGCAGTTCCCGGTGCAACTTTGCTCGATATTGGTTGCGGCACTGGTGATGATGCGATCGCTCTTGCCCAGCTTGTTGGGGCTACTGGTCATGTCGTTGGTCTTGATCGTAGCGCAGTCCTCATCGAAGAAGCCTGCCGTCGTGTCACTGACGATCTCGCGGTTGTGTTTACCGTTGGCGATAGCCATCACCTTCCCTTTGAGGCCGATAGCTTTGACGGTTGCCGCATCGATCGGGTTCTCATGCACCTCGATGATCCCCAATGTGCCATCAGGGAAGCTATCCGCGTGACCCGCCCCGGCGGTCGTATCCTTGTCCGCGAGCCGGATTGGGAAACATTAATTCTCGATTGTAGCGATCGTGATCTCAGCCGTCGTATCCTCAATGCTCATTTTGATGGTGCCATTCGTCACAGTACAATCGGGCGCCAACTCTATCGGCTGTTTTGTCAAGCCGGACTCGATCATGTGGCGATCCCTGACACCTCGACCTTAATTTTGACCGAGTTTGCCACTGCCAACCAACTCTATGGATTAACCGATGCCGCAGCCCAAGCCCAAGACCAGTGGCCGGAGTTATACGACTCCATTCAAACTTGGCTCGATGAACTTCAGCAGGCCGATCGTGATGGGCATTTTTTCAGTGCGGTCGTCGGATTAACCGTTATCGGTTGCAAGCCAATGCCGCCGTCCTAATAAGCGTTAGCTGTATCAAGGCCAGGTTAATGGGGTTTAAATTCCCCAACGACCTAATAAATTGAAGTCATTTGGCGACTAACGAATCTACTCTCCCCATGCCACCACCGAATTTGGCTTCCGTATTGGACGATCGTGTCGATCGTCCAGCAACAACGTCAACGCAATACCGAGCGACTTGTCAAAATCTGTCTAGCATCCATAAATCTGTCTAGCATCCATATTGACTCCCAAGTATCCAACTGAATGATTATACGATGACCGAAAGTCGGTCGTAGACGATCGGCTCACCCACCAGATTGTCCTGAGTCCAGCCCTTAAGGGAAAAAGACCGTTTAGCCTGTTTTATTCCTACTACACATGCTTGAAGCGATCGTTTGACCATGGGAATACCTGCTTATGTTAAAGATCCAAAGCTGGATAGTTTTTTATAAGTAGTTTATTTTGAAAACAGAGTTTAATTTTTAGAACTAAAGGGATAGCAGTAATTATAGGAAGAAAACTTGAGGAAGTTATGAGGATAGACAAATTGAATTAGAAGTTCAGTCCGACGATCGTAATCTTAGGGTTCAGTTTCGGTTCATACTCAACGACCCTTCTCATCTGACAATTTAAAACATTCCAAGGCGATCGCCCAATCCTCTTGGGTTTTCACGACAACAATTTTGACGGGTGATTCTTCAGATGAAATGACTTGATCATCCATCGGCTGGGCAAGATTGCGATCGGGATCGATCTGTATACCTAAAAAGTCCAATCCCTCACAAACCGACGATCGAACTAACGGCTGATTTTCTCCCACACCCCCTGTAAATATCAATGCATCCAATCCCCCTAAATTCGCCAACATGGCGCCAATCTGGGCACGAAGCCGATAAATATAAACCTCAAATGCTAATTTGGCACGGGAATCTTGTTGAGTTATTGCCGCTAGAATTTGTCGCATATCACCGGATTTTCCAGACAAACCTTGTAAACCCGATTCGTAATTCAGCAGGTGATCTAATTGGTCTACTGTATAGTGTTCTTCCCGTAGAAGATAAATCAAAATTCCGGGATCAACCGATCCCGATCGGCTTCCCATCATCAAGCCTTCTAAGGGCGTAAATCCCATGGTGGTATCAATACTTTTGCCATTGCGAACCGCAGATAATGAACACCCATTGCCCAAGTGACAAATAATCAATCTTAAATCTTGGAGATTGCGATCTAAGAGTTGGGCCGATCGATGGGCACAATACTCATGACTAATTCCGTGGAATCCATAGCGCTGAATTCCTTTTTCATACCATTCATAAGGCAAAGGATAGACTTGGGTAGCCTCTGGCAGATGTGAATGAAACGCAGTATCAAAAACAGCAACTTGAGGAAGGTCACCTAACTTTTTTTCGATCGCAACGATTCCGGCTAAATTTGCAGGATTATGAATAGGTGCAAAACAACTGAGTCGCTCAATCTCCGCCTTCACCTGTGGATTAATTAGAATACTCTCATGATAATCCCGACCCCCATGAACCACCCGATGCCCCACGATGTCAATTTCACCCAAGTCCTGAATCACCTGTGTGGAGCCAGAACATATCCGATCGAGGACTTCAGATAGAACAAGTGATGGATCTGTTGTTTCGATCGATTCTCGTATATCTACCCCTTGACGGGTTGTGATTTTAAGTTCACCTTGATTCCAATCTATAGAGGCTTTCCAGAGTGAATCAGTAGGATGGTTGGGTAAAGGATACGTCAAATCATAAAGCGCCATTTTTTGGCTACTTGATCCCGCATTTAAAACTAGAATATTCATAAGAATGCTCCTATTGCAATAATCTTGGGGCCGATTGACGAATTAAATCAAATACCCCATCCGTAATAAATTGAACGGCGATCGCGAGAATAAAAAATCCTAATATCCGATTCATTGCTCCAATCTCATTTTTGCCTAAGGCATTGATCAATGGACCGCCCAAAGCGAGACAAAGATAGAGCACTAACCCTAAAGCAGCAATACCCAAAAGGCATCCCAGATAATCCACCACCTGAGTAATCCGAGCAGAGAGACCCATCACAACCCCGATTGCTCCTGGACCGCTGATAATAGGTACGGCCATGGGCGTAAAAGTAATATCTTTCTTGTTGAATGCCGCATCATTCTCCAATGGAGTCATGCGTTGGTGAGCCGTCACCATTTCCCACGCCGTGTGCGCCACTAACAATCCCCCAGCAATCCGCAGAACGCCTAACGATAATCCAAAAAACTCTAGGATAAACCGTCCCATAATCAGAAAAACCGACAGCATCACAATGACATTAATTGAAATTTGTTTTGCTTGACGCTTCCGATCGGCCCGAGAATCTGTAGCCGTCAAACTATAGAAAATCGGAACGGCTCCTAAGGGATTTGTAATTGGAAACAGGGCGACAAAGGTGCCGATCGTATAGGTGATGAATTGCTGAGAAATCATAAAATAATAATAGGCGAAAAACCTAAGAATTCCATCGCCAGTTGATTACATCCGGTAGATCCATTCCATGCTCATAGGCATAGTTACGACATTCAAGTTGTTTATTTTTGAATTTTTCCTTAGCATGAGCACCGATCGCCTGCAATTTTGGAACCCGATTAATTACATCCATTGCCAGACTAAAGCGATCGATATTATTATTGATTGCTAATTCTAGTGGAGTGTTAATACTCCCTTTCTCTTTATAACCACGAACATGGAGATTAGAATGATTGGTTCGCCGATAAGCAAGGCGATGAATTAACCAAGGATACCCGTGGAAATTAAAAATGATTGGTTTATCTACTGTAAATAAAGTATCAAAATCACGATCGCTCAGACCATGGGGATGTTCAATATCCGGTTGTAGTTTATATAAATCCACTACATTCACGAATCGAATTTTAAGATCAGGAAATTCCGATCGGAGTAACGCGGTTGCAGCCAATGCTTCTTGAGTTGGGACATCTCCCGCTGTTGCCATCACCACGTCCGGCTCAACACCTTGATCATTACTAGCCCAGTCCCAAATCCCAATTCCTTTTGTACAATGTTCAATTGCACTAGCCATGTCCATAAACTGTAAATGAAGTTGTTTGTCACAGACAATGACATTAATATAGTTACTACTTCTTAAACAATGATCGGCGATCGACAATAGACAATTCACGTCTGGCGGTAAATAAATCCGAGTTACAGAGGGACTCTTATTTGCAACTAAGTCAAGAAAACCCGGATCTTGATGGGTAAAACCATTGTGATCCTGTCGCCAAACGGTAGAAGTAATGAGTAAATTAAGTGATGAAATATCTTCACGCCAAGACAAACTCCGACAACTTTCTAACCATTTTGCATGTTGATTAAACATTGAATCAATCACATGGACAAAGGCTTCATAGGTTGAGAAAAAGCCATGGCGACCTGTGAGCAAGTAACCTTCTAGCCATCCTTCTAAAGTATGCTCACTCAGCATTTCCATGACTCGACCATCGATCGAAAGTTCTCCCCCATCGTCATCTTCCGGCATGTATTCTTCAATCCAGAACTTCTGACTTACTTCATAGATATCATTCAATTTGTTAGAAGTTGTTTCATCTGGACCAAAAACTCGAAAGTTCGTCATGTTCTGTTTCATGATGCCCGCAAGAAAGCGCCCCAAGGGTTTGGTATTTTCCGCTTCCTGCTGTCCGGGCTTACTCACCTCAATGCCATAGTCACGAAAATCTGGCATTTTTAACGATCGTCGCAATTTCCCGCCATTAGCATGGGGATTAGCACTCATTCGACGATTCCCGGTGGGTGCGAGGTCTCTCAGTTCAGGCAGGAGTTTCCCAGTCGAGTCAAACAGTTCGTCCGGTTTGTAGCTTCTCATCCAAGCTTCGAGTTGTTGTAGATGGGCTGGATTTTCCTGGATTTTTGCCAAGGGGACTTGATGCGATCGCCATGTACCTTCTACTTGATGCCCATCGACTTGCTTCGGTCCTGTCCAACCCTTAGGGGTCCGCAACACAATCATTGGGAATCGCGATCGCTTTACTGCTTCACCACTGCGGGCATCGTGTTGGATTTGATGAATCTCTTGAATGCAATGTTCTAATGTGGCCGCGATCGCCTGGTGCATTGTTTCCGGATCACTACCTTCGACAAAATAGGGTTGATACCCATAGCCCTTAAATAGATCTTCGAGTTCTTCATGACTCACCCGAGCCAGAATGGTGGGGTTATCAATTTTATATCCATTCAAATGCAGAATGGGTAGCACTGCACCATCACGCGCCGGATTGATAAACTTATTAGAATGCCAAGCCGTCGCCAATGGTCCCGTCTCCGATTCACCATCCCCGACCATCACCACACTAATCAAGTCTGGATTATCAAAAACAGTGCCGTAAGCATGTGAAAGGCTGTAGCCTAGCTCCCCCCCTTCATGAATCGATCCGGGGGTTTCCGGGGTACAGTGGCTGCCAATTCCACCCGGAAAAGAGAACTGTTTAAAAAACTTGAGTACCCCGTCTGTATCTTCACTTTTATCAGAGAAGACTTCTGAATAGGTTCCTTCTAAGTAAACGGGAGCCAGAACGCCGGGTGCGCCATGCCCTGGTCCGGCTAAGTAGATCATATCTAGATCATATTTTTTGATCAGACGGTTGCAGTGAACATAAATAAAGCTTAAACCAGGACTAGTGCCCCAGTGGCCCAGCAGTCGATTTTTAATATGTTCGGATTTCAATGGTTCTTTCAGTAGCGGATTATCTCGCAGATAGATCATTCCGACGGCAAGGTAGTTACAAGCGCACCAGAAGGCATGGATTTTACGGAGTTCTTCTGGGCTGAGGGGAGTTTCTTGAATGGTCGATCGGGCATTTCCGTAAGGACTAATCGAAGATTCTGAGGTGAGAGGATTGGAAGTGATGGTCATAGAATTCAATATCCTTTTTTAAACTAGTTGAACATGTAATAAATGAAATGATGAATAGGGAATTTAATACCATTAACTTTTAATGGAAGACTTAGAGTATTTAAATCTTGTCGTCGGATTTGGAATAGAGGATGATTAAATTCTTACAGATCTAGGTTAAGGTCCCAATAGATCTAGGTTAAGGTCCTGCACACTACTTACTGGTTGTTCATGCTGATTAAGGATATGGCTTTACCGTCACGATATCTTGAAGTGTTAAGACATGACAGGGCGTATGGTGAAGAACATAATTACTCACACTCCCTCCGAAAAACTCACTAATCCCACTGACTCCGCGTCGTCCTACCACAATTAAATTACTCTCCCACGTCTCCGCTAGCTGGCAAATAATCCTGCCCGGATCCCCGACACTTTGGGTAAATTCCAAAGCGACCCCGAGAGCGATCGCTTTGGTTTCCAAAGCTTTTAACCGATTAATTCCTTCTTGCTGTGTATTCTGCCAACGCTCCCAATAGGCTCGCATTGCAATCTCAGTGATCCCAATATAAGGATCTCCAGGATATAGATTATCGGCGGCGATTAGAACATGAAGAACCATCAGCCGAGATTGATGAAGTTTCGCTAATGCCAGCGCTTGTTCAAAAACAGATTGGCTAGATGCTGAGTCATCGATCGCAACTAAAATCTTTGAGAACATGCCTGGGCCTCTACTTCATATCTTACAGAATCAATAACATCACCCTAAGAATCGTCCTAGGGTGATAAGTGAACTATAGTTTATTCAAACTATTTATTCATCTTGTTCACCTCATTTTTCAAGTCAGCGGCAGTATTCTGAGCGGCAGCCTCTGCTTGCTTGGCTTTACCCGCAAGCTGATCTTCTGGACTATCTGTTAGGCGACCGATCGTATCTTGGACTTTACCCGATACGTTTTTAGCAGCAGCTTTGGCTTTGTCTACAAGTCCGCCATCAGTAGCATTATCGATTTTGTCGCCAACCTTTGCTGCGTTGTCCCGAACGGCCCCTTCGGCTTGTTTAGCCTTGCCCTCAAGTTGGTCTTTCGGATCACCCGTGACCTTACCGATCGTTTCTTGAATTTTGCCTTCTACACTTTTAGCAGTAGCCTTAGCCTTATCTTCAATACTCATAGCGATCGACTTCCTATTTCTTGGATGAATGTTAGTTGTTCACACAAACATAGTAGAAATAAAGTTTTATCTAGTAGTGTATCTAAAGTAATGCAAACGAAATTCTAAATGAAGATGCTTAATTTTAAATAGAGAGCTAATATAATATATAAGTATTGAGTATTGATTTTTATTAAAAATTTCGGCATTCAATGTTTATATTCAAGCGGTTCAACCTTATGAGTAATTCTTGTTACTATGGCTAAGTTAAATCCAAGCAAGTTCCGCCAGTTTTCTCAGAAAACATCGTATCTTGTCGGTACGCCAGGTGCATTCGTTGTAGCGCTCGCAGCCGTAATCATATGGGGTACAACTGGGCCGCTTTTCCATTATTCAGATACTTGGCAGCTTGTCATCAACACCAGCACAACTATTGTCACGTTTTTAATGGTGTTCTTAATCCAGAATACCCAGAGCAGAGATGCCAAAGCCATGCATCTTAAGTTGGATGAAATAATTCGGGCATTAGATGATGCTCGCGATAATTTAGTAGATGTCGAAGATGCAACGGATGAAGAAATTGAAAAATTGAGTCAAGAATCAAGCAACTTACAGAAACATTTGACTAAAATAGAATAATTGTCTTGGTTGATACCTGAAGATTCACAACTTCCTTTAGTTAGATTTACAAAACATGTCTTATTTTACTCACTTTTGATTGTGACACAAGGCATGTTCTGATTTTAGTTAATGCTACTGATACCAGAAGTAGCACTATGAATACTGGGTATACGCTTGATTCAGCCGAAGCACTACAGCAATTCAATACGAATAGGGATTGCCTGCGGTAGTGACAATTTCTATTGCATTGGGGCAAAACGGATGTTAAAGCAACAGGCCCTAATCCATAAGCTCAGCGGTGGAGACCTTAGGTTTGGTAACCATTATTTGTTCGGATAAGATTGGGACTCTGACGGAGAATCGGATGACTGTTACGCTTCTGGATGTCGCAGGTCAGGAGGCGGATTTAACGTCATCACAGCATCAAGATTTTGTGAATGCCGCAATATCTAGCCTATTACAATTCTATCCAGAACTGGGATTGCTCCTAACGGGGCAGCACTCTGTAATGATGCCCTCCTAGAACCCAGTCCTGATCCGCCTCAGCAGTTTTATGCTGTTGGCGATCCAACCGAAGGGGCATTGGTAATATCTGTGGGTCTACCTTGACATTATATTGCAAGTTTTGTAATCTCAATCCTATTATCCACTTATCTTAAATAGAAAAGTAGTATCTACGATCGCTTTGCTTGAGGTAACTGGGATACAGACCGAATCTGACAAAAAATGTGATAATTTCAAACAAATCTCTAATTTACCGAAACCTACTAAAGCGAAAATTTAAGTTATGCATACTCTTTTCCAACCTCTTCAGATGGGCGCTCTAACGCTCCCCAATCGAATTCTGATGGCTCCGCTTACCCGCTCTCGTGCGGAAGACGAACATTTGCCCACTACGTTGATGGCAGAATATTATGCCCAACGAGCAAGTGCTGGACTCATTATTGCTGAAGCAACGATGGTGACGGTCGGGAACTCTGCTTTCTGGCATGAACCCGGAATTTACTCCGATGCCCAAGTCGAGGGTTGGCGGAAAACGACGGATGCAGTTCATGCCGCTGGTGGTCGGATTTTTCTACAAATTTGGCATGGTGGTCGGGCTTGTCATCCCCTGTTAAACAATGGTCAGCAACCCGTTGCGCCGAGTCCGATCGCGATCGTGGGGGAAGAAGTGCATACTCCAGAAGGCAAAAAGCCCTATGTGATGCCGCGAGAATTGCGTGATGATGAACTTCCTAGCATTGTTGAGGCTTTTAGGCAGGCCGCAAAAAACGCGAAAGATGCAGGGTTCGATGGTGTAGAAATTCATGGTGCAAATGGTTATCTATTGGATGAGTTTCTACGGGATGGCTCGAATCATCGGACGGGAGACTATGGCGGATCAATGGATAACCGCGCTCGGTTAATGCTTGAAGTGATTGCAGCCGCATCTGATGCGTTAGGTAGCGATCGGGTTGGGTTACGGATCTCACCGCTCAATAGTTTCAACAGCATGATTGATAGCGATCCGATCGGACTGTCTAGCTGGCTGGCTACTAAACTCAATGATTGTAATCTTGCCTATCTTCATGTGATGCGAAGCGATTCTGCCCAACAACAGCATGGAGATATTTTGACTCCGATCCGTGCGAACTATAGGGGAGTATTGATCGGCAATATGGGGTATACCGCTGAGGAAGCGACTGCTGCTATTGATGCTGGACAGTTTGATGCGGTTGCCTTTGGTTCTAGTTTTCTGGCAAATCCTGATCTACCAGAACGGATTAAACTCGGTGCTCCGCTTAATCAACCTGATACAGCGACCTATTATTCTCAGGGTGCAGAGGGATACACGGACTATCCAACTTTGAGCAACGCATAAAAGACCTTCTTAGCGTTGCTGATTCATTGGATGAGAACTAGATTTTCAGAACGATTTTCCAGTCTTTGGAGAGATCTCTTGATTCCCTAAATCAGCAACGTTGTAAGCAGACCGTGCGAATAAATTGCGCTCTAGAAACGAAAGTCTCTCCAGGACTAAGAACCCGTTATAAATCTTGCGTTTCTGAGCTGCGGAGTTGCTTCCTATACTAATCTGCAATTTATTCGAGGGTGATCTGATGGTATGGACGATTGAATTAATAAATCGTCGATTTTATTTAATCTTCACTCCTGAGGTAAGCGGAATATGCCCTTATGGAAATTCTAGGGATTTTAAGGGTAGGTTCTGTAAAATTGCCTCTAATCCTTGCTTCTATTTTGAAACAGATTTAGTGCAATCTAATTACAAATCCAAGAAGAGCACGCGAAGAGTCAAACATTTCAGCAATTTGGTAGGTTATGAGAAAAGAAATTACGTAGAAAAGGCTCGGATTCTTTTTCATTACAAAATTTATAGGCTTGACAATAAAATGACGTACTGCCGATCTATTTCCTAGCAATCCCATACCTATACCAATCAGGGCACCCGCAAGAATATCCGTAGGATAATGGAATCCCAAATAAATGCGGGGTAAACACACAAATACAATTGCATGAAAAAAAGCAAGCTTTCCTAGAGATCGCGAACAGAGATAAACCCCTGTAGCTAAACAAAAGAACAAAACTGCATGATCGCTAGGGAAGGAACTCCACGACTCCAACGCTTCTTGGCCACGAGGAAAAGTAAGTCCAACTTCTGGATTTGAAAAAGGTCTGGCTCTAAAGGGCAATAAGTGGGTTAATAACCTAGCTAAAACAATTGATATTCCACTGACGATTACTGTAGAAATTATCTTCTCTCGTGTTAGTTCAATCATCTTACTGGGCTTGAACCATAGCCACCAAATAATTGCTGCAATGACAGCACCTTTAAATAGATTATTGCTACCGATAATTGCAATTAGAGGCGACAGTTGAGGAAATTGAACTGAGATTTGATGGAAGAAAGAGATAATGGAAGAATCAAATAAAAACATAGGGATTCACTTTAAAACTATTGATTTACAAATTCAAATCTAAAATACACCAAGTTCTGATGCACCAAAGAATGCTTACTCATATGAGAAAACGGGTAAAGCTACTTATAAAGCTTGGTTCAGATATTTGCACCTATAGAATAGGACTTCTCTGGTGTTGCATATAGTCATAATGCTTGTGAGGAAATAGGTAATATGCTTTAGGTTAAAACACTTATAGCAGTTTTCTTATGAAATTAAGATAAAGTTAAGACGAAGTTATGGCTTGTCATTAACGATCGCGTAAAACTGTTTGCTTATCGGCTTTGTCCATCTGCGATCGCTATCAAACCACCTGCCCTTACTAATTTCAATGAAAATGGTTCTCTGTCCAGTTAAATTATTAGAGCTTGATCCTGCTTAACGCGCTTTGGTTGAGAAAGCGATCGCCTTCATAACTTCTTCAAACTTGACCTAGAGAATCTACTGTGATCGACTTTAAAGTTTCTGAATAAGTCCACAGTTGCAAGATCATAGTGAAACTGAAAAAGAATACAACGCTTTTATCTTATTTAACGAATTTTATCAAATCAACCACGCAATTAAACACTCCCTGGTTAAGGTATGAATGTGAAAAAATAATCTATAAATCCCTGATCCCTTCAATACAATTAGTATGGATTACCTCCTGTAATGTCTATTGAAATAAATTTAGACGTGGTAAACTATGGAACTAAAATTATTTGATCCACCATTAGAGAGTTATGACCCGATCGATCGTTCAAACAAATCTGGCACCTGCACCCGTCGGACCCTACAATCAAGCCATTGTTGCCTCTGGGAAGATGGCGTTCTTATCTGGACAGATTGCCCTAGACCCTGTGACGGGTGCGATCGTGGGTACCGGAGATGTGGTGGCTCAGACTGAACAGGTGATGGCAAATTTAAAGGCGGTTCTTGAGGCATCGGGAGCGAGTTTTGCATCTGTGGTGAAGACGGGTGTTTTTTTGAAGGATATGAATGACTTTGCGGCAGTGAATGCAGTTTATTCTAAATATTTTGATGAGGCCAGCGCTCCGGCTCGTGCCTGTGTGGAAGTTGCCAGGTTGCCGAAGGATGTGTTGGTGGAGATTGATTGTATTGCGATCGTTGAATAACCCTTATTCAGGAGCCTTTCATGACTTCAGTAATTACTATTCCCATTGACTATCCTTCTGGAGATGGACAACCTGTAGCCGAGACGTTTGATCATTTGTATGTGATGTTAATTACGATCGCCGTACTACGACAGTACTTGCAGCATGAGAAAGCTTGCATTTTGGGTAATCAATTTTTGTATTATGCTCAGGGATTACCTCGATTGAAATGCGCGCCGGATGTGATGGTGATTTTTGGGGTGGAACCGGGGGGACGAGATAACTATAAGATTTGGGAAGAAGGCGAGATCCCACGAATTGTTTTTGAAGTCACATCGCCAAGTACAAAAAAGGATGATGATGGTTTTAAAAAGCAACTTTATGAACAAATCGGCATTGAAGAGTATTGGCAATTTGATCCAAAAGGGGACTGGATTACAGAGAAGCTGCGGGGTTATCGACTGGTCGGGGATACTTATGAGCCGATCGAAAGTAGCCAAAGTCAAGCATTGAATTTGCGTTTGGCCGTCGATGGTAGGTTGATTGCATTTTACCGTTTGGATAATGGCGAAAAGCTTTTAATTCCTGATGAATTGTATGACAAAGCGAATCGACTTCAGGCAAATTCCCAAGAATTACAAGCTGAATTGGTTACTGAACGATCGGAAAAACAAGTCTTACAACAAGAACTCGATCGTTATCGTGAACGATTTGGTGAACTCTAAATAATTTAGCAATAGCATTCACAGACCATTCAAAAAAACTAATTGAGATCATTAAAATGCATCGGATTGCTGCAATGCCGGGAGGCTGGAATCCTGACGAGGAAGGAGTTGTTTTTATAGACCAAGATCCCGGCCCGATCGTAATTCTGACCGCTCAAGATACTGATATTAGTGGGTTGGCGCGGGCGGTTGATCAATTGCCCCATGATTTTCCGGCAGTTCGGGTGGCGAGTTTGCTGGCCTTGGCCCAACCGTTGACCATTGATACGTATGGCGAAGATGTATTGGAAAAAGCACAGGTCATTGTAATTCGATTATTAGGCGGGGTTAGTTATTGGGCCTATGGGTTAGAGGTTGTCCAAGAAATTGCAGAACGATTTGGGACTAAGGTAATTGTAATTCCCGGAGACGATCGCCCCGATCCAATCTTATCCAGCCGATCGACCGTACCGCTAATGGATGTAGATCAGGTATGGCGATATTTTACAGAAGGCGGAGTTGGGAACTTTCGGAATTTGTTAGGATTTTTGGCCGATCGATATTTGAATCTTCCCCAAAGTGTTGAAGCGCCGCAGTGTATTCCAAGAGTTGGCTTATATCCGTTTCCAGTTTTTAAAATTGAGCATCCGCGTGTTGGTATTATTTTTTATCGCGCTCATTATCTCGCTGGCAACACCGAACCGATCGATGCCCTGTGTCAACGTTTAATCTCTAGTAATCTCACCCCTGTTCCGGTATTCATTTCATCATTACGCGATCCTGATGTGCAATTGGATTTGCTTAGTATTCTGCAACCTGATGGTGAGCCTGCGATCGAAGTATTATTAAATACAACTAGTTTTTCATTGTTAAATCCGGCTCCGCTTTATCCGGCATCACCCACCACAGTGAAAGATACGGCTGAGTTGTGGAGTCAACTTAATGTCCCGATTTTACAGGTGATTCTGAGTGGTGGACCGGAAGAACAATGGCGATCGGATACGCGAGGATTGTCTCCGCGAGATACGGCCATGAATGTGGCATTACCGGAGGTTGATGGTCGGATTATTACTCGAACTATTTCGTTTAAAGGAGTACAGACCAAGCATCCTATTTTACAAACCGATGTGATGGGATATAAGTCCGTAGACGATCGGGTGCGGTTTGTTTGCGACCTCGCGGCAAATTGGGTGAAGTTGCGTAGGTCCGAGGTTGCCGATCGTAAAGTGTCGCTGATTTTAGCCAATTATCCAAACCGTGATGGACGACTTGCAAATGGTGTCGGATTGGATACGCCGCAGAGTTGTGTGGAGATATTACGATCGCTTAAAGCGTCTGGCTATACGGTTTCTGATATTCCTGAAGATGGCGATCAATTGATTCAGTGGCTGACTAAAGGAATCACTAATGATCCTGAAGGACAAGGAATTAGACCAATATTGCAAACGCTAGAGCGATCGAAATACACCACCTATTTTGAAACATTACCGCAAGAAGTTCGTGATGCGATGGATAGTCGGTGGATCCCCCTAGCCCCCTTAATAAGGGGGGACATGATTGGAGATAAGCAGAATGATGAGCAAACTCAGAACTCACTCTTAGTCCCCCTTTACAAGGGGGATTTAGGGGGATCGTTCCCAATTTCAGGCATTCAACTTGGGAATATTTTCATCGGTATTCAACCCTCGCGGGGCTACGATCGGGATCCATCCCTCAACTATCACGCGCCTGATCTCGAACCGACCCATGAGTACTTGGCGTTTTATCATTGGGTTCGATCGGTATTCAATAGTCATGCTGTCGTTCATGTTGGTAAACATGGAAATTTAGAATGGTTGCCTGGTAAAAGTGTCGCGCTTTCTGAATGCTGTTTTCCTGAAGTTGCACTCGGTCCAATGCCCCATTTGTATCCGTTTATTGTGAATGATCCGGGTGAAGGGTCTCAGGCCAAACGTCGATCGCAGGCTATTATTTTAGATCATTTAACTCCGCCAATGACGAGGGCTGAGTTGTATGGAGATTTGCAGGATTTAGAGAATCTAGTTGATGAATATTATGAAGCGATGAATCTCGATCCATCCCGTCTTAAGGCGTTGCGGGAGAAGATTATTCGTTTATTAGAAGTGACGCAGCTCAATCAAGATTTGGGATTGCAATTGACAGCAGATGAATTACGATCGCGCTTTGAAAATACGGTCATGACTGGGTTAGACCGATCGCTCTGTGAACTAAAAGAAGCCCAAATTCGCGACGGACTCCATATTCTAGGTCAATGTCCAACGGAGAATCAATTACGTGACTTAGTGATTGCGATCGCTCGGTATCCCCAAGCCGGACGAATTGGATTATCAAGGGCAATTGCTGACGATTTAGGATTTGATTTTGATCCTCTCCTAGCTGATCCAGCGGACAAATTAGAGGGAAAATATCGGACGATCGGCGCTGCAATTGAACATATTGAACAGGTTGCGATCGATTTGGTGAACCAGTTGATTGAAGGATTGCGCCCGAATTTAGGGGAATCTTCCACCACCGAACTTGATTGGATCGAAAACACCTTATTACCCAACCTCTACAAAACCACCAACGAACTCACCCATCTCCTCAAAGCCCTCGACGGACATTACATCCCTGCCGGACCCTCTGGCGCACCCACAAGGGGCCGACCTGAAGTTCTTCCCACAGGCCGCAACTTTTATTCTGTAGACATCCGCGCTGTCCCCACCGAAAGCGCCTGGGATGTGGGTCGCAAAGCTGCCGAAACCTTGGTTGAACGGTATACCCAAGAAAATGGCGAATACCCAAAGACCCTTGGACTCTCCATTTGGGGCACCTCCACGATGCGAACGGGCGGCGATGATCTGGCCCAAGCCCTCGCACTTATGGGCGTAAAACCTGTGTGGGATGGCGGTTCTCGTCGGGTTGTAGACTTTGAAATTTTGCCCATCAAAACCCTGGGTCGTCCTCGTGTTGATGTCACATTGCGTATTTCTGGTTTCTTCCGTGATGCATTCCCAAATTTAATAGAACTCTTTGACCAAGCCGTCGCACTCGTTTCTAGTTTGAATGAATCAGCAGAGGACAATCCGATCGCAGCCAGTGTAATCCAAGAAGCCCAAGCCTGGACTGAAACAGGTCTCGATCCGTCGGAAGCATTAGCCCGATCGCGTTATCGAGTGTTTGGGTCAAAACCGGGAGCCTATGGGGCAGGATTACAGGGTTTAATTGAATCGCAAAATTGGGAAAATTCTGGAGATTTAGCTCGTGCTTATTTGAATTGGAGTAGTTACGCCTATACTAGCAAAGGCGGCGAATCTGCGCCCGAAGCCTTTGAATCGAGAATGCAGGGATTACAGGTTGTATTGCAAAATCAAGACAATCGCGAACATGATTTACTTGATTCTGATGATTATTATCAATTCCAAGGCGGAATGGTGGCGGCAGTCAAAACGCTTTCAAATCAAACCCCAACGACCTACTTTGGAGACCATTCAAATACCGCTAATCCAAAAGTCCGATCGCTCACCGAAGAAATCTCAAAAGTTTACCGATCGCGGGTCATTAACCCCAAATGGATCGACGGCGTAATGCGTCACGGTTACAAAGGCGCATTTGAAATGTCGGCAACGGTAGACTTTATGTTTGGATATAGCGCAACTACAGGCGTAGTCCCGGATCATATGTATACAGGCATTGCCGAAGCGTATTTATTAGATGAAACCGTTCAAGCCTTCTTACAAAAGAGTAATGTCTGGGCGGCGCGAGATATGGCCGAGCGATTACTGGAAGCTCATCAGCGAAAGCTTTGGAAGAATGCAGATCCTAATATTTTGGAGAAATTGCAAACGATCGCCATAACCGCAGAAGGGGAAATTGAGAAAACCTTAATTCCCTAAATTTCCTAAATCCTCCCTCATTACACAATCCCCCTTATTTCATAGTCCCCCTTATTTCATAGTCCCCCTTACCTTTGGCGCAGCCTGCTCGTAGGGCGTAGGGGATTTAGGGAGATCGCTTCAAATCTAACTCGCACTCCTTCCCGAATGAAACCAATCCACCCGCCTCGTCAAGAACATTACAGCCGCCAAGAATACAAATAACCCCACCGAACCCAATAGTAAGGAATAGTCTTGACTGGCTAACACTACATACAAGTAGCTATACAAACAGACCTGCATCACGCCCACAATACCGCCCCGCCGTTTTGCGCCCAATGCCGACATCGTGTAGCCCGTGATCAGAACTACAATTGATAAACTAGCGACAATATAGGCATAGTCGAAACCCAGATGTTCAGATAGTGCCAATTGCAGTAGATAAAATAAACACATTGCAACCCCGACAAGCAGATATTGCAATGGATGAATTCGGACTCCCGCCATCACTTCAAATAGCCAAAGTACTGCAAAGGTCAAAACGACAAACAAGAAATTGTACTTAATACTGCGCTCCGCCATATGGTAATTATCCACAGGCGAAAATAGATTGACTCCAAAGCGAGATTGGTATAGATCATTGTCTGATGTGGGACTATCATCATTCCATTGTTGTGGAAAGTTGCGACCCAAGAAGGGAATCTGCCATTTTGCCTCAAACTCTTTTTCACTAATCTTGGGTTTCTCCGGTAGCCATCCGCCTTGGAAACTTGGATTCCCCCAATTTGCTTTTAAATTTACCTTTGTCAACTCACCCATGGGCACAAAATATAAACTTTCACTGCCCCGAATTTCCATCGGAATCGAAAAATCATAGGACTTTTTTTCACCCATTTGAGACAGTCGCGCATGAATTCCCGACGCACTGGAAGTACTAGCCGGAGCAGTAGAGCGACTATCAAAACCGCTACTAGTCCCCGGAGGTAACGAATTAATTGGCAAGCTTGGGTTGCCTGCTTTGAACTTGCCTAACCCCGGATTAAATGGGATTTTTGTCTTATTCCACTGGAGATTTACCTGATTACTAATGGCCCGCGTATCAGAAATTTGGACGACCAACTCCGATCGATCCCACAATATATCCTCTTGCTTCACGGCCCAAGTCGTAAAGTCTAATGGCTCAAAATTTCCCTTCATCTCCAATTTCAGCGTATAAACCGGAACCTGAAAGAGTCCACGTTTACGAGTATCGGTTTCCATGTTGCCGTTAATTTCTAAATCTTTCGGCAGGAATGTGGCGATTTTTTGTTCTGATTTTAGTTTCTCGGCAGTGCCCGATCGTTTGATATAGGGCACCATCAAGCGCGGTCCGACGAGGGTTTGTTCTTTGCCCCATTTACCCGTGACATCTTGAATGGCCGTCTGTCGTAAGTTTTGTCGTTCGCTAATAATACCGAAGAGCATAACCGTGGGGATTTGTAAGATCAATACCAAAAAGCCAATCACTAAAAGTCGTGTAAATTGTGAATTCATTAACCGATCGATCGGATTTGGCGTTGGACTGCTGCTGGGCGGAGACATCATAGATAAACCGTAGAAAAGTGTGCTAAGGACAAAAAATAACCGATATTTTGCTGACTTCAAGTCCAAGCCTGTAGATTCCGGAAATCCATACTTATGCGATGCTTCAAACTACGATCGCTTAAAGCCGCAATCGTTCTTTTTTTGTTATTCTCAATGAATCTAAATATCTTCACCGCTACCCCATGCTTCATTCTGACTTTCAGCACCGCCGTAGTCAACTGCTTTCAAAAATTTCGGGCAGTACAGCAATTTTTCGGGCCGCACCCTATGCCGTCATGCACAATGATGTCGAATATAATTTCCGTCAAGACAGCGCGTTTTATTACCTAACCGGATTCAACGAAAGTAATGCCGTCGCCGTATTTGCACCCCATCACGATGAGCATCAATATATCTTGTTTGTCCAACCTAAAGATCGGGCTAAGGAAACCTGGAGTGGTCGGCGGGTGGGTGTTGATGCGGCCAAAGAGTATTACGGTGCGGATATTGTTTATCCGATCGCAGAACTTGATGAACATTTGCCTAAGTATTTAGAAAAGGCCGACAAAATTTACTATCATTTTGGAATTGATCAGGCATTTAATGGGCGAATTCTTAAGCAGTATCAGAGTGGTATTCGTCAGCACGATCGTAAAGGCACGGGACCATTGAGCATTGAAGATCCGATGACGGTGATGAATGGATTGCGCTTACATAAAAGTGATTATGAATTGAGCTTAATTCGTAAAGCGGTCGAAATTGCAGCGGAAGCCCATAACCTTGCTATAGAAAAACGTAAGCCAGGGTTGTATGAGTATGAATTGCAAGCTGAACTAGAAATGCTCTTTCGACGACATGGCGGGATGGGTCCAGCCTATCCCTCCATTGTGGCTTCTGGCGCGAATTCTTGCATTTTGCACTACGTCGAAAACGATCGTCAAATGCAAGACAATGATTTGCTATTAATTGATGCAGGTTGTTCGTTTAATTATTACAACTCTGACATTACTCGGACCTATCCCGTGGGTAACAAATTCACCCCAGAACAGCGTATTTTATATGAACTTGTTCTGAAAGCCCAACTCGCTGCCATCGAAAAAATTAAACCGGGAAATCCTTGGAATGAGTTTCACGATACTTCGGTGCGAGTCATTACCGAAGGGCTAATAGAATTGGGGTTAATTGTCGGTGAAATCGATGAGGTAATTAAAGAAGAGAAGTACAAACCATTCTTTATGCATGGTACTGGACATTGGCTGGGGTTAGATGTGCATGATGTCGGCGGTCGCAAAACGGGAGATCTCTGGCATACTTTTGCTCCTAATCAAGTGATCACGGCTGAACCTGGTATTTATATCGGACCTGACTTTGAACCGCTCGAAGGCCAACCCGCTATTCCCGATCGGTGGTTGGGCATCGGTATTCGCATTGAAGATGACATTCTAGTGACAACCGATGGTAATGAGGTCTTGACGGCAGCAGTTCCTAAAACGATCGAGGCTCTAGAACGCGTTTAATTCAGTTCGTCAGGCCATATAATCTAGCCGTGAAATTGAAACTATGATCTAAAAATGGCATCCCTAGTTGTAATTCAGGATGCCATTTTTATTTTAGGTTAAGGTGCCGATCGGAGTACTTTCATTCCCCCGTTGTATTGAGGGGATTGATAAAGTTTCAAGTTGTTCCAGCGGACTTTGCTTTACGGGGATGCTCGGCCCGATGTTTTGCAATTAATGCCTTTTGTTCCGAAGTGTAGACGGCTTGCTCTTTTGCTTTAGCGGATTCACGGATTGCTTTCAGTTGACTTTTTTGCTCTGCCGTCAGTGCAAGTTGCTTCCAGCCGCCCTTGCTTCGTTCTCCGCCTTGAGTACGAGATTCCTTCATGGTCTTGAGTTGAGCTTTTTGAGCATCAGTCAAAACAGCCTCCATTTGAGCGTGGCTCTGAGTACGGATTTCTTTAAGCTGAGCTTTTTGGCTCTCCGTTAAATTGAGTTCCTTTTGAAATTGATTCCACTCTGCCGATCGTTCCATCCGATTGCCTGTCGGAGCTGCCTGCGCATTAGAATAGGCTGTAAACAGAGGTACGACCATGAGCATTGCACCTGTAACGATCGAGAAAAATTTACGTGACACCATGGAGAACTCTCTAAAAATCTTGTATTCGTTTCTATACACCTATCTTAGGTGGACGACTATGTTGTGTCATGGGAGAAATGTCCCGATTGTACTGACGAAATCTAATGGCATCTAGGACTATGGTCCTAAGATTTGATTTTTAGCGAACTAAGTTTTTTGATTTCCGCCTTAGACTCTAAACATTTAGCCTCAGTAAACTCTAAATCTTCTAAAAAAGGAATTAGAGGATACCTAATCACTAATATGAATACTGATATAAAACCGATCGCCACTGTTAGAACTATAGTCTACTTTCATTTTTAGCTCAGATTACCGCATTGCGCCCATAGTTTGTCGCCAAGATAGATCCTTTGAGAGAACAGTGAGCGCGCGTTCTTCCACCTCGGAAAATAGCTTTGAATCAATTAATTCTCGGAGTACTTGATACGTTAATTGTTTTGCAAATTGACCACCAGCTTGTAATAGATGACTATAGTAAATAAACTGCGATCGGCCATTTTCGTCGCGATGAAATGAATGAATTTCCGCCGGAGTCATCCGAATCACTGGAGTTTCAACGGGGACAACCACGCGAGGAATCCCTTGAATCCCGTAGTATCCATCCATATCACTATCAAGACTCCCAATTAAAACAGCCCCCAAAACAGTACGAGTTTCACTAATCAGGTCGGGAGCAAAAATAGGATCGGGTTCACTCGTAAGACGGGGACCGAGATTGTTAAAATTAGGATTAATCAATTGAGAATTGTAAATAAGACCGATCGTCTGGCGTTTAGATTCCTCAAGTTTAACAAATGTCCCAAATCCATATTCATCAGCCTTTGGCGCATCTAGAAACTCAGTTTGTTCATCAACTTGGACTAAGTAATCACAATGAGAGCTAGATTTAACAATTTTGCCAATGCGCATGGGACATTATTCATATAGTTCGATTGTTCTATAGTTTACGGCGTAACGGAAAGAATTGCACCAGCTTGCGTCTGGAGTTTGCGCGAATACCACCATTCTCGTTGGGAGCTACTGAGCTTAATCGGGTTAAGCGTCAGAATTATCGGATCGCGGTTCTCTTGGCCCACTATTTCGACACTATAGGATGGACTATTTTTCGTTCCCATATCGGGAGTAAACCGATTGCCAATCCGCCGCCAACTGGGTTCCTTACCGCGCCATTCTATCCGACAACAAGGGTAAGGAAGCTGCTCACGATCGTATAGCCGACAGCAAGGGCCGATGATACGGTAGGTAAATAGGCAACCGGGACTCTGAAACAAATAGCCCGCCTGTAACGGATGAGATGCAGGATCTCTTAGGTTGACTGGGGCCGGAAAGTGGGTGAATCGGGAAGGGTTGGGGAAATTCACAGTACAGATATCTAGCGACAGGGTTTCGATCGACAGTGTAAGACAAATTTAACCGATCGGGCACCAGATGTAGTAATTTTTTCGTGCAATCCTTGAACTATGATCTAACTGTAGCGGGCCGAAATTAAAAGCTGCGTGGCATGAGGTCTTGCAGGGTGACGTGAAGTTCGGGGAATAAATTAGAGACGATGGCATCCGTTAGACGAAATTGCCGCTGATGATAGTCTTCATTTATCAAGGTACAAACTGTAATCGTCGGTTGCTTTGGTCGTCCAATATAGATAACGCCCCCCAGTCCACGAAAGTCAACAATCCAATATTCCGGGATCCCAAACAGCGCATATTCTTCAACCTTTCGGGCATAATCATTTTCCCAATTGGTACTGACGACTTCCACCACAAGCTTGACCGATCGGCTCCGAGTAATAACGGGTTCAGATGCCCAAAACGGTTCCTCTAACAATGCCATTTCATCCAACACAATCACGTCCGGTCGTCTTGCCGTAGCAATCGTGTTAAATGGTTGAAGCATACAGCTTTTAGGCACAAACCAAGGTAACTCTAAACGATCGATTTCACTGCCAAGACGAGTACTAATTTTGCCCGACACCAATTCGTGTGGTCCTGTTGGCTCCATATCAATCAATTCTCCATCGGCTAATTCGTAACGCGGATTATCTCCATAGCGAACTAGAAATTCTTCAACATTTAAAGATTGAGTTGAGGTATAAACCATTGATTTGTTTGACTTGTTTGAACATTAGCCATACTTTCTATCTATACTTTAAAGGCATTTGGGAAATAGTGGTGGATTAAATGGCGGATGGGTCTCGGGTTTGTGATTTAATCGATCGCGGTTTGGTTCCGTATAAGATGGCGTGGGACTGGCAAAAACAATGGGTAAACGATCGTAAGCAGTCGCCTAATTTGCCTGATTTACTATGTCTTTTAGAACATCCATCGGTATATACCTTAGGTCAAGCATCCGACATAAATTTTGTCCGGTTTGAACCAGGAGAGTATGAGTTGCATCGAATTGAGCGGGGCGGCGAGGTGACTTACCATACACCGGGGCAATTGGTGGGCTACCCGATTTTGAATTTGCAGCATTACCGTCCCGATTTGCATTGGTATTTGCGACAACTTGAGGAGGTGGTGATTCGGACAGTTGCCCATTATGGACTAAGCGGCGTGCGAGTTGAGGGACTGACTGGCGTTTGGATTGATGGATTTAAGGTGGCGGCGATCGGGATTAAGGTAAGCCGATGGATTACGATGCACGGATTTGCTCTGAATGTATGCCCGGACATGGAAGGATTTGAGCGGATTGTGCCTTGTGGGATTGTGGGACGACCTGTCGGCAGTTTGGTTCAGTGGATTCCGGGAATTACCGTGGCACAGGTAAGGCCAATTGTGATGCGAGCATTTGAGCAGGTCTTTGGGGTTCGGCTAACTCTGACGGATGCAATGATGGATAGAGGAACTCAGACAAATTTGCAGCCTTGATTTTTGCACGTAAGTTCTGTAGGATTCTCCTTCATGGAGATACCCCGCTATCTCGACCAAAGTACCGTAGATTAAATCAGCCAGAGCATTAGAGAGTCGGATTATGGGTGCTGTGAAGGGTCGATCGCTGGTGATGAAACGCAGTCTAGTGTTAGGTTTAATGACCCTATTTTTGATGGGATTGACAAGCTGTGGGAAGCAGTCATCGGGCGATCAGGTCGATGTGACATTGGTCTCATTTTCCGTAACGAAAATAGCACATGAGGCGATCATTGTTAAGTTTGCTCAGAAGTGGAAGCAAGAGCATGGACAGTCGGTCGTGTTTAAGCGTAGTTATGGTGCGTCGGGGACGCAGACTCGGGCGGTGATTGATGGCTTAGATGCGGATGTCGTACATTTGTCTCTTGGGCTGGATATGAAAAAAATTGAAAAAGCAGGATTAATTCAGCCGGGATGGGAAACTAAATTGCCGAATGATGCGATCGTGTCGAAAAGTGTGGCGGCATTGATGACGCGTCCCGGCAACCCCAAGGGCATTCACGATTGGAGTGATTTGGCTAAGGATGGTGTGCAATGGATTACGGCGGACCCAAAGACGTCCGGGGTGGCACGATGGAATTTCTTGGCGTTGTGGAATGGGCTGGTAAAGCTTCATGGTAATGAGAATGAAGCAAAAAGATTCGTGAAGAAAGCACTCAAAAATGTGCCCATTATGGCCAAAGATTCCCGCGAGTCCAGTGATGCATTTTTCAAACAAAGTCAAGGCGATGCGTTAATTAACTATGAGAATGAAGTGATATTGCTACAACAGAAAGGCGTGAAGGTTGAATATACAATTCCTAAGGTCAATGTTTCTATTGATAACCCAGTAGCAGTCGTAGATAAGAATGTAGATAAACACGGAAACCGGGCTGTGGTCGAGGCATTTGTCCAATATTTGTATAGTCCCGAGGGCCAGGAAGAATTTGCAAAGGCGGGCTTTCGTCCGGTGAATCAAACTATTGCACAGAAGCCGGAATATGTAGCCCAGTATCCTGTTGTGAATTTAACTATGGTGAAGGATTATGGCGGCTGGTCTGAAATTCAAAAGAAGTTCTTTGCGGATGGGGCAATGTTCGATCGCCTTCGCAATGAATCATAAGTTCATCCTACCTTCGAGTTAATTATTTGGGTTTCTCTATGAATTCATCTGTCTCAGAATCAATCCGATCGCAATCCTTTCCCCTTCAAGTTTGGGCGCAACTTAAAGCCTCCTCTTGGGCATGGCGAGTGACCCTAGGCTATCTTTTTTTAATGTTGATATTGCCCATTTCAGCAATGTTTGCAAAAGCTGCAACCGTCTCACCCGCTGAGTTTTGGGCGATCGCCACTAGCCCTGTTGCCTTATCTACCTACGATGTGACTTTTACGACTTCATTTATTGCCGCATTAATTAATGGATTGTTTGGCACATTAATTGCCTGGACTTTGGTGCGCTACGATTTTCCATTGAAGCGGGTGGTTGAAGCCTCGGTAGATTTGCCCTTTGCCTTACCAACAGCAGTCGCCGGATTAACGATCGCGACGGTGTATAGCAAAACGGGATGGGTTGGTTCGTTGGTTGCGCCGTTTGGGATTCAGATTGCCTTTAGTCGATTGGGTGTTGGGGTCGCGATGATCTTTATTTCATTGCCGTTTGTGGTGCGGACGGTGCAGCCTGTATTGCAAGAGATTAATAAAGACATTGAGGAAGCGGCTTGGTGTTTGGGTGCGTCGCCTTGGCAAACCTTCTGGAATGTCATTTTTCCCCCGTTGTTTCCATCGATTTTAACGGGAGTGGCCTTAGGGTTTTCGCGGGCCGTGGGTGAATATGGTTCGACGGTGATTGTCGCCTCGAATACTCCCTTTAAAGATTTAATTACCCCCGTACTCGTCTTTCAACGTCTGGAGCAATTTGATCTGCCAGGGGCGACGGTGATTGGGGTGGTGATGTTGATGATTTCGTTGGTGATTTTGTTCAGTATTAATTTATTACAAGCTTGGGGCCGTCGCTATGATCAGTAATCCACAACAATTAAATAAGCCATTGAACGATCGTAATCTAAAAAAAAGCTGGGTGCCGACCATTTTAATTGGCATTACCGTAGTCTATTTGGGATTGGTCTTGTACATTCCAGCAGCGAATGTTTTTTATCAAGCCTTTCGATTAGGCACGGGAGCATTTTTTGAAAATTTAACCAAACCTGAGTTTTTATCCGCAGCAAGTTTGACGTTGATGTTGGCGGTGATTGCAGTGCCGATTAATACGGTGTTTGGGCTGTGTGCAGCTTGGGCTTTGACGCGGAATCGTTTTTGGGGTCGATCGTTTTTGTTGAGTGTGATTGACTTACCTTTTTCCATATCGCCAGTTGTCGCCGGGTTGATGTTAGTTTTACTGTATGGCCGATTGGGTTGGTTTGGGCCTTGGTTGAATAGCAATAATATTCAAATTATTTTTGCGTTTCCAGGAATGTTACTCGCAACATTATTTGTCAGTATGCCCTTTGTCGTCCGCGAGGTAATTCCGGTATTAGAAGAAGCGGGGGCAGAACAGGAAGAAGCAGCGGCAACTCTGGGGGCAAGTGAATGGCAAACATTTTGGCGTGTGACCTTGCCAAATATTCGCTGGGGTTTATTGTATGGTGTGTTGCTAACCAATGCGCGGGCGATGGGAGAGTTTGGTGCGGTGTCCGTGGTGTCGGGAAATTTGAGCCAACAGACTCAGAGTTTACCGTTATTTGTGGAGGAAGCCTACAAACAATATCAAACGGAGTCAGCCTATTCAGCGGCAGTTTTGTTGGCGTTTTTGGCGGTCTTGACGTTGGTGTTTAAGGAAATTTTAGAACGAAAGACTAAATAGGGAATGGATTTAATGTTGATGTGATTATCCGGTGCTAATTCGTTGGGTGGTTTGCTTGAGGTTCTATCTAAGTTAGAACAATTGGAATTTTGTTAATGTTAAAATGCCGATCGTAACCCAATCGGCATTTAATTCAAGCTCTAAGCCTTTATTTGTTCTGGAAAGACGATCGCTGCATCAGCATTCACCAAATTCTTCTTCTCAGCATCCAACCGTCGCTTACGGGCATAAAGTTGAATACTCGCCGCAAATGCGATCGCCATTCCAAAGACAACATAACTTGTCGCATTGGTTGGAATATCATTTTTAAAAATAGCCAACATCACAATCACCACCAAAAAGAACGTTGGAAATTCATTCATCCAACGAAACTGCTTAGATGTGAGCGGCATCTCTCCCGCCTCCATTTGGCGAATAATTTTACGGCAATAATGATGGAAACCCACCAACACCAACACCAAACCAATTTTCACCTGCAACCAAGTCTGATGTAACAAATCAGGTGCGATCGTCAACATAGCGATCGCCATCACAATTGTCACTACCATGGCAGGGGTCATAATGATGCCATAGAGCCGCTTTTCCATCAAAGTAAACTGCGTCTTCAAAATGCTGCGAGCGGGTTCTACTTGCTGCTCGTGGGCCTCTGCATGATAAACAAACAACCGTGGCAGATAAAAAAGCCCAGCAAACCACGAGACAAATCCCACAATATGAAACGCTTTAAACCAAAAGTACGGCATGGCGGTGATATAAAAGAATTGCTATGGATCAAAAAACTCAGGATACAACTGCATCCTGAGTTCTATTAAACGGGAAAACGGGTGTTGCCTAAAGTCTTCCTCCACCCACCTTAATGTTTCGTTACACGAGATAAGTTTCTAGGACCACTGGAGTCATAAGTTCTTCTGACGGACCTTGATGTAAAAAGAGCGAAATCGCTACAGAAATTGCACGATCTTGGTCCCAATCTGGGTTCTTCTCAATATACTGAGCCAATTCACTGTGAAGAGTTTCGGGAAGTTCGGTAAGCAGGGAAATCGTGGGAGACATCATAAAATAAAACCTTTACTCAAGCCCTAGGTGTGACGAATTTAAAACAGGAATCAACAGCCACTGAGATCATCAACACCAAATGCTATAAATAACGGCTTCGCTTCACTTTTCTCGCAAGTTTACGCGCAAGTCACATCAGTTGGTGCTGAACTAGTGAATCGAATTCTCGCACTGCGCTGAGTGTTTGTAGAGCGTATATTTACTTGTGCCATTTAATACATCACGTCTCTACGAATACACTCATGATTACTTCGTGCCTGCGTACTGTGGAAAACGTCTTAAATATATTTTAGAGGAGTGTTATCGAGTGAAAATTTGAGTAATTCAAATGTATTAAAATCGCTGAGAGCTTTGTGTGGCAAGCAATTCAGGTTTTTTAATCAGAAACAGATAACCAGAATAACGAAGCTCTATGTTGGGGGAAGCGATCGATTCGCATCACAGAACACAATCGAAGTCAGCGCTGCCCTGTGGAAAACCATTCATAATCTGTGGAAAAGAGAGAATGGATGTGGAAAGATTTAAAAAATGTGGGGGAAGTCTCTATCTAAAAGAAGAAATATAAAGATGTCGATCGTTATTTTTGGAGTGATTTTCTGGAGTATTAACTAAATATTTCTTGCTTTTTACTTAAACAAACGTAACAGCACAAATGCAATAGCACAAAAAATCCTGGATACGAAATATCGCGCCAGGAGGTTGATTGAATCCCTAAGTCAGTGGTGAGGGACTATACGTTAATCCAGCTAGTTAATCCGGCGGATATTCAAACAACACCAGTCACCGCGTTTCCAGAGTGCTGACACAAACCAGCCATTCTCTTCAAGAACATCCGTCACGGCTTTGGCCTGGTCTAGCAGAACACCGCTGAGGATGCCCCAGGTGTCGGGTTTGGTGAATGGCTCCCACTCAGGAATCAGCTCCACAATTACATGGGCCAAGATATTGCAAACAATGCCCTCGACGGGTTCAGGAATCATATCCACAATGACTTCCACACTGCCTTCAGCTACCTCAAGCCGCGATGGATCGATATTGTTAAGTGTCACGTTTTCCTGAGTTGCTTTTACGGCCAATGGATCTGTATCAACGGCATAAGCTTTTTTTGCGCCCAACAGCAATGCGCCCACAGACAAAATTCCTGAACCACAGCCAATATCTGCGATCGTAATCAATTCTGGATGATCGCCCAATCGCATCTCTAGTGCTTCGAGACAAAGTTGCGTGGTGGCATGGTCTCCCGTACCAAAAGCGACTCCAGGTTCCAGCTTAAGAATGGTCCGATCGGTATGCTCTGGCAATGGCAACCAAGCGGGATGAATGAGGAGACGATCGCCAACATTTTGCGGTTTCCAATAGGCTTTCCAGCCGCTGGCCCAGTCTTCCTCATCGATCAATCGCCACTGAATCGACGGTTCCCCCACTTCAAAACACAATGCATCTTGTTTAACTTGCAGTGCCAAGGCCGACAAGTCCAAAACATGAGATGACACCTTCGGAACATAAGCCGCAATAACGGACGAATTGCCTTCTCGCTGACTAGACATTCCCTTACAGCCAAACATTTCCAGTCGCCAAAACATGGATTCTTCCAGTACTGCGTCACATAAAATCTGGATTTCCCACCAACTGTTTGTCATGAAGAATTGGGAATGAAGAATTGAGAATTACAGGTTGAGAACCATCGATCGTAGTGAAGAGAACGTGTGAAAAGTCCTTGCATTGGTATTGAAATATTCAATTCTCCTAAATTTCTCTTAAAAAGGAGGACTAAGAGTTGAATTCTAAATCCTCATTTTAAAGAGAAACTAAGTATTAAACTAGTTTCCCGTCTTTCCAGTTCCCCCTTTTCAAGGGGGCTAGGGGGATCGGGCCTCAATCACAATCTTCGACTTTTCAAACACGCTCTAAGTCACTAACTATAGCGTCACCGTATAAGCGTCGCGAATTCCGGCAATTTTCGTAATTTCAGCCACCGTGTTCTCTGGCAACGGATCATCCACCGTCAACACCATCACCGCGTCTCCACGAACAATCTTACGGCCCACTTGCATACTGGCAATATTGACGTTCAAATCCCCCAAGAGCGATCCAATACGGCCAATGATTCCCGGCATATCGCGGTGCAGCGTAAATAGCATGTATTTACTAGGCGGAACGTTGATAGGAAATTCATCAATGCTAATGATCTGCATTTCCTGATGGCCTAAGAGCGCACCACTCACTGAATGTTCACCCAGAGAACCTTTAGCGGTTAGCATCATGGATCCGGTGTAGTCCTGAATTGACTCATCACGGGTCTCAATAACATGAATGCCACGTTCTTTGGCTTCAATGCTGGCATTTACAAAGTTTACTCGCTCATGCAATGCACTGGAAAGTAAACCTTTTAGGGCTGCAATTACGATCGGTTGGCTTTGGTTGGTTGCCAGTTCGCCGCGTAACGAGACCGTCAGGGATTCAATGCGTCCGCCTGCGAGTTGGCTGACCATGTTGCCTAGGGTTTCCGCAAGTTGCAGGTAGGGCTTAAGCGCTTTGAGGACATCGGGGCGCAGTCCAGGAATATTGACGGCGCTGCGGGCGGGTTTGTCAAGTAAGACATCGCGAATTTGTTCGGCCACATCGATCGCAACGTTGACTTGAGCTTCTTCGGTAGAAGCTCCTAAGTGCGGCGTCAGGACCAGTTCTTTCCCAACGCTGCGCAATGGCGATTCACCCAAGGGTTCGCTGTCAAAAACATCTAGTGCAGCCCCAGCAATCCGGCCTTCGGAAACGGCAGATGCGATCGCGGCTTCATCAATAATTCCACCTCGGGCACAGTTGATGATTCGCACAGTGGGTTTCATTTTTGCGATCGATTCTGCATTAATCAAATTCGCGGTTTCAGGCGTTTTGGGAATGTGCAGCGTAATGTAGTCAGAATCCCGTAGCAGCGTGTCCATTTCGACCAGCTTACAGCTCAGTTGCTCGGCCCGTTCTTTAGAGACAAATGGATCGTAGGCCAGTAACACCATGCCCATCGCCTTTGCTACCGTAGCCACATGGGCACCGATTTTTCCAAGACCCACAACGCCCAGCGTCTTTTTATAAACTTCTACGCCCGTATAGCTTTTACGGTCCCATTTCCCTGCTTTCATTGACGCATTCGCCGCCGGAATAAAGCGAGACATGGACATCATCATCGCTAACGTATGTTCAGCCGCCGCAATGGTGTTGCCTTCGGGGGAGTTGACGACGACAATGCCTTTACGAGTGGCCGCTGGGACATCGACGTTATCGACCCCGACTCCGGCCCGTCCGATTATTTTGAGTTTTTTGCCAGCTTCGATCACCGATGCGGTGACACGGGTTCCCGATCGAATCATCAGAGCATCATAGTCTCCGATACAGGCCACCAGCGCCTCAGGAGACAAACTAGTATTGACATCAACATGTGCAACTTGGGAAAGAATATCAATCCCAACTTGATCGATCGGATCGGAAACAAGAACCTTCATCATGGCCAAAGGGGAAAAACGGGTTATAGATCAGGAGGCAATAATACGGTATTTAGGCCGGGAGTCTGGCAGAATCCCCCAGAAGTTTTTTGGATTGGCCCTCAGGTTCGAGGGTTGAACCTTTCCGGAGTCCCTACGAATCAAGCTAAAATCTGAGGCACGCCCCTGTCCCGTTTGCGATTCTGACTGATATGTTGCTCGATGTGTTGGACTGTTTTTCTTCTTATCAAGCGCTCTACGATGATTTGCGTGACCTAGAGCAGCACATTCATCCAGAACAGCCCGCTGAGGTGGTGAGTCTGGCGTTTGCCATCGAGCATCCCGTAGATCCCTTGGCGTTGTTGCAGTCTTGGGTGGACCCGCTGGATTGTCATTTGTACTTTGAGCGCAGTGGTGCCAAAACCTCAATATTGGCAGTAGGTGCGGCATTGCGTCTGACGGTTGACGGGGAAAGGCGGTTTGTCCAAGCGCGGGATTGGGTTAAGCAAGTGACGGCTCGGGTGACGGTGCGGGGCGATCGATCGGTGCCATTTTTGGGTGCACATTTTTTTTGTGGATTTTCGTTTTTTGATCAGGCAACCTTAGAAGATGGATTTGCGGCGGGTTCAGTTTTTTTGCCGGAGTGGCAGATTGGCCGATCGGGCGATCGGACGTCGTTAGTTGTTAATCGAATATTAGATGCGGAGTTTTGTGCAGAGACTGAAGCTCGTGAAATTTGGACCCAATTGCAGCGCATTCAATCCACCAGCCTCGATCGCTATTCATTAGTACCCTCTCCCACCCAATCCTTTCAAGCCTTCACGTCACCCGATCAATTTAAAACGTCGGTTAATCAAGCATTGACTGTAATTAAATCTAAAAAGATCGAAAAGGTAGTTCTAGCTCTTGCCTATGAAGTAAAAGCTGCGCAAGAGTTCAATGTGGTGACATCACTCTATAATTTGCGCCGATTATACAAAGATTGCTATATTTTTTCCTGTAATAACCCGTCCGGAGAAACATTTTTAGGCGCGAGTCCAGAACGTTTAGTAACCGTCGATCGGAATCAGTTAGAAACCGATGCCTTAGCGGGTTCAGCTCCCCGTGGGAAAACCCAATTGGACGATCGTAATATTGCCCAAACTCTTTTAGGGAGTATCAAGGAAATTCATGAGCATCAATTGGTGATTGATTTTATTACCTCGCAATTAGTGGCTTTAGGATTAGAGCCAAAAATGTTTCCTGCCACACTCTTACAATTGCCCAATATCCAACATTTACACACGCCCATTCGATCGATCGTCCCAAAAACCGTTCACATTCTTGATGTCGTCGCCGCACTTCACCCCACCCCAGCCGTGGCCGGAGTCCCGAGAGATCTCGCCTGCGACCAAATTCGATCGCTTGAAACGTTCGATCGATCGCGTTATGCGGCCCCTATTGGCTGGATTGATGGTGAGGGCAATGGAGAATTTGCTGTGGGAATCCGATCGGCGATTTTGGCGGGAGATCGGGCAAGGCTTTTTGCGGGTGCGGGCATTGTGCAGGGATCTAATGCAGAACATGAATTGGCGGAGGTTCAATTAAAATTACAGGCATTGCTACGGGCGATCGTTTAAACCCACTAATTTCCAAGACTTGCTCTCAAGACCTATTGATAATAATCATCAATTAGGGCACAATGGTTGGAGCAAAATTATTGAGAATAAATATCAATGCTTCTCGTAGGATTTAATGATAATATGCGGCAATGTAGGATTTCATAATGAGTTCTGAGTGAAGGTTCCAGAGTATTACTCATCATTTATTAACTGCGAGAGCAATTATATGGAACGTTTTTTCTGTGCGAATGCATCGCAATGTGTCAATGAGGATCCGATCGGGACTGCAAGTCTGGTTGATACTTATGTTTTGCTTGAATGTCCTCAACCTTGGGCGAGTTCTGCTTGGGATAGTAAATCGATCCCTGAGTCTCTAAAAGAAGCTGTTGTCCAACTTCAATCGAAATATCCTCGAACGCGTTTTCTTTTAATTAATCAAGAAAGAACGAGATTTCGACGACACAAAAGTTTGATTATTTACCAGCGTCAAAGTAATGCCTTTGTCGGACGGTTTAATCGCTATGAATTTACGATTCAGCGACCGGAAGATGCGATCGTAAATTTACAAGACTTTTTCGCCAAACGGTTTTCCACTCGGTTTGTCACACGCCCCACTCAAGATGTCTTAGTTTGCACCCATGGCAGCCATGACCAATGCTGTGCGCGCTATGGTAATCCGTTCTATACCCAAGCAAAACGGGTTGTCCGGTCGGTGGATGGCGATTTACAAGTTTGGCGATGCAGCCATTTGGGTGGTCACCGTTTTGCACCGACCGCTATCACGTTTCCCGATGGGCGCAGCTATGCAAAATTAGATGTATTCTCACTTAGATCAATTCTTTCCAGGTCGGGCGGAATTGAGTTAATTGAACCTATTTATCGCGGATCTAGTTTAATCCCAGCCGAACTCCAAGTGTTAGAACGATCGCTACTTTTAAAATTTGGTTGGGATTGGATGAAAACTGGGATACGCTATACAATGAGGCTTCTAAATGATGTTGAACCTGACCTTGGAAAACTCGTTCAAATAGAGTTTAAGCTTCCGGGCCAACAACTTACTATTTGCCAAGCTCAAATCGTTCCTGATCCCCATAAATGCGTCACTCTGCGGGCTTCTTGCAATGCAGAAAAAGAATCCACATTTACTAAATATCGCGCTCAGCATCTTACGTTCTCGTCTCTAGCATCCAGCGTGATTCCAGAACCTTTACAAGAACGAGTTTCTCAAGCTTTTTGATTGACCTACAGACATCCCAAGGTGCTTTATGCAATTTCAATTTGGAATCGAACATGAGGTTGCATTTTTGCGATCGCACAATACTTTTGCGGACTTTACTAATACTAGTTATAAAGAATTTGACGCAATTATTAATCAATTACCTGAATATCTCGGCGACAGAAACTCTCTGAGAATAGGTGATGCTGGGATTCGACGTAAGCGTTGGTATATTGAAGGGATTGAACGTTTTGATGAACAGGGAAACTTGGTCAAATGTATTCCAAAAGGCATTGAAATTCGTACCACTTTGCATCAAACTATTCAATCAGCATTAGTTGAACTAAATACTAGTTTTTCTCAACTAATTGAAATCGCATCAAAGTTTGGATTCACTCCGATCGCAACTAGTTTCAATCCAATTCAAACTGAATTCATTCCAAATCCGCCCTTAAATGTCTATGAATGCGATCGGATGAATCAATGTCCTGAAGATCGCACCGAACATTTGCCGATGTTGACCTATGGTCCAGATCTGAATCTTTCAGTCATCGGCGCAACAGTAGCTCAAACTATTGATTGGGCCAAAAAACTAACGTACTATAGTCCCTACTTAATTCCGTTTAGCTATAGTCCTTGTGACTATGGTGGTAAACCTTGGCCAGGAAAATCGGTGCGAACATTTTATAGAACAGGCGCAAGACCTGCGGTTCTAGTATTTGTTGAAAATACAACAGATCTAATTATTTGCGATCCCTCACTCATAAAACTTACCCAAAAACCATCAGAATGGGGCCGAATTGAATTTAAAGCCTTTGATAGTTGCATAGATTTCGATCGGTATGGTCAATTATTTACCCTATTAAAGGGATTGATTTTAGATACTACGTTAGAAGGTCGTAGTATTGTCCCAGATACTTTGCTTCATAAGCATTCTGCCCAATATGGCTGGGATTCAGAGCTGATTCAAAATGGGAGTCAATTGGTTCTTAATGCGTCAATGACAGCTCTAGATAATGATGACGATCGTGTCTATTTGAAACAACTCGAACAAATGATGCCATCATCATCCCTTCAAACGAGATCAGTCTTATCAATCCCAACTCAATGGCAACAGCAATACAAAGGCGATCGTCTCCATTCCACCTCAATTCCTCAGTCTAACTAAAAGTCGCACGGCCCTGGCCGCAGAAACAAATCTCCTCCGTGCCTAGCTCGATGGTAACGGACAAGCTTCCCTTTCTGCGACTCAACAGGAACGATTGAAATCTAATCAAGCCGAGTTAAACATTCGTTCTACTGCGGCCCAACTCGCCAGTGAACAACTTGAACGACAATTGGCTCAAACTCATTTCCAAAAGTCAATGTCTCAAACAACAACAAGTCTCTACTAATCAAGCTGAGCGACCTTAGATTGAGCAGGAACTTGCCAGACCGCAACTCGATATTCAAGAGATCTTTGATTACTTCCATCAGCCGTCCATCAGTCTAGCGATTCTTTGTGACAATGATGCAAATTGGCGACCGAACCAATATGGTTTTACGACATTTGGTAGTTCTCTACAATTCAATTTCACAGCAGTCAAGTTATTAGATTATGCTGCAAGGTGGGATGAATTGGAAGCGAGTCAGAATGTTTTTGCCACAGTGGTGATGACGCATTTGAAGGCTCAGGAGACGAAAAGTAGTCCAACGGCAAGGAAACAATGGAAGCTAGCCCTGATAGAACGACTCTATGAGCGGGGTTACGATCGATCGGCTATAATCAATCTATTCAAAATCTATTCAAATTTGTTGACTGGCTTCTAATTTTACCGGAAGACGCAAAAAAATCGTTTTGGCAGGAACTTAGAACTTACGAGGAGGAGCGGCAGATGCCATACATTACCAGTGTTGAACAGAACCAGTGTTGAACAGATTGGTTACGATCGTGGAGTCAAGGAAGCAGAGCAACGATCGCGCGAATTGCTGTCAGACCGAGAACGATCGATCGCCCTCAATATGCTCCGTGAGAACCTAGACCTAGAGACGATCGTGCGGATTACTGGACTCACGATCGCCCAACTCCAACAACTTCAAGCCGAGATGGGATAGGACGGATGGAGAGACGATCGATCGCCCTCCTACACCAATGATCTCACAGGTCATCTGCTATACTTTTGGCGAAATTCTGTACGATCGCCTGCCGAGGATCTCTCATCGTGACCATCCAAACCGCCAAATTGAACGTAGGACTACTCTTCGGAGGCCGATCGGGAGAACATGAAGTCTCCATCATTTCCGCAGGCGCAATAGCTAAGGGACTCGGAATGGGTGCTAATGCCAATCGTTACAGCGTCCAGCCATTCTATATTCGGAAAGATGGCGGCTGGGTCGATGGCGAGGCCGCTGCAAAAGTTCTAGAAACCAGAGAACCGATCGTTACAAACGATAAACTAAATCTCTGGCAATTCCCCGCCAGTGCCGCAACTATTGACATCTGGTATCTGGTGCTGCACGGACCCAATGGCGAAGATGGCACCATTCAAGGATTGATGGAATTGATGCAAGTACCCTATGTCGGTTCTGGTGTTCTTGCCTCTAGCGTCGGCATGGATAAAATTGCAATGAAAATAGCATTCGCTGAAGCGGGATTACCCCAGGTAAAATACTATGCTGTCAATCGATCGGATATTTACTCTGATCCCTGCCGCTTCCCTAAGCTTTGCGACGATATTGAAACCCAACTTGGCTATCCCTGCTTTGTCAAACCTGCAAATCTTGGTTCTTCGGTTGGAATTTCTAAATGTCGCACTCGCGCTGAACTAGAGAAAGCCCTTGATGAAGCGGCCAGTTACGATCGTCGCATCATTGTGGAAGCCGGAGTCATTGCTCGTGAAGTGGAATGTGCCGTGTTGGGAAATGATAATCCAAAGGCATCGATCGTGGGCGAAATTACGTTTGATAGTGACTTCTATGACTATGAAACCAAATATACTGAAGGCCGATCGAAAGCATTCATTCCTGCTAATCTTTCCGTTGATGTCGTCACTCGTATTCAAGATATGTCAGTGAAAGCATTCAAGACAATTGATTGTGCAGGTATCAGTCGCGTTGATTTCTTCTATAGCGAAGTTACGGATGAACTATTTATCAATGAAGTCAACACCCTTCCTGGATTCACTGCCATGAGTATGTATCCTCAACTTTGGGCGGCATCTGGAATTGACTTTGAATCACTGGTTCATCAGATTGTTCAATGCGCGATCGATCGTCATCGCAAATAAATGATTCCTCTACTATTCAATCAAATGTACATAGTAAATGTATCTCTCGCTCGATAGGACTTGAGTTTTATGAAATCTGAGGCTGTCTGGGCATAAAATTATCCTTAGCGTCTTCTGGGAGCTGTTCTAACTTAGAGACCTAGTTTTAAATTGGATTGTAAAAAATCATGATTCTCTTTCCGATCTTCGCTAAATTTCACTATGATTACAAGCAGCGAAGGTTCAAATGTTGAGGGGGGATTTATGCGATCGCGCCATGACAAACGACGACGCTCTCGAATATCACCGATCGATCGGTTGTTTCAAAGCTCGAAGGGAATCGCAATTTTGGCAGCCGTTCGGTCCACCAGCGCGAGTACTGTTGCCCATCCCCCGGCCTTAAAGCATAGTGCTCACAGTATTAATGGAAAAGTATTGATCGCTTCTCCAGAGTCCACTCAAATTCAACCACCCTCCGAACCCAAGCCTAAAAATATTGGCAAATTTGGTGTCCAGCGCTTGCGACATTCTGTGGGTTGGTGGCCATTGATTATGTTGGGAATCCTGTGGATTCTTATGCTTAGTATCATCTGGGTAGCCTTTCAAGAAATCATTAGCCTCGGCGTATCCCCAGTAAAACAGACGATTAGCCAGATTGAACGCAAATCACTGATTGAGTTATTCAGTGCCCTCTGTCTTGGCGGTGTTGGCCTATCGCTGGCGTTAACTCCCGTACTTAAACGTCCCCGACGTGATAATCCTGAATTGTTACAAGCAACTATTGATAGGACTACGAACAAATAATGGCAATCTGTCGTATTTTGATTTTGGGTGGCACGGGAGATTCGGCCCGTTTGATTCCCCAATTGGCGGCATTGCCTAATGTTGAACTCATTGCATCTCTTGCAGGTCGGACGCCAAAACCGAATATTCCCAATGTTAGTCAAGTCGGACAAGTCCGGATGGGTGGCTTTGGGGGGATTAATGGTTTGGTGAACTATTTAAAAACTGAAAAAATAGATCTGTTGCTGGATATGACCCATCCTTTTGCGGCTCAGATTACCCATAATGCTTCGATCGCGGCCCAATGTGTTGGTATTCCTCGATTGGTTTTTAGTCGTCCGGCTTGGGAAAAAGAAGCGGGCGATCGGTGGATTACGGCGATGGATCATAGGGCAGCGGCGAAGTTAATTCCAGAGATTGCCGATCGGGTTTTTCTAACGATCGGACGACAGGAATTGAGTGCATTTGCGACCGTTATGAATTGTTGGTTTTTAATGCGAATGATTACATTGCCTTCCAGTACAGTTTTACGACCACCAGGAGAGATACTGCTCGATCAAGGTCCGTTTGATTTAGAGAAAGAAATGCAACTTCTCATTCACTATAATATTGGTGCGATCGTTAGCAAAAACAGTGGTGGTAGTGCGGCCCAAGCCAAGATTGTCGCGGCCCGTCATTTAGGTTTACCAATTATTATGATTCCACGACCCAAATTGCCGGACGGAGATGTAGTTTCTGATCTCCAAGTTATTGTTCCTTGGGTTGAAGATCAAATCCGATCGCTTGGTCCGCTCAAGGCATGAGGACCACTCATACTATCAATCCCACATCCGATTGTTCGGCAGGATATGGCGATGGCTTGAATTACTTTTTAACGTAGGTCATTATCCTGATGAGTTATCCAGTATAGACCCGACTAATTACCTCCTGTTCTAATCAGCTAGGCAATGGCTATAAGACCAAAAAAGCCCCCCATTTCTGAGGAGCTTTTCATTTAACAGCTAGTCATCAATTCCTAACCATTCAAATTTGAAAATCTATTTCAACAATGCCTTTGCACGGTTATAGACATTCTCGACCGTGAAGCCGAATTCCTTCATCAATACGCCGCCTGGAGCCGATGCGCCGAAGGTATCAATTCCCACGACATCGCCTTCAGTTCCAGCGTATTTGTGCCAGCCAAACGTTGTTCCAGCTTCCACAACGAGACGCTTGGTCACAGCCTTAGGCAAGACTGCATTTTTGTAAGCTGCATCTTGCTCTTCAAACAGTTCCACACAGGGCATGGAGACAACACAAACTTTATGGCCATCAGCCCGAAGCTTGGCAGCAGTATCCACGCAAAGGCTGACTTCGCTACCCGTACCGATCAAGATGATGTCAGACAGGTCGCCATCGTTGGACAGAATGTATCCACCGCGTGCAACTGCTTCGATGCTAGAACCCGCCAACTGAGGCAAGGCTTGACGAGTCATGGCCATGATGGAAGAGGTTGTACGACGTTCCATCGCCACTTTGTAGGATCCAGAAGTCTCGTTACCATCCGCAGGACGGAAGACTAGGAGGTTCGGGATGACGCGGAGGGATGCGATCGTTTCCACGGGTTGGTGAGTCGGGCCATCTTCACCGAGGGCGATCGAATCGTGGGTCAGGACATAGATGACTTGAGTTTCAGCCAAAGCCGACAACCGGACAGCGCCGCGCATGTAGTCCACGAAGACTAGGAACGTTGCACCAAAGGGAACCAAACCTGTTTTGTGGAGATAGATGCCGTTACAGATGGCCGCCATTCCATGTTCACGGACGCCAAAGCGCAGGTTACGCCCCGCGTAGCTTCCTTTTTGGAAATCAGCAAAGCCCTTAAGTTGGGTCAAGTTGGAGTGGGTCAAGTCAGCAGAACCACCGATTAATTCGGGGACTGCATTCGCGATCGCGTTCAGGGTCTTTTCAGAAGTCTGACGGGTCGCTAGGGGCTTGTCTTCAGGGGTGTAAGTTGGCAAACACTTCTCCCAACCTGTCGGCAGTTCGTAGCTGGTTTGACGGGTGATGCGGGCTGCGTCTTCGGGATACTTAGTCTTGTAAGTTTCCCAAGTCTTGTTCCACTCAGCTTCAGCCTCAGCACCGCGTTCTACGGCTTTTGCATAGTAAGCTTTTGCTTCTTCAGGAACGACAAATGGCTCGTAGTTCCAGTTCAATGCTTCACGGGTGAGTTTGATTTCGTCGCCGCCCAATGCTGCGCCGTGAATGCCTGCGGTGCCGCCTTTATTTGGGGAACCAAAGCCGATCGTGGTGCGGACTTTGATCATAGTGGGCTTAGTAGTTTCAGCCTTCGCTTGGTCGATCGCCTTTGCAATGGCTTCTGTGTTGGTGTCGCCATCGGGTACAACGATCACTTGCCAGCCGTAAGCTTCAAAGCGCTTGCCAACGTCTTCGGTGAAGGAGACTTCGGTGTCGCCATCGATCGAAATGTGGTTATCGTCGTAGAGGGCGATCAATTTACCCAGACCCAAGTGACCAGCCAAGGAGCAAGCTTCACCGGAAACGCCTTCCATGTTACAGCCGTCACCCACGATGGTGTAGGTGTATTGGTCGAAGATGGTGCAGTCGGGCTTGTTGAAGGTTGCAGCCATATGTGCTTCGGCCATGGCCAAGCCTACAGCGTTACAAATCCCTTGACCCAATGGACCTGTGGTGACTTCGATGCCAGGAGTCATGAAGTTTTCAGGATGTCCGGGAGTTTTGGATCCCCATTGACGGAATTGTTTGATGTCGTCGATGCTTACGCTGTCGTAGCCGAATAGGTGCATCAACGAGTATTGCAGCATGGATCCATGTCCAGCCGAAAGTACGAAACGATCGCGGTTCAACCAAGTGGGGTTCTTGGGGTTGAATTTGAGAAATTTGTCCCACAGGGTAAACGCCATGGGCGCTGCCCCCATCGGTAGGCCGGGATGCCCGGATTTTGCCTTTTCGACGGCATCGATCGCTAAAAATCGGATCGAGTTAATACAAAGCTGTTCGACGGATTGGGTTGCAACGACCATGATATATATTGTGTTTGGGTTGACTAACGGCGGACTCTTGGACCTGAAAGCAAGCAGACGATGAGACTCTAGGTAAGTAGAAATACTCAGAATGATTTGTCCAATCAGTATGCCAGATCATGAGCATTTTTTTGAAAGCTACGATCGAGCAGATCCTATTATTGTGGAAAATGGTATCGATCGAGACGACAAAGCGAAAAGTTTTTCTGATGGTGGGCGAGGGAATATTGGCGTGAGGGTGTTTTGGGGCGGGGCGATCGGCAGCAAGTATCGTAAAATTGTGTAGGCGTTTGATGTCAAATTTTGAGGTCAAATCGTGCGGATTCCTTATGATGCTGTGATTCCAGATGGGAAAATCACTCGTTACCTTACTAGTGCCTAAACCTCGGAGTGACAAGTCAAAGTTCCTAGGGAAAGCAGGATTTACCTTGAATAATCCAGATGAGTTAAAACTAGCACTCCAAGAACAAGCCGTTTCTAATGAGGCGATTGAAGAACGGACTGATCAGTATGGAACCTTTTATCAGATCCAGTGAGAATTAGTGGGAGTCAATGGAATTTGTCTTCCCATCATTAGCGTTTGGTTGCATCGACAAATTGATGGGAAATTTCAGTTTGTGACACTCGTTACCTGTCTTCGATCGCCTTCAAAATATGCTTCTATATGCGTCGTTTGTGAGCCTATTTGTATTTGTGGGGGATTTTTAAGGTGGATTTATGAAGCGATCGTAAAATCTGTCTCGATTGTTGTGGATAAAATATGGAACTCTGCGGAGTTTAAGAATTAGCTGATTGTGGAACTTTTGTTGGAGGCAGTGGCTTGAAAAGTGGATTTCGACTATGATAGGGATTAATAAGATATTCATCATGTACATATGCAATCTGTTTATCATTTGAATGCGAATGAATTAGACGATCGATTTCTAGAGAGTCTAAGAGTTTTATTTGGCGATCGTAAGATCGAGATTGTAGTTTCATCAGTTGATGAGACGGAGTATTTATTAAATCATCCGGCAAATCGTGAGCATCTCTTGAGAGCTATGAAAAATGCGGAAGAGGGAAAGAATTTGATTACGGTTAATCTCGAAGACTTACAACTTGTAGAGTAGCGATGAAGCGAAAATTGTCATTTGAAGGAGAGGCATTTGAAACATTTTCTAATTGGGCAAAGCTCGATAAGAAAATCTATAGCAAAATTGTGATACTCATCCAAGATATCGATCGATCGCCTTTCAGTGGACTCGGAAAACCCGAACCACTTAAATATGAGTTAAGTGGGCTGTGGTCTCGAAGGATTAATGACGAACATCGTCTGGTTTATCGTGTTACAGAAATAGAAGTTACTATTCTTTCTTGCCAATATCATTACGAGTAAAATGTAGATAACAACTATGGTATACGCTCCAAGAGAACAACTTTACAATTTATTTATTGTCTATTTTCAGATCCTGCAAATGACAATATTGATGATGAGCAACTTGTCCATACAATGGCAAAAGAGATTTCACCAAATTCTTTATCTTTGATTAAAAATGAAATCTGTAACCTAAAACAAGAGGTTCCATTTCCTTGGCGAGAACTAGGAAAAGCTTCAAATAGATACTTTGAGAGTGATGTAGATGCCTATGAGTGGCTAGATGAAGTCCTACTAGCTCTGATGGAATTGGGGGTTATAAAGTATGCGCGAAGTAGCGAATCCCAATATTGTAACGCTCTGGCACAGGTGGCGCGGTAGGATAAATTGTTGAAATTTTTGATCCCCACCTAGGTATCCTATGAGCGCACCTGCATTTTGCGACGGTATTCAGTATTTCGGTGAAACGCCTCAAGGCTTTGAGCAGTATGGCAAAACGGCGGCGATCGGACCCACTGCCAAAGCTGTGAACCCAACCGACCCGTCAGCCGCTTATCAATCAATGCTCTACAGTGATGCGCTGCGCTATCTGATGCTGCAAATGACAGCAAGTAAAGCATCAGGACACCCAGGAGGGTTCGCTAGCCAAGCGGAGGCTTATGCGGCGTTGGTGCTATTGGGGCATAAAAATTTTGTGACGGAAGTGGGACACCATGCGCCGGGATTCTACTGTGCGATGTTCTTGGATCAATCCCTGGAAGATATGGGGATTAAAACGGTGACGGATCTGCGCGATCGGTTCCGGGAACGTCATGGATTGCTGGGCCACTTATCGGGTCAAATTCCAGGTTTGCTAGCTCCGGCAGGTCCGTTGGGTCAAGGCCAGCATTTTGCCATGGCGGGGGCGTTGTTGAATCCGGGCGTGTTGTTCCCTTGTACGATCGGAGATGGCGGTTTGGGTGAGCCGTACATTATGAGCGCGATCGGTCATTTCAATACGGCCTATCCCAAGGTGACAAACTTCTTGCCCGTATTGGTCTGGAATGGTTTTTCGCAAGAACATCATAGTATGGTGTCACTGAAATCTAATGAAGACATGACGGCATATTGGAGCGGGAATGGATTTAAAGAAGTGATTTTGGTGAATGCCAAAGACTTTGATGATCAAAATCAACCGGGTGAATATGTTGATAGCACAATGTTCTCCTTTGAGAAGCGATTGGCGTTTAATCAGGCAGTGTTAGCAGCGGCGGATAAGGCGGCGAAGTCTGCATTGGGTGGGACATTGACGGTGATGATCATCAAACAGCTTAAGGGCGCTGGTGTTCATGCTCGCGGTGCGAAATCCCATAACTTGTATCCCCATCATACGTTGGAGAATGCGGATATTATTGCCGGAATGAAGTCCTGTGCATTATCGCCAGAAGCTTGGGAATTGGTCCGATCGAACTGTGTACGTGCGGGGGGCGGAAGTTCGAGTAAGGTGGCGGTGACGGAATTCACTCGACCATTGCCAGATTTAGGAACATTGCCTTTAGTCGAGTTTGAAGTTGGCGGTGAGAACAAAGTTTCCACAACTGCGATGGGTGCCATTGTGGGTTATGTGGGTAAAACGGATTCTAATTTCGTGGTCACCAATGCTGACGGAAATGAAGCGTCTGGCATTGCGAATATTAATCAAGTTCTTAAAATCAATCACCCAACGGAAGATCCGCTTTATAATCAATCTCCCGGTGGCCAAGTGTATGAGCCATTGAGTGAAGATGCTTGTGCGGGTTTGGCGGTCGGGATGGCATTGTTTGGGGCACGATCGCTTTGGTGTTCTTATGAATCATTTGCAATTAATGGCCTTCCCATTTGGCAGACCGTCACGCAAGCCATGGCAGAACTCCGCCGTCCAACCCCTTCGACGATTTGTTTATTTACAGCAGGCGCACTTGAACAAGGTCGAAATGGCTGGACCCACCAACGTCCTGAAATTGAGGCATATTTTGCTTCGATGTTGCGCAATGGTAATGTATTTGCACTTTTTCCAACGGATGCAAACAGTACTCAAGTCTGTTACGAATGGGCGCTTTCGACGAAAAATAAAGGCATAACCATTACCGTCAGCAAATCGCCATTACCTATTCATACAACCTTTGCTCAAACTCTGGAGGGGCTTGAAAAAGGCGGTGTAATATTGCACGAAAGTAAAGGGTCTAAAACCATTGTATTAGCTACGATCGGTGATTTAGTTCTCGGTCCAGTGTTGGCGGCGGCTAAACAATTGGAAGCGCAAGGTTTGGGTGTGCGAGTGGTTGCGGTGATGAATCCGCGTCGTTTGTATCGCAGTTCTGATGTACTTTGGGATACTTGTTCGGAAGCAGATTCTGGATTCCTGTCAGATGCCGAATTTGATGCATTGTTTGGCGGTGATTCGTTGGTGGGTGTGACGGGCGGTACGGCTAATATGCTGGAACCTGTTCTTTTGCGCAGTAAAGCAAACCGTGATATTTTCGCCTGGAAACGCGGGGAAACGACAGCTTCGGCAGGTGAACTGATGACGTTCAATGGGATTACCGCAGATGCGATCGCGAAACGGGCGATCGAGCTTGTGGGTTAGGGTTGATTGCGATCGTCTCTTCTGTGGGAGGGGCGATCGTCCATAGTTGTTCTTTGATCATCGGTTCTCACGATATAATTATTTCGGGTGTTCAGAATACAGATATGTCGCTCAATTACGTTTATGACTTTTTAGAGGATTCGCCTAACTACCCAGAGAACTTTTATTCAACACCAAAGCGATCGGTGGCGGTGATAACTTTGGGGCTTTGTGCGGCGATCGTAGGTGGAAGTATTAGTTTGAATGAAGCGGAAGTCAGTTTATTTAGTCCTAAGATTTTAATTAGATTGGAGGCTTTGGGATTGCCAGAGTCATTAATTGAGATTGTGCATTTGGGGACAGAATTGGCGGATGTCGAGCAGTTAATTCCCGATCGTTTTGGAGACAGTATTGCTGAAATCCAGTCGAAGGCGTTGGCCCCAAAAATCATGTTTGCATCACGATCAGCAATGAATACATGATTGACACCGACAGGATTTTTCCAGCTTTTCAGTACAGAGCCGTCACGTAAAGCGAAGAGGGGTGTAGCTCGTTTAAAGTCTCTACTGTGAGCTTGGGTCATTCCAAGCACTTGATTAAGGACATCAACGACTTCCTCTGCAACATTTGAAATACTATTAGCAACTGGTGCAGTACTGTTCCATTCATCTACAGAGTTGTGGACTTTCTCATATACTCTCGACAGAGGTTCTAGGGCTTCTAGCGGATTAAACATGATTGACTATTACTCCTTGTTTGTCTAACAAACTACACGGACGGAAATTTTCTTGATCGAGGATCTTAAGACCTACACTTTTCTTATTTAGAGCTAGCCTATGGGACTTCAGACCGACAACTCATCCGCATAAGTACTGAAATCCTAATTTCAGACCGAGGGTATCGCATTTTCTCGTTCAGAAGATTCAGTAAAGGGAAAGCAAATAAAGATCATCCACACTTCATTTCTGTGCAGCCATTTTTGTAGAGCGATCGCTTCACGACATCATAGAATCGACTTTTGCTGACATCCGTCAAATCCTCGCAAGCTTCTACTATACTAATAGGCTGGAACGCGCATTGATAGAGAAGTTAGGGGACAAAGTTCATGGCATCCATTCGGGAACTACACAATCAATTGGTCACAAAAGAACGATCGGCGGTGGAAATTACCCAAGCCTATCTCGATCGCATCCAAGCGGTTGACAACCAAGTTAATAGCTTCTTGTTGGTCACACCGGATCATGCTCTTGCTCAAGCCAAAGCCGTGGATGCCAAAATTGCAGCGGGTGAACAGATTGGAATGCTAGCCGGGATTCCGATCGCCGTCAAAGATAATATTTGTACTCAAAATATTCGCACCACCTGCGCCTCTAGAATTCTCGAAAATTTCATTCCGCCCTACGAATCTACCGTCAGCCAAAAGCTCATCGATGCAGGCATGGTAACGATCGGCAAAACCAACATGGACGAATTTGCCATGGGCGGCTCCACCGAAACCTCAGCCTTTAAAAAGACCTCCAATCCTTGGAATCTCGAATGTGTTCCTGGCGGCTCCTCCGGTGGATCTGCCGCAGCCGTGTCAGCAGGTGAAGCGCCCGTTTCCTTGGGGTCTGATACTGGCGGATCCATTCGTCAACCTGCGGCATTCTGCGGCATTGTGGGCATGAAGCCGACCTATGGTTTGGTATCGCGCTATGGACTTGTTGCGTTTGCTTCGTCATTGGATCAGATTGGGCCATTCTCGACGACCGTAGAAGATAGTGCCGTGGTGTTAGGGGCGATCGCAGGTTATGACGCAAAAGATGCGACCAGTTTGAAAGTGGAGGTGCCCGACTATACCCAATATTTGAAAACAGATTTAAAGGGCAAAAAAATTGGTGTTATTCAAGAAACCTTTGGTGAGGGACTTGATCCAGAAGTAGCAGCGGCGACTCAGGAAGCTATTGAAAAAATGAAGGAACTCGGTGCCGAAATCATCGATATTTCCTGTCCCCGCTTTCGCTATGGCATCAGCGCTTACTATATTATCGCCCCTTGCGAAGCCTCGGCCAACCTAGCACGGTATGATGGCGTTCGCTATGGTCGCCGGGTCGAAGATGCGGAAAATTTGTTAGATATGTATAAACGTACGCGGGCAGAAGGCTTTGGAGCTGAAGTGAAGCGGCGGATTATGATCGGAACCTATGCGTTGTCGGCGGGCTATTACGATGCTTATTATTTGAAAGCGCAAAAGGTTCGGACCTTGATCAAACAAGACTTTGAAGCAGCATTTGAAAAAGTGGATGTCTTAGTATCGCCCACTTCTCCCACAACAGCTTTCAAATTGGGTGCAAAGCTAGCTGATCCATTGAGCATGTATTTAGATGATTTGATGACAATTCCGGTCAATATGGCGGGATTGCCGGGATTGAGTTTACCCTGTGGTATGGATTCGTCGGGAATGCCGATCGGACTTCAAATCATTGGGAATGTATTGCGGGAAGATCAAGTTTTTCATACCGCGTATGCCTATGAACAAGCGACAAATTGGCATAATAATGTTGCAAAGTTATAAGGTTTGAGAGTCATATGATTCATTCCTAATACTGATTTTCATAACCCGTGGAAAACAAGCATTTAATTGTTCTCCATGGATTTATTAGATTATTTCTCCCCGATCGAAGCAGGAATTCATTGACCGGGGGAGATTTCGTTTATCGATAAAGAAATACAAAAGATAGTTCACAAGGGTGAAACGATTGTCTTCTAGATGATTACGATCGCCCAGTGGTCAGTTTAACGATTTTGGGCGAATCAAGATTTCCTGTTGTGAAGAACCAATAGTTCTAGAGAAAACGTTTACAGCTTAGTAGACTCACTTCCCATGGGGGCAACAAAATCTCGTAATACAGTGATTTGCTCCGAGTGATCGAGAGCCTGTAACTGAGTTAAACACTGAGAAGCATTGGCTTCCAGGGTGTAATCTTCAGGCATAGGAACGATCTCAGTACGGTCCATACCTTGAGCTAGGAAATACCAAAAGAGGAGTTTGGTTGTATCGCTTAAAGAACCATATTCTTGACTGACCGGACCATCTTTACGATCGATAATGTCTCGTTGCACTTGAAGCTGTTCTTCATGGCTCATGGCTAGAACCTGTTGAAAAATGCCTTCAGCAATTGCTGGAGAAGCAGTACTTGCGCCTGGTGCAGCGGGTGTGATGGATTTCCCAACTTCTTTGTAGATATACCAGAGCAATGCCAATTTTTGATCCGTTGATAGATTTCCAAAGCTGGAAACAATCTGCGCGGTGGAGTCAGAAGTAATAGTACTCAAAGTAAACCTCTTTTCAATCTTTTTAATTTGTTTAACCTCAATTAGGTTAGGCAATTCAAGACTAAAATAAAACTCACTTTAGAGAGATGTTGGAAACTCTATAAAGAGTAGTAAGTTACTATAGCTAACTAGGGCAGTTACTATATGTCACTGTATTAAAAGTATCCGAGCAATTCAAATAATGTTATTAACTTCTATGAAAAGAGACGTTGAAGTCAATCAAGATCTACTAAATATTGAAGATATTCAATCCCAAATAATTCATAATTACTTCTTCACGCTAAATGAAAATAACTTTGAAGAATTTGCAGCATTATTTTCGCCTGATGGCGTACTTTTTCCACCGTTTGAATCGGCGATCGTTGGAAGAGCTGCAATTTTTCAATATCTGCAAACTACAGGAATCGAAGTAAAAGCTTTTCCCCAGTCGGGTACCGTACAGCCTGAGAACAATGACATAACTGTTTATCAAATTAGCGGTAATGTAAAAACCAGCTACTTCACAGTCAATGTGGTTTGGATTATCGAGCTAAATGCTGAACAGCAAATTATTTCTGCCAAAATCAAGCTGCTCGCCACCTTGGAAGATTTACTTCGCTTCAAACGTGATTAAGTAGCTATTAAAGAACTCTAAAGAAAGAAGTGCCCCGACCTAACAAACTGAGAGGTTGAAAAGTTATTCAACGATCGCATAGATTAGTCAGGGCTATAGCCATTACTGGTCTAGTGAGGTACGCTATTAATCAAAATCATAGTTTCAGTTTATAAACAGTTAATGCAGCCTTATTCATTAGACTTACGTCAGAAAATTGTTGATGCTTATGAGAAAGGTGATGTCTCGCAACGAAAGCTCG
>JANXWB010000034.1 GCA_025351345.1 Synechococcales cyanobacterium GL140_1_metabat_312
TTACTTATATCACGGGTAATTTTAACGTCAAGCTTAATATTGTCGAAGCCGATAGCTATATCTATCCAGCCAGATGTTAGCTTAACCTATGACGATCGGGACAAAATCACCACTCAATACCTTACCTATCTCTGTTTGATCGTTGAAGTACTATCGAGCAATACTGAATTTTACGACCGGGATAGCAAATTTAGACTATTGAACAAACCTATCGAAAGCTGATTCTCATACCAGAATCTGAAATCGATCGTTAATCTCCGTTTCTAACCGCCTACGAATAGAATTGCGCCTTTGTCATTCCCATCGATTCGACAACAAAATCTTACAATCCCTGCAAACTCTCCCCCAAGGCGGCGATCGCACCCGGTAAATCAGCAGCACCCGCTTCTGTAGCTGCGATTGTTAATAGCAAAACACTATTATTTCCAGGTTTCGCCATAATAATGCCTTTCACAGGTTGGGTTTTGCCGCCTATAGTCAATTGCCCCGTCCAATTCATTTGAATCCCATTCACAATAGATTGGGGTGCTTCTGATTGAAACCCTTCGCCGCGCTGCAATGCATTCCGGGCAATCTGCGCCAAATTATCTAAGGTCACAGAACCCGATACCAATCCTAATTGTCCGGCTGTTTGCGACAACACCGTGTAAGCCAATCGGCCATCGGGAGACTCAATTAATACCGAATCTCCAAGCGGAGTCACCTGATAGTCCTGAAGCAATCCAATTTCAAATCGTTTCGCTGGATCAGTATGTTTACCCACGATCGGCAAGGGCGGTGCAGTATTGGGAATAATCAATGACGGCATCAACGATGGCACAGGCGTAGGCAATGCACTAGGGGTAACAGATGGGGTAACAGATGGGGTAACAGATGACGTAGGTTTAGGTGGATCAGTGCGGGATCCCGGAATCGGATCGATAGGCGACCCAATCGCAGGAGCATTAGGATCTAGACTAGCGCTAGGGGATGGACTGGGTAACGTGGGCACGACAAGTCCCGGCTTCGCAGTGGGGGACGCAGATGGAACAGTATTTTGCGCGATCGCTCCTTGCCGCATTCCGCTCAATGCAATCAATACAACGGCACTCAATATAAAAATAAATCCAAATAACGCCCGCATTCTAATTCTCATATCGCCTCTAAAACTTATAGTTCAATATTCTCAATTCTCATCTCCCAACGATCGCCGCATCCCCCGAGAAAAATACTCCCGCCACACAGCCAATCATCGCCGTCGCGAGACTAGCGGCCCAAAGCGCTTTCCAGCCCAATTCTGTCAAATCCTTACGACGAGTTGGAATCAAACTAACAAACCCACCGACAAAGATACCAACCGCTGGAATATGAGCGAATCCGCAAAGAATATAACTCACAATCACCAAAGCCCGATCGCCAATCACGCCCTGTTGTGAAAGTTTTGCTAATTCCAAATAAGCCGGAACCTCCGTTTCAAATAATCTTCGCCCGACTAATACCGAGGATTGCCAGAGTTCCGGCCATTTATCGGAAACCCCCGTCACGGCCACAATAGGTAAACACAGAGCGCCTAAAATATTCTGAACTGTAATCACTCGGAACACATTGCCTATTTGTACCAAGGTAGGATTAGTACTTTGTCCCAGAGCTACCAAATTCCCAAAGAATAAATTGACTAACGCCACTAGCCCTAATACTGCAATCAATAAGGACGCGATCGAAACCGCCAACTTCACACCATCCCAAGCCCCCGTAATCACGCTCTCCATCGGGTTCATGTCGTCATCGGTCAAATCCTCCGGCAATCCACCCGCAGTTTTTGCGATCGAAGTTTCGGGAACCAAAATCTTTGATATTACGAAACAAGCCGGAATTGCCATTAATGACGCGGAAACTAAATGACCAACAATATTGGGAAAGGTCGGACGCAATAGATTTGCATACAATGCGAGCACCGTTGAAGCAATGCTGCCATAACAAGCCGTTAATACTGCACAGAGTTCACTTCGGGTCATCTCTGCCAAAAAAGGCCGCACCACTAACGCCGATTCAATCCCTACAAAGATATTCGCCGCACCACTCAAGGATTCTGCACCGCTCAAGCCCATGAGTTTATAAAAAACCTTCGCAAAAACTTGTACAACAGGTTGAATCAATTTCAGGTTATATAGCAATGCCATTAATGCTGAAAAGAATACAACAGACGGCAATGCGCGAAACGCCAGAACATAACCCAAATTGAGATTGTCAGGACTGAGCCGATCGCCCGACACCGGGATATAAGCGGGAGTCAACGCGCGAGACAGCCAACGCCCAACGCCGACCGGACCTGGGGCAACCACCGAATTGGGCACCAACAAATCACCAAAGACGAATCGTGCGCCCGCCTCCGTTGCATCGAGAATTGCATTGATATTACTACTTAAAATTCGCAATATTTCCCGCGTCACCGGAACCCGAAACACCAATAATCCCAACGCCAATTGAAGCGTAATTCCCCAGAGAATCACCCTCCAGGGCATGGTCTTACGACTTTCCGACCCCAACCATGCCACACCGCATAATATAAAAATCCCAGCAAATGAAACTAAATTAAGCCAAGACATGCTTCATCCCTACGCATTTGGTTTCTTAAACATGACTTTATCGACAAAATTAGTATAGATTTCACCGCGAACAAACTCTGGGGTATCCAGAATTTTTTGATGAAAGCCAATTGTTGTGGGCAATCCCGTCACCGCACATTCTCGCAGCGCTCGCTTCATTCGACGAATCGCTGAATCCCGATCGCGGCCCCACACAATGAGTTTGCCAATCAAAGAATCATAGTAAGGCGGAATTTCATAATCCGTATAGACATGGGAATCCATCCGCACTCCCGGACCACTGGCCGGAAGATAGCCGCTGATTTTGCCGGGGCTTGGACGGAAATTAAAATCCGGATCCTCGGCATTAATCCGACATTCGATCGCGTGACCATTCAGTTGCACTTGATCTTGGGTGAGGGTCAATCGATCGCCTTGGGCAATCCGAATTTGTTCTGCAATCAAATCAACCCCAGTAATCATCTCCGTAATCGGATGTTCTACCTGAATCCGCGTGTTCATTTCCATAAAGTAAAAATCACCCCGATCGTCCAGCAAAAACTCCACCGTGCCCGCACCAACATAATTGATCGATTTGGCCGCTAGCACCGCTGCATGACCCATTTTTTCTCGGAGTTCAGGAGTCAACGCTGAGCTTGGGGCTTCTTCGAGCAGTTTTTGGTGACGACGCTGGATAGAGCATTCGCGTTCGCCCAGATGGATGACGTTGCCGTGTTTGTCCGCTAGGATTTGGAACTCAATGTGACGGGGTTTTTGGACAAATTTCTCAATGTAGACACCACCATTCCCAAAGGCTGCCTCGGCTTCCCCTTGAGCTGCGGCTAAGGCTTTACTCAGGTCAGTTTCATTCTGGACAAAGCGCATCCCCCGCCCGCCGCCGCCTGCTGTAGCCTTCACCATAACCGGATAGCCGATCGCCTCCGCAATTTCCCGCGCTTCGTCTTCACCGGAAATCAGTCCTTTGCTGCCTGGAACCGTTGGCACTCCGACCCGCAACATCGTTTTTTTGGCTGTGGCTTTGTCGCCCATCGATCGAATCGACTCGGGTGCGGGGCCAATGAATTCAATTTTGTGATCAGCGCAGATTTCGGCAAATCGAGCATTTTCCGCTAAAAATCCGTAGCCGGGATGAATGGCCGTTGCGCCTCGGGTTAGGGCCGCCGCAATAATATTGGGAATATTCAGATAGCTTTTTGCGCTGGCAGGTTCGCCAATACAGACGGCTTCGTCCGCAAGTTGGACATGCAGCGAGTTTCGATCGATCGTGGAATGGACCGCCACCGTTGCGATTCCCATCTCTTCACAGGTGCGAATTATCCGAAGGGCAATTTCCCCTCGGTTGGCAATCAAAATTTTACTGAATTGCATAAGTGGCGATCGGATTTCCTTCCCGTTTCCAAAAGGCTACATGTAAGAATAGGACGTTTGGGGACAGGTTGAAAGTCGTCTTATATTCTGGACAGATTGTAATATAACAACAGTATTTTATCTAGCTCGTGCAGAGGTTAGAATATTTATCAATATAGTGAGTTTCGGTTGAAAGCTTTGTCATGCCAAAAATCTCAAGTGTCCCCGAACCCCAACTCATTGCTCTTTCTGGCAAGCGGGTGGAGCCTTCAGATTTGGCAGAAATTCGGCGATTGAGGATTGAGGAGTTTTTGGATGCGCGATCGCTTGCGGTAAATACCAGAAAAGCGTATCAAGACGATCTTTTGCGATTTATTGCGTGGATAGATCAACCTTGGAATAGGATTACGCCTCGGCAGGTGACTCAGTTTAAAACGTTTTTACTTCGGGTTGATGATGGGGGAGTGCGATCGTTGTCTGATGCATCGGCTAAACGGATATTGCAAACCTTGAAGAATTTTTTGGGTTGGATGACGCGATCGGGCTATATCGACCGTGACCCCAGCCATGATGTCCATTTACCAAAACTGCAAGAACCCGAAGCTAATCATTTAACGGATGAACAAGTGTCGGCTATTTTTAATGCGGCAATGGAGAGCAGTTTGCCGGAACGTAATATGGCATTGTTATCAATTCTACGTCATGGATTGCGGGCGCAGGAAACGTCTAATTTGAATAGAAGTGATTTTGATGGACAGCGCGTCAAAATTCGCATTGCAAAAGCAGACAGTAAAGGAACGGTGCCTATTGATTTGGATGCGCAAATGTGGATAGAACGATATAGTCAATGGCGTGAGGCTCAAGGTGAAGTATTGACCGACGACAGCCCGCTCCTAGCCTCTCATTCCAACCGTAATGCGGGTCAACGAATGGGCTACCATGCCATTCAAAAATTAATGAAATCCATTTCAAAAACCGTTGGCTTTGATTTCCATGCTCACCAATTTCGCCATACGTTTGCGACGAATTTGGTCCTAAAAGGAATGAATCCCTATCATGCCATGACTCTGACGCGTCATAAGTCCGCCCAAACCTTTCGTCGATATACCAAGGCTGCTGATGAACTCGCGGCTGAACAAGCGTTTCGTAAATTGACTCCTTAGAAAATATTTGAAAAGTCGGGATTGTTAAAATTGACACCCAATCCCCCTAGCTCGCTTAAAAAGGGAGAACTAGAATTGAACTCTTAGGCCCTGAACTCTTAGGCCCTAATGAAGATTTAGGAAGATCATTTCAATCCACAAACCTCTACGATCGCCCCCGTCAAACAAACAATCTGTTCATCCGAAATACAAAGCGGCGGCATCACATACACTAATTTCCCAAACGGTCTCACCCAAACCCCTCTATTCACTAGCTCCCGCTGCACCACCGCTACATCGATCGGATCCTTCATCTCCACCACCCCAATCGCCCCCAACACCCGCACATCTGCCACACTCTTCAACATTCGCACAGGTTCCAAGCCCCGCCGCAACCCCAACTCAATCCGCCCCACCTGACCCAACCAATCCATTTCCAGCACCAGCCTTACCGACTCCAACGCCACCCGACAAGCCAACGGATTCCCCATAAACGTCGGCCCATGCATCAATGGCCCAGATGCTGAAATTCCATTGGCCACAGATCTTGTCGTCATCGTCGCCCCCAACGTCATATATCCGCCCGTCAACGCCTTCCCCAGACACAAAATATCCGGCACAATTTTCCCATATTCCATTGCAAACAATTTCCCCGATCGTCCAAACCCCGTGGCAATCTCATCCAAAATCAAAAGACACTCTACTTCATCACACAACTCCCGCACTCGCCGTAAATAAGTTGGATGATAAAAATGCATTCCTCCCGCGCCCTGAACAATGGGTTCAATGACGATCGCGGCGACTACTTTGGAATTCTGTAGAACAAGCGATCGTAATGATTCAAAGTCTGATTCATTCCAAGATTGATTGAATTGAACTTGAGGGCGATCGGCAAACAAATATTTTGGCAATGAACTTGCAAACAATGAATGCATTCCACCCACCGGATCACACACCGACATCGCATGATAGGTATCGCCATGATAGCCACCCCGCACCGTTACAAATTGATTCCGATCGGTTGCCCCAACTCCAATCCAATATTGCAATGCCATCTTCAACGCAACTTCAATCGCAATTGATCCAGAATCACTAAAGAAAACTGTTTCTAATGTATCTGGCGTAATCTCAACCAATAATTTCGCTAAATCGATCGCAGGCTGATGGGTAATTCCCCCAAACATTACATGAGACATCTTGGATAATTGATCTGCCATAGCCGCATTCAATCGGGAATGATTATAGCCATGAATGCAAGCCCACCACGAGGCCATCCCATCAATCAAAATCCGACCATCAGATAGCATCAGTTCACACCCTTGAGCCGACTTAATGCCATAGACCGGAAGCGGCGATGTGAGCGACGTATAGGGATGCCAAATATGTGCTGCATCGAAAGCCAAATCTTCTGCTGAGATCATTTCACTCGCCCTAAATCTCGTGCTAGCCTAAAAATTATCTTTAAAACAAGTTCATGAGCCGTCCCCAACCTACCTCTATCCGTCTAATCGTCTCCCTCTTGCCCTGGGTCATCGTCGGGGGTGCACTGATTTATCTGTCCCCTGTGATCGCTCACTTAGTCCTGCGCGATGAATTAACCGCCACTTGGCTCAAAACCCTATCCCGCAGCGGTTACTATCCCCGTGAAGCCTCTGTTGCTGCCGGAATTTCTACGATCGCTGGCATCGTCCTCACCCTCCAAGGCAACGGGCAACAGCGATCGGCGGACGAAAAAGTCTAATCTCGATTCACTACCAATCATCTAAGGGATCGAAAATAGGTCGTCTGGGTTCACGATCGGGACGTTCGCCGAGTTCAGAGGGAGGTCGATCGTTACTCCAAGCCCACCACACACAACCACATTCGCAATGGTAGAACTCTTGCCATTTCCGCTTTTGGTTGTCTGTGTACACAGGCGATCGACGGTTAATCCACACATTTTTTGCGCCTTCGACATTCGTCTTCCGACAAGTCGGACAACAAAAGCCCTGAGCATGAACGGCAGGCGCAGTCCAATCGGGCGCAAATATTGAAAATGCATCCATAAAATACCTGACTAAAATTTCATTACCGGAAATAGACTCATAGCCAAATCCCTAGCCAACCGAATTCGATCGCATGGCCATAGTGATTAGTCCTTGCTGACCCAACAAAATTTCCCGCGCCAAACTAAATAACCCAACCCAAACGATCGGGGTAATATCCACACCACCGATCGGTTGAATAATTTTCCGCGTCACCACCAAAAAAGGCTCCGTCGGCCCAACAACCAGGTTAAAAGGAAATTTCTTCAGGTCCGCTTGGGGATACCAAGTGAGTACAATGCGGAAGATGAACAGAAAGGTCATGGCTCCCATAACAATGCTAAACCCCAAGATCCCTAGCTCTAATCCAGACATTTCCGCCTCTCTTGAATAAATAATTTTAGGTAATCGGTTTAAGACTTCCCTACATCTATCATTTTACGGGAAGTCTGCATGAACTTTTGTAACTCTTCAAGAACTTCCTCTAAGGACGCCTCCCCTTTCCCCTAGAATTTAAACTGAATTAAGCGTACTGTTATTGAGTACGCAAGTCTTTTTACAACTTAGGGAACTGGGATCTATGACTCCTTCTTTAATGAATTTCATGTTGAGTTTGCTTGCAGGCGTAACGATCGTGGTTGTTCCAGCAACAATCTTTCTGATCTTCGTCAGTCAAAAAGACAAGGTTACACGTCAATAGAGTCTCATTTCACCACTGAATTTTGTCACTACTATTTTTCATTAGATTGCCTCAGACGTTTTTCATCTGAGGTTTTTTGTCCGGTCTGTCCCTAATCTCGCTACCATAGAGCAGCCTTATGCGTTAAGAGGAATTCACAGTGAATTTCGGTACCCCCGTCCCATTACTTGTCGGGATCATTTTGGTCCTGTTTTCTGTTTACTTATTTTTCTTAGAAAAGTTCAGGCCGGGATATAGACGAGATTCAGATGTCATCTACGCCTCTTTTTGTTTGGCAGCCGGGATTCTGAACCTTGTTGATCTGTCAGGAGGATTTTTGCACTCGGCTCAATCGGTGATCTTCACTGGATTGTTTATCTCGTTGGCGTTGGAAGCGATTAATTCGCGAGTCCCCGATAATTCGCCGAAGTCTATGGGAATGCCGCCCCGTGATGACGATCGTTCTCCTCGTAATTATCGTGCAGGGTTTGAGGATAATTTTTCTTCTATTGACGATCGTAATTCGGGTCGTCAGATGGGCAGTAGCGGTCGGCGCGGTCGGGATGAGTTTGAGCCACGATCGTCGGGTCGAATGGAGTCTGGCAGATCAGATTCTGGACGTGGTGATTCGGGGCGGACGGATGTGGGCCGATCGGAGCGCGATCGATTTCTAGAGGATCGTCCTCGTCGCCGATCCCGTAACGACGAACCGATGTCATCAGACTCTGGGCGCAGTGGTAGTCCTCGCCGCGATCGGGATGAATTCGGTGATGATTTTAGTCCTCGTAGCATCCCAGAACGGAGCAGCGCGTCGGATATGGAGCGTTCGGATATGGGCCGTAATCGTGGAGCTTCTGGGTCAAATACTCCCATACCGGATGATGTCCCGCGTCCGCGCCGTCGTCCTGATGATGAGCCTCGTCGTGGCCGTCCGCCTGAAAGCTCCACGCAAGCTTCGGCTTCGGATTATATAGAGTTTCGCCCTGTGGAGCCGATTTCGCCGAAGGAGTCTTGGGGTCCGAAGGACTAGGGAATTAAGAATTGAAGATGGTGAATCCAGAATTGAGAGTTGAGCGGTATGGATTGGATTCGGTTGACTCACATTCGATGTTATGGGTTTACGGGGTTTCTGCCGGAGGAGCAGGTGCTGGGGCAGTGGTTTGAGGTGGATGTGGCGATGCAGGTGGATGTGCGATCGGCTGGGTTGAGCGATCGCATTGGAGAGACGCTGGATTATCGTGGAGTGATTCAGCGAGTTCAGACTTGTGTTAAAGAGTCTCGATTTGCACTAGTAGAACGCCTAGCCCAGGCCATAGCGGATTCGGTGTTAGAGGACGAGAGGGTTCAGGAAGTTCAGGTGCAGCTTCACAAGCTCCATGCTCCGATTCCTGATTTTAATGGCACGATTACGATCGATATTACCCGGCGAAGACCCCAACTCTAAGCCTGAACTTAATGGCTGGATCTCTTTGTGAATTTATTGATTTAACCGGATATTTAAATCGAATGATTACCCTAAAAAATATCCTCAAATTGTTCAAGCCGATCGGCATACTACTCATTGCTCTACCGATCGCACTATTCATTGTAATGACACCTCGTTCAGGAATCGCTATGACGTATCCAGTGACTCAAACCGTTGATCAAGTAGATGTTTATCATGGCGTAACAATAGCCGACCCCTATCGCTGGCTAGAAGACCCAGATTCAGCAGAAACAAAGGCTTGGGTTGAATCGCAGAATAAAGTAACCTTTGGCTATTTGCAGGCGATTCCTAAACGTGAGACGTTACAAGCCCGATTGACTGAATTGTGGAATTATGAAAAGTATGGAATGCCCTCGAAGCGAGGAATGCGCTATTTCTATTCTAAAAATGATGGCTTACAAAACCAGAATGTTTTATACAAAATTGAGACATTAGAATCTCCGCCGATCGTACTACTCGATCCCAATACATTGTCAACCGATGGAACTGTTGCATTATCTGGAATTTCGATTTCGGATGATGGCAGTAAATTAGCTTATGGATTGTCAAAGTCGGGTTCAGATTGGCAGGAATGGCGGATTAGGGATGTGGCGACGGGGAAAGATTTGGACGATCGCATTGAATGGGTCAAGTTTTCGAGTGCGAGTTGGACGAAAGATAATATGGGGTTTTTCTATTCACGGTATGACAAACCTGATGAGAAAACTAAACTTGAAGCGGTGAATTATTTTCAAAAACTTTACTATCATCGGGTCGGTACACCGCAGTCTGAAGATGTATTGATCTACGATCGGCCTGATCAAAAAGAATGGGGATTTAGTGGGGATGTGACTGAAGATGGTCGCTATCTGGTGATTACGGTATGGAAGGGAAGCGATCGTAAGAATCTAATTTTCTATAAGGATTTATCACAGTCTAATTCATCTGTTGTTGAACTGATTACAGAATGGAATGCCGACTATACGGTTGTGGAGAATGATGGTGAATTGCTTTGGGTGAAGACTGATTTGGATGCGCCTCGGGGTCGGGTAGTGGCGATCGATCTTAAACAACCTCTGCAATCAAATTGGAAAACAGTCATTCCTCAAACGCCGGAAACTCTCGGTAATGTTGGACTATTGAATAATCAATTTGTTGCGGCGTACTTGAAAGATGCTCATAGTCAAATCAAGATTTACAATTTAAATGGTTCATTAGTTCGAGATGTTCAATTGCCGGGACTCGGGACTGTTGGCGGTTTTTCTGGAAAACGATCGGATACTGAAACATTCTTTAACTATACAAGTTTTACTGAACCTAATACAATTTATCGCTACAACGTTGCTACGGATGAACGTTCTGTATTCAGAAAACCCGATGTTAAATACAATGCGGGGGACTATGAAACTAAACAGATTTTTTATCCTAGTAAAGACGGAACACAGATTCCCATGTTTATTACCTATAAAAAAGGGTTGAAACTGGATGGAACAAATCCAACACTTTTGTATGCCTATGGTGGATTCAATGTTTCGCTAACGCCCTTCTTCTCTGTATCCAATTTAGCTTGGCTGGAAATGGGCGGTGTGTATGCGATCGCGAACTTGCGCGGTGGTGGTGAATATGGTCAAGCTTGGCATGAGGCGGGCATGAAATTGAATAAACAAAATGTATTTGATGATTTCATTGCGGCGGCTGAATGGTTGATCTCTGAGAACTATACGTCATCCAGTAAGCTTGCAATCGAGGGCGGTAGCAATGGCGGATTGCTTGTCGGCGCTTGTATGACGCAACGGCCAGGACTCTTTGGGGCGGCGCTTCCGGCGGTTGGTGTGATGGATATGTTGCGGTTCCATAAGTTTACAATAGGGTGGGCTTGGCAAGGCGAGTATGGCGATGTGGAGAAGAGTGAGGCGGAGTTTAAAGCATTGTATGCCTACTCACCGTTGCACAATTTGAAAACAGGCGTTCATTATCCAGCGACTATGGTGACGACCGCAGACCATGACGATCGGGTGGTTCCGGCTCACAGTTTCAAGTTTGCGGCGGCATTACAAAAGGCACACAAGGGCGATAATCCCGTATTGATTCGCATTGCAACAAAAGCGGGACATGGCGCTGGGAAACCGACGACGAAAGTGATTGAGGAGGCAGCAGATAAATGGGCCTTTTTATCTAAGGTGCTGGAGATGAAGTGAACGTGATCTGAAAAGGAAATTATAGGATCCCCCATTATCATTGTTATACTTAGGTAGAATGATTTCGGGGAATTTCTTGTATGGCTCAAGTACAAGGTCAGTGGACAATGCCACTTTCAGTGAAGGATATGATCGCAATGATTGCTCAGTTACCGATCGCGCAGTCAACCGGAAGCATCGATCCTAAGTATACTGGGATTCATATTTAATTGGACTGATCTTAGAGCCGATTTGCATGGGGAACTGTTGTAGCTATAATAATATGCTATATCCTATTTTGGAAATAATGAGATGCCTGCTAAAGATCTATTTCACGGAGCAGTCAAACGATCGTTGCAGAATGATGGGTGGGATGTCACGAATGAAGATTATCGTTTAGCTTTTGGTGGTGTCGATATTTATGTAGATATTGCAGCAGAGAAGTTGATTTGTGCGGAACGAGAGAATCAGAAAATTGCCGTTGAAGTCAAAAGTTTCCTTAAGGCTTCAACAATCTCTGAATTCCATAGTGCATTAGGTCAGTTCATTAACTATCGAGTTGTACTGCGGTATCAAGATCCCGATCGTACTTTATATCTTGGAGTGCCCATTAATATCTATGAATCATTTTTTAAATTAGAATTCACAAAAATCATTATTTATGAACAAGAATTAAAAATCTTAGTTTACAACCCAGAAACGGAGGTTATTGAACAATGGCTCAATTAAATTACAGTGATATTATTCAAACTTTAATTTCTGATTATTCAACCTCTGGAGGATCATATGCTGGAGAAGTTCAGTCAGACGTGATTTTTGACACAAAAAACGATCGTTATCAATTGGTAAATATTGGTTGGAATGGACAACGACGTATTTATGGTTGTGTGATGCAGATGGATATTATTAATGGAAAAATCTGGATTCAACATAATGGAACAGAGATTGATTTTGCAGAGGAGTTAGTCGCCTCTGGCGTTCCAAAACAAGATATTGTAATTGGTTTTCATACTCCATTTATCCGTAAGATGACAGAATATGCTGTGGGTTTATAGCAAGATTTAAAAGCTTCCAACCTTAAGAATGCAGAAAATTAAGCACGATCGATCGCCCCGCTATAATAAAACAAACTACTAATTGATCCCATGGCAACTGTCACGATCGAAATTCCTGATGAGTTTCTACACCAGTTTCAGCAGTTGGGCGATCGCTTTCCGGAATGGCTAGCCTTCAATTTTTTTGCATCTACTGATCCAAACCTATCCCCTGAAATTTCAGGTCTTTCCGATGACGATGTGATGACGATCGCTAATCTGAAATTGAGTGAAGTCCAGAACGATCGTCTATCTGAACTTCAGCAACAAGGAAAGACAACAAGTTTAAGTGAACTCGATCGATACGAACTGATTGCACTATTACAGATTTATCAATTAGGGCAACTCCGCAAATCAGAAGCATTAGCTGAAGCCGTTCACAGAGGACTCCGTTCAGCACTCTCAGCATCATGACTCTCTCTGTGGCTCTCCGTCAGTTGGTTCGCGAGCGAGCGGGCGATCGATGCGAATATTGTTTAAGTGCTCAGCATCTACTGATCCAAACCTATCACCTGAGCATCTTTCTTTTATCGCCAACCCTGCGCTACTTGAGTAAGTTCAGCGATCGCCAGTCCATCTGAAATAAACTGTTGTTTGATCAAATTTGGTGGAATATAAACATCATATTTCTGTACCGTCGGCGCTTCGTCCTCTTCCATAAACATATCTGAAGTCAAATCTCGATCGCCCAAACTATACAATTCATACAGCAAATTCTCCGCCGGACATTTCCCCAAATTCACCACCATAAAATACGGCGATCGGCCTTTAATCCCTTTAATTTTCAATGTCGATCGACAATGGTTGCGTAAATATCGCTCTAACGTTTTGAATCCCTTAGTCCCAATCCAAGGAAACAAACAAACATAGCCCTCCTCTAAATAGGTGACAAGATTTTCTGTAATTCCTTGACGACGAGCCATCGCGCGTGCAACCTGAAGCCGATCGATCGCGCCCTGTTGTAAATAGGAATACTGAGTATCTTCCCGCAATACCAGCCGCATTCTTTCCAGAACCTTAGTATGAATCTCTCCTGTCGTTCCGCGCCAAGAACTAGCATTTACCGACTTTGACGATGATCGGGCTTTGACGACCTTTGATTTTTGATTCACCTCAAGGATTTCCCAAACGCTTCCCGCCAGAGAAATACGATCGCCCGTCCCCGGTGCCACCATGATTGATCCAATCACCCGATCGTTGTTCATTACGATATATTCTTGATGGTCTGGAAAAATTGCATAGAATTTGAAATTGCGGACAATCTTCTCACCTTTCAAACCCAAAATCAGCGTTGACTTTTCCGTTGTTTCAATATGATTTAATTCAATCCAATGGCGCAGTAATTGGCGATAGTCAGACTGTTGAATGTTTTTAAAGGGTGGCAATGTCAAAACCTGTTGAGCAAGATGCGCTGGGCTTAATTCACCTTGAGACATTAGAGTACTCATCGTCTGGTGGTAAAGCAAACTGTAGGGATATTGCACATTCGGCGGTGGTTCAATCCATTTGTCTTCTAGATAGAGTTGAATGATTGCGATCGCCTGTAAAAGTTGCCAAGGAATTTGTTCAGGAATTGTTTCCTCACCCGTCGGTCGGTCTTCCGCACAAACAAACCTCATTTCCGACACGCCGCCCCGCCGTCCCGATCGACCTAAGCGTTGCAAAAAACTCGCGACAGAGGCCGGAGATTCAAGCTGTATCACCCGATCGAGTTGACCGAGATCAATTCCCATTTCAAACGTCATCGTCGCTGCTGTCACCGCAGGCATATCCTTCGCCCGCATGGCCGTCTCCGCCACTGCCCGTAAATCTGCTGAAATACTTCCATGGTGGACGTGATAAACATCGGGATTTCCCTTCGCAAGTGCGATCGTCCGCATGGCCATTATGGCTTCTTCGGTGGCCGTTCTTCCATTGGCAAACACGAGACATTTCTGATTCAGAGTTTGTTGAAATAAATGTAAATGATAGGGATTAAATGAAGAATCCCGCGCGTCGCCCTGTGCCCGAACTACAACCCCTGGATCGTAGAAATGTTCAATGGAAAGTTGAATTTTACGGCCCCCACTTTCCAACCTCGGCACCGCAACCTTTCGCCTAGTCCCCGCCGCCATCCAGCGCTCCGCTAAAGCATAATCGCCCAATGTCGCAGATAATCCAATTCGTCTGGCTTCATTGCCCGTGATTTGCGCAAGACGGGTGAGTTGGCAAAGAACCTGATCGCCCCGATCGCTGCCAATAAAGGCATGAACCTCATCAATAATTACAAATTTCAACTCTCCAAAGAGTCTCGGTAAATCCTTTGCTTTATTCACCAACAAACTTTCTAATGACTCTGGCGTAATCTGCAAAATTCCGCGTGGATCATTCAAGACCTTCTTCTTTTTGCTCTGTGTCACATCACCATGCCACATCTGAACCGGAATATCTGCCATCTCAAGCAACTCGGTCAACCGTTCAAATTGATCATTAATCAACGCCTTAATTGGCCCAATATACAATGCTCCAATGCCCTGGGGTGATTGATTAAACAACTCCGTCAATACCGGAATAAACGCCGCTTCAGTTTTTCCCGCCGCCGTTCCCGCCGCCACCAACAAATGATCATCTGAATCAAAAATTACCCGACAAGCTTCTTCCTGAATTGGACGTAATCCTGGCCAACCCTTGCGGTACATATATTCCTGAATGAAGGGCGCAAGACGGTTTTGCATCGTGAAATGGCTCGCAGTAAATAAGATCGTCAATAAAATAGATGCCTGAATTCCGCATCGTCAATTCTGTTGCCAGATTGCCACATCCGCCAAATGACTGAACTTCCAACTTAGTTCAAGCGGCGCGTTCACTCTACCAGACTTCTGGGTACGATTAAGCTATCAGCCTGTGCCTACAGATCATCGGAAGAGAGGGCTTTCCCAACATGATGAATTTACTCATTGAACAATCCGATATGCTCACAGAACCTCTCACCCAGACTCTTATCGCATTTAGTCCCCAAGAAGCTTACGCTGGAATCACATTGCTAGCGATCGCATCTGATACTTATTTGGCAGATGAAGAACTGGACGCGATCGATCGCCATCTAGGACAGATGTACCTTTTTGAACATTTTCAGCCCCAAACCATGCGCAGAATGTATCAGAAGCTTTTCACAATTTTGCAGCGTGATGGCGAAGACATATTACTAGCCTCCGCACGGGAGACATTGCCACCTGAACTTCGGGAAGCGGCCTTTGCCTCTGCTTCAGACCTAGTATTAGCTGACGGCATGATTTCACGGGACGAGTCGTCTTTTTTAATCCAGCTTTCTCAAGCCCTAGAAATTCCGATGAATATTGCGACCAGAATCCTCAGCGTCACCCATTTCAAATATTCTTGCACCCATGTCCTGAGCAACGCCTAACGAAAATTAATACTCTCTTAGTCCTTGCAGCCGCGCGTTAAGGAATAATTGCTGATGGTGAATTCATTAAAGCAAAGCTGCAAGACTCAATCAAAACCGTTATTACAGAACCGGAAGAGACGATCGCCACTCAGCATCTCCTCTTTTCCGGTTTCTTTTTTGTCTCTATTTTTGATCCTATGGGCATTACGATCTTGGGTCTGGATGTTGCCCGATCGTCCCCGAATCGATAGTCTAAGGATTAGAGATTTTGTGGGAATTCAAATGGCATTGATTGTTCAGAAGTATGGTGGAACATCCGTTGGGACTGTGGAGCGGATTCAGGCTGTTGTCAAACGAGTGATTCGGACCGTGAACGCGGGGAATTCCGTGGTGATGGTGGTTTCAGCCATGGGTAAAAGCACTGATGGGCTGGTGAAGCTGGCCACCGAAATTTCCGAAAATCCTAGCCGTCGGGAAATGGATATGTTGCTCGCGACGGGTGAACAGGTTTCCATGGCTCTGGTCTCTATGGCGCTCCAAGAAGCCGGACAGCCTGCAATTTCTCTTACAGGCGCACAAGTCGGTATTATCACTGAAGCCAACCACACCCGCGCCCGCATTCTCAATATTCAAACCGCGCGTCTCAAAAGGCATCTCAACGAAGGCAAAGTGATCGTCGTCGCTGGGTTTCAAGGGGTGAGCAACACCGAAGATTTGGAAATTACAACTCTCGGGCGGGGTGGTTCCGATACGTCTGCGGTTGCGCTGGCTGCTGCACTGAAGGCTGATTTTTGCGAAATTTATACTGACGTTCCCGGCATTCTTACAACGGATCCGCGTTTGGTGCCTGAAGCTCAGCTTATGGACGAAATTACCAGTGATGAAATGCTGGAACTGGCGAGTCTCGGTGCTAAGGTGCTGCATCCGCGAGCGGTTGAGATTGCGAAGAATTATGGCATCCCGTTGGTGGTCCGATCGAGTTGGACCGATGAACCGGGAACCTGGGTTAAGTCGTCTATTCCGCAACCGCGATCCATTGAAGGGCTAGAACTGGCGCGACCCGTAGACGGCATTGAATGGGATACGGATCAAGCAAAAATTGCATTGCTGCGTGTTCCCGATCGTCCGGGTGTTGCGTCTCGGCTTTTTGGAGATATTGCGACCCATCAGTTAGATGTTGATTTAATCATTCAGTCCATTCACGACGGTAACAGCAACGATATTGCCTTCACCGTAACCAAAGATTCTCTTAGCCGTGCCGAATCTGTTGCGAGTACCATTTTGCCTGCACTTCGAGCTTCCGATGATTCAACGGTTTTAATTGAAAGTGACATTGCCAAAGTTTCTGTTTCCGGTGCAGGGATGATTGGACGACCGGGCGTGGCAGCTCAAATATTCAGTGCATTAGCGGAGGCTGGGGTGAATATTCAAATGATTTCGACCTCCGAAGTGAAGGTGAGCTGTGTTGTGGATGCTGCTCTGTGTGATGTTGCAGTTGCTACGTTGCGCAAACAGTTTGCCCTAGAAAATATACCGCAGCCTGTTACGAAACAACGATCGACCCCTAGTGATAAACCAGTGCGAGGTGTGGCATTAGATTTAAAACAAGCGCGATTGGCCATTCGTCATGTTCCCGATCGTCCCGGTATGGCGGCACGGATCTTCTCGTTATTAGCCGACAACACCATTAGCGTTGATATGATCATTCAATCTCAGCGCTGTCGTAGCAATAATGAAATAAGGACCCGTGATATTGCCTTTACGGTTGCACAAATGGATGCGATGGAGGCGCAGCGTATACTTGAAGCGGTTCAAGCCGATATGGAATTTGGGGAAGTAGTGGTGGATGAATCGATCGCAAAAGTTAGCATAGTAGGCTCTGGGATGGTTGATCATCCGGGAACAGCCGCTAGAATGTTTGATGCGCTTTTCCAGCATGGTATCAATATTCAAATGATTGCGACTTCAGAGATTAAGGTGAGTTGTATTGTGGCCGATAAAGATGCGATCGAGGCGCTGAGAGCGGTTCATGAAGCTTTTGATCTTTCTAGTAGCACCCGCATTGAAGTGGCGACTTAGTTTACAGCCTAGTTGAGATTGGAGCGATCGTTGTAGTTTGGATTAAACGATCGCTCTTCAAGTCGAAAATGCAGAATTCACTATTCAAAAAAGATTCAAAAAAGTGGCGTTTCAATCAAATCATTAAACTGCGTTTGTCTTAGCCGATCGAGTTCCAACATCCGTCGATCTTCTGCTTGAATACGTTGTTGGTAATGTTGTCCGAGATCAGGATTTGCAATAATATCGGTACTTTTCCAAAGATCCAGCAAATGCCGTCGCCGCTTCTCACAGACCACCCGCTCTAGTGTTGCCGTTGCCGATCGAATTACCAATGCCGCCCGTTCAATATCCGCACTTGTTTTCTCATCAAGTTCTAAAAATCGACAAACTTGGGCCAAGTCCTGGGGAAACTCAGCGCTCCGATCGCGCAATATCGACAATAAATCCGGGGCATCAGCCGATTCAAATTCTAAATGCGTTGGGTATTGTTTTTGTACCTCTAGCGCCAAATACCAAAGGTAACGTTGTTGCGGTTGAGTGAAGGTCAGATCATGTTCATCTAAAGCATCTAAAACTAAATCCCGATGCTGTGGCGCGTGGAGATAAATACGAAGTAATTGTTCCTCACAGGTATCTACTAACGTCCGATCGCCTGGTGTTTGCCATTTCTTCGATTGTCCATGCCAACGCTGCCCTTTCACTTGTAACCGTAAACTTTCCTCAATTTGACGCACAAAGCTTGTATTGCCTTGGCCTAAGAGTTCTGCACACTTTTGAATGTAATAGGTTCTTAAGGTCGGATTGGGCAGATTTCCAAGGAGTCTTACGATTTCTTCGGTGGCGGCTTGAGATTGATCAGGGCGGCTTAGATCACGCCTTTGAATGGCTTGTTGAATTTGCCAATCAATCCAAAGGGGCGCATCCTCAAGTAATTTTTCATAGGTATTAGCCGAATTATTTTTTAAGAATTCATCCGGATCTTTACCATCAGGAATATTCAAAATTCGCAATTGAACTTCCCCTTGATAAGCCAGATTCGACACTTCCCCGATCGCCCGTTCTGTTGCCTGAACCCCAGCACGATCGGCATCAAAGTTAAAAATAACTCGCTTTGATTCAGTATATTTCGAGAGCATTTTCACTTGATAACTACTCAAGGCCGTTCCAAGTGAAGCAACGGCCACATTAATTCCCGCCGCATGAAGTGCAATTACATCAAAATAGCCTTCGACCACTACCGCCCGATCTTGACGTGCGATCGCAGTTTTCGCCTTATCCAAACCATACAAAGTCTTTCCTTTATCAAACAGCTCTGTTTCCGGTGAATTCAAATACTTCGGTTGTTCATCGCCCAGCGCCCGACCACCAAAGGCAATCACTCGACCTTGAAGATCTAAAATCGGAATCATCAGCCGATCGCGAAACCGATCGTAATAGCCTGTTGCTTCTTTTCGGGGAACAATCAATCCCGCCTTTTCAACCAATGTTACGGGATAGTTCTTTTGTTCAACTAAATAGCTATACAACGTCGCCCAACCGCCCGGAGCATAGCCAACTTGAAAGATTTGTAGAACTTCGTCTTTAAATTGACGTTGACCTGTGACGTATTCTAATGCAGGTTTTCCCGCAGGTTGGCGCAGCGCATATTCATAGAATTTCGCAGTCAACGCTAGAATTTCATACAATTGGTCTCGGGTGGAAACTTGGCGTTGATATTCTTGTTGATCTGCGGCATCTAAAGTTTTGACCGGAATTTGATATTTCTTTGCTAAATCTAGAACAACATCACCAAATTGCCGTTTACCGATTTCCATCAAAAATTTAATTGCATTTCCACCCGCCCCGCAGCTAAAACAATAGTAAAACTGCTTACTTGGCGACACACTAAAACTCGGTTTGCGCTTGTCGTCGTGAAATGGACATAAGCCTACAAAATCTTTGCCCTGCTTTTTTAGCACCACATACTCCGAGACAACTTCGTAGATGTCTGCCTTTTCCTTAATGGCATCAATAGTGTCGGGATGGAGACGGGTCATGGTCTATTGTAAAAAGGATTGAGTTATTCTACTCGATCGGACTTGCACAAGACTTAATTCACTGGAAGCGATTGGGACGATCGGATGTAAGACAGATCAGGAGCTTGAGGCAACTTCTTATGATCGGGTAACCCAAATCGTTCGGTAGAATAGTTCTCTCTTCTTTATCTGGGCTAGATTCCTATCACACGATCGTATTTATTGACGTGCCTCGGTAGTAGTGGAAGTCAAGGGAATCGCCTGTAGTCTTAATCCCAGCGCCTTCATCACTTTTAGAATCGTTGTGAATTCTGGATTACCTTCGATCGACAATGCTTTGTAGAGACTTTCTCTCCCCAGCCCTGTTTCCCGAGCAATCTGCGACATTCCTTGAGATCGAGCAATATCTCCCAATGCTGCGATCACTAAGCTCGGTTCACCATCTTCAAGCGCAGCTTCCAAATAGGCTGCAATATCCTCTTTAGTTTTTAAATGATCTGCAACATCCCAAAATGTTGTCTGAATCTTACTCATAATGTTCTCCTATGATTTCCTGGGCTAACTCTAAAGCTTTTTTAATGTCGCGGTCTTGCGTTCGCTTATCGCCTCCTCCAAGCAAGACAATCAACTCATCCCCGCACTGTACAAAGTAAACTCGATAACCGGGACCATAATCAATTCGTAATTCTGACACCCCTTTTCCTACAGGTTTTACATCTCCAGGATTACCGATCGTTAAACGACGAATGCGAATATCAATTCTTGCCCTAGCTTGCCGATCGCGCAGGGTATTAAACCATTCAGCATAAATTTTAGTCTGTCGGATTTCAAACATATCTCAAGTGTATCTCTTGGGATACACATCTGTAAAAGAATTTTTCTGATCGATTGATAGAGGCATATCATTTGATCGGACATCTATCTAAAATCAAATGATAAATCTCCTATGAAATCCCCTCAATTACAGGGTTGGGATACGGTGTTCAAAATTTTCTCAAACCAAACCTCAACCCGATCGCCCATCGCCTCCAACGAATAAAACTCTTCTGCATGACACCGACATCGACTCCGACGGATTGTCCCCACTTGCCCGATCGCATCAGTCAACGCCGCCACATCATCCGCCTCCACCACAAACCCCGTCTCCCCCGATCGGACAATCTCCGATGGTCCCCCGCGATCGTAAGCCACCACAGGCACACCACAAGCCAGCGCTTCGATCGCCACATTGCCAAACGCTTCCACCCATTTCGGGGTCATAATCAGGGCTTTTGCCGGAGCCATCGCGATCGCTAGTTCAGAGGTCGGCAAGAATCCTTGATACTCAACGTTTGCATTTGGATAACGGCGCAAAATATCATTCCAGTAGGGTTCATCCTGAATCACGCCCCAAACCTTCAACACAGCGCCCAAAGAATCGATCGCCGCGACAGCATCTTCTAGCCCTTTCTCCGGCGCAATCCGACCGACCCACGCATAAAAATCCTCAGCATTCTCGCAAAATGGATATAACGACAAATCAAATCCATTCATTACACAATGGGCAAAATCCAATCCATCTTTAAAACTTTCTGCCTGAACTATACTATGCACCGCGATCGTATGGGGGTAAGACGAGGCTACTGAGGTAATGATTTGATCCATTGCATCCAAAAGAGAACCCATACTGACTAAATGTCCAATGGGTGTTGTGAAAAATGGTGTGAGATAAAACGGCAACCAATCATAGGCAAAATTGACAATCACGTCATAGTTTGTTTGCACCGATCGAGCGTAGTCCCACATATTCGACAATACAGAATCCGACGGCATCGTAATCAATGCATCGCGGCCTTGACTTTGGGCAATAATTTGTAAATTGCCAGCAATCTCAACGACAGAAAACCCATCCAATTGCGACGTTTCTGGCGCGACTACCGTAATGTGATGGCCTGCATTTGTCATCGCTATTGCCAAATTTTTCAGCGTCAGTTCGACACCACCGCCTAGCCCCGTCCCCAGTGCGCCAACGGAAGTAGAGACAAACAACACTTTGAGCGATCGCATACAGGCTATCCAATTCATTCAGGACTTACCGCGCAATCATACAGGTTCATTTCCCTCGGTGCAATTATCTTGAACCAACATTGTCCTGAATTAACGTCGCACACCAAGCTAATTGCCGAAGTCCAAGAATAGATCCTCGAATCAGTCGTAAAGCCGCTCTCGGACGCAGTACAAAAGCACGAGCCAGCTCCATCGGCTTCAGCGCGCCATTGAGATCAAAGACCTGTGACAAATCCGGCAAGTCCCCCACAACATCATCACTCACCACTCGAACCACGCTCACTCCAATTCCCCGTCGGTGCATAAACTCCAAAATCCATCTGCTTTCCATATCCACTACATCACAATTAGTCTCAACATTCAGCAATTGTTTATCTGTCGCCTTTGTAATTACCATATCGATCGTTACAGCATTCCAATTTACAAATTCATATCTAATATCAAGAGAATCACATTGATATTCATTTCCCAATCGATCGCAACACCTTTCATAACATCCCACTTGCCCCACAATGGCATCATTTGTCAATCCCCCACACAATCCCAAAACAATCACCTGAGTCACACCTTGTATTCGATCGGATTCTTGTTTAAGAAACCCTTTAACCGCAGGCCCCGCCGGAATAGCCAGAACTTGTAAAATAGGCTTAGATTGCGATTTCCCCAATCCGTCCATAACTGCTTTAAATTCTGCGCCCTGTGGGACTAGGATGAGTAGTGTCATAGCAAATTTTTATTAATACATTAAAACGATGAAAGCTTTTGTTACAGGCGCTTCGGGATTCATTGGAACTAATTTAATTCATTTACTTCTGAATCAAGGCTTTGAAGTCCGAACCATGGTTCGTTCTAGTAGTCGTATTTCTCATATTAAAACCCTTCCCGTCGAACTTGCCTATACTGATTTGAATTCATCCCGTTTAGCATTTCACTTAGAAGGGTGTGATGTATTGTTTCATGTTGCAGCTCAGTATTCCCTTTGGCAATCCGATGTAGATCTACTTCAGCAATCCAACGTTATCGGCACTCGCAATCTCCTAGCCGCCGCCAAACAAGTCGGAATCCAGCGAACTATATACACCAGCTCCGTCGCAGCGATCGGCCTCAATCCCAATCTAAACGAATTCACCGATGAATCGTACCAATCCAAACCTGAAAACCTAATCGGTGCATATAAACAATCCAAATACTGGGCAGAACAAGAAGCGATCGCAGCCTCAAATTCAGGCCAAGATATTGTCATTGTTAACCCCACAAGTCCGATCGGCCCTTGGGATACTAAACCTACGCCCACGGGAGAAATTCTATTACGATTCTTACGTCGCCAAATGCCCGCAACCGTTGATACTGGTTTGAATTTTATTTCTGTCGAAGATGTATGTTGGGGCCATTTGCTTGCATTACAAAAAGGAATTGCAGGCGATCGATATATCCTCGGCCATCAAAATCTAACCTTACGAGACTTTTTGATCCGTTTATCTAATTGCACAGGCATTCCCGCACCGCGTTTACAAATTCCCCACTGGCTCCCGATCGCCGCCGCCTGGATGGATGAAAAGGTATTAACGCAATTGGGAAAACAACCGACGATCGCCCTAGACAGTGTAAGAATGTCACAACAAAAAATGTATTACAACTCAGCCAAAGCAATCACTCACCTTGGCTTACCTCAAACAGATTTGAATACCGCGATCGAATTAGCAGTGAAATGGTATCGCGATCGAGACTATTTCTAAAACACTATTTAAATTCTAGAACTGCTTCAAGAATCGCAAATCACTGGTATATAACCGACGGATATCATCAATTTGATGCATCACCATCGCCAATCGTTCAACCCCAAAACCCGCCGCAAAACCAGTATAAATTTCCGGATCATAACCAACAGATTTCAATACATTTGGGTCCACCATTCCACACCCCAAAATCTCCAACCAGCGCCCTTTCCACATTACATCAACCTCAGCCGACGGCTCCGTGAACGGGAAGAAACTCGGGCGGAATCTCACCTCAATATCATCGCCTAACAATTCCTGCAAAAACACCTTAATTGTGCCCTTCAAATCATTAAACGTCAGCCCCTCATCTACCGCCAAAATCTCAACTTGATGGAATACCGCCGAATGGGTCGCATCCACCGTATCGCGGCGATAAACCCGACCCGGAACCACAATCCGAATTGGCGGATCATTGTTCTCCATATACCGGACTTGCACCGTAGACGTATGAGTCCGTAGCAAATTCCCATCTGGCAAAAACAACGTATCCTGCATATCCCGCGCCGGATGGTCAGCCTGGAAATTCAACGCCTCAAAATTGTAATAATCCGTCTCCATCTCCGGCCCTTCCGCCACCAGATAGCCCAACCCCACAAAAATATCCAGCACATTATCAATCGTGCTGTGCAACGGATGGCGACGACCTTGAGGACGATAACTTCCCGGCATGGTCACATCCAAGGTTTCTGCATCTAACCTTGCCTGAATCGCAGCCGCCTGAAGCCTCGTTTTTGATGCATCAATCTGAGTCTGGATCGCATCTTTTACGTCATTCGCCAATGCCCCCAGCTTAGGCCGATCGGCTGGATCCAGTTTCCCCATCCCGCTCAGGACTTGAGGAATCGGACCTTTTTTCCCCATATACTTCACCCGGAGTTGCTCCAGCGCATCAAGGTCGTCGGCTTGGGCAATCAGTGCGATCGCTTCATTTCGGATTTGCTGTAATTGAGCTTCAAGTTCTGACATAACCGGGGAAAATAGGAGTGACATAAAATTTCGTCCCTTCAGTCTAAAGGAAAACACTCGCCCTATGCGCCTTCTCATCAGTAACGACGACGGAATTTTTTCAATGGGGGTCCGTACTCTCGCCAACACCCTCGCCGCTGCCGGACATCAGATCACCGTTGTTTGTCCCGATCGCGAACGCTCGGCCACAGGTCACGGACTCACCCTACACCAGCCCATCCGCGCCAATTTAGTCGAGGGTGTCTTCGACCCGACAATTACCGCCTGGTCCTGTTCCGGCACCCCTGCGGACTGTGTAAAACTCGCCCTATGGTCATTGCTAGATGAAAAACCAGACTTTGTATTCTCTGGAATCAATCATGGCGCAAACCTCGGCACAGACGTTCTTTACTCCGGCACCGTTTCTGCCGCCATGGAAGGCATCATGGAAGGCATCCCCAGTCTCGCCCTCAGCCTGACCAGCTTCAGCGCCAAGGACTTTCAACCCGCTGCCAACTATGCCCAAAATCTGCTTGAGCATTTGATCGAAAATCCGCTTAAGGAATTGTTTCTCCTCAACATTAATGTGCCACCTGTGAGTGAATCAGAAATTAAGGGCGCAAAAATTACTCGCCAAGGCGTTAGACGTTACATTGAAGTTTTTGAAAAACGGACGGATCCCCGTGGCAAAACCTATTATTGGTTAGCGGGAGAAGTAGTCGAAGAACTGGAAGATCCAGACGGCGATCGGGATACTCAGACCGACGTTGAGGCCATTCGAGAGAACTACATTACCATCACACCCTTGCAATATAATTTGACAGATAAAAAAGAACTCCCCAAATTAAAATCTTGGCTCCCGTCTGGAAAGTTCTAAAAACTCAGAGCCTCCATGCCAAAATGTCGAAATAATAGATTCCGTCACTTCTAATTCTGTCACCTTACTAAAGCCGTGCTAAAGCCAACCGTCGCAGCTCTCGGTAACTTTGACGGCCTTCACCTAGGTCACCGTCAGGTTATTCAGCCCATTCTCACCTATCCGATCGAGCATTCCCTGTTGGGTTGTGGCGATCGGACCCATCCGACTGTCATCAGTTTCTCGCCCCATCCTGTCGAGTTCTTTACTGGGAAACCCCTTCCCACCTTGACTCCCGGTGATGAGCGCGTAAATGAACTGCATCGTTTAGGAGTCGAGCAACTTGTCCTCTTGCCATTTACCGAACAACTGGCCAACCTCACCCCAGCCGCCTTTGTTGAAACCGTTTTAGTTCAGCAATTGCAATCGCGATTTATCAGCGTCGGTGAGGATTTCCGGTTTGGTCATAAGCGGCTTGGGGATGCAAAAATGCTCAGGTCGTTGGCCGCCCAACACAATATCGAGGTTGTCCTTGTCGCCTTGGAGCGCATTGGGCACGATCGTATTAGCAGCACCGCCATTCGCAATGCCTTAAAAATTGGCGACTTGTCTACCGCCAATCGAATGCTGGGCCGACCCTACAACCTCGTGGGCACTGTCGTCCAAGGTCAACAACTCGGTCGCACATTAGGTTTCCCGACCGCCAATCTCACCCTCCCCGCAAACAAGGTGATTCCTTGCCAGGGGGTTTATGCGGTACGAGTCACGATGGATTCGATGGATTCCGGTAACTCAACCTTAACCAATTTAGGCGTGATGAATATTGGCAATCGCCCTACGGTTAGCGGCTTGATTCAGACGATTGAGGTTCATCTGCTCGATTGGTCCGGCGATCTCTATGGTCGCCAGCTCAATGTGGAATTGTTGAGTTTTTTACGATCGGAACAAAAATTTGGCAGTCTTGACGATCTCAAACAGCAAATTAATAATGACTGTACGATCGCCCGTCAACGGCTCTCTTGCGTTGCTTAGGTTTGATGGGTTTATCATGATTATATTGTGTAAGAAATTTAAAACATTCTGGCTATGATGAGAGGCTGAAAGTAATTTTTTAGCTTTGTTCCTCAGAGTCACTTAAGAGTCACCTATGCGCGATCGTCTTCATCGGCTTACTGAAAACCTCCACCATGCGATTGTGGGCAAGGACCATGCGATTCAACTCGTATTAGTCGGCTTACTCTCCGGGGGGCATGTGTTGCTTGAAGACGTGCCCGGAGTGGGAAAAACGCTACTGGCCAAATCATTAGCGAAGTCTATTGATGGCATCTTTCAGCGATTGCAATGTACGCCAGACTTAATGCCGACGGATGTCACGGGGACAAACATTTGGAATCCAAAACGGGGCGAGTTTGAGTTCTTATCGGGTCCTGTGTTTGCCCATATTTTATTAGTGGACGAGATTAATCGAGCTACCCCTCGAACTCAGGCCGCACTGTTGGAAGTGATGGAAGAGCATCAAGTCACAACAGACGGCGTATCGCGATCGGTGCCGACTCCGTTTTTTACGATCGCTACCCAAAACCCTGTGGAATACCAAGGCACCTTCCCCTTGCCCGAAGCCCAAATGGATCGCTTCGCGTTGTCCCTATCCTTGGGCTACCCGGACGAGCAAGAAGAACTTCAGATGATTCAGCGGCTTCAGTCGTCTACCCCTGTCACAGAAATTAAGCCTTGCATTACCCCACTGGAGATTCAGGAACTTCAGAAAGCCTGCCGAGAAATCCGAGTGGAGCCAGAGCTTCAGGACTATATCTTGCGCTTAGTGCGATCAACTCGAGAGGATGGTGAAATTACCTTGGGTGCGAGTCCTCGGGGAACAGTGGCTCTGGTGCGATCGGCGCAAGCCTACGCTTATATCCAAGGGCGAGATTACGCAATTCCTGATGATGTGAAATTTTTGGCTCCCTACGTGTTGGCTCATCGCTTAATTGCCGCTAGTGGACGTCAGGCAAGATCCATTGTCGATCGGTTGCTCACTCAAGTCTCCGTTACAGCAAAATGAACCCAAAAATCAACCCTGTAGAAATCACTTCAACCGACAGCCAAGAGTTTCTCAACTCTCGGGTCCAAAAGCTAGGTCTCGAACATATTCAGCGTCATATTTTGATTTGTGCCGATCCCAGTAAACCTATTTGTTGCAGTCAAGCAGAAGGGGTTGTTGCTTGGAACTATCTGAAACGCCGTCTACAAGAACTGAAACTGGATGTTCCCCAAATCGATCGTCCAAGTTGTGTATTTCGGACCAAGGCCAATTGTTTGCGCGTCTGTACTCAAGGCCCGATTTTGGTCGTCTATCCAGAGGGTATTTGGTACCGTGCCACCACTCCAGAGGTGATTGAGCAGATTATTCAAGAGCATTTGTTGAATAATCAAATTGTCCAAGAATACTTATTTTTGACTCATCCCCTCCCACAAACCCAACTTGGGATAGATTTATTTTGAGGTTCAGAGAAATAATCAGGTTGAGCCGTATACAATGTTACTCAGTAATTATGACAGTGTGATTCTGAGTCTAATTTCCTTTCTGAACTATTGGTTTAATAGAGTTTTTTCCATTAATCCGCTGTTCAAGAACGATATCGTAGGTTTTTTACTGCTGTGAGATATTTTCTGTAGTTATTTGGGTAGCTTTTTACATAGTTACTCCTAGAATGGCAGAAAATTTGAAGTATGACATCCGTAAGTCCTCTACGATAGAGACATGGTGCAGACAATTGTGGAAATCTACTACATCCGTAAACCTCTTTAAGATCCAGGTAAAGTAAGTCAAAATGAAGGACACCAACACTGGGACCCAGAAAAAGCTACTGCTCATCGACGATGACCCTAATCTCATTTTGTTGGTGAAAGACTACCTGGAGTTTCGAGGCTATGAAGTGGTTACGGCTGAGAATGGCCGAGAAGCCTTGGAAGTCTTAGAAAAGCAGACCCCGGACATGATTATTTGTGATGTCATGATGCCGGAGATGGATGGATATTCCTTAGTCAGCGCTATTCGATCGGACCCGAAAACCAGTTGGATTCCGGTTCTTTTCCTGTCTGCCAAGGGACAAAGCCAGGATCGGGTCAAGGGGCTAAATATTGGGGCCGATGTTTACATGGTCAAACCTTTCGAGCCAGAAGAGCTAGTTGCCCAAGTTGAGTCTTCGTTGAAGCAGGCATCGCGTCTAATCCAACATAAAGATTCAAAGGGTGGAGATTCATCTCCTAGAATTCAGGTTCCGTTTGATGTTGAACTGACTCCAACGGAACTTCGGGTGGTCCAATTTGTCGCACGAGGCATGGCGAATCGAGAAATTGCTGAAGAACTGAATGTGAGTCAACGGACTATTGAAAGTCATGTCAGTAATATGTTGGGTAAAACCGGACTACATAATCGTACAGAGCTTGCTCGTTGGGCGATTGAAAATGGAATGGCTTAGTTAGATCTGTAGTCGATCGTAGGTCTACTAGTAATATCTACTCAATTGAAAACGGCCTCATTCTAACGATAAGAACGGGGCTGTTTTTTATGAGTGTAAATCACGATCGATCGACTAGGAATTCCCCTTAACTTCACCTTCAGGGTTTGATAGGTGTTGCGATCGGCGTTGAAGAAGACGGTACTGGTGAAGTTGGCATGGGGACAATTTGGAGTGTTGGGTTTAATTTTTTTCGGGCAAGCTCAAGACGTTTCCCAAGTGGTTGGAGCAGATCTGGAGTAATGGCGAGGCGTTGGGCAAGGGCAGTCGCTTGTTCGTAGGCCGCGATCGCACCAGGATAATTTTGCTGACGATCGCGCATTTGGCCTAGGAAATCTGAGGCTTTCATTGCATTATGTAAGTTGTAAACTAATTGTTCTGAATCAACTAGAAAATCGTAAACCTGTTCAGCGGCGGGAAACCTGTCGGTGCGACGGTAGAGATCTCCGAGGGCGAAGAGTGCGCTACTGCCGTAGGAGTTTTGACTTAGCGTTTGGCTGAGCGTAAAGGTTGTTTGATAGTTCTTTTCTGCATTGCCTAGGTCGTGAGCTTTGTCGTAATTTTCAGCGAGGCGCAAGGTTAATGCGGGTTGGACTTCGGGTTGGGCGGCGTAGAGAGTAATCAAATCTTGTAATGGCCCGATCGCATCTTTGGGCTGATGGTTTTGCTCAGCAATGTAGGTGAGTTGAATTAAATACAGGGCCTCACTGGCCGGGTCTTGTGCAAGGCGAGAAAGTTCCCGCAGATCTTGATAGGTGCGCTGAGCTTTAGTGTAGTGAAACCAGTCAAGGTGAATGAGTCCGATGGAATTGAGGGTTTTAAAGAGTTCGATCGGATTATTGGGCAAGGTGTTAGGCAAAGCATTCGAGCGCAGAGTTTTTAGCCGAGGTTCATAGAGAGAAAGTGCAAGCTGCGGAGAACGAAGAACTTGATAGGCGATCGCCAAATATTCGTTTAGTTCAGGAAAACTAGCTTCGTCGAATAGGGGACTCGGAGTCACTGGATTAGACTGCGGCTGGATTTTGGTTTGAATGATTTGAAGGCGTTCGGTGATGTCTCGTAAGTCGCGCGTTCGATTATTTTGCCAAGCAACTTCCCCAGTTTTAGCCAGCGCAAAGATTTCCTCTCGGAATCCTAAAAGTCGCCGCAGTCGAAGTTCCCGAAACCAAATTAGAAATGCCTCGTCAGATTTTTTCTGGGCAAATAGTGATTGTCCTTCAAGATGAAGCGCATCCAAGGCCGATCGCAGTTTTTCTTTCTCTAGATCATTAAGCGATCGGCGGGGTTCGAGCAGTAATTTGGGATCGCTTACTAATGGATCTGCTAGTAGTTCTCCCAATGGATTGGGTGGGAAACGCTGGGGATCGGGTGCCGTTACCGCTGGATATTCGACTTCAGCAGGAGCGATACCGTCTGGTCTACGATCGATCCCAGGTGTAGCGGCCAAGCTATTGGATCCCAGTAGCAGACTCGAGAGGAGGAC
>JANXWB010000036.1 GCA_025351345.1 Synechococcales cyanobacterium GL140_1_metabat_312
TCTGTCATCTCAGCCACTGACATATTAATTACCGTTTGCTCTTGAACAACAATTTCCAACGCAGACCCAATTACCGTACCAATGCGTTCCCAATTGCTTTGCAGCGCACCCTTTAAATAGGTTTCCCATTCAGTTTGATTCTCCGGCGATACCGTGACAATAATGCGCGCCCCGCCTTCAGCAAACATTGCATAATCCAAACAATGACTCGCACTAATCAATTCAACCAATGCGCCAATGTTGCCACCAATGCAGGACTCGGCCAAGGCTATGGCTAATCCACCTTCAGAGCTATCATGAGCTGATTTAATCCAAGATTGTCGAATGCCTTCACGACAGGCCGCTTGTACCGATCGTTCCAACACGAAATCCACAACAGGCGGTTGACCTGCGGCAATGTTTTGAATCGCCATCAAATACTCAGACCCACCAAAACTAATGGTATTTGCCTGGGCACTGGTCGGTAATCCTAAAAGGTAAATCCGATCGCCTTCCGTTCTAAACCCTTGGCCTACGGCTTTACTAATGTCTTCAACAATGCCCACCATCCCAATCACAGGCGTGGGATAAATAGGCGTGGGATTGCCCTCGTCGTCCAGAGTTTCGTTATATAGAGAAACATTCCCACCTGTCACAGGCGTATTAAATTCGCGGCAGGCTTCGGAGATTCCGGTGCAAGCATTGGCCAATTGCCAGTAGCCGATCGGTTTTTCAGGGCTACCAAAGTTTAGATTGTCCGTGACGGCGATCGGTTCGGCTCCTACACAGGAAAGATTTCGAGCCGCTTCCGCTACGGCCATCTTCGCGCCTTCATAGGGATTCAGATAGACATAGCGCGGATTGCAATCTGTCGTGGCGGCGACTCCCCGCATCGTGGCAGGATGTTCAAAGGTTGCTTTCTCGGTTTCATTAGCCAAAGCGCGCACTCGAACGATCGCCGCATCCGCCCCGCCGGGAAACAGAACGGTATTGTTTTGAACTTGATGATCGTATTGACGGTAGACCCACCGTTTGGATGCGATCGTTGGAGTATCCAAAAGCTTCAACAGCACTTGATTCCAAGACATCCCATCAATTCCGATATAGGTAGCCTTAGGTAATGACTCCGGGTTCCAAGCCCAAGCTTTTTGCGCATACTCTGGGGGCGTGGTCATCAGTTCGCGTTCATAAATCGGCGTGTCGTCTGAAAGTGCGGTCGCCGGAACTTCTGCGGCAATTTCACCTTTGAACATGATGCGGACGATCGATTCAGCAATCACTTCTCCAGCAACGACGGCTTGCAGTTCCCATTTGTGAAAAATATCAATCAGTTCCTGTTCGCGTCCCTTTTCAGCAACAAATAGCATTCGCTCTTGCGATTCCGATAGCAAATACTCATAGGGCACCATTCCAGTTTCCCGTGCAGGAATTTTATCGAGATCTAGTAAAATCCCAACGCCACCTTTTGCCGCCATTTCTGCGGTCGAACAGGTCAAGCCCGCTGCACCCATATCTTGCGCTGCTACAACGGCCCCGGTTTTAAAGGCTTCCAGACAGGCTTCAATTAGAGACTTTTCTAAAAATGGGTCGCCGACTTGAACCGCTGGTCGATCGTCAATGGATTCCGCCGACAATTCTGCACTGGCAAAACTTGCGCCACCCATGCCATCGCGCCCGGTCGTAGACCCGACATATAAGACTGGATTCCCAATGCCCTTTGCACCCGATTTGACAATTTCTGTAGTTTCCATCAATCCCAAGGCCATGGCATTCACCAATGGATTGCCACTATAGGCCCGATCGAAATACACTTCACCCCCGATCGTCGGCACTCCGACGCAGTTATGGGTCACAATACCGGACGATGTGACAAACAAATGCGTATCATCAACCTCAATGTCGTAAACAGGAAGATTATTAACCTCTTTCACTTCAATTTCACGCACTTTCACCACGGAAATGGTATCGGTTACTTGCTTAAATCTAGGAAAGGAATAACGATGACCTTGATACTTTTCCAATGCAGTGACTAATTGTCGATCGCGAACCTCTGAGAATACCCCTGTCATAAGTTCTAAACCCGCCGCATTATTCACTTCAAGCTGCCACATAGGGTTCCGCAAGTATTCTCGTCCTTCGATCGTACACTTTTGTTCTGAACGGACATGAATTGAGGGCACAATTCCTAAGTTGTGTAGAAGAAGTAATAGTTGTTCAAATAGAATGCGACTAGTGCTAGCGTAGGAGATTTTTGCATGGCTACCATTTTTCGGAAATGTTAAAGAACCATCTCCCCGGAATAAACCTACGATTACTTGCCTAGTCAGATCAGAGGTCCAGTTAAAAATGAAGGCTGGCATTGCCTTGTCTTGTGCCGAATCTCCACATTTCCACCATTTTTTTAAGGCGGCTCCAATTAACCAAGAAGTCGCATACACTGCGATCGTTGATTTGCGAATTTCCACACAAGGCCGTAGGCCAAGACGACTGAGTTGGATTTTCACATCTTCGACATACTCAGACTCATGATGAGCAAAGGTGAAAATAATTTTATAAGTATTACCGTTCGCAGAGGTACACCCTTCTGCCAAGTAATAGCCTAATAATCGTGCAAATCCTTCATCCGGCTGAATAACAGCTTTACAGTAATTCGCTTTACCTCGTTTGGTTAACGTCAGTTCCGATCGGTCAACCGCCATCAAGGATTCAAGTTGAAGGAATAGGTCAAGGGGGAAGTATCCAGAACTAAGATAATGATGGCGTTTCACAGGAGACGCTTCGATCGCTGTTAACGCCGTTCGCAAAACTGCCGTAGGTTGCCATGTCTCTGGCAAGTGAACACTAACTCCTATCCGTTCCTCAGGGTTTAGCATCTCTATCAGGTCGATCGCTTCAGCATCTTTTAAGACTTCTGGAAGCTTTGTCAACAAAGGTAGTGAATCACCTATTTTAACCGTGTGAGCCGGACAAGTATCCCAAGCTTGATGTGACCACAACATCATGGGATGATCACTTGTAACGCTTAATTCCCGTCCCATTGTGGTTTTGAAATGGAAGATCTGATTCGTTTGACGTTTGAAGAGACGACGAACGCGCTTCCAGCAACTCTGTTTCGTTTCAGGATCAACAGATAACGTTTCAACAGCTTCATGATCATCTAGCTCCCATGTGGTCTGACCTTGTGGTATGCGAGAATCCACAAAGTTGCTAATTGTATCGACATGAACCCCTAACCGATCGCGCCAAATCACTGTTTCACTACCGATCAAGCAATTTCCATAGTGAGAAATGCCAGACACCACGCCAGAGAAGAGTCTTCGGGTTTTTGCGTCTTCTAAAGATCCAAATCGCAAGGAATTCAAAACCGCGATCGGCCTGGCTCCCATGGTAAAAATATCGCGCAAAATTCCACCAACTCCAGTCGCAGCACCTTGAAACGGTTCGACGGCGGATGGATGATTGTGGGATTCGATTTTGAATGCTAGACGAATGCCCTCGCCCATATCGACAACTCCGGCATTCTCTCCTGGCCCCACGAGAACCCGATCGCCTGTGGTGGGAAAATTCTTCAGCAGAGGCCGCGAGTTCTTATAGCAGCAATGCTCCGACCACATTACCCCAAACATGCCTAATTCTGCTTTGTTGGGGTGCCGATCGAGCCGCCGCACAATTTCTGCGTACTCTTCCGGTTTAATCCCTTCTGATGCGATTTCGGCAGCGGAGAACGGGGAAGGCGTAGACATAGAAAAACCTGTGAGAACTGCAACAGGCAATTATTCTGCCATCTTTTGGCACCGATTTCTACATTCACCTCTAACTCATCCTTATCGGACTAATTAGAGGTGAGAGTTCAGGATTTAAATCGGTTGATTTGTGGGATCGGATAAGGGACAGGTCGCTGATTTGTCGCCAGCCCAATTCGTAAATGTATTTTCGTCTTGATAATGCCTGGAGGTCGTCATTAACAATCGCCAAGCCTCACCCGCATCCAATAGATTGTATCGATCGGGATAATGGATTTTTAACAGCTCTTGAACCTTTGGATAGTAGTCAGAATTGAGTCCTGGAAAAATGTGATGTTCGGTATGATACGAGAAGTTGAAATGTAGCAGATCAAAGAGTTTAGGAACTCGCAGAGAAATACTATTAATCAATACATCATTCACACTAGTCATACGGCAGAGCATATGATTGGTATAGATATAAAACATCACGCCAGCATAACCAATCCAAATCGGCAAAAAGTAACCCAGCAGCAATTTGACCGGATGAAATCCTAAGCTCGCCATAATGATCAAATGAATGCCTGCCATAATTAAAACTTCAGCCGCGATCGATCGTCTATCCTTATCACTCACCTCAAATGCAACAACAGGATAGGTGGCCCCGCGCCGATTGAATAGCAATACAGAGGTCAAATTACGAAAGGCATGTACACCCCAAGCATTTGCCATCCCAACAATCAAGACCAATGGATTTACATCAACCGATGGAACGAATGCATTTTGAATCCATTTTCCCCAAGTATTGGGTTGAGATTGGAGATAGTTCCGATCGGGATCGTCGATGGCGTTAGTCTTATTATGATGTTCACGATTATGAACGGCTTTCCAAAGCGTTGGAGGCATCCATAATAATGTTAATCCCAGTAGATTAATTACCCAACGCAATCGAGGATTTTGAATCGCACGACTATGCATTAAATCATGGCTGCTGAATAGCATAACGATGACGCTATTTCCCATGACAATTGCAAAGGGAATATACAACCACAACATCCACCAATTCCAACGATCGAGATAGCTTGCCATCGCCCAGCCAAGAACTAATATGGCTTGATTAATCAGCAATATCCAAAGCTTGTTACGAACGGGCAGAAAGGCTTCAGGGGGCAGATTGGGGCGAAGCTTTTTGGCATAGTCTGCTTGAGTTAGCCAAGGATTTAGTTCAGTATTTGGGATAATAGAATTCATTAGATCTTGACAGTTTTTGGTTGAAATAGTTGGGTGAATCTTAAGCTATCTTACAAACGCTTCAAATCTATTTTACTTAAGCTATCCTATCAGAATGTATGGACCAATTTATGGAGGTTACTATGATTTCCCCTTCTATTGGACGAGCACTTCAACGCCATATTCCCGCGATCGGTGACATTGATTCTAAAAGCCCCTTGGCTTATCGTCTTTCACGCGCAACTGTCCCTGTTATCAACACAGTCCAAATGGCCGTAGCAGAGGCTTATATTAATGGCTTGGAGGTGCCAGATGCGGTTTTACGATCGTTATTTGATACCTGTATGCCTGTTTTCTTCAAGTACTTTCCTTCGCTACTTGCACCCTACGATTGGGTTTTGACCGAGACTCCTCATGTGGCGGAAGGATCTCGGGATTTGATGAAACTTCAGTATGACTTACCCCAAGGCATGTTGAATAGAATGTTGGGAGAGGGTTCATTAATTTATCCTAAATACAGTATGGGACTGTGGGAGAACGGGGCCGAAAATCTGGAACAATCTCAGATTCACATGATGGATGATATGATTGAAAAATTGGGAATTCAGGATGGCGATCGTATTTTAGATTTTGGCTGTGGTTGGGGCTGTGTACCCAATTATATTCTATCTAAATTTCCGAATGTTCAAATGACAGGTTTAAATCTTAGCCATGAACAATGTGACTATATCCGCAATAAGATGACGGATTCGGAAAGTTATTTAAGTTCAGGACGTTTCCAACTATTTGAGGGAGATTTAAATGATGCTAGTTTCCCTGAACCGTTTGATAAAATCTTGTCTGTGGGCGTTTTCTGTCATGTTGGGAATTTGACCCAGGCATTTCAGAAATTATCGACCTTTCTAAAGCCCTTAGGTAAGGTTTTTATTCACATTATCACCGTGCGGACTCCGAATAATATATCAAGTGCTTATACCCATAAGTATATTTTTCCCCATGGTCGATATTGGAATTTTGATGCGGTTCCAAACTGCGATCGGGATTTAAAAACAATCGATCGTTGGTATATGAATGGCACCAACTATTCGCAGACTTTTGCGACTTGGCTCCAAAATTTTGATCGAGTTCAAGATGAAATCCGTAATTTAAATTATGGTATCGAATACGCCAGATTTCGTCGAATTTGGCGATTCTATTTGATCTGGTTTGTTGCTAATTTTGCCAGTTGTGATGGTGAAATCAATGGCAATGGTCAATATCTTCTAGAACGTCGATAAATGATTAAATAATCCCGACCATCCGATCGCCTGAGAATCTATTACCCAACGGATTCTCGCATTGATAACTGTCGGGATTATTTTGATTGAATCTATTGCCAAACTCCCGCAATCATACCCGCCAATAAAATAAATCCGATCGCTACATTTTGCCGAAAACTTTCCCCATAAAACCGATGGGGAACCTTAATGTTCATTAATTGCACCGTCTGCCACGCCCAAATCCCCGACGAGATCATCCAGCACCCCCAGAAGGCCCAACCTAATCCCATCACTTGCCCGAGTTTCGCCAGAACCAACGCTGTCAGAAAATAAAATGTCCCGATCGCCGCTGGTGCCCATTTACCAAAAAACAATGCACTTGAGTTTATGCCCAATTTCCGATCGTCCTCCCGATCGCTCATGGCATACACCGTATCAAACCCCAACGTCCAAAATACAGTCGCCGTCCACAATAGCCAGGTCTCATTCCCCAAACAAACCGTCGCTGCCGGAGTCACCCCACAACTCACCGCACTCCAGGAAATCAACACAGCAAACCCCCAAGCGATCGCCAACACCAACTGCGGCACCGGAAACACGCGCTTCATCGCCGGATACAACACAATGACTGGAACCGCTGCCACGCAAAGCCAAACTGTCAATGCATTTAAAAAGAACGTCAATCCATAGGCACAGAGAAACCCCACCACCATCACCACTACGCCCACTTTCACAGACAATGCACGGGACGCAAGGGGCCGATTTCTAGTGCGTTCCACTTTTGGATCAATATCGCGATCCCACAAATCATTCACCACACAGCCCGCCGCACTCGTCACGATTGAACCCACCACCACCACCGCCACCAACAACCCCGGCGGATGTCCCTTAGCCGCCAAAAATAAAGCCCATAGCGCAGGCTGCATCAAGATTAACCGCCCCTCAGGTTTATCCCAACGCAGTAGACGAACAATAGAGCTGAAAAGCGATTCAGAACGTAGAGACATGAGCTTAAACAGGTGCTAGGGGGAAAGGGTCTATAGGCGCTAAGATACCTGAAAATGAGTTACTCAAGTATAAAAAAGAGACGACTCTGTGGCGTTTACATGTCTCAGATGTCCTGCTCTTGGATGGTCTGGTGGTGTCTCCTATTAGTTTTTTCCTTGGAGTCGATAATGCCATGTCTGATACCCTCACTACGCCACCAACCGTCAAGCCTAGTCTTAAGGATCGAGACTCCATCGTGGCGGCAATAGACGTTGGAACCAACTCGATCCATATGGTTGTTGCCAAAGTTCAGCCTTCCATTCCAGCGTTTGTTATTATTGCCCGAGAAAAATCCACCGTTCGACTCGGCGATCGGGACAAAGTGACGGGAGACTTAACCCCAGCGGCCATAGAACGCGCTATGACGGCACTCGATCGATGTTTGACGGTAGCAAAGGGACTTCAGGCTGAAGAAATTATTGCGGTCGCCACTAGTGCGGTGAGAGAAGCACCCAATGGAGCCGAGTTTCTAAAGGAAGTTGAAGCGCGGTTGGGGCTTTGGATTAATCTAATTTCAGGATCTGAAGAAGCACGGCGGATTTATCTGGGCGTGTTGTCCGGCATGAGCCTCAACGATCGACCCCATTTGATTATCGATATTGGAGGTGGTTCGACAGAATTAATTTTGGGCGATGGTACAGAAGCGCGATCCCTCAGCAGTACCAAAATTGGGGCCGTGCGTCTGAAGAACGAATACATTACTACTGACCCTCTTAGCAATAAGGAATTCACTGCCCTAACATCCTACATTTGCGGCATGTTAGAACGGCCCCTTGAGGAAGCCCAAGCTAAAATCAAACCCGGTGAACGTCTAAAAATGGTCGGCACATCCGGCACCATTGAAGCGATCGCAATCTTACAGGCCAAAGCCACAACCGGAAGTGTTCCTCAACCGCTCCACGGCTATGAATTTTCCACGCAAAACCTAAAGGATTGGATTGACCAGTTGCGCTATCTAAACTATCGCGATCGGCTATTGATTCCCGGTATGTCTGAACGCCGAGCGGAGATTTTGTTGCCGGGTGCGATGATCTTGTTTGAAGTGATGACCCAAATGAAGGTGGATACAATTCAAATCTGTGAACGATCACTGCGGGAAGGCGTGGTGGTTGATTGGATGTTGACCCACGGATTGATTGAAGACCGATTGCGTTATCAAGCCTCAGTTCGTTGTCGAAGCGTATATGAAACGGCCCAAAAATTCAACGTCAATCTAGCCCATAGTGAACGGGTTGCCGAGTTTGCCCTTCAACTGTTTGACCAAACCCAGTCTCGTCTTCACGGTTGGGGAATTGAGGAACGCGAATTGCTGTGGAGCGCTGCGATTTTGCACAACTGCGGACATCATATCAATCACGCCGAGCATCATAAACATTCTTATTACTTAATTCGTAGTACAGAACTATTGGGATTCACAGAAGCCGAAATTCAGGCGATCGCAAATCTTGCCCGTTACCATCGCAAAAGTAATCCCAAGAAAAAACATGATGCCTACCGAACCATCCGCAGCAAACGCCATCGTAAAGTCGTTGATCAACTGAGTCCATTATTGCGATTAGCCGTGGCCCTCGATCGTCGTCAGATTAGTGCGATCGATCGAATTGAACTCATTGGGACCTCTCCAGTCATGCAACTCATCGTCCATCCCAAAGATCCCCAAGATGATTGCGCACTAGAACTCTGGAGCCTTGAGAATAAGAAAACTAGTTTTGAAATCACATACCAAACGCAGCTCACAATCAAATTAGTGTAGTCAGTATAGGTAAGTCCAGCGGTTAGTTTATGTGATTCTCGCACCGTGCCGTAATACACTAGACAAACTGACTAAAAATCATCAACTCCTTATCATCAACTCCTTAGCTATGGCTCAGAAAACTCCCGCAGCATCCCCATCTTTTTCGATGGATGACTTTGAAAAAGCGTTAAACCAACATGAGTACGCCTTTGCCAAGGGTCAAGTCGTCACCGGGAAAGCTTTTAGCTACGAAAGCGATGGCGCTCTCATTGATATTGGCGGGAAGTCTCCTGCATTTTTGTCCACCGACGAAGCCAGCGTCTATCGCATTAATGACATCAGCTCGTTCTTACCCCTTCAAGAAGAACGCGAATTTCTAATCATTGGTGACCAAAATGCAGAAGGCCAAGTGACGGTCTCCATTCGTCAACTCGAAGAGCGAATGATTTGGGATGATCTGAAAGATATGCAGAAGACCGATCGGAGTCTGCAAGTTAAGGTGTTGGATGTCAATAAAGGTGGCGTTACCGTCAATGCTCTTGGGTTACGGGGTTTCATTCCCCGATCGCAGCTCAACGAAAGAGAAAACTTAGAGAGCTTGGTGGGCAGTTCCCTCACGGCCTGCATTATTGACCTCGACCAGAAGAAAAATAAAATTGTTCTATCCAACCGTCAAGCCAGCCGAGCGGTCAACATGAGCAAACTGGAGGTCGGGCAGCTTGTTGAAGGCATCATCACCAGTTTGAAAGTGTTTGGTGCTTTTGTAGAGTTTGAAGGTTGCACTGGCTTGTTGCATGTGAGCCAAATAAGCAAAAAAACAGTTGGTGATTTGGAGAAAGTGTTCCAAGTTGGTCAGGTCATCAAGGCATTAGTGATCAACATCGATGAAGGCAAGGGCCGAATCTCGCTTTCAACAAAAATCCTAGAGCAGTACGATGGTGAGGTTTTAGATAATCTCGACAAGTTGATTGAAGAAGCTGATGCACGCAAGGACCGGGCGCGTAAATCGTTATTGGGCTAATTAAATTCCCTAGTCCTCCTTTAATTACGGATCATCGTGGGGACTAAGGAAAATATTGATAACAAGATGGTTTAGGGTAGTTCAACGATCGTTTAAGGCAATCATGACAATTATTTGGGAATTAGATTTTTATTCGCGACCGATCGTGGATGAAAACAAGAAAAAGGTGTGGGAAGTACTGATTTGTGAAAGTCCGACAGACGTTGGAGCAGATGCTTCAAATCTTTTTCACTATGCCGAGTATTGTTCTAACTCTCAAGTGAATTCGGCCCAGCTCAGTCAAGCTATTGTTAAAGCGATCGATTTAGCTGGAACCACGCCCGATCGGATCCGGTTTTTCCGTCAATCCATGAACAACATGATTACGAAAGCCTGTTCGGATGCTGGAATTCCTTGCCAGCCCAGCCGCCGGACGTACATGTTGAATCAATGGATGAAGGAACGATCGTTGACGGTCTATCCCTTAGAAGAAGGCTATCAAGCGGGTTCCAATGCCGCTGTTTCATTTCCCTTGACGCCCCCGCAGCCTCTACAAGATGCCCTGCTCGCTCAGAAATGGGGTACGGTCGCATTGGAAGCTTCAGCGCTCTCGGAAATGGGAGACTGGAAAATTGATTTTGGTGAAGCCTACCCGATCGCTCAATTGGAACTTCCGCCGGATACCTTAGTTCCAGGATTGATCTTATATTCTCAACGATCGCTGGCAATCGCAGCTTGGATGTCTGGTTTAGAGCTAGCCTCTGTACGATATGACATGCAAGATGGGCAGCAATTAGTTCTAGAGACAGGGGTCATCGATCGGTGGGCCTTAGCGCAGTTATTGAACATGCCGTTGCAAGCTGAAGCTCGACAGTTTGAAGATCGCAAAAAAGAAGCAAAGGGCGTACATTTTCTGGCGATTCAATCGAGTCCAGACTCAGAAGAGTTCGCTGGTTTTTGGTTGTTATTAGATGCGCAATAATCCAACAGTCTAGACCCTGATCCATCCTTCATTATGGCATCTTCCTCACTGACTCAATCCCGATTCCCCATCCTTGGAATTCCTGTCCATCTGCTCCCAAACACTGCTCAAACCCTAAAACAGCGGCTCGCCGATCGGCAAGGCACCCATGTCGTGACGCTCAATGCTGAAATGACGATGCAAGGGCGCGATCGGTCGGAACTTTCAGACATCATCCATCGGGCCGAACTGGTCATCCCAGATGGTGCTGGCATTGTTCTCTATCTCAAGCTCTACGGCAAACGAGTCGATCGGGTTCCGGGAATCGAACTGGCGGAAGCTTTGTTGGCTCATGCCGCCATTACCCAAGATAGTATTTTCTTCTATGGCGGCGCACCCGAGGTCTCGGCTCAAGCAGCTAGTAGAATGACGGCCAAATATCCTGGATTACATATCATCGGTACCGAAAATGGTTACGTGAATCCTGATGATGAATTGTGCGATCGGCTCCAAAAACTCCAACCCCGAATGATTTATGTTGGTCTGGGAGTGCCTCGCCAGGAACTCTGGATCGACTCCGTGCGCCATCTTTGTCCCGATAGCATCTGGATTGGCATTGGTGGCAGTTTTGATATCTGGGCCGGAACCAAGACCCGCGCACCCAAATGGCTCTGCGATCGTAATCTAGAATGGACCTATCGCCTTTATCAAGAACCGTGGCGCTGGAAACGCATGACTGCTCTCCCTAAATTTGCGTGGCGATCGATTTTATATCGCATCACCGGAAAATAATCATGCACCCCGACCAAAAAACAATCAAGCCCCGCGTCATTCGTCTCGACAACGTTAGCAAAACCTACCGTAACGGTACCGCCGCCTTGCGAGACCTGACCATGGACATTTTTGCTGGAGATTTTTACCTGCTCACAGGCACCTCAGGCTCTGGTAAATCAACTCTGCTCAAACTTCTGTATGGTGAAGATCTGCCCAGCAGCGGTGATATTTGGGTGAATGATTATCATCTCAACACAGTCAAAGGCAACAAACTCGCCGAATTACGTCGCACCCTCGGCATTGTCTTTCAGGACTACAAGCTCCTGCCCCGCCGCACCGTATCTGAAAATATTGCCTTCGTCCTTTGGGCACAGGGCTACAGTCGCGCTGAAATCGATCGTCGCCTCCCCCCGGCCCTAAAAATGGTCGGTCTCCAGCATAAAGCCACCAGCTTTCCAGAAGAACTTTCCGGCGGCGAACAGCAGCGCGTCAGTATTGCGAGGGCGATCGTCGCTACTCCCCCAATTCTGTTAGCCGATGAACCTACCGGAAACCTTGATCCTGATAACTCTCGCCAGATTTTAAATATTCTTAAACAGCTTAATAAGATCGGGGTCACCATCCTCATGTCTACCCACGACGAAGCCTTAATTCGCACCTCCGACTTACCTATTCTCCAACTCAGCAACGGCCAATTAAAACTAATTAACCGATAAAACTAAACAAGTAACGCTAGTTAAATAAAATTAAGTATTTTTGCTGCATACAACATTTTTAGAAAATTAATTTAGGTAGATCAACGCACGATAAATAGGGTGATCCCGCTAATAGAATTCAATTATCTATATACGCTGAAGTGCTTGCTAAGTTAATGATTGCAGTGTGTCAATCAATTCTAAAGAGAATCTAAAGGCCCGATCGGGGATCGCGATCGCGGTAAGCATTGTGCCAGTAGTCTCAAGGAGATTTTATCATCAGAAAGCGATCCCCGGACTTATTGCACAATAGTTGTGGCGTTCCAGCTCAGAACTCATCAACAACTATGAACAGTATCGATCCCCGAGATTACACTCTCCCAAAATCAGATCTTTTTGCGGACGAGTATTCCCCTACTACTATCGTCACATCGCTGATAGATTTGCTTTCAATAGATGACAAAATTACGCCGAATATCCCTCGGGAAACAATTGGTCGTAGTTGTCGCCACTGTCGTCATTACGTTCATGAAGGACGACGAGGCGGACAGTGCGAACAACTCAATGTTTCTGTCCAAAGCAGATGGGATGCCTGTGCACTTTCACAAGCTATTTTTCTAGGTGACCCAATCCCATTTCTTCCGATCGTCGGGGCTACAAGCCCAGAGCACTGTGCGGCTGAGCTTAATCCTTACGAATGCCCTAAGACCTATAAAACTAGAGTCGCCGTAACTTGCAATCGCTAAAGTTTTTCATGGGTGTAGGCATGTTGCTTGACGTTATCCTCTTGGCTCACCAAACGTTCGCCATTAAGAATCCGTTTTCGCTCCACTGAATATTTAAAGTCATCTCGTCGCTCCCCAACTGGCAGCAACGTCTGGGCAACTTTCCGAGCCTGATAGGTCCGAGCCGCTGCGATCGCCCGCTCGATAAAGTCTTCACACCATCTTGAACCTTCCGGAAAACCCTCTGGACGAATTAGTTTTTCTCCTTGAACGACAGCGTGAAAATCGGTTGCAAAGGCAAATTCATAAGAAGTGGGAATTCCCGCCACGATGGTCTCTAAGGTAGCTGAAGGAAGCGGCTCAATCACTTGGACTGGAATTACTTCACCGTCTTTTTTGATAAAACATGTCGCCAACCCAAGAACCAAGTAGTTCAAGGATTCTGTGTTCTGGGAAATTGCAGCGCTAACACTGGTCATAAAAAACTCCTATTCCAAAGTAGTTTAATTCTAAAACGTAGATGAATCAGACCTGATAAAACTGTTGAATTTCTTCGGGAATGGGGGCAACATACTTATGCCGAACGGGGCCGTAGGAAACCCTTCTTGGGCGATTGGAACTGCGCTATGAATGACTACTATGGCGCGATCGCCTATCTTAACCACGAGTCCCAAGGCCATACTTATCTGCCGTTGTGGTGGCAAGCTGATGGTTGGCTGAAGAACTTATTGAAACTCTATTAAGGAAGTGCCTGAATGGAGAAGCTAAAATTAAATTTCCACAATTAACATCCAAGTAATTTATAAAGCCTTAGGAAATGATTGTGATCTCATCCTAAGGCTCTATAAATGAATAAGAATGATACTGAGGCAAACAATTTAGAGGCGAAAGTAGTTTGGATTATTGTGAATTACTTAGATTTCACGTTGCCGAGCTTACCGATCGTGCCATCCTCTTTCACCGTCCAGATGTCATAGCTACCAATCACGTCTCCATTGCCATCTAGGTCGACGTTTCCACTCGCGCCTTGGTAGTTAATTGGTTTTCCCGCTTTTAACAGCTTGAGACCTTCGCAGACATCCGTGACAGTCTCACCAGGACCATTGGCGACGGCCTTAAGTTTGCTTTGAATTCCTTCACCAGTATTTTTTCCAGACGCTTGAGCTGCCAAGACTAAAAGTGCCGCTGCATCCCAGGAGTGGGCTGCGTAGGCTCCTACTGGCCGCTTTAGTTGGGCCTCCCAAATTTTGGTAAAGGTAGCTAGGGCGGTGCCATCTGCGCCGGGAATAGTTCCGAGAACGCCCGCTGCAATATATTTACCATCTTTAGTTTGGCCGACTTTTTTAGCTAAATCATCAGAATACATGCCATCGGGGAGGAGGACTGGAATATTTTGACTCAGCCCCTGTTCGTAAGCAGATTTGAGTAAGAGGCTGCCGCTTTCAACATACATAATGGCCGCGACAGCATCCGGTTTGCTACCAAAGACCTCGGCAGCTTCGGTTTTTAGGGTAGTGGCTTTGGGATCGTAGCGAGTCGGTTTGGCCTCGTTAATGACAGTGCCGCCCAGTGATTTGAAGGCTTTGATGAATTCTTGTTCAAAGCCTCTGCCGTAGTCGTTGTTAATCACGATCGTAGCGATTTTTCTGTAGCCTTTGTCGTAGGCAAGTTTGGCCATGGCAGGAGCTTGATAGGCATCCGATGGCGCAGTTCTAGCCCAATAGCCATTGAATTCCTTAGATTTTTTAGTGAGTTCTGGACTGGTACTTCCCGGCGAAATCATCATGACCTTGTTCCGAGAGGTGATAGCCGCTGCGGCCATCGATACTCCACTGGCAAACGATCCCACAACACCAGCAACTTTCTCAACATTGACCAGACGCGTGACGGCTTCAGTACCTGTGGTCGCATCGGTCTGGTCATCACTAGCCACTAAGGTCACAGGCTGACCATTCACCCCACCGCATTGATTGACAGTATCAACTAACAACGGAACGGATGCGATCATTGGGCCGCCCAAGGATGCTAAGTCGCCTGTGGAAGGCAACAGAGAACCCAACTTGAGTTGTTTTGGATTTTCGACGGTGGTCGTAGACGTGGTTCCCGTCGTTCCTGTTTTTTGGGTTTCGGCTTCTTGACATGCGGCGGTGAGGATCCCGAGGCCCATCACTAGCCCTGTCACGATTAGGCTTCCTCTAACGCTCATTCCAGTTCTCTGCACAGCCATAACACAAGCCTCACAACCCAAGTTCCAAATTTAAACCTAAGGTTACAGCCGATCGTAAAGCTTGAAAAGCCCCATACCTTCTGAATGCACTAAGTAGCCGCGAATTAAACTATAACTCGCGGCTACTTAAACTCATCTACTTAACGGAGAGAGAGGGATTCGAACCCTCGGTACGGATTAATCCATACAACAGATTAGCAATCTGCCGCTTTCGTCCACTCAGCCATCTCTCCAAGCATTCCGACTTGAGTAATATATCAGAGATTTCTCTAAAAGTATAACAAGTCGGATAAAAAATTGTGAAACTGAAATTGTGTAATGGTGAGCGGTAAGAAGTTGAACTAAGTTGTCTTCTAGTTAACTCTCGTGTAATTATCGAGCGGTGGTGGCTAGTGCGAGAAAGGCGAGAACGACATTAACGGTGTAGAACCAACCCACTATTTGAGTCTCGGTCCAGCCACTGAGTTCGAGGTGATTGTGATAGGGCGACATTTTGAAAAAGCGCTGGCCAACACCATCGGCATTTTTCGTCATTTTAAAATAGGAAACTTGAATAATTACCGACAGCGTTTCCCAAAGAAATAATCCGCTAATTAGTAATAATGCAAACAACGAATTGCTCATCAGTCCAACTGCTGCCAATGCACCGCCCAGTGCTAAAGAACCTGTATCACCCATGAAAACCTTGGCTGGATTTCGATTGTGAGCTAAAAATCCAAGGCAAGCACCACTCAGACAGGCCGAAAACGTCATCAGTTCAGGATGAATTGGAGCGGCAATAGCACCCATGCCGAGCATCGCTACAGCAACAGTTCCACCCGCCAAGCCATCGACTCCATCGGTCAGGTTGGTTGCATTACTTTCAGCAACTAGCGTAAAAGTTGCTAACCCCCAGAACAGCAGTCCCAGAGGAATCACCACTCCAAAAGGCAGGCTGATGTCTGTTGAGACGTGTCCGAACATCATCATCCAGAGACAAAACATGACAGCAAAGGCGATTTGCAACCCCATTTTGGTGCGGGGAGAAATTCCTTTGTTCGATCGGCGACGGATAATTTCCCAGTCGTCTGCAAATCCGATGCCTGCGTAGGCTGTTGTCAGGGTTGAAACGGCTATTGCGTTGGGGTGAAAGCCACTCAAAATGACCGACAGAATAATGGCAACGGGAACAAAAAAGGCACCTCCCATCGTCGGAGTGCCTGTCTTCTTGAGATGAGATTGAGGTCCATCTTCCCGAATAATTTGTCCTGCTTTCAACGCACGCAACAGCGGAACCGCACCAACGCCAACTATCGCCGACACAAAACCACAGAGTACTAATGGAGCCGTCAAGGAGGCTGATGATACGATCGATCGACTAGCCAATAGATCTAAAGCGACAGCCGTTGCTGTCATTCCCGAGGCTAATGAAACAAATAACCGAGTTCCTGAAAAACTTAGTGCTTGACTAGTAATAAATTTCGCATCCACAATCCGTACACTCACACAACTCACTACACACACACCACACAAGCAAGGATTGACTTTCCGCACTTAACTTGAAATTAACTTCAAACTAAGTTCAAAAAAATACAATCTAGCCAACCTAAATCATTATTTACTGGAACGATCGCTTAATGAAAACGGAACGATCTAGTAATTATTCTTTTGCTCATGTCTTCAAACGATCGGCGAATTTGGTTAGAAAGTAGACTAGTCGTCCACATCACCTAAATCGTCGTCATCATCTTCTTCTTCGTAATCTGCATCATCATTGCCCATCAAATCGTTGATCTCTTGTTCGTCATCAACGAAGTCAAAATCTCCAGGCTGACGAGCGCGAAGACGGCCTGCTTGCTCCAGCCAATCTAGAATGGAAGCCTGCCGTCTCACCTCAAGAACCGCTGCGGGTTTATCCCGAGGCTCTTCTCGTAATGATGGGTTGTAAACTTCAAGTGCAATAATCTCTGTCATTAGCTGCTCTGAATGGATCTCACGAATTGACAGCAGAGGAGAAATCTGCTGAAAGTTAACCAGAGTTTATCACCGAGTTTGAAAATTGGCGCATCGATCGCTAACTTTCTTGTACTTCTGCGATAAACAATAACTTCCAAAAGACTATACCTTGGATAGAGTGCGTCAAAAAGCATTCTATGGAACATCCAGGCTCCAATTTACATATCCCGTGAATTAATACAATGCTGGAATTATTTGAACTGAAAAATAAATTGCTTCAAACGTTGAACCGTCAGCGCCAAGACCACCTTTGGCAAACTCCGCCCGAGTCTGTCGCAGACCTAAATCAATTGATTACCGATTTGGAAACTCAATCCCCAAGTCCGAGTCCATTGGATTCACCCTTATTGATGGGTGAGTGGAGGCTGTTGTATACGACGAGTCGAGGAATTTTAGGACTCGATCGGATTCCGTTGACGGACTTGGGGCAGGTGTATCAGGCCATTCGGGGCGATCGGGTTTATAACGTAGCGGAAACGAAAAGCCTATTGGGAATAGAAGGTATTGTCGCGGTGGCGGCACGTTATGCCCGATCGGGCGATGTGCGAGTTCAGGTGACATTTCAACGATCGATTTTGGGGCTGCGGGCCATTATGGGCTATCAATCGGTGACAGCTTTTGTGGATTCATTAGAGGCAAAGTCTCGGGTTCTGGCAATCGATCTGCCGATTCCCGCGCGAAATGGGGGTGAGCCTCAAGGCTGGCTAGAAGTGACCTATTTAGATGAAACGCTACGGATTAGCCGGGGTAATGAAGGCAGTATCTTCGTTCTGGTGAAAGATTAAGCGTTGTGGTGAAAGATTTTGATGAGAGATTAAGTGTTTTGGGGAGAGATTAGCCATGAAAATTTCTCAGGGAAATCTAACGACCTTAGATACTTGCCCCAGATTGTTTCAACATACGGTTTTGGAACAGTTAGCAGTGCCGCAGCGGGGCGAGGAGTGGGAGAAGATGCAGTTGGGGAGTCAGTTTCATCAACTCATGCAACAACGATCGCAGCAGCTTCCGATCGCGGCAATCGCGGCGACTGATCCCGACTTAAAACGATGGCTTGAAGCTGTAGAGGCACAGTCTGCGGACCTTTTCCCAAATGCGGACGAGGCTTGGACTGACAGTGAGCATATACGTACGATGGATTGGAGGGGACATACAATTGTGGGCGTCTATGACTACGTGGTGTTGCGATCGGATTCGGCGCAGATTTTGGATTGGAAGACCTATGGGAAACCCGTTGATTCCCGGCGGTTAGCGCAGAGTTGGCAATCGAGGCTGTATCCGTTCCTTCTGGCCAAGAGTAGCGATTATTCGCCCGATACTATTGAAATGCGGTATTGGTTTTTTCAGGGCGGTGATGACGACCAGCCCCAAATGCTTCGGTTTCAGTCGAGTGCAGCGGCAATAGCAGAGACGACAGCCGCCTTAACTCAACGACTCATGACATTGGATTTGTGGCTGAAGGCTTATGAATTAATCGGTGAGTCATTTCCTCAGACGGAGATTCGACAAACCTGCGCAACCTGTAGCTTTGCAGTGCGCTGCGATCGGGTGAAGAGGTCTTTGGGTGAGTCTGAGGGGATGCAATTGGAAACGGCGTGGGATTCGATCGAGGAAATCCCATTAACCCAATTGCCGTAACATTACTTATTTCCCTTGACCGCCAGTCCAACCGCTTGATCCAAGGTATCGAGTCCGGCAGCATCAAGACGATCGACCAGCCCTTCCAAAATTCGACGCACCATAATCGGCCCGCCATAGATCCAGCCCGTATAAACCTGAAGCAAACTTGCCCCCGCGATGATCTTCTCCCAAGCATCGTCCGCCGTAAAAATGCCACCTACCCCTACAATGGGAAACTGCCCATCCGTATGGCGATAAATTAACCGAATCACTTCAGTCGATCGTTCCCGAACAGGTGCACCGCTGATCCCACCCGCTTCATCTGCGATCGGATTGCCCGTACGCGCCAAAATAGTGGTTTTCAGATTGTCTCGGCGGATGGTGGTATTCGTCGCGATGATCCCGGATAAGCCGGACTGACGAGCCAAATCCACCACCGCTAACACGTCCTCATCTGCGAGGTCAGGTGCAATTTTTACCAAAATAGGTTTCCCGCTATGATTTTCCCCATTCAATGCCTCAAAAATCGGAGCCAACTGTTCAACACTCTGCAACGATCGGAGTCCCGGTGTGTTGGGTGAGCTGACATTTATAACAAAATAATCCCCCAGATCCCGCAGCCGCCGGAAACTCTCGCGGTAATCGTCCGCCGCTTCATCGAGTGGCGTAATTTTTGATTTCCCCAAATTAATCCCCAAAGGCATGGACTGCATCGGGCGATCGGTCTGCTTCTGGCGCGTTGTCAAACGATCGGCTAATGCCTGAGAGCCATGATTATTAAAGCCCATGCGATTCAAAGCCGCCTCGTCTTCAATCAGTCGAAAGAGTCGCGGTTGAGGATTTCCCCCTTGAGCATGTTGCGTCACCGTGCCCAGTTCAGCAAACCCAAAGCCAAAATAAGGCCAAATCGCCGCCGCTTGCCCATCTTTGTCAAAGCCCGCACTCAAGCCCATAGGATTGGCAAACTCTAGGCCAAAGGTCTTTTGATTGAGCCGATCGTTGGTAAACCCGTAAGTTTGGGTCATTTGGCTCAACATTGCAGTGCGGACAAACGATGAGGCACCCAAATCTGTCCACTGTAACCACTGAAGCGTCTGCTGATGTAGCCATTCGGGATCAAGATTCAGGCCCGAAAACAGAAGCGGACGCAGCACCGAACGATAGAACTCTGGCAAGCAAAACTCCGAATTAAAATCATTTGATTCTATCAAATATCCTTTCGATTTGAGAGTGACGTTCATCTTCGGCATTGAGAAGTATTGTGTAAGTTAAAAAATAAAATTTGTAGAACTTTTACTTTTTGTTTGCCATATCCATAACAAACTCCATTTCACTGACGACCAATAATTTGTGGCCACTTAATTTTATGGCTACGTAACAAATTTAATTACACTGACCCATTGAATTTAGCCAACTACGCCTACTAAGCGACATTATCGGGAATACTAATTACATAGAAAGTATTCATCACCCTTCTCCTCAAGCCTCATTTCTAAAATCGTGTAGCAATATTGCTCATTTCCCGTTCACCCTGTCAATACTTTTGTACTATGGGTCCTCTTAAAGAGCCAAATCTGCAAGAACATAATCTCATTTTCCTAGGACAAGTCCTGCAAGGTTTGCAGGAAGCAGACACTGATGTGCTGTTGATTGAGTCCCTACTCAGCTACCTCAAAACCTCATTTCGTCAAGAGCATGAGCTGATTTGGTTGGGACTATACGATCGCGTAGATCATCGTATCATCGGCAAAGGAGGCTGTCTTCCGGATATTCCTGAGGCTAAAAATGGGTCTACCAAATCCAATATGGGGAGAAATATATCCACTAGCTCTTCAGAAGGTCGGCTCAGTCCACTGACTCAAAAAATTGAGCTTCTATCGGGCGATATTCTAGAACAAGTCGTGATTCAGCAACGTCCTCTGGCCTTGGCTGATTTACGGCAAGAAATGCGGGCGGGGGAATGGCGTAAGACGGCTCAGAAATATGATATTCAAGGCACCATGTTGTTTCCTCTGTGTCACCGCGATCGGTGCATTGGTGTCCTTATTTTAGGCTCCCAGCGTTGGGGAACCTTTCCAGGAACACTAGAGAAAGCAACATTGAATATGGTTTTGGGGGCGTTTTCAGCCTCCATATCTCACTTGGAGTCAGAGTGGCAACGTCAGCAGCAAAAACGCCCTCATAAGCCACTGCTGAGTCATTTAGAAGTTGTTAGAGGTTTGCCTAATTTTGGTCGCCGACTGGAGGCCGTCATTGAAGAAGCCCATCAGTTTTTAGCCCCGTCTCGGACCAGTTTGTATTGGTTTGAAACCGAGAAGCGCTACTTCTGGCGACGACTGACCAATCAAGCGCCAAGGGTTAAGGGCTTGCTGGACAACACGACAGCGGCTTCGGGCATCACGGCTCAAGAGATTAATAGCTTTTATCAACAACTGGTTCAAGATCAGATTGTGGCGATCGGGGAAGCCCACAGCTCGCTCAAGGCCGATGCCACCTCACGATTAATGCAACTGATTCGGGCACGATCGCTCCTAGCCGCCCCCATTCTTTATCAAAATCAATTGCTGGGCTTTTTGGCGATTGAGGGCAATGAACCGCGAATTTGGCAAGAGGAAGAAAAACAATATCTGCGGGGTGTGGGTCAGCTTATTGCCCTGATGGCTCCCTTGGAGAAAATGGAATCCGTCATCCAGCAAACCCAATTGGATCAGTCACTGACGGCTGAAATTGCCCGATCGCTCTATAGTTCTGAAGATTGGAAGGTGACTCTGAACCGATCGGCAGAATTGTTGACCCATCGGCTAAAAGTTGAGCGCTTTATGGTGGTGGTATACGATCGGGCTACAGGAAATTTTGAGGTGTGCTATCAGCATCAACCCCGCACTCGTCGAACTACTTTGATTCAGCTTCCGCCCTTAAGCGAGATGGATCTTCAACTTGTCGAGCGTAGCAACGAGGGGCTTACGATTGAAGATCTCGAAGATGACCTGCGACTTGCCTCGTGGCGCAATCTGCTCTGGAATCTAGGAGTGCGATCGGTCTTATTGGCTACCACTTGTCCCGGCCATCGATTGGAAGGACTATTGCTGATATGTCATGACACTCCTCGGGCCTGGATGACTCAGGAAACCCACTTAGTGCAATTAGTGGCCCAACAGCTCGGCGTAATTTTGAATCAGTGGCAGTTACAGCGCAAAGTGGAACAAGAGTCCAAACTGCACCAAAATACCCAGCGCGCCATTGAACTTATTCAGCGCAGTGACTCCATTGATGAACTAGAGCAAGTCGCCCTCAGAAGCATTTCTCAAGTTTTCACGGCCCAGATCACCTTTCTTGTTTCGTGGTTCCCTGGTCGTCGGACAGGACGGCTCGTATTGCCTGAAATTATTGATCGGCAATATCTACTGTTGCCTAATACCAAAGTCTCTGTTCATGCCGATCCCCTGATTCGTATGGCCCAAGCGAATAATTCCGTCCTAATTTTCACCCCGGCCCAGATTCCTGGCGAAACCCGTCAGTGGCTAAATGCCCAGGGTATGGGACAAATTCTTGCGATCGCCTTACAGACCAATCCCGATAACGAATCCACCGGATTACTGTGTCTAGCGGTGCAAGATGAACGCCATTGGGATGAACAGGCGATTAATACGTTCAGGGTATTAGCGAGTCAATTAGCCGCCGCCCGTCGCCACTTAAAACTAGAGTCTACGTTGCAGTCTGAACGGCTCAAACTTGAGCAAATTAGTTGGTATAAACATCGTCACCTTGAAGAACTCCATCGCAGTATTCAAGTGGGGATTCAGCGCCTAGTTGAAGCTGCCAAACCCACCACTCAAGATGCGTTAGCCGCCACTCGTAACCAACAAATCTTGCGCCAAATCGCGGAGGCCATGCCCCCCGTACAGTCGGCATTACTGAATGAAGTTTGGCAGCTCCAATATCGTCAAGAAAGTGTGCCGTTGTTGGGGGTTTTACGTCGATCGATCGATCGGGCCGATGTTTTACTAAAGCAGCGTCAGATCTGGTCCCAGGTTCACCAAGAGAGCAACCCGATTATTATTGCTGACATAAATAAATTAGAAATGGTGCTGTATGAAGTGATTTCCATTGCAGGGCAACGATCGGAGACTGGAAAGCGTATCGATATCTGGTGCCGTCAGTCCGATCCTCATTGGGTGGAAGTCGCGATTACGGATGATGGGACAATAGAATCTAGATTGATTAGAGAGCTAGAAGCCGCGCAACCGAATGATCCCCTCGCACCAAGCTTACTCAATCAACCGCCTGGAATGCACCTTGCAATTTGTAAAGAAGTTTTGCGGGCTATGGGGGCAGAACTTACCCTAACTCGCCTAGAGGATGGCCGCATTATGACGCGATTGATGTTGCCTGCTGCTCAAATGGGACGGGATGGGCAGTCGAGATAATCCAGATGACGCTAGATAGAGGATTTTAAGGCCAAAAAGATCTGAAAATGTCTAAATCTATGGCTCCGATCAACGAGAACCATTGAAATTTCGATCGCAATTGGAGACTCTCCGGTTACACTGTTTTTCACTCCTTGTGCATTTTACAGTTTTTCGACAAGTGCCCTTATAAAAGGGACTAAATCGCAGTCTTCTTGATGACAGGTTTGTTATGGTTCGCTCTGTCTCTCGCCCGCCCGCCCGCCGCACTCAGCGATTGTCTTCGTATACGTCTCAGCCGTTACGAGATGTTCCGAGTCAATTAATGCCCCGATCGCCTCACACTATTGGCCATGCATCCGATCAGATGTCTCCATCACTCCGATCGCCCATGCCTCGATTATCCACGCTCTTAAAGGGCCGATCGCTCCGATCCCCTCTCAAGGCAATGCCCAATCGGGTGCCACTTCCGGTCTGGCTGCGTGCCCTGAAAAAGATCGAAAATCTCTCCGTTGTTGTCGCCTTACTTTTAGTGAGTAGCACTGTTGTCACCTATGGCTGGGCGGTCTATTCTCAACAGCTTTGGGGAAAAAATTATGGTCGCCTTGACACCTTGCGACGTGACGAGAGGCAACTCTTGAAGGGCAGTGAATTGATGAAAAATGATATTGCTCGTCGCACTGATCCAAAACGGTATGGACTAGTGCCTCTGACTTCGGATCACATCGTGGTGATTCCCCCCGCCCCCCTTCGACCCGCGCGCTCCACTCCCAACATGGGTCCCGACCCCAAGGCTAAACCCATCACGCCGATCGGATACTAAACATCATGGTTCGTCCCTATCCTTCTCGCCGACGATCGCTAACTCGACAACTTGCAGCATTGCCCACGGCCAAACCCACACTGCCCCGACTCCGCCTAGTGTGGATGGTGTTACTCGTGAGCTGTGGATTATTGAGCATTAATCTGGTCCGACTTCAAGTCTTCCAGGCAGCTGATTTACTAACGCGAGCAAAACAGCAACAGACAACTTTATTGAAACCGTTCACGCCACGTCGTTCGGTGGTCGATCGTAATGGCAACGCGATCGCCATTGATGAACAGGTCTATACGGTGTTTGTTCACCCACGATATTTCGATAAAAAAACCAATCAAGAGGTCGCCAACTTGATCGCGCCGTTGGTGGATCAAAATCCGACTGAACTGCAAAAGAAATTTGATGCTAGCAAGACGGGGATCAAACTGGTAGAGCAGTTAGAAGAAAATACAGCCCAGCGAATTAAAGACCTTCGTATTGACGGCATCGACTTCATTCCTTCATCTCGTCGAGTCTATCCGCAACAAGACCTGCTAGCGAACATCATCGGCTATGTCGATCTCGATCAAAAAAGCCAAGGCGGCATCGAAACAACCTACGAGCATCTGCTAAAGCCCCTCGAAAAATCAGTTCGACTGAATAAAACAGGCAGCGGATCCATCCTACCCGAAGGCGTACCCAATGGATTTGTCCATCAAGATGATCAGCATCTTCAGTTAACGATTGATAGTCGGATGCAACGGGCAGTACAGGAAATTGTCGATCGGCAAGTCGCGACCTTTAAGGCAAAACGGGGTTTAGTGATTGTGATGGATTGTGATGATGGATCTATTTTATCCATGGTCAACAGCCCCACATTTGATCCCAATGAATATTGGAAAGTCAAAGATTTGTCCGCGCTAAAAAACTGGGGTCTGACGGATTTGTATGAACCGGGATCGACCTTTAAGCCGATCAATGTTGCGATCGCCCTAGAGGCAGGTACCGTAAAACTGAGCGACCAATTTTATGACTCTGGCACTATTGTGGTGGGAGGCTGGCCCATTAATAACTCAGATAATGCGGCGCGTGGGTCGCTGAGTTTAACAGACGTAATGCGCTACTCCAGTAACGTGGGCATGGTTCGCATTGCCCAAACGATGAAGCCAGCGGTTTATTACAGTTGGTTAGAGCGTGTCGGTATGGCCCAATTTACGGGTATCGACCTGCCCTTCGAGGCCCAAGGCTACCTAAAATCGCGCCATACTTACATGACTTCTCCTATCGAAGCGGCGACCACTGCCTTTGGACAAGGGTTTTCCATTACCCCGATTCAGCTTGCGAAACTTCATTCCATGTTGGCTAATGGCGGGAAAATGGTCACACCGCACGTGGTAAAAGGGCTTTATGACAGCCAAGGACGACCCTTTTGGCAACCGAAGCAGTCCCTGCCAAAGCAAATTTTTTCACCTAAAAATACCAAAGCGATCCTTCGGATGATGGAGGCGGTCGTCGATACTGGAACGGGGAAAGCAGCCCAAGTAGCGGGATTCCGAGTGGCGGGGAAAACTGGAACGGCACAAAAAGCAGCCGAAGGAGGAGGAGGCTATTCAGCGTCTCGATACATTACTAGTTTTGTGGGCATCTTTCCGGTGGACAATCCTCGGTATGTGGTGCTGTCTGTTCTGGATGAACCCCAAGGTCAAGCATACGGGGGAACTACTGCCGCTCCTATTGTCAGTGAAGTGATTAAGGTCGTCGCGGCGATCGAGCAAGTGCCCCCCAGTAAACCGGATCCTTAAGGCGAATTCCCAAGAATAATCCAACCGGAGGCCCCCAACCCCCAATTCTGAGGGCTTCGGAATATCTTATTCCCCCAAAGTTAGAGACCCGGGGCTTCCGGCATATTCATTGTGAGAAATGGCATAAGTTGTGAGATTGCAAAATCATCCATTTCAATTTTTATTACGATTTGAATGGTGTCTACTGACGATCGCGGCCCTTGGTGAACTGATTCAGATCCCGCCGTTTCGAGTACCACGCGGTGTACCTCATGAACCCGGTTGGAATTTAGCAATTGTTTTGATTTTTGTTTTGACTAGTTTGCGATTGCCAAGCTCTAATTTGCGGCGATATTCTGCGGTATCCTATGGTGCTTTGTTGGTGGGGTTGCTGGCGATCGCGGCTTTTGGGACTGGATTTAGGCTATTGCCGTTGATTTGTATTGTGGTGGTGTTGCGCTGTGGAGTGATGTTTGAGGCCAAGATTTCTTGGGTGTTGGCTGCTGTTACTTTTTTGACGGGAGCAGGGGCGCAGATTTATACAATTACTAATTTTAGATTGCCTCAACTAGAGCAAATAGCACTACGACGAGCTGGACGGCTTGCGCCAGATATTCCTCCCGGTCTTTCGCGGATAGAAATGAATGAGTTTGTCGTATCGAGACTTTGGACTACGACGTTGAGTAGCATTTTGCTTTTAGGATTGGTATTACTTTTTGTGCAGGTATTATTGGGGACGTTGTTGGCGGAGCGTCGTAGTCGGGATGCTTTGGCCGGGGCAAATACTAAGTTACGTGACTATGCTCTTAGGGTTGAAACGCTGGCTACGCTTCAAGAACGGAACCGGATCTCTCGGGAAATTCACGATTCTCTGGGGCATTCTCTCACTGCATTTAATCTCCATCTTGCGGCGGCTCTTCGGTTATTAAAAAGTGACCCGGTGGAAGCGGAAGATTTGTTGAAGGAGGCAAAACGCCTTGCTTCGGAGACGTTACGATCGGTGCGGGAGTCTGTGTCTAGCCTACGATCGGAGGATCCGTTGAAATCTCAACCGTTGACCATAGCTCTCGAACTGTTGCTGCAAGATTGGTCTAGATCTACCCAAGTTGTCCCGATTTGTGAAATTGATGCGATTCTAGCTAATTCTTTGCCGGAGTCGTTACGGGTTGCGATTTACCGAATTGTGCAAGAAGCGCTGACTAATATTGCAAAATATGCCAAAGCCAAAGCGGTGACAATTTGTTTGGAACGATCGGGCCGAGATGTTCGATTGGGGATTCAAGATAATGGCGTTGGATTTGTCCGATCGCAGACTCAAAGCGGGTTTGGATTGCAGGGGATGGAAGAACGATCGTTAGCGCTGAATGGGGTATTGACGATTACAACGGCGATCGGAAAAGGCTGTCGTATTGAGGTCTTATTTTCAAATCCAGACTAGCCTAGATTGTGCCTAAACTATGATTTTGCGATCGGAATTAATTTAGAACCAGGGTTCCCTGGATGTCCATTTAGCTTTAGACCTTTTTCAATGCAGAATTGAGCAGTGAGGAATTTTTAGAGGTGTTTCCTTGCTTTAATCATGCATTGTAACTTTAGAGTTAAATCTTAGGAAAGATAATGATTCGAGTATTTTTAGTAGATGACCAAGCCTTGATTCGCCGTGGTTTACGGGCGTTGCTCAAGCCAGAACCGGACTTACTGGTGATGGGCGAAGCGGAACATGGTGGACTCGCACTCGCCGCATTAAATGCTCTGGACCCAATGGATCGACCTGACGTAATTTTAATGGACATCCGAATGCCTGTGATGGACGGTGTGGCAACAACAGGAGCTATTGTTTCGGCCTTCCCAACTATTCGCGTGTTGATTTTAACCACATTCGATGATACCGAGTATGTGACGCAGGCGTTACAGGCAGGCGCAAGCGGCTATCTGTTGAAAGACACGCCCGCCGAGGAATTAGTCCAAGCGATTCAGTGGGTCAATAAAGGGTATACGCAACTGTCTCCAGGGTTAGCCCAAAAATTAGTACAGGATTCGCGAGTTTCTACAGGGCCAGAACAACCTCCGTCAGTTTTTGAGCCAATAGAATCAGGAGCGTCAGGCTTGAATTCGATCGCGGCCCTCACTCCTCGAGAACAGGAAGTTTTGCAACTGATTGCCAGTGGATCCAGTAACCGTGAAATTGCGCAGACGCTTTATATTTCTGAAAAAACGGTTAAAAATCATATTACTAATTTATTAATGGGCTTGGGACTGCGCGATCGGACCCAAGCAGCAATTTACTACCATGAGAAAGTCTCGGGCTTAAAATCTCTTTAATTCTAGCCAGAAGAATTGGGAAGGTTTGGCAATCTGATTTCAAAAAGATACGTAGAATTGCTAGTATTGTGAGCGGTAGAAATTTTTGATCATCTAAATTCTTATAGATCATTGTTTCCATGGGTAAGCATTGAGACTAGTCTTAGTGATTAGTAGTTGCTCAATTCGATCGGCTGTAATGGTGGAAACGCCCTTGCAACGACTGAACCTGGTACGATGGGGTCCGATTATTTTTCATTATCTCAAACGAGCTATTTAGAGAGGATAGATCCTTGCCACGTCAATATTTTTTCACCTCCGAATCGGTGACTGAAGGGCATCCTGATAAGGTTTGCGACCAAATCTCTGACACCATTTTGGATGCGTTGTTAGCTCAAGATCCGACTAGCCGAGTTGCGGCAGAAGTCGTGGTTAATACGGGACTTGTCCTGATTACGGGCGAAATCACCACAAAAGCAGATGTAAATTTCATCAAGTTAGTACGAGCTAAGCTGGCTGAAATTGGTTACACCATTGCAGACAATGGTTTTGCATCTGACAGTTGTGCCGTGCTAGTCGCTTTAGATGAGCAGTCTCCTGACATTGCTCAGGGGGTAGATAGTGCGTCTGAAACCCGTGTCCAACTGAGTTCCGAAGAACTCGACAAGACCGGAGCGGGCGACCAAGGCATTATGTTTGGGTTTGCCTGCAATGAGACTCCTGAACTCATGCCCTTGCCCATCAGCCTTGCTAACCGGATTGCTCGGAGGTTGGCGGAAGTCCGGAAGTCTGGCGAAGTGAATTATCTTCGTCCTGACGGTAAAACTCAGGTGACGGTGAAGTACGAAGGCGATCGGCCCGTTGCGATCGATACTATTTTGATTTCCACCCAGCACAACCCTGGTGTGAGTCAAGAGCAAATCAAAGCGGACTTGATGAAAGCGGTTGTGATTCCTTGTTTTGCAGACTTGGATCTCAAACCCACCGAAGCGACTAAATTCCTTGTAAATCCCACGGGTATTTTTGTGGTCGGCGGTCCTCAAGGCGACGCGGGTTTGACGGGTCGTAAGATTATCATTGATACCTACGGCGGATATTCTCGTCATGGCGGCGGTGCATTCTCGGGTAAAGATCCAACAAAGGTCGATCGGAGTGCGGCTTATGCGGCGCGGCATGTGGCTAAAAACATTGTGGCGGCGGGTTTGGCTGACAAGTGCGAAGTTCAGTTGAGCTATGCGATCGGGGTTGCGCGTCCCGTGAGTCTTTTAGTTGAGACGTTTGGTACGGGCAAAATTGATGAAGACAAGCTGACCGACTTAGTGGAAAAACACTTCGAGTTACGTCCTCTTGGAATCATTCAAACCTTCAATCTGTGTAATCTTCCGAAGGATCGCGGTGGTCGCTTCTTCCAAGATGTGGCGGCCTATGGTCACTTTGGTCGGAACGATTTGGACCTTCCTTGGGAGAAGACAGATAAGGCGGAGTTGTTGAAAAAAGAAGCGGCAGCTTTGTAGAACAATCCCCCAAAATCTCTCTTGGTAATGGGGACTAAGAGATTAATATAGCCCTGTAAGAAATCGGGAGGCATCCAAGTTGGGTAGCCTCTCGATTTTTATAGTATTTCGTGAGATTTTGTGTCTTCCGGGTCATGTACGGGAAAACTTAAAACAGATTGTAGTGGGAGCAAAGTCGGGATGGAGACTGTTAACGATCGGGATATTGAGAAATTTTATAAAACGCTAGAATTGCCATTGAATTCTTCCCAAGCAGAAGTAAAGGCAGCCTACCGATCGCTTGCTCGTAAACATCATCCCGATCGTTTCACCGGAGATCCCGACAAACTTAAGGCATCCGAGGACCACCTTAAAATAATTAATACTGCTTACGCATTTCTAAAAACCTACGATCCGTCTACTCAGAAGGGCAAAAACACTACATCAAAATTCAATGTTGAGGTTCAGACCGCTAGAAATCCTGCCGATCGCACTCCTGCCGCTTTTGTTAGAGAAGCTCAGCGTTTTCAGGCAATGGGAAATCTTCAAGAAGCCTTGATGGCGCTGGATACCGCGATCGCCCTTGAAGACGATTACTATCCTGCCTACGACCTGCGTGGTGAAGTTCGCTTTGCTTTGGGGAATGCCTACGGGGCTGGAATGGATTTGAAGCGGGCAAAACATTTCCGGTGGGTATACAAAAGTGAGGGTCGATCGATCGAGTCTCCGACAAAATCCCAATCATCATCAACCTCAGAAACGTCGGCAAGAGATGCGGCTAAAGCTTCGGTAGATTCAGTCTTTAAAACTCAAACCCGATCGTCATCGTCGTCCACATCATCCAAGCAGCCCCAAAGTTCTCCCTCCTATAAACAGCCCACCCCAGAAAAATCTTCCGCTGCGTCTAAATCTCCAACACCGACTCCAACTCCAACTCCAAAAACTGTTCATCCGCAACCCGAACTCCGTCAGGTTTTTCCAGGTCACGTAGATAGCATTAGTCAAATTCTGTTTGTTAACCGATCGATCATCAGCGCTAGTCATGATGGAACGGTACGAATTTGGTGTGCGGAAACGGGAATTCAGCAGGGTTGTTTGACTGTGGGTGCTGCGGTCACAGCGATCGCAACCAGTCCCAACTCTAATCTGTTTATCACAGGCGATCGGAGTGGTAAAGTCAAAATGTGGAATTTGGTTGATTACAAACTGATTCGATCAATTCCTTTACATACAGGAAAAGTTACTGGAATTCATTTCACCCTGAATGGCAAAGGCTTTGTGACAACCGGAGAAGATGGGATTCTAAAAATCTTTCAACTGAATCCTGCCTCTCTGCGTCACACGCTTCAAATTTCAAACGTCCCTATTTTTTGTTCAGCCTTGATGGGCGATCGTATCTTCACCGCCAGCGCCGACTCTCAACTCAGAATGATCGTCCAAGGCAACATCAATCATACCGAACCGCTCTCCTCACCCCTGTCTAAAACCATGGCGGTAAATACCGATCGAAAATGGATCGCAATTGGGGACGATCGGGGTTCTGTCCATTGTTTTGATGCCCAAGGCAATCTGCATAAAAGTTTTGTAGGATGTCCAGGTCGAATTCAATCCGTCAACTTTCTGTCTTCTGGCAAGAAATTACTCGTTGTCGGAGAAACTCCCCTAATCAAAATTTGGGATACGACCACTTGGAATATATACACTGAATGGAAAGTCTTAGGTACAGGACAATTAACCACTGCACAGGTTCAAGGAAATCAAATCGCGATCGCCCAAGGCAACAGCCTCCAACTCTGGCAACTCCCCTAAAAAATAAACCTCAGAGATCTTGTAAAATGAGAAATTAATTTACTCCTATAAAGAATTGGGGGCATTCGAGTTGTGTGGCCTCTCGATTTTTATAATGTTCCTATGATTTTTGAGTGTTGGGGGTCACATACGGGGGAAACTTAAAAATAAATGGTAATGGGAGCAAAACTAGGATGAAGGACGTTACCGATCGGGATATTGAAAATTTTTATAAAACACTAGAATTGCCCTTAAATTCTTCCCAATCAGAAGTAAAAGCAGCTTACCGATCGCTTGCTCGTAAATATCATCCCGATCGGTGTTCTCAAGATCCAGTTAATTTAAAAGCCTCTGAAGAGCAATTTAAAATTATTAATACAGCTTACGAATTTCTCAAGACCCATAAACCCACAACACCCAAAGCCGCACCCAAAGAATATCGGAATTCCGTTCACATACAATTCCCTAGTAATCCAACTAACTTTCCTACCAAAGTTCATCGTAAGGGCACCCAAGCAGATCAATCTCCCTCGGGGTATTTCTATGAAGCCCGCCGTCTGAAAGCTTTGGGGGATCTCGAAGAAGCTATCATGGCATTAGATAACGCGATCGCATTGAAAGACGACTATTATCTCGCTTACGAATTACGTAGTGAAATTTATCTCGCCTTGGGCAATGACTTCGGATATAGACTGGATTTGCGTCGGGGAAAACATTTTCGGTGGAAGCAAACGGGTAAAGATCGTCCGCCTGTCACCTCCAAATCTTCAAAAGAAAAATACAGCAGTCCATCTCCTCAAAAACCTCCCGCAGTAAAAGTCACCGTAGAGACAAAACCTCCAGAACCTAGACCGCCGCAGTCTAAACCACTTCAGAAACAAGCCAAAGATCTACACACCTTTGTAGGTCATGTAGACACCATCAGCCAAATGCTCTTTGTGAACGGATCGCTCATTAGTGCTAGTCACGATGGTAGTGTCAGGATTTGGAATGTAGAGACGGGAGCGTTACAGGGCTATTTCATGGTGGGAGCAGAAGTTACAGCGATCGCCGCTAGCGCCAAGTCCAACCTCTTGATCACAGGCGATCGTAGAGGACAGATCAAAATGTGGAATCTTCAGCAACAAAAACTAATCCGATCGTTACCACTTCATACCAATGCCGTAACCGGAATCCACATTAGCCCGAATGGCAATGGCTTCACCACCACGGGCGAAGATGGCGTAGTCAAAATGTTTCAGATCCAACCCGCATCACTTCTATACAGCCTTCAATTTCCCAATTTCCCAATTTTTAGCTCAGGCATTCTAGACGATCGCATCTTCACTACCAGCGCAGACTCCAAGCTCAGACTGATTGCCAAGGGGAAAATCAGAAGAGAAGAACTCCTCTCATCTCCACTATGCAAGTCAATGGCCGTAAACCCGGCTCGAAAATGGATTGCGATCGGAGACGATCGAGGGTCAGTGGATTGTTTTGATATCAATGGAAATCTGCTCAAGAATTTTGCGGCATTTTCTCAAGGTGCCATTCAGTCCATGAGTTTTATCACTAGTAACGATCAATTAGTGGTCGCAGGCGAAAAAGGTGCAATTAAAGTCTGGGATATAAAAAACTGGGATTTAGTAACAGAATGGAATAACAGTGAGCATCCTGTAACCACGATCGCCGTACATAATGATGGAAAAATCGCGATCGCCGACCAACAGACAATCCGCCTCTGGCAACTTCCCTAAAAAATAAACCCCAGAGATCTTCTAAAATCTCTGAGGCTTAAAACCACTTCTTATTCCTGCTTCACAAGAGGAACTTAGGGCGATCGAATCTAGACTACGGGAGGATTCAATCCAGAATGCGGACGGCGAATCACCTGATCAATCAACCCATAGACCGTTGCTTCCTCAGCAGACATAAAGAAATCACGCTCCGTGTCCTCTTGGATTTTCTCCAACGGCTGACTCGTATGCTCCGCCAATAGACCATTCAAACGGCTCTTGATATACAAAATTTCCTTCGCCTGAATCGCAATATCCGTCGCCTGACCACTCGCCCCGCCCAAGGGTTGGTGAATCATAATTCGGGAATGGGGCAAACTCATGCGCTTACCCTTCGTCCCCGCGCTCAACAAAAACGCCCCCATTGATGCCGCAAAGCCCACACAAATCGTGGAAACATCAGGGCGAAGCTGCTTAATCGTGTCGTAAATTCCCATGCCTGCCGACACTGAACCGCCGGGAGAATTGATATATAGATAAATATCCTTCTCAGGATCTTCAGACTCCAGAAAAAGTAACTGCGCCACAATTAGGTTTGCGACTTCCGAATCAACCGCAGACCCGAGGAAAATAATGCGTTCCCGCAACAGGCGCGAATAGATGTCAAAGGCGCGTTCTCCGCGACCCGATTGTTCAATTACGGTAGGAATCATTGGCTGTGCCTGTGCGTTCTGGATGACTGAAAGTACTGGTTTCGATCGTACTGCTTTCCATTGTAGCGAGTGCCTGCAATTCCGCAAAAGTCGGAAAACCGATAGAACTTTTTGGACGGTAATTGGAGCGGCAAGAGTTTGAATTTCAAGCCGATGGATCACAATATTCAGAATCTCACTACTTTAAAAGCTGAAACCCTTACAGGGACTAATATTGAGCCACTCTAAAAAGCTCCGTTTTTATGGTAAAATGAAGTGGTTCAAACAAGCAAACAGCGTCTATAATTAATCGCCTACTAAGTTAGGCCAAATCCGTTCCTAGAAAGGCTTAAAATCAGGCATTTCGACCGATCGAACCAATTTACGACCCTGCTTCTGGAGTATCTCTTTATATGACCTTTTCTCAAGACACGCCGAACGTGGAACGCATTGTTCCGACTGACTTGCGCAACGAGATGCAGCGGTCATACTTGGAATACGCCATGAGCGTCATTGTCGGTCGTGCCCTTCCCGATGCTCGCGATGGACTCAAACCCGTTCACCGTCGTATTCTCTACGCGATGCATGAATTGGGCTTGGCCTACGATCGTCCCTTTAAAAAATGCGCCCGCGTCATCGGGGAAGTGCTGGGTAAATATCACCCCCACGGCGACCAATCGATTTACGATGCCCTCGTGCGGATGGCCCAAGACTTTTCCATGCGTGCCCCACTGATTGACGGCCACGGGAACTTTGGGTCGGTCGATAATGACCCGCCTGCTGCCATGCGATACACCGAGTCCCGCTTGACCTCATTGACAGCTCATGCGTTATTGCAGGACATTGAATCCGAAACCGTAGACTTCGTAGACAACTTTGACGGATCTCAACAAGAACCCACCGTTCTACCGTCCCGAATTCCCCAGCTTTTGGTCAATGGTTCCTCTGGAATTGCTGTGGGTATGGCGACCAATATTCCACCTCATAACCTCGGCGAAATTATCGATGGATTGATGGCGCTGATTCATAATCCTGAGATTACCGACATTGAACTCATGCAGTTCATTCCCGGTCCTGATTTCCCCACAGGTGGTGTGATTAATGGAAAATCAGGAATTCGTGAAGCCTATACCACCGGGCGCGGTTCCGTTGTCATGCGTGGTGTTACTGCCATTGAAACTCTAGAGCGACGCGGCGCACCCGATCGTGAAGCCATCATTGTCACTGAGTTGCCCTACCAAACCAACAAAGCCGCTTTAATTGAAAAGATTGCTGAATTGGTGAATGACAAAAAGCTCGAAGGGATTTCTGATATTCGCGACGAAAGCGATCGGGACGGAATGCGAATTGTAATTGAACTCAAGCGCGACGCATATCCCCGCGTTGTAGTGAACAATTTATATAAGCAAACGCCTATTCAATCTAGCTTCGGCGCGAACATGTTGGCTTTGGTAGACAATGAGCCACAAACCCTGACGCTGCGTGCCTTTCTCGTTACCTTCCTGGATTTTCGGATTGAAACCATTGCGCGGCGAACTCGCTATCAATTGCGTAAAGCCGAAGAACGTGATCATTTGCTGCAAGGGTTGTTGACGGCCCTCGCGAATTTGGATTCTATTATTGCCTTAATTCGTCGATCGGCAGATTCAGCGATCGCCAAGGTTGAACTCATCGAAACCTATGCATTATCTGAGTTTCAATCTGATGCAATCTTGCAAATGCAATTGCGTCGTCTCACGGCATTGGAAGCCGGAAAGATTGAACGAGAGCATGATGATTTAATGGTTCAGATTACTGATTTGCAACATATTTTGGCAAATCGCGATCGGATTTTGACAATCATTACGGAAGAAGTTGCTGAAATCAAGAAAAATCACTCAACGCCTCGTCGTACGCGAATTGAGCAAAGTGAAAATGAATTGATGGACGAGGATTTGATTGCTAATGAAAAATCCGTCATTTTAATTACCGAGCAAGGCTACATTAAACGAATGCCCGTCGATTCTTTTGATGCTCAAAGCCGCAATACGCGTGGGAAAGCGGGTGCGAAAATGAAGGTCGATGATGCGATCGACCATTTCATTACCTGCTGCGATCATGATGTAGTGATGCTATTCAGCGATCGGGGCGTAGTTTATGCCCTTAAAGCCTACCAAATCCCCATTTGCTCACGGATTGCCCGAGGTACACCGCTCGTCCAGTTGCTCCAAGTTACAAACAAAGAGAAAATTACCTCAGTCGTTCCCGTGAGTGAATTCCGAGATGATGTTTATCTTGTGATGTTGACCAAGAAAGGATTTATTAAAAAATCTGCCCTCACAGCCTTCGGAAACATTCGTGCTAATGGGTTGATTGCTATATCTCTAGAAGAAGGGGATCAATTGCGCTGGGTGAGTCTTGCGACCGCCGCAGACAGCATCATTGTTGGGTCAAGCCAAGGCCGATCGATTCACTTCCGGGTCAACAACGAGCAATTGCGCCCCTTGGGCCGTGCAACTCGTGGGGTCCGATCGATGAATCTGAAAAAAGATGATAGTTTGGTCGGAATGGCAATTGTCTCTAGTCAAATTTTGGCAGAGTATGCCGCATTGCTAGAAGCCGGAAGCGATGATGAAACCACTGAAGATCTTCCAGAGGACAAAACCAGAGGCCCATGGATTCTGATTGTCACCACAGGCGGACTCGGAAAACGCGTTCCCGTTAGCCAATTCCGTTTGCAAAACCGGGGCGGTATGGGTATTATCGCAACGAAATTCCGTAAAAAAGGCGATACGCTTGCGGCGCTGACGATGGTGAATGAAGACGAAGAACTAATGATCGTCACCCATCGCGGTATTATCATTCGTCAACTTGTCAATGCCATCTCGAAACAATCTAGACCTGCGACGGGCGTGCGCTTGCAGCGTTTGGATGATTCGGATGCGATTAGTGCAGTGGCAGTTGTGCCATTAACGGGCGAAAGTGCTGAACTTGATGAAGACGGCGATGAGCTAGATCCGGACGCGAGTGATGCTGTCGTTGATATCGAGGTTATGGAAGAGACGGTCGCCGCCTCTGATATGGATGATGTGGATGATATGGCTGAAGACGAAGCTTAAAACAAATGCATAAACGTGATTAGGATTCTGAGTAGTAATGTTCAGAATCTTAATTACGATCGTTATTTAAGATCTGCTATTTCCTCTAATGTTAGATCTGTCATTTCGGAAATACTCCGATCGTCCATTACACCAATCAGCCGTCGTGCAATCTCAATTTTTGTTTGTTCGATCCCTTGTTCGATCCCTTGTTCGATCCCTTGCTTTAGCGCCTTAACGATCGCACCTTGCTGGTCTTGAATAAAAAATGATTGATGTTCTAATTCATCCAACTCTTCACGAGTCAATGTTGCTCGATTTGCAATCTCAAATGCTTGCTGAATTTCCGTAACATTTCCCATAATCTGAGGAACTACACTCAAATCTGGTGCGTGTTGCATGAAATAAATCCACTTATCCGTCAGACTTTTTAGTTCATCAAGTGGAACCTGGAATTTCGGCAATTCTAGAAAAACAAGCTGTAAATCACCGCTCAAATAATCAATCAAACATTCCTTTTCTTTCAAAACAAATCGAGAAATTGGGCGGTCTATTTCTGGAAACATCTCAAAATTGGTGATCGTCAATGCAATTACAGGACTCAGTTCGGTGTATTGTTCACCTTTGTCGAGCTGAATTGAGTAAGCTTTAGCGGCATTGTAGAGAATTCGTTTTTCAAAGCCCTCAACATTCAAGACCTGCATTTCAATAATAACGGTTTCGCCGCTTTGAAGTATGGCTCGAACATCCAGATAAGTATCTTTTACCCCACGGATTCGAGGCGATAAATAGGGATCAAGAATTGTTAGATCTTTAACAATCGACTGACCTTCATAAAGAATTCCGTTCAGAAAACTGATCAAAATTCCATGGCTTTGTCCAGAGCCAAAGATCTTCTTAAATGCAAAATCTGTTTTTGGATTGATAAAGATCATGATTTAGCGTTTTCACAGATTAACCAGTTCATATCTAGGGTAGCAAACTTGATGATGAGTTCGTTGCGCAACAAATTGGAGAGGGGCCGCAAATTCTCTATAATTAAAACATTACGTTGTGAAGGAAACGCCCTGTGACCGTTCAAGATAAAGAAAGATCCGTTTCCTTTGAAATTTTTCAGGCCATGAATCGATCGGTCCACCGTACAGTTTTAGCCAATGGAATTGTCCTAATTGTCACCGAAAACCCATCCGCCGACATCGTTTCAGCACGAATGCTAATGCAGGGCGGGCAGCGGTTTGAAGCAAAACCTGGTGTAGCCCATCTGGTGTCCTCACTCCTGACTAAAGGAACCATAAACCGATCGTCCTTTGAAATCGCAGAACAAGTTGAAGCCATCGGAGCAGGTCTCGGTACTGACAGTTCTGTGGATCACTTTCAAGTCACGGTCAAAACCGTATCCGCTGACTTTGGCGGCATCTTGGCATTGGCGGGAGAAATCATGCGATCGCCCTCATTTCCAGACGAGGAAATTGAACTAGAACGAAAACTAACGCTCCAAGGAATTCGATCGCAACAAGAACAGCCGTCTAGTGTAGCCATGAATAAATTGAGGCAGGCGTTTTATGGCGATCATCCTTACGCAGATTCAGGACTAGGAACCGAAGAAAGCATAGCGAATCTGACGCGGGACGATTTGCAAACCTATCATCAGCAAATTTTCCGGCCCGACAATTTAGTAATTAGCATTGCCGGACGCATTACTGTCCATGAGGCTCAGCAGCAAGTTTCCCGCGTCTTCGGAGATTGGAATGCGCCCGATGCTCCATTTATAAAGCCATCACTGCCTGCCATTGCTCATAGTCCAAAAACTATCATTACGCCTCAAGATACCGCACAATCGATCGTTATGGTGGGATATTTAGCCCCCGCGATCAAGCCAGACAAATCTGACTATGCTGCGTTGAAGTTGCTGAATAGTTATCTTTCGGGTGGATTGTCTAGCCGACTGTTTGTGGAATTGCGGGAACGACGCGGCCTCGCCTATGAAGTGTCGGCGTTTTATCCCATGCGGCTCGATACGTCGTTTTTTGTGGGATATATTGGCACAGCTCCAGAGAATACGGCAACGGCGCTGGATGGATTACGATCGGAACTGCATCGTCTGACGGAAATCACGTTAACAGAACTCGAACTGCAAACCGCAAAAGATAAATTTCTCGGTCAATATGCGCTGAGCAAACAAACCAATGCTCAATTGGCCCAGACCTTTGCTTGGTATGAAATGTTGGGCTTGGGCTTGGAGTACGACGATCGGCTTCAAACGGAAATTAAGAGCCTAAGTGCAGAAACACTACGAACGACAGCCAAGCGAGTTTTCGGGCAGCCCTATATTTCAATTTTGGGACCAGAAGCAGGGTTGGCCACGTTGGACTGTTAATCTCAGATTAGAAATCGAAAGTTATCTACGATCGCACCTCCCAACCCATCACTTCTCCCCCGGTGCCCAAGGCCCAACAACACTCTCCCCATTCTTCTCTTTCTCTGCGACTTCCAAATTCAGTGCGAGTAGTTTCTCTAGGAGGTCGTCGGTTTTGCTGAAGCCGTAAGCTTTGAGTACGAGGTCATCTAGGGTTTTGTTGAGTTTGGCGAGTTGGCTGGCGCTTTCGTGGAAGTATTCGTTGTAGAGTTTGGTGATTCCCCATTGTTTTTTCTCCATTTGTTGGCTGCGGTATTCGTGAAGGTCGATCGCGGTTTGGCGGATAGCTTCGATTTGTTTGGCAGTTGGGGTTTGCGGGAAGGAGAAGGTTTCAAAACAGGTGTTGTGGGTGTAAGCAATGTCGGCTTTTAGTGTTGATTTTTGAGCGTGCATCCAGGTGCGATGAACATTAGATGTCAGTATTCCAAATACATAAAAGTCATCAGAAACAACAGCCTTCGTCTTATTTCCTGGCAACCAATCTAAAGAAGAAGGAACGAAGATTGCCCATTTTGAAACTTCTGGCACTGCAAAGTATTGGGAAAGAGGTTCGATCGCCTTTCTCAGCGCTGGACGTTTCTCACCATATTTCCACCAATTCACTTTTGTGACTTCTCGACGATTGTTATCACGTTCGGGTTTGACGTAAGTTTTAACATGAGCAAATGGCAATTTATAATCACTGGCATCTTCAAGAGGCATATCGTTGAAATCAATAATCCATCGATCGGGCTTTCCGTTAACTTCTTGAGCTAGATTTGCGCCCATGGAAAATAGTTTGAGAACTTCTTGATTTTTACGATCGGCTTTGATCCAATCATTCACTTGTGCCTCAGTAATAATAAAACCCTTTCCGACTGGAATCACGCCTTGAAAGCAATAATTTAGATTAGCTTTTAGTCGATCGGCTTGACTGACATCAGTTTCGCCTTGCAATGATGAATTGATTTTTGAAACTTCCTTGTTGTCGAGATAGAAAATCAGAGGCGTTTGTTTGCTCCAATTGGTTATGCTAACGTGAACTTTTGCTTCTCCTGACCAAACCTGTGTTGAAACCGCATCGTGAATAATTCCCCCATTGGCTGTCACATAGTCGAGCGCAGCTTTTCGACTTTTGCCTTGACTAATTGAGTTTGTTGCAACTAGTCCAGCACGACCAGCCTCACCCAAATTATCTTGTGCTAGCCGAAACCAATATGAACAAAAATCAACCGAGTCATTAACATCAGGAAAATGCTTGAAAACTCTATCGATATAGCCATCGCCCAAATTCATTCGCATATGCTTCCCACCCAAAAACGGCGGATTCCCAATAATCGCATCTGCCTTAGGCCACTCCGTAAATAACGCATCAGCACAAACAATATTTTGATCTAATGAATCCAACGGCAACGCAGGCTGATCTAAAATTCCAAAATTATCGATCGCAATCTTCCGCGCAATCATTAGCGTCACCCGCGCCAACTCCACCGCAAACGGATTCAAATCAATCCCAAAGAACTGCAACGGCGTAACAAACCCGATCGCCATTTGTTCACGACTTCCCCGCCGCCGCTCCGAAATCTTATCGAGTAGCAACCGCTCAATGCGTTTCAGTTCCAGATAAGCCAAATACAAAAAATTTCCACTCCCACAAGCCGGATCAAGCACCCGATAATTCTGTAATTCAAGCTGAAGCTGATTTAGTTCCCCGATCGTAAGCGCCGCCTCAATCCGCTCCTCCCAAAATCGACTAATCGTCGGACGCACAATCTTCATAATGTCCACCTCCGACGTATAGTGCATTCCATGCTTATGGCGCTCAACAGCACTCGCCGTCCCCTCAAAAATATTGCCAAAAATAGCAGGCCGCACCCGACTCCAATCCTCCAACGCCGCCACTTCCAAAATCTTGAGTTCATTTTCGGTTAGCTCGATCGGATGCACCCGTTCAAACAATCCCCCATTGAAATACTCCACATCCTTATAGCGACCCGCAGGCGTAATCCCCGGCGTATTCATCGCCAAAAACAATCCCCCCAACACATCATAGGAACTCTTCTTCTTCTCACCCAAACAATCCTGCACACAACTCACAAACAAATCTTTCGGCAACAATCCGCGATCCTCCGCAAACATCGCCAACACGCATTGCAATACAAACCGCTGCGCCACCAAATCATCAAATCCCTCCCGTTTTCCACGCACCTTCAGCATCTGACACAGTTCCCCCATGCGCTTCCCAGCCTTTTCCGTAATCTCCTGTTGATTGTTCCGAAACACAGGTTTACGAACGCTGGACTCCATAAACGCAAACGCACTGGACGCACGGCTAACAAACTGATCTAACCGCACCATATCCACAGGCGTATCCACTTGGATATTAAAATCGTAAATCCAAAACTCATCAAAATTACACAGCACCACATACTGCGATCGAGGAATCTGAAACATCCAATATTGCAACGCCTGCGCATAATGCTTACTCAGATCCTCGCCCTTCTTCTTCATCTCAATAATCACCCCCGGCAGATTCCCCGGCACCCACACCAAATCCGCAAACCCCATCTTCCCCGTCTTGCTGCCCTTCTTAATGCGTTTTTCCATCACCGCACCCGCAGCGATCGCATCCGCATACCCAAACGCCTGAAAAAACCGATTCAAAAACGTCTGCGAATCACTCTTCTCATCCTTCAACCCCTGACAAGACGACACAAACAATTCAAGAGATTCAGAAGTCGCAGGCATAAAACATTACTTGTGCATAAAACGATCGCAAGTTTGTTATACCTCACTTAGCGCTACACCGCACTTAGAAGAAGCTTTGCCACTTGCCGATCGAATCTTCGCCCTTTATGGGGAAATGGGATTTTTGCGAGAGCTATTCAAACATCTTCTAAATCAATTCAAACTATACTTTTTTTCCAATGCCGATCGTTCCTTTTTCAATTCACCATTCACTATTCCATTACGGTGCCCAATTATCTCAATTATTAAGGGGCATATTCTACTAGTTTCCAATAACAATATTCCGTTCCGGCGCACCCAACCGACTCTCGGACGTGGTGACGCTAGGGGTTGGTGTGATTGTTTTTGAACGCGAGTCAGGCTTGCCCCAGTAAGTTTGGAGCTGGTTTAGTAGAATATCTTGCTGATTTCGCAGATCATTGATATTTGTGCCACGATTTATAATCGAAAACCAAACGAGGCCACGCTTTTTAGTTGGCATCACTCCAGACAGCGCACTTACTTCATTCAAACTTCCAGTCTTAACCACAGCATTTTTTGGAATATTCCGATCGATCAATGTCCCCACATCCATCCCCGAAACCGGAAACAAATCAGACACCGTAAATCCATTCCGTTCCGCATACCGGGCGATCGCGCTGAACATTGTGGTCGTCGCATGGGGTGCAATCCGATTTTCAGTTCCCAGTCCTGACCCATTAATCAATTGAATCTCACTGGTCGGCAATGATGCCGCAGAGGCCGCCTTTTGTTTCGTGGGTTGAGAACCACCTAAAAGTTGAGATAGTGTTTCCGCCATAACATTATTGCTATAAACATTCATGCGTTTCACCAACTGTAGCAGCGGCAAAGACTTGTGTTGGACAATGGTACGGGCGTTGGGCACATCCCCCAGGCGAACACTACCCTTTATGGCGATCGTCGGCTTTGCGGGCTTGGATTTTAGTTGACTACTTTGACCATATTGATCCTCCAGATCCACAGGCCATGTTTTTGAGTTTAAAACTTGAAACAAAAGCGCGCCTGCCTTGGCTGGATTAACCTCAAAGTTCATCATGAAGTTACCTGAAATCACTAAATCCCCAGAGATCTGCTGGATGCCTAATTGATTCAAGGTATTACCTAACGCGATCGCCTCCTCCCACACAAACATCGCATCCCCGCCGCCCAAAATCACCAAATCCCCTTGTAAAACTCCATTCTGAATCGGACCCGTGACCGCGATCGTGGTGTCAAATTGATGCTGTGGTCCCCAGGTTTCAAGCGCCGCCAGTGACGTGGTAATTTTTGTCAGAGAAGCCGCAGGAATTGGGATTTTGCCTTGATTTTCCACCAGCACTGAAACACCGGATTGGAACCAGATACCTTGTTCGGATGGATTCAATCCTTGGGCTTTAAGAGTGTTGAGATAACCTTGCACAATCTTGCTTGCCGTCGGATCTTCATCACCTGCAAGTGCGGTCCAGGGCGTATTTTGTAAGACTGTAACCCCCACGGATTCGGGCAGTCTTAGTTCCTGCATCAGCTCAGGTTTGGCATTACCGAAGCCATTGAGTAACATACTGAACGGTACGAGGCTACCTAAAACAGAGAAATATGAAACAGAGAAATTGAAACGCGACATTGCAAGGTATAAAAAGAAGGGAATTCGCTACTGGGACAAAGGGTATGGCAAAGCCTGATCAGAATCAAGTTATTCGACAACTTCCGATCGCTGCTGGAATGGTGGCGGGTCTACTTCTCTTTGCCAATCGCCTCCTGACGGTCCAGTTGACCGAGACCCAATCCCGATCGGATGCGTTGGGTGTCATTGTCTGTGCGGTGTTGATTTTGGTGGGACTGTTGTGGGAGCGTGTGCAGCCGAAGGTTCCGGATAGTGTGGAATTGTTGGGCGATGAATGCTTTGAGTTTAAACCGGAGTTATCGGAAAATTTACAAGCAGAATTGGCCTGGGCTTCCCACATTTTGTTAACTAATACGCTGACCCGATCGTTGGTCTTAGTCTGGGATGGAGACGTGTTGTTGCGTCGTGGAATTTTGCCCACTGAGTCGAAAGTAGTTCCTGGAACCATAGTAAACCGCGTAATTGACAAACAAAAAGCAATCTATTTAGTCGATTCAAACAAATATCCCGGAAAAATCGAATTTAATTACTTGCCTGAAAATGCCCAAGCTGTAATCTGTCAGCCGATCGCCCCCAAAGGAGTATTAATCCTCGCCTCCAATGCCCCGCGCAGTTACACCCAACAAGACGAAAATTGGATCACCGCGATCGCCCAAAAACTTAGCTACGTCTTAACTCAAGAATTCGGCAGGGAGATTAAATCATGCGATTAGAAATAGTTATGTTCACGATCGCAACGATATTGATCCTAGTGACCTCAGCCCGAATCGCCAATCGAATCTTTCCCTATCAGCCCTTGCAATCACTACTCAGTTTTTTGAGCGCATTTTGGATCATCATCACCCTATTGCAGTTAGTGATGGGAGTTTTTGGAGAACTGAACCCGATCGGCCTGTTATCCTCGGCGGTGGCCCTCAGTGTAGGGGAATTTCTCCAGTCTCGAAGGTGGGCTGTACCCGTGCGGGAAGGTCAAAAAGAACCGATCGTAATGCTCAGTCCTTTGGGAATTGGGGTAACAATAGCCCTAGGATTTTTAGGATTATTACCCTTAACAACAATGCTCAACGACGCTTGGACCCAAATCCGATCGGTCCATCCTTTAAGTTGGGATGTCGTCAGCTATCACTTACCCAATGTCGTTACCTATTTACAAGCGCAAACTTGGTGGAAAATAGAAGGCACCTATGGCCACTATCCCGGTGGAAATGAATTACTCAATTTATGGAGTATGGTTTTCCTGCGAAACGATGCATTATTGGGTTTGACAACTCTGACATTAGTGGCAGGATCATTACTCGCAACAGTGGTAATTTTCAATCTAGTTGTCCCCATCCGATCGGCCTTCTGGCGAGGAATCATCTCCGTCGGTCTTGTCCTAGGCTTACTCAATCTTTCAGAGTTTCAAAATCTCATTTTTGACATTGCTCGAAACGACGTAACAATGTTGTTTTGGGAGTTAGTCATCCTATGGGCATTTTTGAAATCTAAAACCCACACACAGAATTGGTCGCTTGTTGTCGGAATCGCTCTCGGATTACTGATCGGCACTAAGCCAAATGGACTATATTTTCTAATCGCAGCTCTAGTCTTAAATATTATTTTTAGCAATTCAGAAAACCAAGAATCAATCACCGATCGCATCCGATCGGCATTCCTGAAAATACTATTACCCGCACTCGCTATAGGTTGTGGCTGGTATGCACGAAATCTAATCCAAACTGGGCAACTCACTCCTATCGATCAACTCAAAGCCGCCACTGACCTCAGCATTCTACAAAGCATAACCAATCCCCAACTCTATAAATTAAATGTCCCATTCATTATCCTAATCACCGCGATAATAGCATCTCTACTTCCCCTTATAATCGCCGCAGTTCAATCATCACGATCACCATCCCGGTCGCAATTACTATCCATCCCCTTAATCCGATCGATTCCTTTAGGACTCCAAATTGTTGCGGCTTGGAACTTGAGCGCCATTGTGGCTTTAGTTCTCACCCCAAGCGGTGCGGGCTATTTGGCGGGATCAGGAAAAGTTTTCCTAATTCAAATTCGATACAGCGCCGTCATCATGCCACTCACTGGAATTCTATTAGTTTATGCCTTGACAATTTTGTTAGAAAAAGCCTTACAACCTTCGCCCTGGATCGATCGACTCCAAAAACGATCGATTCCACTCCGATCGCGCCTACCCTTACTTATTTCCGGCAGTATTGCAACAATGCTTATAGTCCTACAGTCCACAACCGATCGACCTTTAGTGGGATTACCGGGACACGAAGGATTGATTTTTCCCATGGGTCAACAGCAAAGCATGGTCTATCGCTGGGTACAAAATAATGTCAAAAACTCCGTCATCTATTCAATAGGTCTACGGCCTTATGGATTGGTGGGTGAGAATTTAAATAATCAGGTAATCGATCGGCTTGGCTCCACAGGTTGGACTTTAGCCGAAGGTTTGCCCATCATCAAAAACAACCGCGTCGAATTTATAGTCTTGTGTGTTGATCCGTTCGATCGAACAACTCCACCCGGACTCAAAGAACTCATGCAACAACCCACCAAATTCCAATTGGTTTACAACGACGCCCTAAGCGCGGTCTTTAAAGTAAACACTAACGGTTGAATTCTTAATTCCCCTTTATTTTCTTATTTTTTAGATTTTCTAATTCCCTCTTATCAAGGGGGATCGGGTCTAGCATCACAACCCTAATTATCAAAAATCCTCTAAGATGCTCTCTAAGATGCCATGGCCACGATCGGAATCGTAAAGTGAAACGCGCTGCCCTGACCTTTTCCAGCCGACTCCGCCCAAATTTGTCCGCCCCAACCATTCACAATCTGCCGACAAATCGCAAGACCAAGGCCCGTTCCGCCCACACTCCGCCGTAGGGATCCCTCCTCCTGATAAAACCGCTCAAACACAGCTTCTAATGAAGCTGGATCAATACCACGACCCGTATCCGCCAACACTACTTCCAACATATGTTGAACGCCCTGAGTAACGGACTCATTCGGCGATTGCACAGCCCGAATCCGAATATGGCCCGTTGCATCTGTAAATTTGCACGCATTGTCCAAAAGCTTTGAAAGCACCTCCACCAGCCATTCTCCATCCACCTGAACCAAGGGCAACAACTTTGGAATCTCCACCGATATTGTCGGCAACTTAATCCCATAGCGGCTTTGTAGACTACTCAGTGCCAAATCAATACATTCTTGCAAAGGCTGCGCCTCCACCCGCCACTCTACCCGACCACTTTCCAAACGAGATAACGTCAAAAAGTCCTGAATCAACTTCCGCATTCGATCGGCATCTTCCATCGCCGCATCCAACATCACCTGACGTAATTCTTGCGGCATATCTGGTTCTGTGGCCAAACTTTCCAAACACACCTGAATCGTCGAAAGCGGTGTCCGTAACTCATGTCCCGTAATCGCAATTAGATTACTGCGCGTGCGTTCAAGTGCTTCAAGCTGTTGATTGAGATCTTCTAAGTTTGCAAAAGACTCAGCCTGAATTAATGCTGTCCCCACTTGATTTGCGATCGCATTTACCAAGTCCAGTTCACTTTCATTCAAATTCTGGGATCGATGATAATGAAGTTCAATTACGCCTAAAAGCCGATTTTGGTGAATCACCGGAACCATTAACCAACTGCAAATCTTGCCCGTGGTCGATAAGCTCTGAAGGGTGCGCAAAGACTCAGAATCAAGCGGAGTATCTTTGAGGTATTGGGCTAAATTAGGCACAAATACTAATGTCTGTGTCGTGACAATTTGTTGAAAAAATGGATTGGAGGCTAGGTTCCAGCTCATGCCCAACAGCGACGGAATCGACTGATCATCAATCCGATCGTCATCCCGTAGCGGCACCTCATTCGTCACTCCCAAAAATTCATGACTCAGCTTCACCAAGGCATTCCCCGCTCTCGCTCGATAAATCAAACAGCGCGACGGCATCAGCACCTGTCCCAATTCTTGGGTCCCCACCTGAAGCACTTCTTCAGGATCCAACGACTCCCGAATTGCCGCTGTCATCAAATTTTGTAAACGCTCCTTCCGTTCCCCTTCTGCGATCGATCGGTACGCCTTCGAGAGCTTGTACTGTCCCGCCTGCAAATAGGTCACAAGTCGTTCTGAAAACGGATCCGCCACAGACGGTTTGAATCCCTTGAGAGTCTCGCGGTTCAGCTTTGCGAGCGCCTTGCCGACTTTGCTGGCTAGTTCCGGTCGATAACTTAAAATTCGTTGAAGCAGCAGTTCAGCAGACTTGTTGACTATTTCACGATCGAAGGTCCAAATTCCCTCAAACCGACGACCTTGGTCCACATGCAACACGCCCTGATTGCTCTCATCCCCCAAGCGTTCCCGACAAATCAAACAGGACGCATAGCCTTTTCCCAGAACCACCAAATGCCATTCCATCGCCAACCCATCCTTCGGATCAAAGGCGATCGTTTCGTACTGTTGCGATCGATTTTTGAACTCCGTCTCTGGAGCCGCCAACACATAAACCTGATCGCTGCGTTCCGAAATCCTTACATAGCGATGCGCTTCTTGATTATAAAACCGTTCCCGCTGAAAACTTGCAATCACCAGCGGTTTATCTGACCCGGCTAAGACCTGATCCTCCATGGCATGAGATAACGCCGTCATGGAGGACTTGAAATACGTATGGGGATGAATCTGCTGAGATAGTGCCGCAGATAAATCATCCAATAGCGAAGTTGAGATAATCATTCCGCTGGACAAGGCAAACAACCAAAAGAACAATAAAAACTTGAATTTCTATTGTATCTGCTGACTTTGGTCTCCTCATCGCTTTGATAGCAGAAGCTTTACATATCGCAATACTTGCTATTCAACTCTAACCACTATCTAACCCTTAGTATCGATCGGGAACATCAATTAAAAAAGCATGGAACTCTGCAATCCCATGCTTTCAAAATATATATGGAGCCAAGCGGGTTCGAACCGCTGACCTCTGCAATGCCATCGCAGCGCTCTACCAACTGAGCTATGGCCCCTCTGGTTGTTATATTGCCCTGAACTAGCAAGCGAAGTCAAGAGATTTTAAAATTCAGATGCCCCCGCTTCGATGTTAGGGTGAGTATCGATCGTTGTAATAAAACCCTATGACTGACACAAACCCCACGAACCCCACCGATCCTACAACTCTCGACCCGGCTCAAGCCGATGAATTGATTCTCTCCCTGCGTCGCAAGATGGGAACCTGGGTGGATTGGGCCGAGGCTTGCCAAAAACTCTCGAAAAGTGGTTACAACGATCAAGCTATTTTTGAAGCTACTGGATTTGAAGCGATTCATCAAAACCAAATTATGGTCGCCGTCCAGGTTTACCAATCCATTATCAGTGTTGGAGTCTCGCCGGAGACCGTGGCTCATTTTGGCTATCGTGCCTCAGACGTACTCTACGAATTCAGAATGCTCTCTCCTGTCGAACGTGCCGCTGCTGCTGACTTCGCTGCCGATCGTAAAATGGATATGGATGAAGCACGAGAAATGGGCAAAGCTGTCAAAGATTTCTCCCGAATTAACCAGCCGGCCTCAGAATTTTCTAGCCATCCCGGCGATATTTTGGCTTACTTTGCTTGGCGCGCTGCAAAACAAAAAACCGATCTTCAAGCCCGATCGGTCCTAATTGCCCGAGCGTTAAAATACGTCCAATCCGTCCCCGCTCGCCGACAAATTGAAGCCTTACTAATCGACTTCACCCAAGTCCCAGAAAAACTAGCCCCTCGGCTCCCGGCCTACCGCATCGAATCCGACGAAGAACTTCCCACCGTTCTCCCCGTCATTGGGGTTATGCCTCTGACAAAGGCTGATTTTCAAGCGCCGCCGCTCTATGATGCAGAAGAACCGTTTGGATTGGTACGATTTACAGGTTCGGGGGCATACGTGGCCGTTCCAGGCTACCAAGTGATTCGCAACTTGTCCGACCCGATCGCATTCTTAGTCGATAGTGACAAATTGCCCACCCGACTTCCCGGCACCCAAGAACAAGTTTTGATTGTGGTCGATCGGGACGATCGGACTTGGAAAGAAGATTGCTACTTTGTGATTGCCGATGCCGAGAATCAATTGCAGTTGAACTGGTTTGAATCCGCGCCTGAAACGCAAATCTTAGGCCGAGTCATTCTATTGCTCCGTCCAAAAAAGGTACTAGATGAGGCATACACCAAAGAACTATGGCAGTTTGAAGAATAGAAAGGCAATCTCCTGAATCCTCCTTAATACGGGAGTTAACAAGGGAGACTAATCGTTATTTTCTAGATCTTCCTTATTTTCTAGTTCCCCCTTTTTAAGGGAAATTTAGGGGGATCGAGTCTTTTGATCCCAACAAAGAACTTAAAAAACTCTAATCACTCTCAAGGACGATCGGCTCTAACCGTCTAATTTGAATTTGGTCCAATCGAGGCCCAACTGAAGTAATCACTGTTAGTTCGCAATTCCCCTCCTGCAACGTCTCCCCTTCCCCTGGAATCCGCTGCCATTGATACAACAAAAAACCGCCCAACGTATGATACTCATCCGAAATTGGTAATTGCACCTTTAAGACTTCATTCACAGTCTCAAGCGAAAGCTGCGCCTGGACCATAAAGGTATGGGCATCAATCCGTTGAATCAAATTTACCGTCTCCATTTCATTCTCTGGCGATTCTCCAATGATTTGCGTAATCAAATCCTGAATCGTCACCAGCCCCGCCGTACTCCCAAATTCATCTACCACCACCACAATGTGATGTCGCGATCGTTGCATTAAGGTCAACAACTCACCCAGTGCTGTATATTCCGGCACAAACCGAGCAGGCCGAATCCAAGGCTGAATCGGACTATCCAAAATTAAAGTTCCCTGTACCAGCGGTTCGGCTAACTCCTTCAAATGAATCACCCCACACACATCATCCACTGATTCAGAAATGACGGGATAACGTGAGTGATGACTACGAGAAACTTCATCCAAAAGATCGCGAACCGTGGCCGCAATATCGATCGTAATCATATTAGTCCGACGAATCATCACCTGATTGGCTTTTACGTCGGTGAACTCAAATACATTACTAAGTAATTCTCGTTGTTCTTCAACTAATCCCATCGATTCACTTTGTGTTTCAATCATGAGCTGAATCTCTTCAGACGTGACTTGGTTATACCAACCTTGTCCCGTATAGCGAATCCCAATCAACCGCAACAACAACTGCGTGGATTTATTCAAAATCCAAATAAATGGATGGAAACATCGAGCAATCACACTACTTAACGGCGCTAATGCTAATGCAATATCTTCCGCATATAGCAACGAAATTGACTTCGGGCACAATTCACCCAAAACAATTTGCACATAGGCAATCAACAAAAATGCGATCGGTACAGAACAAGATCGCGTCAAAGTCTCTAACCAAGTCTCCGGCAAAAATGTTATCGATCGAATTCCCAATCGAATCACATTTGCCATCGTACTTTCACCAATCCACCCCAACGCTAGACTTGACATCGTAATCCCTAACTGCGTCGTTGATAGCAATCGATCGATACCAATCTGCAACTCTTGCACCGTCTGAGCCTGCAAATCTCCCGCATCTACCAACTGGCTAATCCGCGATCGTCGCACCGAAACGATGGCAAACTCCGTCATCACAAAGAATGCATTGATCAATATCAATACCAAAATGGAAAGCAAACGGCTACCCACTTCAGAAGGAGACAGGGAAGGCAACATGAGGGAAGTTAGAATGAATTCTGACGTACTAAATTTGGGTTGATATACCATTAAATTAATGGCTAAATTAGTGGTTCCTATTTAATAATTATTTAACGGGAACATCTAAAACTTCCAGTTGTATTTTTTTGTCTGGATAGTCAGAGATCTGTAAGGAAACTTTACTCGCATTTGCCAACAAACCATTAGAGACCTTCACCGTCCCCGTCACCCGATCGCTCCTTGGCGCAAGTTCTTGGGGAAGCCCTGTCGTTTCAGCATTCAAAATCCGACCTTGATCATCTCTAACGGTCAAATTGCTATATAGAAAATTAACCGCTTGGGCACTGTCATTTTTCAGCGAAACATCGAAACTTACCGTATCTTCTTGGCGACGAATCGCTGTTACTTCGATCGTCACCTCTTTATCTTTACCCGTATAAGGAAACTGGTGATTCGTCTTTTGCGCTTCAGGCATTTCCTTAATCCCATCCTTTTGATCCAGGGTCAGATCCGGCTTTGCTCCAGCTTTTAGACTACTATTAACTTTTTCTTTCGCAGCTTTCAAAATATCTTCTTCCCTGAGAAGTGTGATTTCTGCCTGACCCGAAGTCCGTTTCTGAGAATTTTCGCCGCTTGATGCCTTATTAGGCCGACTATCCGGTTGACGAACTCCTTTTAGAGCCTCAGTCCCTATTGAAAACCCACCCGTAGAACTCACAACACCCGCACTCACCATCAAGAACAGAAGTACAAAGGTAAATGTCGCTGTTGAGTTGAGTTTCATTAGATTAAGGAGAAAAGTGGTTGAATCGAAAAATCATGCTTTTTCTGCATTTTCATGATGATTGTATACTTAGACATCAGGAGCGACTCAGCTATTTTTGAAGAAGTCAACTCAACTTTTTGAGCATAAATTTTCTGATTCTAATTCGGCTATTTTACGTTACACTACTATAAACACATTACTAGCATTATCTAGAGTGTCATACGTTTCCAGGGTTGGCCGAGCGGTTTAGGCAACGAGCTCATAATTCGTACCAGACGGGTTCAACTCCTGTACCCTGGACTTTTAATTAAAAACCTACTGCAAAAATGCGATCGTATCGGCATTCCGAACCATCAGATACAGCGGACTCAGAGGATCAATATTCCATCGCCATTGCCCGTGAATGGTGGGCACAACGTTGGGTTGATGTGCTGGAATCCTTTGGATTCAGACAACGAATGGCGCGGGCACGGAACTACGCAAAAGACGGAAATGTTCTGAGTTTAGAATTTCACAATGCCAGCGTCGTTGCTGTCGTTAGCGGATCCGCGCCTGAACCCTACAATGTCCGATTCCAAATCGAACCCTTTACGGACGAACAGTGGGGCTATATTGTTGAATCGTTGGCAGAACAAGCTCTATTTAGCGCTAAGCTCTTGTCCGGCGAAATGCCTCAAAATATCGAAGAAGTCTTTACTGCCAACGGTTTAAGTCTGTTTCCCTTCAATCAATTCGACATTATTAGTGAATGCGATTGTCCGGATCCAGTCAATCCCTGTAAACATATTGGCGCGGTCTATTACTTACTGGGCGATCGGTTTGGGGACGATCCTTTCGTGTTATTTCAACTCCGAGGCCGCACCAAAACCGAAATCATTCAAGCCTTGCGCGATCGGCGAGCCATACTAAGCGGAGACGATGGAACATTACTGGATAATGACACAACGATACAGCCGATCGATGCTGACACCCTACCCCATCCCGACTCCATCCGTGCCTTTTGGTCCTACCATCAGCCGATCAATCCCAGCTTAATTTTCTTATCTCCTTCTAGCGACAGCGTCCTAGACCTGATGGGAGTTCCCCGCCAGATGGATTCCAAAACCGCCGCTACTTGGATAGACATGATCCGCGATCGTCACGAACAAGTCAGCACCGCCATCATCACCCAAACCCTAGAAAACCTATAACTCTCAATTCCGCACTCTAAATTCGATCGAATTGATCCCGTCACGGCGTAGACTTGATAGAAGTTTTTTTAGAAGTAGATTTGATCCTGTGCGAAAGATTATTCTTGCTGGCAATTGGAAAATGTTCAAAACCCAAGCCGAAACTATCGAGTTTGTGCAGGGGTTCAAATCGCTTGTGGATGATGCCCCGAGCGATCGTGACATCGTTCTTTGCGTGCCCTTTACGGATCTTGGCATCCTATCCAAAACCCTCCACGGTAGTCGCATCCAAATTGCGGCGCAGAATGTCCATTGGGCTGAAAATGGTGCTTATACGGGCGAAATATCAGCGACAATGCTGCTCGAAATCGGGGTGCGCTACGTGATTATTGGCCATAGCGAACGTCGTCAACTTTTCGGCGAGACCAATGAGACGGTTAACTTCCGACTTAGAGCAGCTCAAGGCGCAGGGCTGAAACCTATTTTATGTGTTGGCGAAACTAAGCAGGAACGCGATGCCGGGAAAGCAGAAGCGGTGATTTTTGAGCAGTTGGCTAAGGGGTTGATCGGGGTTGATCAGACTAATTTAGTGATTGCTTACGAACCAATTTGGGCGATCGGAACGGGAGATACCTGCGATGTGACGGAAGCCAACCGGATTTGTGGCGCTATTCGCAGCAAGCTAAATAAGTCGGACGTGTCGATTCAATATGGCGGCTCAGTGAAGTCCGACAATATCGATCAGATCATGGCTCAGCCAGAAATTGATGGGGCATTAGTCGGTGGTGCGAGTTTGGATCCTGAAAGTTTTGCCCGCATTGTCAACTACGAGGCTTAATAACGGGTTTGTACAACGATTAGCTAAGCCAACAGTTTCGACCGCTTGGATGATTCTGTTGGTGAAGCTGTCGTTGTACATATCGTTTCGTTTTATGTACACCCGCAAATAAATTGTAGAAAACCCGCCCCACATACGGCCTCTAAGCTTGAATTCAACTTGTCCACAGAATCTTTGAATCTCAGATGGACGCTCGGGATAGCTACAGGTTCAATTAGCTATTTTTTAGTTGCGATCGCCACCTTAATGCCATCAATCTTCTTCACTTGATCTAGCACTGCCACAACGTTTCCGTGAGTAACTGCAGTATCCGCATTAATAATCACCACCGTTTGCTGTGTTGCACGCATAAGCGATCGGACATTGGATTCCAATTGATCTAATGGAATGGTCTGCTTATTTAATGCCAGCGTTCCATCCGGCATTACGGTTACATTCACACGAGTTTGTTGTTGTGATTGCGATTGTGCAGCTTTCGGTAAATTTACAATCAATCCTTCCGATTTTGTCAGATACAAAGTAGACATAATAAAAAATGTCAAAATTGCAAACACCACATCCATCAACGGAACAAGTGTCGTCGAAACCTCAACCGGACGATCGAAGTCTTGGGGAGTACGCATCATGAGACTTCTGCTCCAATGCTATTAAAACTACTATCAACAAAACTATTCTCTAACCGACAGCGATGAATCAATTCCATTTGACCACCACATTCTTCAATCAACGTCATTTGACTCTGATAAGCACTTCGGAAAATAGTGACCGTCACAAGTGCGATCGTCGCCACTCCAATCCCCGCTGCCGTCGTAATCAATGCCTCTGCAATTCCTGCCGATACTACACCACTCTTCGTGCCGCCAACATCTCCAATATTCAAACCACTAAAGGCTTGAATCAGTCCCATCACTGTCCCGAGTAATCCCAGCAATGGCGCTAATCCCACAATCATTTCATACCAATTCATAAACCGTTTTAATCCCGGAATTTCCGATCGTAATTCTGCTTCCATTGCTAAACGAAAGGTATCTGTACTCGGATTTCGCAATTGTAATGCGGCCAACATAATACGAGATAACGGTAAATCTAAATTTCGTTGAGCCTTCTCTGCGGCCAATTCTGGTTGCTGTTGATACAACGTAAGCAACTCTTTTGCAAACTTCGGTTGACGCTTTGTCAGTTTCAACCAAAATTTACCTCGTTCGATCGCCGACGCTATTACAAAAATAGAAAATCCCAGTAGAGGAAATAATACAATTCCGGCTGTTGTGAACAATAAACTGAAAAATCCCATGGTGATTACAATATGTTTACTACTGGAGTGGATTATGCTACATTGCGATTGTTAAATGCAAGCATCTCTCAATAATATAACTTATCCTAGTTCACTTCAAACTCCCATGCAGATGTCAATAATCTCTGAAACTCCTGTTCAATCAGCATTGCATTATCGTCAGCAAGAAGTAAAACAGCAACAGAAACTTTTTAAGTTGACATTTCCAATTGCATTGGTCTTGCATTTAGGTGCGATCGCGGGGTTTACTAATGTCTCTCACCACATCGCAACTGATCCCGCTCAGGACGAAGTGGAAATTGTTGCTGATGAGAAAATTGAACCCAAACTAGATCTATCTCAGGTTAATCCAAATGGTCAAAGCGGTGACTTGGCGGGTGGTGGTGGCGGTAGCTCTCGGTTCTCACTTTTACAAACCGCTGGCGGGACTAAAGATGGAAACAATATTGCAGCATTAGGAAACCCATTTACCGTAACCTCTAGTGAGACCCTTCCACAAATACAGCCCGAAATGGCGACCATGCCTGTTGAAAGTACTCCAGAAGATGCGATCGAACCTGAGAAAAAAACGCGACCAGAAAAATCAGTTGAGAAAAAGGAGAAATCTACTTCAAATGTTTCTAAAACTGATGAAAAATCTACTCAGAAGACACCTTTTACTCCAACTACAACAAATCCTGGACAATTGAATGGAGAGAAAGGCGGGAAAGGAACCAAAGGAAATCCAAACGGTGGAAAGCTAAATCCAAATGCAGCAGCAGGTGCAGGAACAAGTGGTGGGTCAGGAAATGGAAGGGGAAATCAAAATGGTAGTGGAAGCAATTCAAATGGAAAGCAACCCGGAACCCCAGGAAGTCCGTCCACAACAAAACCCGTAGTAAATCCAATCCCAGTTTCTTCGGTCCTTCCGAGCGTCCCTAAACAAGAACCCAAAACTCAACCCATTCAAAAGAAAGAAGCCCGTAAATGTATTGAAAATTGTGGTCTTGATAAGTATCTAGGTTCTGAAGGAAGTTTACGGATTAGACAAGAAATTGACAAAGACGGTAAAGTAAATCCGGTTTTAGTTACAAGTAGCGGAGATCAAGAACTCGATCGGAAAGCGCTAGAAGCAATGAAAAATCGACGATATGAAACATCTGAATCCGACACAACGAGCAATATCCGAGTCACATCCCAACAGGAAGGATCTGACTTTCAACGAGAACAAGACGAGCGCCGTCAACGCAGACAATCAGAACAAGACGCGATCGCCCGTCAACGCGCCATTCAAGAACAAGAAGCCCGTAAATCTGAACCTGTTGTCGAACCTGCTATCGAACCTGTTGCACCTGCACCGACTAAACCAGCTCCTGAGCTTATTACACCAGTCTCTGAACCTGTTGCACCCGTTACGCCAGTCCCCAAGCCAGTCCCCGAGCCTGTCGCAGAACCTGTTGCACCAGCACCAGATCCGATCGCAGAACCCATACTGCCAGCGCCTGAACCCGTTGCGCTGCCAGATCCCGCACCGATCATCGTAGAACCCGCCCTCGTGGCACCCGCTCCAAACCCAGTACCTTAGCCTAATCCTACTGATTTTTAGTTCTGTGCCATCAATTCTCGCTTTTCTAGAATGGTTGTGATTGAACGTAACTTCTAGAAACAATTCCATTAAATAGAATCATATCAAACACATTAATACTCAGTGGGACTTGGCGTGTAATTCATTGCAAATTTTGTTGAGAATTAGTATCATCTATCTTGATTAGCCATCAACTGCTGCTGATCCAAAATTCCTGACATCGACCCATGACCCTCAGTATCTCCCAGCCTGCTTTTGATGAATTGTTAGGGGAAATGACTGCGATCGCCCCCACAAAGCATCCCGATCTCCAAGACAATCAGGACCAAATCTATCAATATTCTCCGACGCTTGGTAAAGGAAAACGACGCACCATTAGATTGCGAGACGGCTTGGAACTAACCTTAGGAAACCTGCATCTCAACGATCGTATCCTAACTACCAGCCCTGAGCGAATATCAGAGGGCATTGAATACCATCTTCATTTATCAGGAGAACATCAGGACAATCGAGGGCTGATTAGTTCGGGTGAGTATGGTTTGTATGGCGAAGGTTTAGCACTAAATACCACCTTTGACTGCTCGTCGCGAGAGCCTCTCCTGGGTGTAGACGTATGGATGGATGCAGCCCTATTTCGCAGCTTTGTTGGTGACGCCGATCGTCAACTACCTACAGCCTTACAGCCCTTGATTCGCCCGGTTGAACAAGTTCAGTATGCGCGCATGGGTAAAGCCACTCCCCAGATGCAGACCGTGGCGCGGCAAATTCTGCAATGTCCCTATCAAGGCATCGCAAAACGGATGTATCTGGAGGGAAAAGCTCTAGAACTAATCAGTATGATGGTTGCAGAGGAGATAGAGATAGCCGAACATTAGTCCATTCAAAGACTTAAGGCCGATCTCGTCGATCAGGTCCATCATGCTAAAGATATTTTGCTCCAACGAACCGCGAATCCCCCAACCTTGGCAGAACTAGCCCGACTCTCAGGACTAAATGAATACAGCCTAAAGTGCGGATTTCGACAGGTCTTCGGCATGACTGTATTTAGCTACTTGCATGATCACAATATGAAACAAGCCAAACAACTTCTCCAGACCGGGGCTTGGAAGGTCGAAGAAGTTTCACAGATGGTGGGATATGCCAATCTAAGTGCGTTTGGACGCGCATTTCGTAAGCAGTTTGGACAGAGTCCTCGGGACTGTCGCTTAAAGGTATCGGTTTAAGCCGAGGATATTACCCGACTGAATCATAGTAAATAATACTCCGTTCAAGCATAGTAAATACTCCGTTTCGGCATAGTGACGATCGATTTTGTCAGATAACTTCACTGTATTCTAATTGAGAACTAACTTCATTAAGTAGGTAACTGTTGATCTGATGAGATTGCAGTGAGATTTATTGGGTGACTCGATTTAACGTGTGTGGAGATTATCAATGAACGGTTCACGAATGGCGATGGGTTTGTTTTGGGTTTTGCTTTTGACAGGTGTTGAGGTTGCACAGGCAAATGATGCTAATCAAGGCGTTGTTGAGTCTCTGAAGGGAGCGCAGTCGATCGACCAGTTTAAGCATTCATCAATGCGAGCAGTGGATTTGTTGGCTCAAACCCCAACGCCCAAACTAGCACCAACTCAAAACTCGGGGAGACAACAGCCTGAAGACGAGGAAGAACTCACGGTGACAGGCACCCGAGAAAGAGGTTCGGGTTATCGGGTACCCAATTCTTCCACCGCCACTGGAACCGATGCACCCATTTTAGAGACACCGTTTTCCGTACAAGTCATACCCAAAGATGTGATCCGAGATCAGCAAATTACTCGAATTGAAGATGTCCTCAGAAATGTCAGTAGTGTCAATATCTCTGGTACTGATGGCGGAAGGGGTGCCAACTTTAGTGTCAGAGGCTTCGGGGGCAGTTTCGGGGCACGTACGCCAATGCTCAAGGATGGTTATCGTCAATATGGTAGCTTCCAAAGCATTCCAGAAGTGGCGAATCTAGAACAGGTTGAAGTTCTAAAGGGACCCTCTTCAATTCTATATGGGGCGATTGAACCGGGAGGCATCATTAATTTGGTGTCAAAACAACCCCTGTCAGAACGTCTTCGAGAACTAGAGCTTCAGGTCGGCAGCAGTGGGTTATTAAGAACTTACGTTGATTTAACTGGCCCTCTGACCCCAGAGAAAAATCTCCTTTATCGCTTAGGCATTCTATATAAAAATGAAAATAATCCACGAGGGTTTGAAACTCTGACCAATCTGGTTTCTGTAGCACCATCGTTGACTTGGAAAATTAGCGATCGGACCAAACTCAATTTCTCCTTAGAATATACTTACAACAAAGGCCCCGCCGACTTCGGAATTACTAAATTTGGTACAGGTGTCGCCCCCATCCCGCTAAATCGGACCATCAATAATCCAGATGACTCCATTGTCACAAAGAACCTTAGTTTGGGTTACAGCCTGGAACATGAATTTAATGACAACTGGAAAATCCGTAATGGGTTCCGCTATCTGCGTTATGACATTGACTACAGCGTCGTGGCATTACCATTTATCATCGACGGAGCAAACGTTACCCGTTTTTATGCCGATCAAGATTCCGTCAGCAACTCATACTCGTTCAATACCAGCGTTGTGGGTAAATTTTCAACGGGTTCTGTAAAACATACGCTAACGTCCGGCATTGACCTGAATCGGTCTACCCAGAACGTCATCACACTCTTTGATATAGCCAACCCATCGACCATTGATATTTTTGCTCCAGATTATAATTTTGTACCCAAGCCACTGCGATCGTCCTTGCCCCTGTTTGCAAATGCGGATAACAACTCAACGCGACTAGGGGCTTACTTGCAAGATCAAATCTATCTAAAAGACAACCTAATTTTGGTCGCCGGATTACGCTATGACACAATCACTCAAACCAACACCACCGCCGAAACAGATTTCGCCGATAAAAGTGAATCAACCAAGGTCTCTTCTGCTGTTACCCCACGAATTGGCTTAATCTATCGGCCTATCAAAGAAATGTCCTTGTTCGCCAGCTACTCCCAGTCCTTTAACCCCAGTAGTGGAACCACAGTATCCGGCGACATTCTGAAGCCAGAGCGCGGCCAGGGCTTTGACCTTGGAGTTAAGACAGAATTATTGAATCAGAAGCTCCTTGCAACCTTGACCTACTTCAATATCACCAAAAATAACGTTGGAGTGGTCGATCCAAGCTTTCCACTGTTCTCAACAGCTGTTGGGCAACAAAAAAGTCAAGGTGTGGAGCTAGACGTTACGGGAGAACTGGCTCCCGGCTGGAAAGTGATTGGTTCCTATGCCTACACGGATGCCAAGGTTTCAGAAGATACGACACTGGAGAATGTGGGTAAGCAGTTCTCGTCGGTGCCCAAACATTCCGCCAGCCTATGGACAACCTATGAAATCCAAAAGGGCAGCCTGAAAGGATTAGGCTTTGGGGCTGGGGTAAATTATGTCGGCGATCGATTCGGAGATTTAGCCAACACGTTCAAGCTAGGGGACTACCTAACGGGCAATGCAGCCATTTTCTACAACCGTGATAACTATCGCTTCGCTTTGAATTTCAAAAATATTGCCAATGTTCAATACATTGAATCTAGCACGGGAAGCGAAGGTGGAATTGATCCGGGCGCACCCTTTACAGCGATCGCTTCATTGACAGTTAAGTTTTAGGCGATCGTTCTTTTAACCATTCACCTTGAGATTTTTACGATGAAACTACGCCTACTTTTATTGTTTCCTTTAGTTAGTGGTTTTATTGTGGCCTGTGAGTCTACAACGACAGCACCACCCTCGACTAATGAATCTGTTCTTGTTCCCGCGCAGGCAGTTCCAGTCCAATCGCAATCCACCCAATTGCAATCTGTTCAACCGATCGCTCAAATCATTTCACCCAATGCCTACAAAGTGCCTTACTTGGGCTACGACGGCATGTTTATTCTGAATGCTGACCAAGAAGGTTCGCTCAAAGATCCGCGCAACCCTAAGAGAATTGGGATGTCAAAAATGGAGACCGTTACGTTTTACAAAAATGCGACGGGACAAGAGGCGATCGCCCGTAACTGCGAATACACCTATATGGGGGCAGCGGGAGATCCCAAGTATTACAAAGAATTCAAAGCAAGTTGGGATCTATTTGAATTAGTTGCCGATGAAAAGCAAGATTCAAACTGTAAGCAATTTCGGTACCTCACGGTAACAGCACCCCATGGTGAACCAGCACATATGCATGTTCGGTATGGCGGTGAGCAGTCCAGTTTTGAAGTCCTGCTGAAGATGAGCGGTGAGAAAAAAGATGAGGCAAAGTTTAGCCCTTGGTTTGCTACATACTGTGCGGGTGGTAAATCAAAATGCGGTAAGGGATAGCGATCGTCATTCAGTACTGTTTCCACTTCTTAATTTAGGAGCATTTGTTATGAAGTCGCTAAAGATCCGAAATGTTGTGTTCAGCATTCATCGCTATATTGGGTTACTGGTTGGCTTAATCATTTTAATTATCGGTTTGACTGGAAGTCTACTGGTATTTGAACATGAGATAGATGACTGGGGAATTCAACAACGCTTTGGCTATGTCATTCCTCAAGAACAAACCCTCTCAGCAGGAACGCTAGTAAAAATAGTAAGCACTGCCTATGCAGATTATCCAGACTGGAAGGTGGGACAGGTTCAGATGACATCGGGTTCAGAGTTCTATACCGTTCGACTAAACCGCCCAGATAAGACACAGTGGGAAGTCTTTATCAATCCCTACAATGGGAAAATCATGGGCGATCGGCAACGTGATACTGCTTTGTTCAGCCGCGTATTAAAGCTACACTATCAGCTACTTGCTGGCGACATTGGCATGAAAATTGTTGGGGTTGCCGCTTTGTTTCTCTGTATTTTAAGTATTACCGGAACGATACTTTGGTCGGGTTGGCGCAAGTTCTTTCTGGGATTCAAAATCAAGTGGAATTCGCATCCAAAGCGTGTCAATTACGATATTCATAAAGTTGCAGGAATTATAACAGCAGGCTTTCTCGGGGCGATCGCATTCACTGGTTTTTGCTGGAATTTTCATGATCAAACCTATCCCGCTATTTATGCGTTGACACTGACCCAAGAAACGCCGAACGTTCATTCTATTGTGATTCTAGGTCAGCCACCCTTGGGATTAGATGAGATTATTTCCCGATCGAATCAGGCGCTTCCCGGTGCTGTAAATACTTACATCACTCTTCCTGGTCAGCCGGATGGCACGATCGAGATTTATAAGAAATTGCCCAGAGACACCGAAGACTTTAATAGTTCAGTCAAACTCGATCAGTATAGTGGCAAAGTTTTGTCGGTCAAAAATGCGAACAATGCAGGGTTAGGCGATCGTGTTCTGAGATCTTTTACGCCCATTCATTACGGAACCTTTGGAGGACTTCCGACTCGCATTCTGTATGTCTTTGTCGGATTCGCTCCTACTGTTCTTCTAGGTACGGGATTCGTCATGTGGCGACTACGGCGCCTAGGAAAACCAACAGGAGAAAAGGGTAACACTCTAGATCCCAAACTAGTGCCTTAAGCCCAATTTCACTAGTTTTCAATAAACATTAACACTCAATTGCAATCTCTGTCCTTAATTATTGCCGATCGCCAAAATTCCCAAACTATTACTCAATGCCGCGTCGATTGCCGTCATATCTGAACAATGTCCTATTTTTTTAATAAAAGCATGTTCCTTAATTGTCGCCAGATTATCCGTCATCACCACCGAATCCATCATTAATC
>JANXWB010000047.1 GCA_025351345.1 Synechococcales cyanobacterium GL140_1_metabat_312
TCTGTATCAAATTCACCCACACCTGCCACCAACTCAGGATGCACCGTCATTGCCCGAACAATTTGTTCTAGGTCCAAACTCTCACCCGAACCCAATTGCGCATAGAGCCAAGCCATCTGTTGCAACTGCATCAAATAGGTCGGTGCCCCGCAGTCGTCCCGTGCCACAATAAATTCCGCCGCTGGCATTTTCAACAAGTCCGCTACCCGAGTCAAAATCAACTGCTGGAGGGGATGATTGCGTTGCAGATAAGTGGCCGTCGGCAAACTCATTTGTTTTGCAGCCGCTAACATTCCCGCATGTTTCCCCGAGCAGTTATATTCCAGGGCATTGGTCTTCCCTAATGGAATTGGGCATTGCAGCGCTGTCGCATCAATGTCTGCCCGCCACAAAATGTTGAACGCCTGACGAACTTGCTCCATCGTCCCTTGGTGAGAGCTGCAAATGATCGCTAAATCCCGATCGGTTAACCCAAATCGCTCTAATGTCCCGGTTGAAGTTACACAAATGGCTTGAAAGGGCTTCAGGGACGATCGGATAAATGTCTCGTATAGCGCTTGTCCCGCTGTCAAAAGCACCCGTCCCCGATCGTCACACACCACCGCATGAGCATGATGAACCGATTCAACAATGCCTTCCCGCAATAACTTAACTTGTAGCTCTGGGGTGTCCCCGCGTCTTCCTCTGCTGGTCATGGCACCACAAGTCCTAAAAAGGTCAATTAAATCAATTAAACTAGTTCTTAACGTGTTCTGGGTAATTTAATCTAGAAACGCCCATCCAATGCTAGCGATAATTAGCCCAAACAACACACCTCCCGCAAAAACGATCGCCTGCTGAAGGTATTTGACCACGGGCTGAACTTCGTAGGTGACAATCAGCTTGTCTTGATTGAGGAAATCCGGTGTCTTTTCCCAGGTCTGACCATCATACCAGCCGCTTTCTTCATAAAAAATCTTCGTATCCAACAGCCGACTCCGAATGTAGTTCCAGCCCAAATACAGCCGAATCAGCATCAAAAATGGAATCAAACAAGCCCCCGCCGCTGCAATCAAAAACCACTCTAATGGGGCTTCTGCGATCGGGTAACTGGCGGCTGAGGTCGGCGCGGAGATGATGAAACTGGCCCCAAAGGCGATCGCTAACGGCTTAAAAAAATCCCAACCCCGCAGCGTGGCCCACCGAAAATATTGTGACTCGGTTAACTCCCGAAACTCGTTCACGGGGCGTTGCTCAAGAGGCACTGGGCAAACGGAAGGGGATTCCATGGGTAAAGGTTAATTAGAGTTTCGTCATCCAGTATAGAGGAACTCGAAGCGTCCTACTTAATACGGATTGATACAGATTAATACAGATTTAAGGTGGAGTTTGCCCTGCTTTTACTCCCTCTTCAAATGCGCTAAGAGCATCGTCGAACTTCTAACGATCCCAATCCCCACCACAGGTCACCTTAAACTCTAACCGATAACCCTTCGGTGGTCGGTATGCATTGAGATTGTTAGGCTGAGACAGGAGCCGAAGCCTGTTTTCGCTTCTCTCTCTGCCGCCATGCACATACCTCCTTAGCAAGTTTTTCACCATCTTCAGCTACTTTCTTCGCTTCTTGCAAAAAAGAATCGATCTGCTTTGTTGGCTCTCCAGGATCAGATTTTACAATTGTATGAATCGCGGCATTCCTGGCCTTTCGCCACTTATCTACGGCATTGATTAAATTTGAATATTTACCTGATTCAATCCCTGTAGGGAACTCTGAACGCCAATGCTTAATGAGATTGGAAAAAGAAATGAACCTCCCACCTTCTCTCGCTTCAGCAAAATCATCAGATGCATCTGGACGAGATAAAAAGCTAATCAGTCGATCCGAAATAATACTTTCTTGAATTGTAATTGCCTCTAAAAAGAAATCATTATCTTTGGCTTGCTTTATACGTGCCCAAGCTTCACGATATGATTCATATTTTTCAGAATTGCCATTAATCTCTTGTTTTACAGGTTCACTTTTTCTCATAAATCATCTCTCTAATTTTAATATTTATCTTAAACCAAAATATCCTTGATTTTATTCCATTAGACCTGGTCTCACCTGGTTTCACAATTTACTACCGTACCGACAATCCGTCAGTCTGACTATTTCCTAGGCAGAAACTTTCCATATCTCTCCTTGGGGTTATCGAAAAAAGATCTTCCTATCCTGCCTCTAGTGAGGTTATCCCGATCGTTTCTCAATATCAACCCGTTGGCGGAGCCTCTCGAAACAAGAATCGAAAAGCCACCAAAAAAGCTGCTAGATCATATTTAACACCTTTTACTCAGGACTCTGATCGCAAGGCCGATCGCCCGCATTGGGTATCGCCTTCGGATACATCGTCACAATGCCCCGATCGTTCTTCACAAACACCGCCTTAAACTTCTGTAGAGTCTCAATATCTTCAGCATTGTATAAACATACCGAATTGTTCTGTCCGCTATTGATTTTGAACTGAGTATAAGCCCGGGTCCCATCAATCAAAATCTCCAGCGCCGAACTCATATAGGAATAGCCTCCCTTACGATCGTTCAACACTCGACCATTCACCTTCGCCTGTATCCCCACCGTATAGACCAATCCAGTGATCACCTCTTCTTCGCGTTGATTAAACGGTAAACGACCCGCAATTCCTTTTCGTTGAAGCTCATAATACCGCGCCGCAAAATGCAATCCCTTGATCTCATTGCCCCTCACCTGCCCACAAAAAATGTGCTCAAATCCCCGCTGCCCCGTCCACATCTCCACCAAATCTTCAAAAAAGACTTCCTTTGACTGACGACGAACAAGTATTCCAGGCAGAGGAACTACACTTTCTTCGACAGCCTTTTTAATTTGAGCCACAATGTCCGGATTCTTCTCAAATAACGATCGCACCTGGTCCACCGAAACCCCACTGCCAAATGCTCCACAAGTATTCAGCACCTGTTGATCAAACGCCGTGACTGTAGGCGGCTTGGGCATCGCATCTACCTCAATTCCACGGGGAAACGACAGTAATTCCCCAGTTTCCACAGAATCAAAAAAGGGTTGAAGCTCACCTAGTTTCACAGGTTTTGGCTTAGGAGGCTTGGGTTTTGGCTTTACGACTTTGAGGTTTGACTTATTTGGCTTAGGGGATTTCTTCAACGGACCGAGTTCCAAAGTAATGGGTATGGCGAAAACAGGAGAAATTGACGTGAGGGAAAGGGCCATTGCCCCCAACCATGCGATCGTCGCCCTTGGAGAAATAATAATATGGGCGCGATGGATGCGAAATAGTGATATCACAATTTTTCTCACGAAGAGCGATCATTCAGATGGCATTTTAGTTTAATTAGGGCAAGATAGTAACTCAGGGCATCTACTCGCTTTATCTAATTTTATTACGTTTATATAGTTAGATAACTTTCAGAGTTCTTTATCCACCTCAAAAGAGCTATCCCATGAAACGAGTTCCTGTTGGCTTAATTTTATCTAGATTCGCCGGAAAACCCAGCCGTTTTAGGGCGGGGATGTAAAGGCGCGTGACTGACCGACGGGAAGCAACAAATCTTTGGCAGTCGTGGGAACTTTTGTTCTAGCAGGTGCATCTTAGTTAATATCAGCTATAATCTAAGAATACCCAAAGAGACCAATGCAAAAGGCTTTCAAGTATCGATTCTATCCAACACCCGAGCAAGACAAC